>CAWAMP010000022.1:0-643393 GCA_963783255.1 uncultured Acidobacteriota bacterium | reverse complement strand
GGGCGGTAGGCGCGAGAGAGGGCGTCGAGCGTGTCCGCGGTGAACTCCGAGGCGGGGAGCGTGGCACGGAGGCTATCGATCGCCTCGGTGACGGACCGATCGAGCACGACCGAGGCGACCGGGCCGCTGCCGGCCCCCGGCGGCGTGCCGAGGCCGATCGTGCGGCGGCTCATCTCGGCGTCGAGCACCGCGCACGAGCCGACCTCCTCCCAGTCGTGATCCTCGGATTCGACCCAGAAGACCGGGACGGCCGGGACGCCGTGGTCGGCCGTCACCCGCGCGGCGAGCGTTACGGCCGTCAGTGCCTTCAGGAGCGTATAGAGCGGTCCGCCGAAGAGGCCCGCCTGCTGTCCGGTGACCACCGCGACCGTTGCAGCGTCGGCCAGGCGGCCGGCCGCGGCCCGCGCTTCGGGCGGCGCCCCGCGACGTTCCTGCTGGGCCTTCACGACCGCCGCGATGGCCGACCGGTCGCGCGGATGCGCCTGCGCACGCCGAATCGCGTCGGCCCACGCGTCCGGCCGCGCCGGGTCGCCGGCGAAGAATCGGGCCAGCCTGGGAAAGTCGAACGCGTAGTCGGCCGAGAGACGGCTGACCCACGGAAAACGGCGGATGTCGATCGAGAGACGCACCTGTAGGCTTACTGTCTCAGAGCGGTCAGACGGTGTCAAGGCAACTGGCGGCGGCCCGGGCTTCGGTGTTAGCATCAGGGGGACTCTCACGACAGGAGTGTGCGGCGCTGCCCAGAGATACGTCGGCGAGTTCTCCACCGCCCTCCGCCTTCGGCCGATTCCGCGTGGTGCATCAGGTCGGCGTCGGCGTGCTCGGCCCCGTCTTTCGCGGCTACGATCCGGAGCAGGATCGCGCCGTTGCTATCAAGGCATTCCCTCTCGACGTGACCCCGGAGCGCGCCCGCGAACTCGCGAACGACCTCGGACGTCTCCGGGCATTCGATCACCCGGCCGTCATCGCACCGTTGGCGGCTGGCGCCGAAGGCGCGACGGCCTATCTGGTCCAGGAGTACTTCGTCGCCGAATCGGCGGACGTGGCGCTCAAGCAGTACGGCCCGGCACCGGTGCCTGACGCCATGCGGCTCGTCGGGCAGCTCGCCGGCGCGCTCGATGCGGCAGCCTCGGCCGGCGTGCATCACGGCGCCCTGCACCCTCGCGACATTCTCGTCGCTCCGCACGAGGTGCGCCTCACCGGGCTTGGCGTGGCCGAGACCCTCGAGCGCGTGGGCGTTCGGGTGCCCGTCCGCCGCCCCTACTCCGCGCCGGAACGGGCGAGCGGGGGCCCGGCGTCATCGGCAGCGGACCTGTTCTCGCTGGCGTGCGTGGCCTTCGAACTGGTCACCGGCCGCCGGCCGGCGCAGTCAGGCGACGTCGTGACGGCCGACACGGCGTTGATCCAGGCGGCGGACGCCGTGGCGCTCGCCGAGGTGTTCGCCCGCGCGCTGAGCCCGCGAGCCGACGATCGCTATCCGTCGGCGCTCGCATTTGCCGCCGCGCTGAAACACGCCCTGACGGGGGAGCCGCTGGCCGCCGGCGTCGAAGCCGAACGCCCGCGGCCGCGCCGTGCCGCCCGGGCGGCTCCGAAGGCAGCCGCCGCGACTCCGCCCACAGCCCTTCCGGCGGACCTCCTGATGGCCGAGCCCCTGGGCTCGGAGCCGCACTTCGACGTGTCGGAGGCGTTGCTGCGTCAGGAGGCGCAATCCGCGGCGGCGCCCGAGCCGCTCCCCGAGCTGCCGTCCTCGCCTGCGCCCGGCAGCACGCCCCTGCCGGCGTTTCTGGAGTCGTACGCGCCGGCGGACGCCGAGCCGGCCCCGTTGCAGCCGGCCGTTCTCGATTCCGCACTGTCCGCGCCCGCCGCGCCTGCGCGCGACGGCGCGACGGAGGAGACCATCGCCCAGGCGGACATCGAGACCGTTAGAGAGGTGCCGGCCCGCGAGCCCGTCGCCGAGCCGCTTCCGCTCAGCCTCGATGCGCTCGATTCCGGTTGGGATGGCGATCGGCGCAACGGCCGCCCGGCGGCCGCGCCGGCGGAGACGGGCGGAAGCGCGTCGGCCTCCCGCGAAGAAACGCCGACGCACCCGAGGGTGGCCGTGCCACGGCCGCCTGCGTCAGCCCCGCGGCGTGCACTCGTTCCGCTGCTCGCGATGCTGGCCGCCGGCATCGCTCTGGGGATCCCGTTGGGATATCTGATGGCGCCCGCGACGCCCGCGCCTTCGGCCCCGCCAACCGTCCAGGCCCCCGTGCCTGCGACTCCGGCGCCGGCACCCGAGCCTGCGGCACCGCCACCGGCAGCCGCACCCGAGACCGCGACGACGACGCCCGCCTCGTCCGCGGCACCGCTGGCGGCCACGAGCGAGATGCCCTCGCCGTCGCCCGCCGCCAGGACGCCGCCGGATACCGTGGCTTCTCCCGCCCGAAAGCCATCGCCACCGCCCCCGAAGCGGGCGGCGACGACGTTCGTGGGGAGCCTGAGCATCACCTCGAGACCGGCGGGAGCCACCGTCAGGCTCGACGGACGCGCGGTCGGCGTCACGCCGTTGACGCTTTCCGAGGTTGCCGCCGGGTCACACGCCGTCAGGCTCGAACTGCCGGGTTACCAGGTGTGGTCGGCGTCTATGAGGGTGGTCGCCGGCGAACAGAAGAAGGTCAACGCCTCGCTCGAGCGGCGCGAACGACGCCCCCAAGGATAGGAGCATGGAACGATGACGCGGCGCCGCGCCAGGCTGGTGCTCGAAGACGGCAGTTGTTTCGAAGGCATGGGTTGCGGTGCCGACGGCGTTACGTCAGGCGAGGTCGTGTTCAACACGAGCATGACTGGCTACCAGGAGATCCTCACCGATCCTTCCTACACCGGCCAGATCGTCACCATGACATGCCCCGAGATGGGCAACTACGGCACCACGCCGGCCGATGCCGAGTCGAGGCAGCCGTCCGTCTCGGGGTTCATCGTCCGCGAGTGTGCGCAGGTGCCGAGCAACTGGCGGTCGGCGGTCGGCCTGGAGGACTACCTCCGTGCGCACGGCATCGTGGCGATTGCCGGCATCGACACGCGGGCGCTCACCCGGCGGCTGCGGTCGGGCGGCGTCATGCGCGGCGCCATCGGCACCGGCAACCTGGATGTCGAGACGCTCGCCGAGCGGGCGCGCCAGACGCCGCCGATGGAAGGGCAGGACCTGGTCCGCGCCGTGACGTGCGCCGAGCCGTTCGCATTCGGGCGGTTCGCCGGCGCGTCGGCGCCGGGCGAGGCCGGCATCCCGACCGACCGCGAGTTCCAGCTGCCCGGGGCGGCGGGGGGCGCGGACGAGGCGCGCTCCGACCGGCGTCCGCTGGTCGCCGCGTACGACTTCGGGATGAAGTGGAACATCCTCAGGCGCCTGGCGGCTCACGGCTGCTCGCTCACGGTGTTCCCGGCGACGACGCCGGCGAGCGAGGTGCTGGCGACTCGTCCCGACGGCGTGTTCCTCAGCAACGGACCGGGCGACCCGGCCGCATTGCCCTACGTGGTGGCGAACGTGCGCGCACTCGTCGAGTCGGGCCTCCCGATGTTCGGGATCTGCCTGGGCCACCAGGTGCTCGCGCTGGCGCTCGGCGGGCGCACGTTCAAGTTGAAGTTCGGCCACCGCGGCGGCAACCACCCGGTGAAGGACCTCGAGACGGGCCGCGTCGAGATCACGTCGCAGAACCACGGTTTCGCGGTGGAGGCAGGGTCACTGCCGGCGGGCGTCGAGGTGACGCACACGAGCCTGTACGACGGGACGGTCGAGGGGCTGCGCCTCGCCGGCGGCCCGGTGTTCTCGGTGCAGTACCACCCGGAGGCGTCGCCAGGCCCCCACGACGCCGACTACCTGTTCAACCGTTTCGTTGCGGCCATGCGGCGGTAGCCGCCAGCCGCCAGCCGCGAGCCGAAAGCCGTCTATGCCCCGACGAACCGACCTCCACCGCGTGCTCGTGATCGGCTCGGGGCCGATCGTGATCGGACAGGCCTGCGAGTTCGACTACTCGGGCACGCAGGCGTGCAAGGCCCTTCGCGACGAGGGGCTCGAGATCATCCTGGTCAACAGCAACCCCGCGACGATCATGACCGATCCCGAGCTGGCCGACCGCACCTACGTCGAGCCGCTGACGGTTCCGTCGCTGACGGCGATCATCGAGCGCGAGCGCCCCGACGCGCTGCTGCCGACCGTCGGCGGGCAGACGGCGCTCAACCTGGCGGTGGACCTGGCCCAGGCGGGCGTGCTCGAACGTTGCGGCGTCGAGCTGATCGGCGCGTCGCTCGAGGCCATCACGGTGGCCGAGGACCGCCTGAAGTTCCGCGAGGCGATGACCTCGATCGGGATCGACGTGCCCGAGAGCGGGGTGGCGCACACGCTCGAGGAGGCGCTCGCCCTCGCGAAGATGGTCGGCTTTCCGGCCATCATCCGGCCCTCGTTCACGCTGGGGGGCGTCGGCGGCGGCATCGCGTACAACCTGGACGAGTTCCGCGCGCTGGCGGCGCGCGGCCTCTCGATGAGCCCGGTGCACCAGGTGCTGGTCGAGCAGTCGGTGCTCGGGTGGAAGGAGTACGAGCTCGAGGTGATGCGCGACGTCGCCGACAACTTCGTCGTCATCTGCTCGATCGAGAACATCGACCCGATGGGCATCCACACCGGCGATTCGATCACCGTGGCGCCGGCGCTGACGCTCTCCGACAAGGAGTACCAGCGGCTGCGCGACATGGCGCGCCGGATCATCAGTCGCGTCGGCGTCGAGACGGGCGGGTCGAACATCCAGTTCGCCGTGGACCCCGCCGACGGCCACGTCGTGGCCATCGAGATGAACCCGCGGGTGTCCCGGTCGTCGGCGCTGGCGTCGAAGGCCACCGGCTTCCCGATTGCGAAGATCGCCGCCAAGCTGGCGCTCGGCTACCACCTCGACGAGATCCCGAACGACATCACCCGCGTCACGCCGGCCTCGTTCGAGCCGTCCATCGACTACGTCGTCGTCAAGATCCCGCGCTGGAACTTCGAGAAGTTCCCCGAGGCGGACCGGACGCTGACCACCCAGATGAAGTCGGTCGGCGAGGCGATGGCCATCGGCCGGACGTTCAAGGAGGCGTTCCTCAAGGGGCTGCGGTCGCTCGAGCTGGGCCGCGCGGCGTGGTTGTGGCGGCCGGGCGCGGACGAAGACGAGGGCGAGGAGGCGCTGTCGCAGAGCCTGTCGATTGCCGACGAACGACGGATCTGGCGCGTGTTCCGGGCGCTCGAGAGAGGGTGGAGCGTCGAGCGGGTCCACCGCATCAGCCGGATCGACCCGTGGTTCCTCGGCCAGTTCGAGGAACTCACCGCGATGGCGCTGGCGCTTCAGGCGCACGGGCCGGACGCGCTCGCGCCGGAAGTCCTCCGGCGCCTGAAGCACGCCGGCTTCAGCAATGAGGAGATCGCGCGGCTGTCGGGACGCGGCGAGTCGGCCGTGGCCGCCGATGTCCGCGCGGCGGGCCTGACGCGCGCCTACAAGCGGATCGACACCTGCGCGGCCGAGTTCGAGTCGTACACGCCGTATCTGTACGGCACGTTCGCCGACGAGTGCGAGGCGGCGCCGACGCCGCGCGAGAAGGTGGTCATCCTGGGGTCGGGTCCGAACCGCATCGGCCAGGGGATCGAGTTCGACTACTGCTGCTGCCACGCCGCCTTCGCGCTGCGCGAGGAGGGCGTGGAGACGGTGATGGTCAACTGCAACCCCGAGACCGTCTCGACCGACTACGACACGGCCGATCGCCTCTACTTCGAGCCGCTGACGCTCGAGGACGTCCTCGCCATCATCGACCGCGAGCGGCAGGGCGGCGGGAAGGTGTCCTGCCTCGTGCAGTTCGGCGGGCAGACGCCCCTCAAGCTGGCCCTGGCGCTTCACCGCGCCGGCGTCCCCCTCCTCGGGACCTCGGCCGACTCGATCGACCTCGCGGAGGATCGGAAGCGGTTTTCGGCGATGCTCTCGCGCCTGGGGATCGCCCAGCCCGCCAGCGGCACGGCCACCTCGCGCGACGAGGCGCGCGAGGTCGCGGCGTCGATCGGATTCCCGGTGGTCGTCCGTCCGTCCTACGTCCTGGGCGGGCGCGGCATGGCGATCGTCTACGAGCAGGCGGCGCTCGACCGCTACATGCGGGGCGCGGTCGACGTGTCCCCCGACCACCCGGTCCTGATCGACCGCTTCCTCGAGGACGCCTTCGAGCTCGACGTGGACGCGGTGGCCGACGCCGGCGGCGCGGTGGTCATCGGCGGCATCATGGAGCACA
This sequence comes from uncultured Acidobacteriota bacterium, assembly GCA_963783255.1. GTDB lineage: Bacteria > Acidobacteriota > Vicinamibacteria > Vicinamibacterales > Fen-181 > FEN-299. Next base: position 637,117 of record CAWAMP010000022.1, on the reverse strand, counting down.
TCGAGGAGGCCGGGATCCACTCGGGCGACAGCTCCTGCGTGCTTCCGTCCTACCTGGTCGCCGAGCGGCACCTGGAGACGATCCGCGACTGGACGTGCCGCATCGCGCGCGAGCTCCGCGTGGTCGGCCTGATGAACGCGCAGTTTGCGATCAAGGACGACGTGGTCTACGTGCTCGAGGTGAACCCGCGAGCGTCGCGGACCGTGCCGTTCCTGTCGAAGGCGACCGGCGTGCCGCTGGCGAAGGCGGCCGCGCGCGTGATGCTGGGCCGCACGCTGGCCGAGCAGGGACTCGCCGGAGAGCTGCCGGTGAGAGGCGTGTTCGTGAAGACGCCCGTGTTTCCGTTCATCCGCTTCCAGGGCGTCGACGTCCTGCTCGGGCCAGAGATGAAGTCCACGGGCGAGGCCATGGGGTGCGGCGAGTCGTTCGGCGTGGCGTTTGCGAAGGCCCAGGCGGCCGTCGGCCAGACGCTGCCCGACGGCGGGACCGCGTTCATCTCGGTGAACGACCACGACAAGCCCACCGTGCTGCCGGTGGCCAGAGGGCTCATCGCGCTCGGCTTCACGATCGCCGCAACACGGGGCACGGCGGCCTTCCTCGCCTCGCACGGGATTCCGTCCGAGGTCGTCTACAAGGTCAACGAAGGGCGGCCCAACATCGCCGACGCGGTCGTCGACGGGCGGGTTTCGCTCGTGATCAACACGCCGCTCGGCCGGGCGTCGTTCTTCGACGATCGGTCGCTGCGCCGCGCGGCGATGAACCACGGCGTGCCGTGCATCACGACCCTCACCGGTGCGTCGGCCGCCGTGGCGGCCATCGGCGCCATGCGGACGGACGTAACCGTCGCCCGCGCGCTCCAGGACTACTACGCAGGTTCTGCCACGTAGCATCGACGCGGCGTTGCAGTAACTGCGACGGACTGACGGCCCGCGGTCCGCCCGGCGCGGCGTCGCCGTGTCCCGCCCGCGTGCTTCTTACGCCCTTCCCGTCTCAATCCTCAATTCTCAATTTCCAATTCTGAATTCTCAGCGTTCCATTCCCTCCCCGTCCTGCCGGCACCCCGTTTGCTGGTTCCCCCGTGTGCCTCTTCCCGCCGCGGTGCCGGCGGCCGCCGTCGTGCTCGGCGCATCGCTCGGCGTGCTGCTGGAGGTGTCGTCGACTGTTCCGGCGCTGGTATTGATGGCGGTGGCCTTGGCGGCCTCCGTCGCCGCGTTCGTTGTCCGCCGCCCGGGGATCTTCCTCGCGGGGATTGCGGCCGTCTTCTTCTCGGCGTCGTGGGCGCTGTCGATTCGCGCCGCGGCCGAAGCAGTCCGCCCGCCGCTCCGGGTGGCGCTCGCCGGCGCGATCGGCGCCGGCTCTGCCCCCGTCCGGCTCGAGGGCCGCCTGGCAGAGGACGCGTCGGCGACCGAACGCGGGGTGGCGCTCAACCTGCGCGTGGCGCGAGCGGAGTGGGGCGGCGGGGCCGCGTCGGTCGCGGGCGGCGTCCGGCTGACCGTCGCCGGTACGCTGGGGCTCGACGCCGTCGGCCAGTGGCGTGCCGGCCGAACCGTGGGCGTTCCGGCCCTTCTCCGCGATCCGGGCCGCTACCTCGATCCTGGCGTGCCCGACGCGCGGCTGTCGCTCGCGCGCAAGGACGTGGCTCTGGTCGGCACCGTCAAGAGCGGCGCCCTGGTGGAGGTGCGCGCGCGAGGGCCCTGGCTGGCCGAGGCGGGCGCGGCGCTGCGCGCGCTGGCCCGCGACGGCGTCCGCCGCCATGTCGGCCGGCGCGACCTCCAGTCGGCCGCCATCGTCACCGCGATCCTGATTGGCGACCGCGCCGGGCTCGATCAGGACGTCCAGCGCCGGCTGCAGGAGGCGGGGACCTACCACGTCATCGCGATCTCCGGCGGCAACATCGCCATCCTCGCGGGGCTGCTGCTGTGGGGGCTGCGACTGGCCGGGGCAGGCCACCGGGCCGGCGGCCTGCTGACGATGGGCGCGCTGACGGCCTATGCGACGGTGGTCGGCGGGAGCGCGTCGGTCGTCCGCGCCACGGTGATGGCCGTCATCTACCTGATTGCGCGGCAGGCCGACCACCGAGGCGAGCCGCTGAACGCGCTGGCCGTCGCGTGCGCGCTCATTCTGCTGGCCGCGCCGGACTCGGTGGCGGACGTGGCGTTCTGGCTGACGTTCGGCGCCACGCTCGGGATCGTGATCGGCATCGGTCTGGCCGGTGCGAGGCTGCCGCGGGCGTGGTGGCTGCGCGCGCCAGCGGCGCTCCTTCTGACCTCCCTCTCGGCCGAACTCGCGCTCTTCCCGGTCGGCGCGATGGTCTTCTCGCGCGTCACGTTCGCGGGCCTCGCACTCAATTTCGCCGCCATTCCGTTGATGTCCGTCGTGCAGGTCGCCGGCATGCTGGTCGTCGCGCTGTCGCCGGTGTGGCCCGCTGCCGCGGGCGCCTGCGGCCTGGCGGCGCACCTCGGCGCTGCGGGCCTGGTCCGAAGCGCGGGCCTCGTCGACATCGTCCCGTGGCTGTCCTACCGCCTGCCGCCGCCGCATTGGATTGCGGCAGCCGGCTACTACGGGAGCTGGGCCGTGTGGCTTGCCACCGGCCGCCCGGCCGCGGGCCCGGAGGGGCCGTGGCGAGCGCGCGTTGGCCGGTGCGGGGTGATAGGAGTTGCGCTGTGCGGCGCCTGGATTCTCGTCGAGCCGACGACGCTCTGGGCCCCGGGCGTGGCAGGCCGGCTGCGCATGACGGTCCTCGACGTGGGCCACGGCGACGCCGTCCTGGTCCAGCTGCCCGACCGCCGCAGCCTGCTGGTGGACACCGGCGGATCCCTCACCGGGAGTGCGTTCGACATCGGCGGCCGCATCGTGGCCCCGGCGCTGTGGGCGCTCGGCACCCGACGGCTCGATGCGCTGGTGCTGACGCACGGCGACCCGGACCACGCGGGCGGCGCCGAGGCGGTGGTCCGGGACTTCCATCCGCGGGAAATCTGGGAAGGGATTCCGGTGCCGAACGTCCCGCTCATGCAGGCGCTGCAGCAGCAGGCGGAGACAGCCGGCATTCCGTGGCGCGAGCGCCTGGCAGGCAGCGTCGCGCGCCTCGGCGACGTCACGCTGCGCATTCACCATCCTCCGCGCGCGGACTGGGAGCGCCGGCGGGTCCGGAACGACGACTCGATGGTGATCGAACTGGAGTACGGGCAGGTGTCGGTGGTGCTGGCCGGCGACATCGGCGCAGAGGTGGAGCGGGCGCTCATGCGGCGCTTCGCCCCGGCCGGGCTCCGCGTGCTGAAGGTCCCGCACCACGGGAGCTCGACATCGAGCGTGCGCGAATTCGTGTCGGCGCTCCAGCCGCGCGTCGCGATTCTGACCGCCGGGACCAGCACCAGGGTCAACGACGCTGTGCTGCGGCGGTACGCGGAGATCGGCGCCACCGTCTACCGCACGGACGTCCATGGCGCGGTCACGGTCGACACCGACGGCCACCGGGTCGTCGTGAGTACGTTCACGGGCACCCGCGGGGAATACTCAGAATGAACCACAAAGGACACAAAGGGCACAAAGAGCGATCGCGCTGTCGGAACCGGCACGCCGGTCTTCGAGCGGTCGGCCTTCGGGGAACGACTGGCCGCCCGGTGGAGCGAGAAGCGGATCGCACACGAACATGCTGCATGCTCGCGTGCGATCCGCTTCCCGCTCCCGCGCCGTCGGAGACGGCGCCTCGAAGACCGGCCTCTGCGGGCTGCCTTTGTGTTCTTTGTGAGCTTGGTGGTTGATACGTCAGAGGAGGTTACGATGCACGAAGCTGTCCCGGACGACATCAATGTCGTCGCTGTGGCGACGATAGGCGCCGCCCTAGCCGTGCACCGGCAACTCGGCCCGGGGTTCCTCGAATCGATCTACTCCAAGGCGCTGTCCATCGAGCTGGCAGCGCGTGGTCTGCCGTTCGAAAAGGAGAAATCGATCGAAGTTGTCTACCGGGGGGTGCCCATTCGCGGTCAGCGCATCGACCTGATCGTTGGCAGGAAAGTGGTGGTCGAAGTCAAAGCCGTTTCGGCGATCGAGCCGATTCACGTCGCACAACTCGTGTCGTATCTGAGGACCACCGAGTTGCGTCTCGGGCTGCTCATCAACTTCCACGAGCGCCTGCTGAAGGATGGGATCCGCCGGGTCGCCCTGTGAGCACGCTAGCTCCGCTCGGACGCCTTCACGCGGGCCCATTCCTCTTCCATCCGCGCGAGGCCGGCCTGCTGCAGCGACTCGCCGCGGGCCGCAAAGCGGCGCTCGAGTTCCGTGAAACGCCGCGCGAACTTGTCGTCCGCCTGCCGCAGCGCCGACTCGGGCTCGACACCGAGCTTGCGCGCCAGGTTGGCGATCGCAAACAGCAGATCGCCCATCTCCTCCTCGATCTGCCGCCGCCGCGCCTCGGCCTCGCCCGCCCCTCCCGAGCGTTCGACCGCCTCTCTCAGTTCGGCCACCTCTTCTTCGATCTTCGCCAGCACGTCTGAAGGGCGTTCCCAGTCGAAGCCGACCGCCGCCGCCCGCGTGCTCATCTCGTGCGCGCGGAGCAGCGCCGGCAGCGACTTCGGGACGCCGCCGAGGATGGTCTTCGGCGAGTGGCCGCCGGGGGCGGCCGCGCGCTCCCGCGCCTTTGCCTCCTCCCACCGGCCGAGCACCTCGTCGGCGCTCTTCGCGCGCTCCGCGTCGCCGAACACGTGCGAATGGCGCCGCACCAGCTTGTCGGCGATCGCGCCGAGCGAGTCGGTCACGGCGAAGTCGCCGCTTTCCGCGCACAGCTGGGCCAGAAGCACGCCCTCGAAGATCAGGTCGCCGATCTCCTCGCGAAGCGCGGCGCGGTCGCCCGAATCGATCGCTTCCAGCACCTCGTAGGCTTCCTCGAGTACGAACGGCCGCAGCGATTCGAGCGTCTGCTCTCGATCCCACGGGCAGCCACCGGGCGCCCGCAGGCGCGCGACGACGTCGACCAGGCGATCGAAGGCGGTGCCGGCAGTGTCGGCCATGACCGTATGCTACCATCGGCTTCAGTATGCCGGACACACCCGCCATCACCTTCAGCCTGTTCGTGCTGTCCCTTTCGGCGACCGCCGAGATCCACCTCGGCCTGTTGCCTGCGCCCGGCAGCGACAAGCCGGGGCCGCCGAACCTCAAGGAGGCCGCGCACCTCATCGAGGTGATCGCGATGCTGAAGGAGAAGACCCTCGGGAACCTCGACGAGTCGGAGGAGCGGCTCATCGAAGCCGCCCTCTACGACCTCCGGATGCGATATGTCGAGGTTGCCGGCGGCGAGAATCGAGTGGTCCAGCCTTGAGCGGATCGACCGGCCGCGTCACCTTTCTCGGCACCGGGACGTCGCACGGCGTACCGATGATCGGCTGCCGCTGCGCCGTCTGCACCTCCGCCGACCCGCGCGATCAGCGGCTCCGCCCGTCGGTCTTCGTCGAGCTGTCGAACGGCGGCGCGTTCGTCGTCGACACCGCGCCCGACTTCCGGACGCAGGCGCTGCGGTTCGGCGTGCTTCGCGTGGACGCCGTGCTCTTCACCCATCCTCACGCCGACCACCTGCTCGGCCTCGACGAGATCCGCCGATTCAACGCGCTCCAGAGCGCCGTCATCCCATGCTACGGCAACCCGGAGACGATGGCCGAGGTCCGACGGGTGTTCGCCTACGCCTTCGAGCCTCGGCAGGCAGGCGGGGGAGTGCCCCAGCTCGAGCTGCGGTCGGTGACCGGCCGGTTCGAGGCGGCCGGCACGACGGTGACGCCGGTGCCGGTCTTGCATGGGCAGCTGCCCATCCACGGCTACCGGGTCGGCGCCTTCGCGTACCTGACCGATTGCAGCGCGATTCCGGACGAGTCGTGGCCGCTGCTCGACGGCGTGCGCACGCTGGTGGTCGGCGCGCTCCGGCACAAGCCGCACCCGACCCACTTCACCGTCGCGCAGGCGCTGGAGGTGGTGGCTCGCGTCCGCCCCGAGCGTGCGCTGCTGACGCACATTGCGCACGACCTCGGCCACGCCGCGACGTCCGACCACCTCCCGCCGGGCGTCGAGCTGGCATATGATGGTCTGATTGTGGGTATCGAGTAGGGCCCTGCCTTCGCATGCATGTGATCCGCTATCCCGATGACCCCAGGCCCGACCACTGGCGGAAGCCCGTGCTCGCGCTCGGGAACTTCGACGGCCTGCACCTGGGGCACCGGACGATCATCGACCGAGTGGTCCGGTCGGCGGCCGAGCGGGCGGCCACGCCGGTCGTGCTGACGTTCGACCCCCACCCGACGCGCATCGTCCGGCCGGACGCTGCGCCGCCGCTGCTGATGACGACCGAACAGAAGGTGGACGTCCTGCGGCAGCTCGGCGTGCAGGGCGTCGCGATTGTCACGTTCACGCGCGACGTGGCGGCATGGGACCCGGAGACGTTCGTGCGGCTGGTGCTGGCCGGGTGGCTGGGCGTCGCGGAGGTCTGGGTTGGCGCGGGTTTCGTGTTCGGGCACGACCGGGCCGGAACCCTCTCGACGTTGCGACAGCTCGGGTCGCGGTACGGATTCGGCGCGGAGGCCATCGAGCCGGTGCGGTACAAGGAGTTCGTCGTGTCGAGTTCGCGTGCGAGGCAGCTGATCGCGGAGGGGCGGGTTGAGGAGGCGGCCACGCTGTTGGGACGCCGCTACAGTATGGACGGCGTCGTGGTCCACGGGCTCCAGAGAGGACGGACGCTCGGGTTTCCAACGGCCAACCTGGACACGCCGAACGAACTGCTGCCGCCCAACGGCGTCTACGCGACGCTCGCGACGCTCGATGGCGTCGAGTACCCGTCGGTCACGAACATCGGAATCCGTCCGACGTTCCACCTGCCGTCGGCGACCGTCGTCGAAACCCACATCCTCGACATGGACCGCGATCTCTACGGTGCGCCGATCCGCGTGTCGTTCGTCCACCGCATCCGCGACGAAAGAACGTTCGACGGTGTCGAGGCGCTGAAGGCGCAGATCGCCGCCGACTGCCACTCCGCCCGCACCGCGTTGTCGACGAGCCCCCGATAGCCGTCGACGGACCGCTCCCTCCCGGTTCGCAACTTCGCACGATTGCCAGTTCGCCAGTTCGCCAGTTCGCCAGATCGCAAGATCGCAAGATCGCAAGATCGCAAGATCGCTGGATTCTCCCCCCGGCCCCGTCCTTGCACGTTGATCCGGGCATATGCCCACCCTGGATCGCATTTCCTTAGGAATTTCGGGCGAGGACCTCGCCTGCCGCGAGCTGGAGCGCCGCGGGTACTCAGTTCTTGCTCGCCGCTACCGCACTCGCTTTGGCGAAATTGACATTGTCTGCCGCGACGGGCCGACGATTGTCTTCGTGGAGGTCAAGGCGAGGACGAACGACCGCTACGGCGAGCCGGCCGACGCCGTGACGCTGCACAAGCAGGCGAAGGTGACCGCCATGGCGGAGGACTACCTTGTTCGCCGTCATCTGCACGGCGTGCCGTGCCGGTTCGACGTGGTGGCTGTGCAGTTCGAGCCGGGCGCGGGCCTGAAGGTTGTCGTGTTCCAGAACGCGTTCGACGCGGTCTACCGATAGGCGACATCATGATGATATCATGAAATCATGGTATCATTATGAAATGAGGAAGAAGGTGAGTACGGTCATGGACGCGTCGCTGTTTCACCGGGCGAAGCTCGAGGCCGCCCGCCAAGGGCGGCCGATGGCGGCGATTCTCGAGGACGCCTTGAGGCGCTACTTTGCCGGCCCGGCCCAGGATGCGGCTCCAAAGGCCAGCCTGGTCGACGCGAGTTGGGGAGTGTTCCGGCTCCCGCCAGAGGTGGTGCGCGAGATCATGGAAGACGAAGATGACTGGCTCGAGTCTTGACGCCCTGCCGCCGGGGACCACGGTCTTTCTCGACTCCCCGGTTCTTCTGTACGTGTTCTCTGCTTCATCCGCGGAGTGTCGAGCACTGCTGCGCCGATGCGAGGAGCACGCCATCACCGGCGTCACCTCGACGGTCGTCATGGCCGAGGTTTGTCATCGTCTGATGGCGTTCGAGGCTCTCTCGAAGGGTCTGATGCCGCCCGGTGGAGTCGGCAGGAAACTGCGCAGTCGGCCCGATGTTGTGCGGCAATTGACAGAGTATCGGGAGTATCTCCAGCGGATTCCCCTCGTGGGAATCGATGTGCTTCCGCTCGACGTGAGACTGTTCATGGGTGCTGCCGACGTTCGCGCCGAGACGGGACTTCTCACGAACGACTCGATCATCGTGGCGACGATGCGCGATGCGGGGGTGAGTGCGATTGCGACGGCCGATCGCGATTTCGAGCGTGTGGAGGGGATTCAGGTGTTTCGGCCGACGGACCTCGGCGCGGCGGCACCCGCTCTTGCCTAGAGGCGGCCTCGTGTGGTACTTTCAGACTTCGCTCGGGCGGGAATAACTCAGTGGTAGAGTGCGACCTTGCCAAGGTCGAAGTCGCGGGTTCGAATCCCGTTTCCCGCTCCATCTTTTTCCCTGCCAAGCGCGCGGCCGTGACCGCGCGTTTTTTGTCCGCGCCGGCAGCTGACGCTCCGCGCGGGACCCTCGGGGCGCCGTAGCCAAGTGGTAAGGCAGAGGTCTGCAAAACCTCCATCTCCGGTTCAAATCCGGACGGCGCCTCCACACTCGTTCTCCCAACATCAACTGCTGATGGAATCAGGCCGGGCCGAAAACCTCGCCGAAGCAGCCCCTTGTCCCGCCTGGCTTCCGGGCCGCCAGGGAAGGGCAGGTGACGACTGCCAGGCGCCTGCTCGCTTCCAGTCGATCAGCGTCATCAAGCCCCGCAGGATCGCGTCGCGTGTCTCCTGCGCGACTACGCCGGCCGGTGATGGCCGGCGTGATGGCCGGTTTGGTGGCAGCGTCATTCGGCCAGGAGTAGAATCCCTGCAAGCTCTTCGAGATGGAGCGTGAGGAAGGCGTGCGCTCTCGGTTCCGCGATTGAAGCTGGAGGGAGAGATGAACACGACTGTCCTGCGCGTTGCATGTCTGCTCGGAATCCTCGTCACACCATCCCCCGCGGCCGGGCAGACCACTCCAAACCCGGCTGATGACGGAGAACTGCGGCTGGCGACGACCATGGTCCCCGGCCAGGACCAGTCGCAGACGAAGAAGGAATCTCCCTGGCTGCTGGTACCGCTCGTCTCGAACGGTCCGAAGATGGGCACGTCGTTTGGCGGCCTGGGGGCCTACCTGCACTATTTCGACCCGAAGTCGGCAGTGTCGATGTTCGGCGCCATCTTCCAATACAGCACCACGCACTCGATGCTCGGAGGCGTCTTCGCGCGCACCTCGTTCGGTGCCGACCACCACCGGCTGGAGGGTTTCGTCGGCTTCGGCTACGTGGAGAACGAGTACGAGGACTACCTCGGTACCGGCAAGCCGTTCAAAACGACCGACGACCTCCGCGCGGTTGCCGGCCGGTACCTGTATCGCGTAAAGGGTGGCTGGTTCGTCGGCGCGCAGGGCGTAGGCGCGAACTACGTGGTCGCAGGAGCGACCGAGACGGACCAGAGGATACTCGACGTCCTGGGGCTCGCCGGGGTCAATTCCGGGGGCCTCGGCCTGGTGGTGATGCACGACTCGCGCGATAACCAGGACATGCCCGTGAAAGGGTGGTACGCCAACCTGAACAACCTCGCCAACCGCACCTGGCTCGGCGCGGACGACGACTACTCCTCCTACCGGCTGGAAGTCAAAGGCTTCGTCGAGCATGGGAAGGGACACGTGTTCGCGATGCGCGAGAACAACCAGATCACCTCGAACGCGCCGACGAGCGCCGAGGCGACGATCGACCTGCGGGGCTACAAGCTGGAGCAGTACCTCGGCCGCTACATGTCCTCGATCGAAGTGGAGGAGCGGATCCGTTTCTCGAGGAGGTGGGGCGCGACCATCTTCGGCGGCGTCGCGTGGCTCTACGGCGGCTCGAGCGCTCCTCTCAACAACGACGGCTACTATCCATCGTACGGGGCTGGCGTCCACTTCGTGCTGAAGCCGGAAGACCACATGCTGGTCAACTTCGAGTACGCCCGAGGCAGAGAGGACAACTACGGGATCTACCTGAAGTTCGGCTACTCCTGGTGACCTGCGTCGACCTTGCCCGCCTTGATGGCCCGCTTCAGGGCTGCGTGGTCCTTCTCGTTCTGATCCGCGTAGGCGGCCGCAAACGACGCGAGCGCCTTGTCGAAGGCATCGCTCTTCCCCATGTACCCGCTGATCGGGAGCGACATTCCGGACCGCGCGTGGGAGAGCGCGAGCGCCCGTCCGCACCAGGTCGCGTACGTGTCCATTGCGGCCGAATCGAACACCTCCACTCGAGCGCTGATCTTGATGTCCCTCAGCTGGCGGATGAAGAAGTGGCGCCTCGGGCCCTGGGACCAGCCGAGGAACATGTCGCTGGCCGGCTGCATGAGCCGGTAGCCGTGCACGACGCGCTGGCCATTGTTGGGGAAGACGCTCGCGCCGGCGTACGGCTCGAGCACGGACGCCCGCGCCTCCTTGACCTGCAGGAACAGCGGGTCACCCTCGCCGGCCGTGAACAGGAACACCCAGCAGGCTGTGCCGACGCTGCCGATGCCGACCACCTTGATGGCGGCATCGTGGAGTTCGTACCGGCTCAGCAACGACCGTGTGGCGGGATTGAGGCTCTCGGCATAAACGGCGAGGGCGTCGTGCATGGCCTTCTGGATTTCGCCTGGCGGATGGCCCTCGAGGTGGAAGATGGTGGGGAGCTGGTCTTTGATGATGGGCTTGTCCCCCTTGTGCTCCACGAGCTTCGGGAAGACGTCCTCCGCAATGCTCTTGCCCCGTTCCTTCTGAATCCGGGCAATCACACGCTTGCGCATGGCGGCATCCTTGATGCTTGCCGCGATTTCGTCCGCCTCCAGCGTGTAGTACCAGAGCTCCAGCGTCTTCATCTGGCTGAACTCGGCCATCGACTCGCGGTAGGTGCGGACCGCTGTCCTTGCGGCGTCCTTGGCGATCGCTTCGCTCAGGCCGTTGTCCCGGCACGCCACGACGAAGCTGGCCGCGAGGCGCTTGACGTCCCACTCCCAGGGCGCCGGGAGCGTTTCGTCGAGGTCGTTGATGGCGAAGATGACCTTCCGCTCCGGCGTGGCGAATCCGCCGAAGTTGCAGAGGTGCGCGTCCCCGCAGCACTGCACGCGGATGCCTGACACCGGCGACCGGCCGAGGTCGAAGGCCATGGTGAGCGCCGCGCCCCTGTAGAAGGTGAACGCCGACTTCGCCATCCGCCCGTGGCGGAGCGGGAGCAGGTCCGGCATCCGTCCCTTCTCGGCCTCGAGCACGAGCAGGACGGCATCGGGGCGGCCGTGCGGCGGCTTCCAGTCGGCGTGGGAGGACCTCGGACAGGCCTTCCGCAACTGCTTCCCGAGGCCGTAGGCCTCGTCTCTGGAAAGCCCCTTCACCGAGGCAGGAACAGGCAGGGGAGCGTTCTGCTCCGGCCGTTCCATGGCTTCCTCTCGCTTCGTCGCCATGATGTCCTCTTTGTCCGGAATCGGCTTCAGAACAGCTGGGCCGAAACCGCCATTATGCGTCAATTCGAAGCCGGCTGCCTCCTGCAGGCGTAGCCGCCGCAATCGCGGTATACTCACATCCATCCCGGGCGACCATCAGGCACCCACCGCCATTGAAGATGGGAGAGGGCGATGACCACCGACCCGATCACGTCATTCATCGAGCGCCACACGGCCGGGTGGAATCATCGCGACGCGGTGGCCCTCTCGCTCGACCATGCCGAGAACGGTGTGATCGACAGCCCCATGTTCGCCCGCGTCGAGGGGCAGCTGGCGATTCGCGGCACGTATGAAACGCTGTTCGAGATCTTCCCCGACTGGCAGATCGGCTTCGACACACCCATCACAGACGGTCACCGACTGGCGGTCGCCTTCTCGGTCAGCGCCACCCACAGAGGCAGCTTCATGGGGCTTGCCGGGACGGGCAAGCGGTGCTCGTTCGACGGCGTGTCGCTGTTCGATCTGAACCCCGATCTGCTCATCGCCGCGGAGCGGCGCTTCTACGACTTTACCGGCCTGCTCGCCCAGTTGGGGATCCTCCGCATCCGACCTGCACGATAATACCGGCTCTGGGCTCTCGACCTTCGGCCTCAGGCCGCGTCTGGCTCTCTGCCGAGAGCCGGGAGCCGAGAGCCAAGAGCCAGGAGCCATCCTTGTGAGAAGGAGCCCGTTCATGCCTCGACGCGCGCTTGCCGTTGCCATCATCCTGTGTGCGGCCCTTCTCCGCCCGACGATCGGCGAAGAGGGGATGTACCCGATTACGTCGATCGCGGGCCTCAAGCTCAAGGAAAAGGGGCTGAAGATCGAGACCGACGAGATCTACAACCCGAAGGGCACGAGCCTCATCGAGGGCATCGTCAGCCTCGGCGGGTGCAGCGCGTCGTTCGTTTCGCCCGACGGCCTGATCATCACCAATCACCACTGCGTGTTCAGCGCCGTGCAGGCCGTGAGCACGGTGGAGAGGGACTACCTGACCAACGGGTTCCTCGCCGCCACGCGTTCCGACGAGATCCGCGCCCGCGGCATGACGGCGCGCATCACCGAGCAGATGCGCGACGTGACCGCCCAGGTGATGAGCGCCGTGACGGACACGATGGACCCGATCGGACGCGCGAAGGCGATCGAAGGGCGCATCGCCGAATTGACGAGGGCGGCCGAGAAGGACCTGCCGGGCAAGTCCATCGGCATTTCCGAGATGCTGCCCGGGAAGTCGTACCTGATGTTCATCTCGACCACGCTCAGAGACGTCCGGCTGGCGTACGTGCCGCCGCGCTCGATCGGCGAGTTCGGCGGCGAAGACGACAACTGGGTGTGGCCGCGCCACACCGGAGACTTCTCGTTCCTGCGCGCGTACGCCGCGGCCGACGGCAAGCCGGCGGACTACGCGGTGACCAACGTGCCGTATCACCCGAAGCGGTTCCTCAAGGTGAACCCGCAGGGCGTCAACGAGGAGGACTTCGTCTTCATCCTCGGGTATCCCGGCCGTACCTACCGGCACCAGACCTCCTTCTACATGGCGTACGAGGAGGACGTGCGCATGCCGTTCGTCGCCGATCTCAACGAGTGGCAGATCCGGACGATGGAGGAGCTGGGCCGCGCGGATCGCGGGACGGCGCTCAAGTTCGACGCGCGGATCAGAGGGCTCGCCAACACGATGAAGAACTACCGCGGGAAGCTCGTGGGCATGGGGCGGCTCGGGCTGGTGGCTTCGAAGCGGCAGGAGGAAGCGGCGCTCCAGAAGTTCATCGACGCGAACCCGCGGCGCAAGGCGGCGTACGGGACGGTGCTCGAAGAGACCGGGAGGGTCTACGCCGACATGACGAGCCGCTCGCAGTACGAGCTGGCGCTCGATACCTTCTCGGGCACGTCGTCAGGGATGTCCCAGCTCGTCCGGCTGGCGACCACCGTGTTCGAGGCGAGCCGCGAGATGGCCCGGCCGAGCGCCGAGCGCGCGGCGCCGTACCGGGATGGCGCGCTGGCCGACACGAGGAAGGCGTCGGCGGCCAACTTCGCCAACTACCACGAGCCGGCCGAGAGGCTGTTCCTGCGCAAGATGCTCGCGATGGCGGCCCGTCTGCCGAAGGACCAGCGGATTGCCCCGGTCGACGACCGCTTGAGCGGCGACTTCTCGGACCAGAACATCGGGAGGGCGGTGGACGAGGCGCTCGCGGCGACGACCCTGAAGACGCCCGAGGGGCTGGCGAGCGCCATCGGCAGGACCCCGGAGGAGATGGCGAGGCTCGACGATCCGTTCGTGAACTTCGTCAAGGACGTGGCTCCGCTTCTCCAGAAGCTGCGCGACACCCGCCAGCGGCGCGCCGCCGAGCTGTCGAAGCTCTCGGCGCTGCTCATCGACGTCAAGCAGGCGTTCCTCCAGAAGGACTTCGTGCCCGACGCCAACAGCACGCTGCGGTTCACCTACGGACACATTCGCGGCTACTCGCCGGCCGACGCGACCCACCTCACGCCGATCACGACGCTGACCGGCGTCATGCAGAAGACGCGCGACGAGTATCCGTACGCGACGCCGCAGGCGGTCCGCGACCTGTTCAAGGCGAAGGACTACGGCCGGTACCGGCTGCCGAAGGTCAACGAGCTGCCGGTGGCGATTCTCTACAACACCGACACGACGGGCGGGAATTCGGGCAGTCCGGTGATGAACGCGAAGGGCGAACTGGTCGGCGTGAACTTCGATCGCGCCTGGGGCGCCACCATCAACGACTACGCGTGGAACGAGGCCTACAGCCGCTCGATCGCCGTCGACATCCGCTACGTGCTCTGGGTCACCGAGAAGGTCGGCAAGGCCGGGTTCCTGCTGAAGGAGATGGGCGTGCAGTAGCGGCCCTCTGCCTATTCCAGCTTCCTGATTCTTGATCGACCGGAAGGACACGCGGTTGCCGTGGTCCTGCAGCAGGATGTGGCCGGTGGGCGCCTCGCCGAACGCCGGCCACACCGTGTACTTGCTGTGATCGACCAGCGCGCGCCACAGCTGGGTGCCGCGCTCGTACTCCGCCGTTTTGAACCCGTTCATCCAGTGCTCGACGCGGGAGCCGCGGACGACGATCCGCGCGCGGTTCCACTCGCCGACGCCATTGAACCGCACGTTCCGCGGCGGTATGAGGTCGTACAGCCCGGCCAGCTTCCGGTTGCCGTTCACCCCCAGCTTGGCATCCGGGTGCACCGCGTCATCGAGGATCTGGAACTCGCAGCCGATTGAGGACCCTTCGCCCTTGTTGAGTTCGGTGTCGACGAAGTACTTGATGCCGCTGTTGGCGCCCTTGGTGATGCTAAAGTCGACGATCAGCTCGAAGTCCTTGTACTTCGCGACGGTGACGATGTCGCCGCCGGCCGCCGCCTCGCGCCCCTCGGCTTCGAGCACCGAGAGCTCGCCGTTCCTGATCTCCCAGCCGGAGGCCGGGAACCGATCCAGTTTCGCGCCCCGCCAGCCCGCCGTCGTCTTGCCGTCCCAGAGCAGCGTCCAGCGGTCGGCCCTCTCGCGTTCGCTGACCGTGTTCGGGATGTAGTTGAACTGCGGCGTGTCCTTGAGGTCCTTCGTCCGGTTCCTCTCCAGGTTCTCGGTGAGCACGCGGATGTTGCGGAATCGTATGGTCTCGCCCACCTTGGTCTGGTCCGATCCGATCGCGTGCACCTGGAGCGCAACGATGCCGCGCGGCGTCAGATCGTCGACGATGTCCGCGCACGGGACGCCGTTCAGCCACGTCCGGATGGACGTGCCGATGGCCTCGACGCGGAATCGGTTCCATTCGCCCTTGCGGATGGCCTGTTGCGCGTCCTTCTGCCCCTCGAGCGTGTGCAGCCAGCCGCGGCGCGCCTCGTCGTAGATGCCACCGGTCCACGCGCGGGCCGACGGGTCGATCTCCACCTGGTAGCCGTGCACGCGGCCGCCCTTGATGGCCGGGTCGCTGATGCCGCGGACCTGGACGCCGCTGTTCATCTCCGACTCGATCCGGGCCTCGTACTCGAGAATGAAGTCGCCAAACGCCTCCTTGGTGCAGAGGAAGCTGTTCGGCGAGCCGACGACGGTCCTGCCGACGATGGCGCCGTCCTCGACCGTGAACGGCGCCGTGCCGTTGCAGGCCACCCAGCCGTCGAGGGTTCGTCCGTTGAACAGGGGCCGCCAGGCGTCGGCGGCACCGAGCGGGGCCGCGAGCACGGCGAGGGCGATGGCGACGACAGCGACGTATCTCATGGGGGGATTATCGTATAGCCGAACGGGTGCGTTCAATCAACTCGCGCCGCCGCCAATCGTCCCTCGACTTGGGTCGGGAGAACGTTGAGCGTGTCGAAGGGCCGCCAGTCGCAAGCGGCTGCGGTCTACCCCTGCATCATCTCCAGCGCGACGGCGGTCATCAGCCGCACACCGATCGGCAGGACGCTCTCGTCGATGTCGAACCGCGCGTTGTGGTGCGGGTACGGCCGGTTGTCGCCGGTGCCCAGCATCGCGAACGCTCCGGGGACGCGCTGCAGAAAGTACGCGAAATCCTCGCCGCCCATCACCGGCGCGATGGTTCGGACGCGGTCGGCGCCCAGTTCGCGGGCGGCCGCGCGGGACACGAGGTCCACCGACGACTCGTCGTTCAGCAGCGGCGGATAGCCGTCCGCGTACGTGAATTCGGCGGTGGCGCCGAACAACCGGCACGTCGCCTCGCACACCTCGCCGAGCCGCTGCTTCACGGCCCGCTGAGTCGCCAGGTCGAGCGTCCGCACGGTCCCGGCCATCGTCACCGAGTCGGGGATGATGTTGTGAATCCGACCGCCGTGGATCGTGGTGAACGACACGACGGCGGCTTTCACCGGGTCCGCGAACCGGCTGACGATGGTCTGCGCCGCGACGACGAGGTGCGAGGCGACCACGACGGGATCGACCGTCATCTGCGGCTGCGACGCGTGGCCGCCGCGACCGTGGACGACCACCTCGAACTCGTCGGCCTGCGCCATCATGGCGCCCGCGCGCAGGCCCACGACGCCCGAAGGCAGTGGCTGCCACAGGTGAAGGCCGAAGATGCTGTCCACTCCCTCGAGGGCGCCTTCCTCGATCATGAGCGGCGCGCCGCCCGGCGATCTCTCCTCGGACGGCTGGAACAGGAACACGACGTTTCCGGCGAGCGTGTCGCGCCGGGCGGCCAGGATCCTGGCGGCGCCCATCAGGATGGCCATGTGGCCGTCGTGCCCGCACGCGTGCATGACGCCCTGATGCTCGGACTGGTAGTCGTGGTCGGCGATCTCGGCGACCGGCAGCGCGTCCATGTCGGCGCGAAGCGCCACGGTCCGGCCCGCCCTTCCGCCTCGGAGGAAGCCCCGGAGCCCCGTCCTGCCGCACGAGCGGACTTCGATGCCCGTCGCCTCGAGGAACGCGCGCACCACGCCGGACGTCCGGTGCTCCTCGAACCCGAGTTCCGGGTGCCGGTGGAAGTCGCGCCGCCACGCCACCAGCGTGCCGGCCATCGACTCGACTTCTGCCGCCAGTGCCCTGTCCATGTGTTCCTCTCGCCTCACCACTCACCACTCACAACTCAGAACTCAGAACTCCGAACTCCGAACTCAGAACGGATGACTGCGGACTCACGCCTCGCCCTCGAGTGCCGCGGGCGAGCCACCGATCGCCATCGACACCAGTGCGACCAGTCCGTTGACGGCGAGTCCCACGAACCCGGCGTTCATGCCCAGGAACGGGTCGTGGCCGGTCCAGATCAGCGAGATGACGACGGCTTCTCCGGCGACGAGGCCCAGGATGACCGGGCGCGCACTGACTCGGCGGGTGAACACACCCAGGGCGATGCCGGGGAAGAACTGCGCAATCCCGTCGTAGCCGAAGATCAGCAGCTTCACCAGCTCGTTGGGTGACCAGAGCGCCAGCACCAGCGCGACGACCGCGATGACCAGCATGAACCCGCGCGAGGCGCGCATCAGTTCCGCGTCGCCCACCTCGCACCGTCGCAGCGGCCGGTAGATGTTCTTGGCCACGAGCGTCGACGAGACCAGCAGCAGCATCGACGCGGGGACCATCGCCGTGACCGCCCCGGCGCCGCCCACGAACCCGGCGAACCAGCCCGGGTAGCTGCGGGTGACCAGCGTCAGCAGTGCCTTGTCCGGCTGCTCGAGGCCGGGCAGGACGAGCAGGGCCGTGAATCCGACGAAGAAGACGAGCAGGATCGGGATCTGGTAGAGCGGCATGATCACGGCGTTGCGCCGGATCGTGCGCTCGTCCTTCGCCGAGAATGTCGCCGCAAACCCGTGCGGCCAGCAGTAGAAGCCCATGCCGGTCAGCAGGATGGTGCTGGCCACCCACCCCACGTCCATCGTCGTCGTCGCGCCCGGAAACGTCAGGTGGGCGGGATGTTGCCGGACGAGCTCGGCCAGCATTCCGCGCAGGCTGCCGAAGTACATCGCGGGCAGGCCGACGCCGATGACCACGATGGCGACCACCATCGAAACGTCCTTGACGATGGCGACCCACGCGATTCCCTTCAGGCCGCTCGTGTAGACGAAGACGCACGTCAGCACGAAGGCGAGGACGATGGCCGGAGCCGAGGCGATCGCTCCGCCGCTGGCGGTCTCGACGATCATGCCGAGGCCCGCGAGTTGGAGTTGCAGGTAGGGCACGATCGAGACGACGCCGACGACCGCCACCATCCCGGCGAGCGCCGGGCTGCCGTATCGCGCGAGGAAGAAGTCGGGCTGCGTGTGGAGGCCGAGGCGCTTCGCCATGCGCCAGACCGGCGGGAGCAGGAAGAACGAGATGATGTAGCCGATCGTGCCGTAGGCGAGGATGTAGAAGGCCGGGGCGCCCCGCGAATAGGCCCAGCCGCTCGCCCCGAGAAACGTGAACGTCGTGTAGATCTCTCCGGCCATCAGCAGCCAGACGAGGATGAGGCCGAAACGGCGGCCGCCGACCGTCCACCGTTCGAGGTTCATCTCGCCCCGGCCGCGTCCCACCATCCCGACCGCCGCCGACGCGAGGATGAACGCCAGAATGACGAGCAGGGGGACCGTCATCCGCGCGACCCGTCTTCCGGATGATCGGACGTCCGATCGGCCAGGAGGTAGGCGGCGGCCAGAAAGAGCGGGGTCGCCAGCACCCAGCCGAGGATCCAGGACAGGAGAAAGGGCAGGCCGAACACCATCGGCTCAAGACGGTTCACGAACGGCAGGCCGGCCACCAGCGCCAGTGCTGGGACGAACGCCGTGACCACCGACAGTCGGGCTCGCATCGGCCACCTCGGGTCCACGATGTTTCACCGCGAGGCCGGCGGGCGTCAAGGGGTGCTAGAATCCGACCCACAATGAAGACCTGGAGACGATGGACGACGCTGGCGGTGGCCCTGGTCTTGATGGCGGCAGCGCCGGCGGGCGCGGAGCCCGGCCGCGCGACCGTGCGCGAGTTCAAGAAGGTTTTCCGCACCTATCCGTTCTCCGATCCCAACCCGATTCCCGAGGTCGGCCGGATCTACCCGTACTTCCGGTTCGAGGGCTACACGGATACGCCGGTGGACCGCGAGTGGACGGTCGTCGAGCTCGAGAACGACCACCTGCGCGTGATGATCCTGCCCGAGATTGGCGGGAAGATCTGGGCGGCCTTCGAGAAGTCCACGGCCCGGTCGTTCATCTACAACAATCAGGTGGTGAAGTTCCGCGACATCGCGATGCGGGGGCCGTGGACGAGCGGCGGGATCGAGCCGAACTACGGCATCATCGGCCACACGCCGAACTGCGCGACGCCGGTGGACTACGCGACGCGGACCGACGCGGACGGCGCGACGGTCGTCATCGGCGTGCTGGACCTGCTGACGCGCACGCCCTGGCGGCTCGTCATCACCCTCCCGCACGACAAGGCGTATTTCACGACGCGCTCGGTCTGGCACAACGCGACGCCGATCGAGCAGCCCTACTACACGTGGATGAACGCGGGCATCAAGGCGGCCGGCAATCTCGAGCTGGTCTACCCGGGCACGCACTACCTGGGGCACGGCGGCGAGGTCTTCCCGTGGCCCATCCACCCCGGCAACGGGAGGAACCTGGCGTTCTACGAACAAAACGACTTCGGCCCCTACAAGTCCTACCACGTCTTCGGCCGCTACTCGGATTTCTTCGGCGCGTATTGGCACGACGACGACTTCGGGATGGGGCGGTACTCGACGCGCGACGACAAGCTCGGGAAGAAGGCGTGGATCTGGGGCCTGTCGCGACAAGGGATGATCTGGGAGAAGCTCCTGACCGACGCCGACGGGCAATACGTGGAGGTGCAGTCGGGCCGGCTGTTCAATCAGGCTGCGGAGGGGAGCACCCTCACGCCGTTCAAGCACCGCGGCTTCGAGCCGGTACTCGACCGACACGTGGACCGAGTACCTGGTTCCCGGTGAAAGAAACGCGCGGCTACGTCAAGGCCAACGAGCACGGCGCGCTGAACGTCGTCCTGCCGGGGACGAAGCGGCCGGGTGTGGGGAAGGGCGCGCCGGACGTGACGGCGAAGGCAATGGAGCTCCGGTTCTCGCCGCTCCGGGTGCTGCTGAACGAGCCACTCGAGGTGCTCGACGGCGAGCGGGTCGTGTTCGCGGCCCGATTGTCGCTGGCGCCGATGCAGACCTGGTCGCAGTCGGTCGACGTGCGGGTGCCCGCCGACCGGCTGCGCGTGCGCATCGGGACCTGGATGGACTACCGGCCGGCGGCGGGCGACGAACTGTCGCGGCCGGTCGAGTCGCCGAAGAACTTCGACTGGCAGTCGGTCCAGGGGCTCCACCTGAAGGGCAAGGAGTGGATGCGTCAGCGCGACTACGTCCGGGCTCAGACCGAACTGGAGGCGTGCCTCGAACGGGACCCGAACTTCCTTCCCGCGCTCGCCGACCTGGCGATCGTGCGCTACCGGGCCATGGACTACAAGGGCGCGTGGGACCTTGCCCGGAGAGGCCTTGCCATCGACACGTACGACCCGGCGTCGAACTACTACTACGGCCTCGCGTCGGTCCGCCTCGGCCGCATCGTGGACGCGCTGGACGGGTTCGAGGTGGCGGCCTCGTCACCTGCGTTTCGGTCCGCCGCCGAGGTCGAACTCGCGAAGATCCACCTCCGGGGCGGGAATCTGGCCAAGGCTCGGGACTATACGGAGCGCGCGTGGCTGTCGGACCCGAACAACGTCGAGGCGTTCCAGCTCACGACGGTGGTCGAACGGCTGCGCGGCAACCTGACGCTGGCTCTCGCCGACGACTCGGCTCCGCTGCACCTTCCCCTCAACCACTTCGCTCGGTTCGAGCGCTACCTGAACCAGAAGGACGAGACGAGCCGGAAGGAGTTCGTGGGCGGGGTCAGGCACGAGATGCCGCACGAGACGTTCCTCGAACTCGCCTCCTGGTATCACGACCTCGGGCTGCTGCACGAGGCCCGGCAGGTGCTCGAACTGGCGCCTCCGCAGGGCGAAGTCTTCTACTGGCTTGCGTTCATCCAGGACGCGCTCCACGATCCCGCTGCCGCCGGGACTCTGAAGACGGCCGACGCGGCGTCGCCGCGGCTCGTGTTCCCGTTCCGGTCCGAGAGCGCGCGGGTGTTCGAGTGGGCGATGCGCCGGACCGAGAACTGGCGTCCGAAGTACTACCTGGCGCTCGTCCTCTGGAGCCGACACGAGGTGGCGCGGGCGCGCGACCTCCTCGTCTCCTGCGGGAACGTGCCGGACTTCGCGCCGTTCTACGCGGGGAGGGCAAAGGCGCTCGAATCGGCCTCGCGTGAGAGCTCACTGGCCGACCTGCGGCACGCGGCGGAGCTCGACCCGCGTGAATGGCGCTACGGCAAGCTCTTGGCAGAGCGCTTCATTGACGACAAGGCGTTCGACCGGGCGCTCGACATCGCGGCGCGCTACTTCAAGGCGTCGCCCGGCAACTACATGCTCGGCATGCTGCACGCCAAGGCGCTGCTGTTCAGTCGGCGGTTCGCCGAGGCGGGCGACGCCCTCGCCAGGTTGAGGGTCCTGCCGTACGAAGGCGCCACCGAGGGGCGGGCGCTCTACCGCGAGGCGCAGCTGATGCTGGGGGCCGCCGATGCCCGGGCGGGGAGGTGGGCCGAAGCCGCGAGGCGCGTGGCCGCCGCGCGGGAGTGGCCGGAGAACCTGGGTGCCGGGAAGCCGTACGCGGAGGATGTGGACGAACGGCTCGAAGACCGGCTCCAGGCGCAATGTCTCGTGCGGCTCGGCCGGCCAGCCGAGGCGCAGGCCATCACGGACCGCCTTGGCCCGCCCACGCCCCCCAAGCCTGGCACCCTGGAGCACCGCGTGTTGGTCGAGTGGCCGGCCCCGGGGTCTGGACACCCGCACTAAACGACCGCGGGGCCCGTGTCGTAATGCGACCCAAGCTCCCGTCCATCTTCTGACACACAAAGAACCGAGGCAGGCATGCGTCGAATCACTGGTTCCACCTCACTTCTCATCGGGCTGCTGGCGCTGCTCATGTGGACAGGCGTGGCGGCTCAGCAGGCCAAGTCGCCGTACATCAAGGCGTCCGGCAAGGCGTTCGGCAACGCCGACGCGATCACCCAGGACGAACTGAAGACCTACGAGTACTTCCTCTCCTCCGACCAACTCGAGGGCCGCAATCTGCCTTCGCGCGGATACGACACGGCAGCGCTCTATATCGCCAGCCACATGAAGGAATGGGGTCTTACGCCGGCTCGCAGCGTCGCGCCGGCCGACGGACCGCTCCAGGCCTATCTGGTGCCGTTCGACCTGATCAGCAGCCAGAACGACACCCCGAACATGAAGCTGTCGATCACGCTGGCCGCGGCCGGTGGACGGGGCGGGCGAGGCGGCGCGGGTGCACCCGCCGGGGCGGGCGCGGCGGCCGTGCCAGGAGCCCGCGCAGCCGCGCCGGCGCCGGTGCCGCCCGCCGTACCTCGCGCGTTCGAGTACGGTAAGGACTGGACGGCGGGCGGAGGCGGCGGTGGGCGCGGGGGCGGCGGCGTGACGCCGGCCGAGATCTCGTCGGCCAACCTCGTCTTCGTCGGGAACGGCTACGTCATCAACAAGACGAAGACGAATCCGTACGAGGGCATCGACGTTCGGGGGAAGGTGATGGTGGTGGCCGGCCTGCCCGCCGAGCTCGCGGCAGCCCAGGCCGCGGCGGGCGCGGGCGCCGGCGGGCGTGGCGGCGGTGGCCGCGGCGGGCCGCCCAACCCGCTCGGCGTCGAGAACACCGACTTTACGACGCCGCAGACCTACGCCGCGAGGAACGGCGCCGTCGGCATCATCACGATTCCCACGTTCCAGCAACTCTCCGGCATGGCGACGCCGACCGCGCCCCGCGCCTCGCTCAACGGCCCGTCCTACCAGGTCGTGAAGTTCCAGGCGAACCGGCCCGCTTCCGTGCCGGCGATCATGGCAGGCGTCGAGCTCATCAACGGCCTGTTCCAGGGCGAGAAGCTGACCGGCGCGCAGGTGTTCAACGGCGCCGCGGCCAACGCCAGGCTCGACTCGTTCGACCTCGCGGCGGACAAGAAGGTGACGCTCAAGCTCGCGGTCACCTCCGACAAGAAGTACGCCTACAACGTCATGGCCATGGTCGAAGGGAGCGACCCGGTGCTGAAGAACGAGTACGTCGTGATCAGCGCCCACCTCGATCACAACGGCCTCGCCGCTGCCGACGCGAACGGCGACGGCGTCTACAACGGCGCCGATGACGATGCGTCGGGATGTGTCGCGATGATGGCCATGGCGAGAGCGTACGCGACCGGTGCCGCGAAGGGCCGGCGCGCGAAGCGGACCATCATCTTCCTGTGGATGGCAGGCGAAGAGAAGGGGCTCTGGGGCTCGCAGTACTTCAACCAGTTCCCGCCGGTCGACATCACCAAGGTCGTCGCGGATCTGAACATGGACATGGTCGGCCGCAGCAAGACACCCGGCTACGTCGACCCGCCATCCTACAAGCTGGCCGAGCCGAACGAGGTGTTCGTCGTCGGTCCCCGCATCGCGAGTGCGGAGCTCGGGAAGATCGTGGCGGACGTGAACGGCCGCTACCTGAAGATGAAGCTCAGCGATTTCTACGACACGGTAGTGCCGGACGCGACGCACGACAACCTCGGTCCGGGCACGAGCGGCCAGCGGATCTTCTCCCGCAGCGACCACTACAACTTCGTCAAGATGGGGATTCCGATCGCCTTCTTCTGCGACGGGCTGCACAGCGACTACCACCGCGTGACCGACAGCGCGGAGAGGATCGACTACGACAAACTCGAGGCCGTGACCAAGACGGTGTACGCGGTCAGCTGGGTCCTGGGCAACGCGGCCACGCGCCCGAAGCTGAACGAGAAGCTGCCCGAGCAGCTGGTCAACGACATGAAGACGGTGAAGGAGCAGGGCTGGGGCAAGCTCACGCCGATCAAGTAGCGGCTCGCGACTGGCGGCTTGCGGCCGGGTCACGCTGTCGCCCGTGACACCGCCGCAAGCCGCCAGTCGCCGGCCGCCAGTTCGCCAGTTCGCCACTTCGCACGATCGCAAGATTGAAGTCCTGTCCTTCTCCCACCGAAATCCTGTAGTGGGAGGCCCCGCCCATGATCGAACCAGGGCCGGACAGGGACTTCGACGACCGCACACTGGTCTTTCCCCGGGTGGAGGTCCGCCCTCCGGATCCGGCCGGCGACCGCCGCATGCCCGCGCTCATCCTGTACGACGGGGACGAGATTGGCGGCCTCCACAGCCTGACCAAGGACGAGACGGTGATCGGCCGCACGGCCGGGGCGGATATCGTCATCCCGGAATCGCGCGTGTCGCGGTGCCACGCGGTCATCCGCCGAGCGGCCCGCGGCGCCGACGACTTCGAGGTGGTGGATCTCGGTTCGACCAACGGGACGTTCGTGGACGGGCAGCGGGTGGAGCGCCAGGCGCTCGCGCCCGGCAGCAAGGTCGCCATCGGCGGCCGGATCCTCAAGTTCGAGATGGTGGACAAGGCCGACGTCGCCTATCAGTCGCGCATCGTCCAGATGATCCACCTCGACGACCTGACCGGACTGCTGACGAAGCGGTCGCTGTTCCGGGAGCTCGAGAAGGAACTGATTCGGACCGAACGCTACCAGCACCCGGTCTCGGTCCTCATGATGGATCTGGACCACTTCAAGCAGGTCAACGACACCCACGGACACCTGGTCGGCTCGCATTGCCTGTCGGAAGTGGGATTGCTCATCCGCGAAACCACGCGGGTCACGGACGTGAATGGCCGCTACGGCGGGGAGGAGTTCGTGTCGTTCCTTCCGGAGACCGACACGGCGGCGGCGTTGATGGTGGCCGAGCGGGTCAGGGAGGCGCTGGCGGCTCGGACGTTCGACTACGGCGGGACCAGCTACCAGGTGCGGATCTCGATCGGCGTGGCGACCTACCCGGCCGACGGCGCGACCGTGGAAGAGCTGGTCCGGTCGGCGGACACCGCCCTCTACCGGGCGAAGGCGCTCGGCCGCAACCGGTGCGTGGTGGCCGGCAGCCGGCCAGAGTAGACGCCGCGACGCTCACGCCGCGGCCGAACCATCCTCCGAGGCAAACGCGCGGGCGGGCCCGTCGGCGGGTACGGCCGCCACCAGTTCAGGCGCCGGCGCCTGCACCGCCGCCGGCGCGGCGGTCTTCGGCCGGCCCCCCAGCAGCTGACGGGCCACGATGCTGGTGATGGTGGGCAGGTTGGCGGCGAGCAGCCGCACCCAGTTCCACCCCGACGCCTGCGGGAAGTAGATGCCGCGGAACAGCATCCGGGTGATGAAGAACGTCACCTGCTTCTCCATCCCCTTGCCCTGGGAGAGCATCCACTTCTGCGAGCGCGCGAATGACGCCGGCCGATAAGCGCGCGCCCACGCGCGCCGAAGCTCCGCCTCGAACATCTCGGTCGTGAACCCCTCGGGCTCGAACGTCGCCTTGAACGCTTCGCCTCCGAGCCAGTGCGTGGGCCGAAGCAGCCGTCCGCTTGCCTTGAGCTTGTCGTACAACGGCGTCGACGGGTAGGGGGTGAGCAGCCCGAACACCGGCAGCACCGGCGGCCACTTCACGAGCTCCGCCTCGATCCGGTCCGCGGTTCCCGGCCGGTCGCCGTCCAGTCCGACGATGAACGAGGTCACCGCGTAGACGTCGTGGCGGGCCATGCGCTCGAGGATGCGCGCGTAGTCGGCCGGCTTGTTGAATGCCTTGCGCGCGCTCTTCAGGCTGTCTGCGTCCACCGACTCGAGGCCCATGAAGATGAAACGACCGTTGCTCCGGCCGATGAGGTCGACCAGTTCCTCGTCGTCGAGCAGGTTGACGCTGATCTGCCCGGTCCACGGCACGCAGGCGTCGTAGCGGATCATGTCACGCAGGAGCGACTTCAGCCGGTTCTTGTTGATCGCGAAGTTGTCGTCGACGAAGAAGACGCTCACCAGCGCGCGGTCTCGCTTGGCCACCCGCTTGAGCGCGAGCAGTTCGGCGATGACGCTCTCGTTCGACCGGAAGCGGAGCTCCCGGCCGAAGAACCCGGTGACCGTGCAGAACTCGCAGCCGTACGGACACCCGCGGCCCGATTCGACCGGGATGAAGTAGGCCTTCTGGAACGGGATGTGCATTGCGGTGAAGAGCCGCCGAACCGACCTGGGCGCGAACCGCATCAGGTCGAACAGACCGAGATCCACCGTTTCCCAGTCGACGGCACGGTAATCCTTGAGCGTGGGCTTGACGCCGTGCCCGTCCGGGCCGTAGGTGTCCGCGAGCGTCCCGCGCTCGGCATCCGCGACGATCTCGGCCCAGATGTCGTCGGCTTCGCCGATTGCGATCGCGTCCGCCATGCGGGGAATTCCCGTCCGGCCGAGCGGTTCGTCGGGCAACCCCGTCACATGGGGCCCTCCGAGGACGACCTTCGCGCGCGTCTCGGCGCGGATGGCGGTTGCGAGCCGGTAGGCGGCTCGCGCCATTCGCGTCATGAAACCCATGCCGACCAGATCCACGTCCTCGTCACGCACGAACTGCACGATCTCGGCGACGGTCAGACGCTGGGCGTTGCCGTCGATAATCGTCACGCGGTGGCCAGGCGGCGTCCGTTCCTTCAGGATGAACGGCCACAGCTGCGGCAGGAAGTTGCGGGTGACGTGGTTGTCGGGGACGTACAACAGGATGTGCATGCTGCGAAGCCAATCTCCCGGATGCCGGACGTGGAACCGAGCCACCGAACCAGAGGGTACGCCGCAGTCGACGCGTGCCGTCCTGGCGGGAACCAGCGATATTCGTGTTGGGAGTCCCGAAGAAAGTGTAGCACCAAACCGCCAGGCGCCCTACGCCTTGGCGGTCTTGGGGACCCGCTTGGGCTTGACGGCCCTGGCAGGCGCGGGCGCGGACGTGCGCTCGAGGACGACGAGACTGCTGGCAAACCGCTTGACACCGTGCCCGTCGAAGTCAATCACGATGTGGTGGTCGTCCGCGCCGGTAATCGTGCCGTCGCCGTAGTTCGGCTGTGTGACGCGGTCGCCTACCTTGAACGTCGCCATGGGTACCTCGACAGGCTGGGTTTCGGAGCCGGGGCTCCATACGACACTACGCCGTTCCCGGCCGGAGATCAAGGACCGAATGCCGGGGCCGGACGCCAGGCCCGCCCGTGCTATACTGTTTCCGTAGCCTATCCTCGAAAGCCCGCGACACGAGCTGAAACGAGTCGTCCGGACTCGCTCCTCTCTCTTGCGACGTTTTCACCGGCTAACAGCTGCATCGAGGGGGACCCCTCGACTTCACCAACCGCGTGGCGCCACGGTGCGGCGGTCGCAGGCGCTGGGATCAGAGGAGCCAGACGGATATGGGCATGAGACTCTACGTTGGCAACATCCCGTTCAACACGACCGAGCAGGACCTGCAGGACCTCTTCGGCACGGCGGGACAGGTGGCATCGGTGAACGTCGTCCGCGACATGGCGACGGGCAGGGCGCGCGGCTTTGCGTTCGTCGAGATGGCGTCCGAGGCGGACGCGCAGAACGCCATCGCGCAGATGCACGGCCGCGATCTCGGCGGCCGCAGCCTGACGGTCAACGAGGCGAAGCCGCGCCCAGAGCGCTCGGGCGGTTTCGGCGGCGGCGGTGGCGGCAACCGGCGGCGCGAGCCGCGCTGGTAGTTCGTAGTCGCATCTTGCGAAGTACGATTGTGCGATCGTGCGACGTGCAATCGCGCGGTCGGGGGCGTCCAGCAGCCCATGCGTACTTCGCAAGATCGCAAGACCGCAAGATCGAACTTCTTCCGATTCTGGCCACTGCTACGAAGGGCATCGCACTTTGAGCAAAGAGGATCTTCTCGACATCCAGGGCACGGTCACTTCCATCCACGGCGGCGGGCTCTACCGCGTCCAGGCCGACGCCGGGCACGAGGTTCTCGCCCAGCTGAGCGGCCGGATGCGCCGGTTCCGCATCAAGGTCGTCACCGGCGACCGCGTGACCGTCAGCGTCTCTCCCTACGACCTCGTGCGAGGGATCATCACCTTCCGCGCCCGCTAGGTTCGCCCTGCGAATCCCAGGGCGCGGCCGTGCCGGCAGGTCAGCGGCCCGGCTGCGACATCAGCAGCCGGGCGACGACGGCCAGCAGCGCCACCACCGCCGCGATCAGTACCCCCCAGAACACCGCTCGCGAACGGCCGTCGAACTCGGGGCCGCCCGCCGGCCGTTCGGCCTCGGCCATCACCTCGTGAGCCTCCGACCTGCGTAGCCGTCGGTCGAGCAGTGCCAGGTCGTACTGCGGCGCGGTCAGTCCCGCCCGTCCGTAGACCAACCACATCTCGTCGGGCGATTCCCTCACGAACCGAAGCCGACAGGTTCGCACCTCGATCCTCGGCGCGGCGATCGGCAACCGCCGGTTGTCCCCCTCGTCTACAACCAGGCGGCCCGTGGCCGATCCCGGCACGGGCAGGCGGGGCAGGTGGAGGACGAGCGGTGCCGCCGGCGTGTCGGGGTCCGCATGCCGCCACGCCGCCCATGCGGCCGTCTCCCAATCCCCTGGCGGCCGTCTCCGACGCCCGTCGTCCTTCACGAGCAGGCTGACTTCGCGCTCGAATACCCGCGCGTTCGTTTCGAGGATGAGGTCGCACGGCGGCATCCCGGCGATCGGGAACACGATCTGGTAGACGCTGCGCGACCGGCCCTGCCTCTGACTCAGGCGAGCCGCGACCCGTGGCTCGTCGACCGCGACCAACGGCGCGAGCTCGATGCGCCACGGCGTCTCGTCGTTCTCGAGCACATAGGGCACCTGAAACCCGTCGGCCGTGACCAGGCGGACGTCGGCCAGCCGGGCATGGGCCAGGGCCTGGACATCGAGCCGCAGCAGCGAGACGCCGATCGGGCCGGGAGGGATCCGGCGCTGGTGCTCGAACGTTCCGCGGTCGATGGACGCGCCTCCGGCCGCCGACGGCGCCGCCTGCGGGGCGGCGATCACCGAACCGTCCGCGACGACCAGGACGGCTGCGAGTGCCAGCAGCGCGGTCGCTGCGCGGCGTGTCATTCCTGCTTCTCCGACTTCCTCGGTGCCATCACGAACCGCTGCAGCACGACGGCCACCAGCGACAGGCAGATGGCGAGGCCCACGAGCGACATCACGCGGTACAGGCCCGGGAGCCGCGCCACATCCGAGAGGAAACCCTTGAGTGCGGCGACCGTGAGGAGCACGATCGCCGCCAGCCGCGCGGCGTGGGAGCGGAGCGCGATGCCGGTCGCCAGGAGCGCCACGGCGAACACCGCCCACCCGAGCGTGTAGGTGAGGTTCTGCCCGAGGCCGGCCGACAGGTTGAAGCGAATCGTGTCGCCGGTGGCGAAGAAGTCGGCGATCTCGATGTTCATCAGCAGGAACAGCAGGATCGTGCCCGCAGCGGGCGCCATCTGCGATCCCCGCAGCGGCTCCGCCACGGTGTCGTCGGTCGTCGAGAACATCCAGCCCGCCGCGAGCATGGCCGCGGCCGACGTCAGATACGTGTAGAGGTACCAGTTGAGGATCGGCACCTCGCTCCGCGCGTGGTAGACGAGCACCTCGGGGTTGAGCGCCAGCCGCACGAAGACCGCCGCCAGCAGGCCGATGGCCCACCAGAACAAGCCGCGATGCGGGACGCGCCGGTAGAGCCACGCGAGCGCGGCGCCCTCGAGCGCCCACCCGAGCGTGATCCACTGCTTGTCGAACTGCAGCGGAATGGCGACGGTGACGAAGGCCAGCACCGCACCGGCGACGAGCGCGAGCCGGCCGAGCGTCCGGCCGTCGGGGGGCTCGACGCGCAACAGGCCGGCCAGGACGACGCCGAGCAGCGCGGCCTGCAGCACCGGCAGCGCGCCGATGAAGTCCTCGTAGCCGGCCGCCACGATGCTGAGGCGGGCGACGTGGAAGAAGGACGCGCTGGCCAGGACGGCAGCCAGGTGCGGCCACATCTCGCGCCCGACCCGCTTGCCGAGGACCAGCGGGTACACCACGAACGCCAGGTAGATTGGCGTCGCCAGCGCGAGCACGTCCACCCAGCCGTCGGGGCCCCTGTGCGTCGACTGCCAACCCCAGGTGGCGACCCACGTGAGGGCGACAGCCGCCATCGCCAGCACGTACCAGCGCATGAAGGAGGCTAGAGCGAGCAGTGCGACGAGGAACAGCAGGTGGAACGCCGCGAGCACGATCGCGGCGGGTGGCTCGCTGACGGCAGCGGCCACGACCAGCAGCGCCTCACCGAGGATGACCGAGATCGCGGCGGCCATGTGGAAACGCTCTCGCAGGGTCTCTTCGGTGACGAGCGTGGCCGCCATCGCCGCGCACCCGAGGCCGAGCGCGGCCACGACGCTGCCGGCGAGCATCGCGGTGAGCGGCCACGGGCTGAAGCCCCCCACGGCCGCCCAGACGATCAGATCGATCTGCGACAGTCCGAGCGCCGCCGCGAGCAGCTCGGCCCGCCGCGTGCGCAGCGCGGCGGCAGCCACCGCCAGGTCCAGCGCGGCGAGCGCCGCGAACATCGGCCACGGGGGAATCGAGAGCGCCTGCCGGGCCGCGACGGCCAGCATGAACACGTGGCCGACGAGCGTCAGCGACATGCCGGCCTGGGTCGCGTCGTCCGCCGCCTCCTCGCCGCCGGCCCAGAGCTGGCCGCCGAGCATCAGGAGCCCGAACCCGGCGACGACGGACACGGCGGGCACGACCTGGCTCGTCAGCGTGCCGCCGGCCCACCACGCGCCGATCACGACCCACGACAACGCCCCGCCCCCAACCGCGAGCCATCGCAACCCCGCCGCCCTCGTTTCAACCAGGAGCGCGATGTTGAGCACGCCGAGCAGGAGGGCCAGGCCCCAGAGCGATTCGGGCGCCACGGCCTCGTTCGAGAGGAAGAAGAGCAGCGCGATACTTGCGACGAGGACCGCGCCGGCCAGCCACTCGGGCTGGAGCGGTTTCGCCCATCGCCTCGCTGCCATTGGCACGAAGAGGAACAGGACGCCGAACAGGCCGTAGATGGCCACCGCATGGAGGAGCGTGTCGCCGGCCAGGTGCCGGGCGGACCAGGCCGCCTCGGCGGCCACCGCCACGAACGCGCCGATGAAGTAGACGACGCCTTCGCCTTCGAACGCGGCGAACGCGGCGCAGGCGGCAAGGAGTGCAAAAAGCACGGTGAAGGGGAGCGTCGGCCATGCCGCGCCCGGGTCCGAGGCCAGCACCGTCGGGAAGACGAAGAGCAGCAGCGGCGCGGCGTAGCTCGCCAGCCGGCCGACGCCCTCGAGCCGTACGGGGCCGCGACGGGCGGTCAGCCCCGATGCCAGGTAGAGCACGACAAACAGGCTCACGTAGCCGAGGCTCACCGGGTAGGCGGCCGCAGACCCGTCGGCCACGTCGACCGGCACGGTCCCGCCGTAGAGCCTGCTCATCCAGGCCCCGAATACGAGGAGTGTCGCGATGCCGCCGAGCACGTGCAGCATTGGCTGGCGGCGCCAGAGCGCGACCGCGAACAGCCCGGCGTCGACGCAGAACAGGAACCCGAACATCAGCGCCGGGTGCCCGCCGTAGGCTTCCGACGTGGCCATGAACAACGCAAACAGCAGCGGCAGCGCCGCATTCATCCGGGCGATTTCCTCGAACCACGGCCGCCGCCCGTCCTCGGCCTCCGTGTCGAGCGCGCCCGACCTGCCCGCCAGGCCGAGGGACACATAGCCCAGCGTCGGGAACGCCAGGAAGATCGCCGTGGCAATCCCCTGATTGCCGCTGTCGCGTGTGAGGAACGTCGTCACCCAGCCCCACTGGTAGAGCGTAGTGAAGAGCAGGCTCAACCCGACCAGCACCGGCCATCGCTTCCTGTAGGCCACCCAGCCGAGGCCGGCGTTCAGCATCAGGAGATAGCTGAACAGGCCGACCGGGTTGTCCTGGCCGGTCGAGAGCAGCGCCGGGGTCGAGAAGCCCCCGACGAGTCCCAGAAGGGCGATGAACACCGAGTCGCGCCGGATCGACAGCAGCACCGCCACCACCGTGACCAGGGCCATCAGCCCGAACGCCACGACCGGACTGAGTAGCGCCCACAGCCGGTAGGCGGCGAAAAACGTGGCGAACAGGATCGCGACGGCCGAACCGTCGAGGGCGTTCGCCGTGACCGGGTATCGGCGTGCGGCCTTCAGTTCGCACCCGACCAGCAGGCCGATGCCCACCGCCGTCCCGATGGCCATCCTCACCGGCGGCTGCAGCCAGCCCCTCTGAATCGAGTAGCCCAGGAAATAGACCGCGGCCAGGGCGAGCAGAATCCCTGCGGCCCACGAGAAGAGCCGGACGCCGACCAGTTCCTCCCAATCGAACGCCGGCTTGCGCTCGGCCGCCGGCACCTCCGCCTCGGCGGCAGCCAAGGCATCGGGGGTCGTCTTCGGCCCCTCGGTCGCGACGGACGGTTCCGGGATGCGAACGGCCACGGGCGGGGGCGGCGCCAGAACGGGTGGCGCCTCGACGGACCGCGCCACCGGTTCCACGGCGGCGACCGGTTCGGCGACCACTGGCGGCGGTGTCAGGACGACTGGGGGTGGCGTGGCAGCGGGGGCAGGGCCGGCCGGGGCAGGGCCGGCAGGAGCCGCAGCGGCCTGCCGTACCGGGCCCGACGCCCTTGCCAACTCGTCGAGCCTCCGGCTGAGCTGGGACAGCGTTTCCGCCGATTCGGATTCGCGTGATTCGAGGTCCGAGACCCTCGAGGCCAACCGGACGACAACGATGAACAGGACAACGAGCGCGAGAACCACCAGCAACATGGCTTCGGTCCTCCCCCGGGAGCACCCCGGGTCGGTTCTGCCCAGACTTGAATGATCGTCCGGCGGATGTTACTGCAAAGGGTGAAAAAGGGGGCCCCTTTTCGCAAGGGGCCCCAAGGGAGGTGGGTTGCTCTAGGTCCACCAGCGATATACGGCGCACTCCATCCCGTTGCTTACACGCACCAGAGAAAAGTCCGGCCCGGAGTCCGCGGGCCTCGAACGGGTCCGGGTAAGCGAGTGCCAGCCACCTGTCGTAGTAGACTCCGACGTCTGTGGTGTGCCCGGCTCCTGCTGTGTTTTGATTTCGGATTCCTTCTCATGGCCCAGATCATCGAACGACCTGTGTCCTTGCGCCTGGCGGTCCTGGCTGGACTTCTGGCGGTGGTTCTTTCCGCCTGCGGCGGTTCCGCGCCTGGCGCGCCGGCTTCGGGCGGCGGCGCGGCCTCTGGGGCCCGAGCCGGCGGCGGCGCTCGCGGCGGCCGGGGAGGCCCGGCGGTGAGCGTCCGCTCCACGACGGTTCAGCGGATGAGCGTCCAGCGCATGGTCGACCTGGCCGGCACGCTGTTGTCGCCCGACCAGGCGAAGGTGAGCGCCGAGGCGGCCGGCGTGGTGCGCGCCGTGATGGTCGAGATTGGCGCCGAGGTGAAGGTCGGCACCCCGCTCGTGAGGCTCGAGCCGAGGGAATTGCAGCTCGCGCTGGCCCGAGCGGAAAGCGCACTGCGCCAGACGCGGGCCCAGCTCGGAATGCATGGGCCGCTCGAAGAAGGCGACAACCCGCCGCCGGACGACGAGGTCGCGTCGGTCAAGAACGCATACGCGACCTACCTCGACGCCAAAGCCACCGCGGACCGGATCCATACGCTGGCCGGGAAGGGCATCGTATCGCCCTCCGACCTGCAGGCCGCCGACACGAGGCTGAAGGTGGCCGAAGCCGCCCACCAGTCGGCCACCGACACCATGCGCGGCCAGAAGGCGTTGCTGCAGGACCGCCGGGCGTCCTACGATCTGGCGGTGAAGAAGCTCAACGACGCCACGGTGCGGGCTCCCATCTCCGGCATCGTGTCGGAACGTCCCGTCCAGGTTGGCGAGTACATCAGCGAGCGCACCGTGGTCGCGACCATCGTCCAGGTGAATCCGTTGAAGCTGCGCACGGGGGCGCAGGAGAAGCACGCCGGCCTCATCCAGCCCGGGCAGCCGGTCGAGTTTCGTGTGGAGTCGTACGGCGACACGCTGTTCCACGGCAAGGTGGCCTACGTGAGTCCGTCGCTGGATCAGACGATGCGGACGTTTGCGGTCGAGGCGCTGGTGGACAACACCGACCGCCGGCTGAAGCCCGGGTTCTTCGCCAAGGGTGTGATCCTCACGAACAAGGATGAAGGCGTGCTGGCCGTTCCCGACACCGCCGTATCCACCCTGGCCGGCGTCTCGTCGGTCTACGTCATCAGGAACGGCCGGATCACGCAGCAGCAGGTGACGCTCGGCGTTCGTCAGGGTCCCCTGTGGGAGATCGTGGAGGGGCTGAAGGGCGACGAAACGCTGGCGAACAACCGGCTCAACGAGCTGGCGACCGGCATGAGCGTGCAGGTTGGCACGGGCGAGGAAGGCGGAGGCCGCCGCGGCCCGGGCGGACGGCAGGGCGGCTCGCAAGGCGGCGGGCAGCCGGGCGGCGGCCGGCCCGGTGCCGGCGCCGAGGGCGGCGGGCAGCGAGGCCAGCGCGGCGAGCGGGGAGGCGAGTCATGAAACTCGCGGATGTCAGCGTCAGGCGTCCGGTGTTCGCGGTGATGATGAGCGCCGCGCTCATCGTCCTCGGGTGGTTCTCGTACCGGGAACTCGGCCTCGACCTGATGCCGAAGACCGACTATCCGACGGTCACCGTCGGCGCGTCGCTGCCGGGCGCGAGCGCGGAGGAGATCGAGACGACGGTCACCAAGCCGATCGAGGCGGCCGTCAACACGATCAACGGCATCGACGAACTTCGCTGCAGTTCGAACCAGGGCAACGCGCGCTGCTCGGTGACGTTCGTGCTCGAGCGCGAGATCGAGGCGGCGACGCAGGACGTGCGGGACAAGGTGGCGACGGTCCGGTTCCCGCGTGATACGGACCCGCCCTCGGTGACCAAGATCGACCCGGACTCGTCGCCGATCCTCACGATCGTGGTGTTTGCGAAGCGGTCGCCGAAAGAGCTGACGCAGATCGCGGACAAGCAGATCAAGCAGGTGCTCGAGACGGTGCAGGACGTCGGCGAGGTGAGCCTGATGGGCGACCGCCGGCGCGAGATCCGGATCCTGCTCGATCCGACGCGCCTCACGGCCTACGGGCTGACCACGGCGCAGGTGGCGAACGCCGTGGCGCGGCAGAACATCGAGACGCCCGGCGGGAGCTTCATCGCGGGGCCGTCCGAGATCTCCATGCGGACCATGGGTCGGCTGCGCGACGTGAAGGACTTCGAGCGGATCGTGCTGGCCTACAAGGAAGGCTCGGTGGTCACGATCGGCGACCTGGCCCGCGTGACCGACTCGAACGAGGAGGTGCGCAGCCAGACGCGTCTCTGGGAAGCCTCGATGGGCAAGGACGCGACCGGCGAGAACGCCATCTCGATGATGATCCGGAAGCAGTCCGGGACGAACACGGTCGAGGTCGTCGACCGGGTGATGGCGCGGCTCGAGCGCATCAAGGAAACGCTGCCGACCGACATCAGCGTCAAGATGACGCGCGACCAGTCGAAGTTCATCCGCAGGTCGTTCGAGGAGATCCAGTTCCACCTGCTCCTGGGCGGCCTCTTCGCGGCGCTGGTGGTGTTCTTCTTCATCCGGAACGTCCGCGTGACGATCATCGCGGCGCTGGCCATCCCGACTTCCATCATCGGCACGTTCACGGCGATGAAGGCGCTCGGCTTCACGCTGAACAACATGACGATGCTCTCGCTGTCGCTGGCGACCGGCATCGTCATCGACGACGCGATCGTCGTGCTGGAGAACATCTTCCGGTACATCGAGGAGAAGGGGGTCTCGCCGAAGGAAGCGGCGATGAAGGCCACGGGCGAGATCGGCCTGGCGGTGATGGCGACGACGCTGTCGCTCGTCGTGATCTTCCTGCCCGTGGCGTTCATGACGGGGCAGGTGGGCCGCTACTTCTACAGCTTCGGAATCTCGTCGGCCACGGCCATCCTGATCTCGATGTTCGTCTCCTTCACGCTGACGCCTGCGCTCTGCGCGTACTGGCTGCGGACGGCGGACGCCACGAAGGGGCATCAGTCGCAGACCAAGCAGCGGGGATTCTACGCGTGGATTGACGCCAAGTACGGCGTGCTGCTCCGGTGGGCGATGGCGCACCGGGTGGCGATGCTGATCATCGCGGCGGTCGTGGCCGCCTCGGCTGCGGTGCTGTACCCCTACGTCGGCAAGGAGCTGGTACCCGACGACGACCAGAGCGAGTTCAGCGCGAACCTGCGGCTGCCGAGGGGCACCAGCTTCGATCGGACGCTCGAGTACGTCACGCCGATCGAGGGCGAACTGCGCACGGCGCTGGGCGACAACCTCGAGGCGATGATGGTGTCGATCCAGAACGGCAGCGCGAACTACTCGATCCAGCTCACGCCGATCGAGGCGCGCGAGCAGTCGCAGCAGCAGCTGATGCAGGTCGCGCGCCGCGTGTTGAGCAAGTACCGCAACGCGCGGACCAGCGTGTCGGGCGGCACCGACATCTCCGGAGCCTCGAGCGCCGGCGGCGGCCGCGGGGGGCCGGGCGGCGGCGGTGGCGGCGGCATGAACCGGTTGATGATGATCCTCCAGGGGCCCGACGTCGAGGAACTGGAGAAACTCGCCTACGCCGGCGACGACATGAAGGGCACGATCCAGACGCCTGCCGAGACGTCGCTGCTCTTCAAGATCCGCCAGATCGACGGGGTGACCGACTCGGATACCAGCTTCGAGCCGACGCAGCCGG
Source organism: uncultured Acidobacteriota bacterium (assembly GCA_963783255.1). Lineage (GTDB taxonomy): Bacteria > Acidobacteriota > Vicinamibacteria > Vicinamibacterales > Fen-181 > FEN-299. Next base: position 600,417 of record CAWAMP010000022.1, on the reverse strand, counting down.
AACTCCGCATCAACATCGACCGCCAGCGGGCGGCCGACCTCGGCGCGCCGCTCGACACCGTGTCCTCGACGATGCGCACGCTCGTCGGCGGCGAAGAGGTGTCGAAGTTCAAGGACGGCGACGAGCAGTACGTCGTCCGGCTGCGGCTCGACGACCAGTTCCGGAACAACCCGCGGACGATGGGCGACCTGTTCGTGCCCGCGAGCGGCGGACGGCTGGTGCGCGTGAGCGACGTGGCGAATCTGACGCTCGGCAACTCGCCCGCCTCCATCGACCGCTACAACCGGATGCGCCAGATCTCGGTGAACGCGAACCTGGACCCGCTGAAGATCAAGCTCGGCGCAGCCATCAGCGCCGCGCAGCTCAAGGTGGGCGAGCTGAACCTGAAGGCGGGCTACCAGGTGACGTTCGGCGGCAGCGCCAAGACCCTCAGCGAAGCGGGCAGCGACTTCGTCCTGGCCATCTTCCTGTCGGTGGCGTTCATCTACATGGTGCTCGCGTCCCAGTTCAACAGCTTCGTCCACCCGCTCACGATCATGACGGCGCTGCCGCTCAGCCTTCCGGCCGGGCTCCTGACGCTGTTCATGTTCGGGATGACCATCAACGTCTACAGCGCCATCGGGCTGATGATGCTGTTCGGGATCGTCAAGAAGAACTCGATCCTGCAGGTGGACTACACGAACACGCTCCGGGACCAGGGCATGGACCGCCACGAAGCGATCATCGAGGCGAACCACGTCCGGCTGCGCCCGATTCTGATGACGACGATCTCGATCGTCGCCGGCATGCTGCCGATCGCGTTCGGACGCGGGGCCGGCTCGGGGTCGCGGGCGTCGATGGCCGTGACCATCATCGGCGGGCAGCTGCTGTGCCTGCTGCTGACACTGCTCGTCACGCCGGTCGTCTACTCGTACTTCGACGGGATGCGGACGGCCAGAATCTCCGACCTGGTGCTGCGGGTGTGGGGCCGAATGAGAGGAGCACGCCGCCAGGCGGCGCCCTCTCCGACGACGCCCGTGGCGGTCCCGGCCGAGCAGGGCGGGGTGTGAGGAATTGGAAGATTGAGTATTGAGTATTGGGAACTGGGAATCAGGAACTGAGCAGTAGGGAGGCTCCCTTCTCAATTCTACATTCCCAGTTCTACATTTTCGGGCGCGTGAGCCACCGTCCCGGTCCGTCCAGGTACTCCTCGAAGTCCTTCACGACGACGTCTGCCCCGACTTCAGGGGCAAGGAAGACGTCCGCCGAGAAGCTGCTGCCGATGGCCACCGTCGTCATGCCGGCTGTCCGCGCCGCGACGATGCCGATCGGCGCGTCCTCGAACGCCACGCAGTCAGCCGCCGGCACCCCCAGCCGCTCGGCCGCCGCCAGGAACACGTCCGGGAACGGCTTGCCCCGCGGCACCTGGTCGCTTCGAACGACCGACGTCAGGCGCGAGGCCAGGCCGAGCTCGGTGAGCGTGTGATTCACGTTGTCGGGAGGGGCCGAGGTGGCCACCGCGACCGGGATGCCGCTGGCCGCCAGGCTGTCGAGCAACCTGACGAAACCGGCGGCCGGCGCCAGGCGCCCGACCGACAGCTCCCGGTAGAGCGCCTCCTTTTCGTCCGCGAAGGCCTCCTGCTCGGCGTCGGTCAACTCGCGCCCGAGAAGATCGGGGAAGATGTCGCGGTTGCGGCGGCCGTCGAGCCGCCTGCGGTCGTCGAGCGTCAGCGGGCGGAGCCCGTGACGCTCGACGAAGATCGCGAAGGCATCGGCGTGGACCGGCATGTTGTCCACGATCGTGCCGTCGAGGTCGAAAATGGCCCCCCGCATCAGAAGCCGAAGAAGGCCAGCGGCGCCCACTCCTTGAGCTGCTTTTCGTAGGGCGCGACCAGTGCCTTGTTCTTCTCGGGGACGTCAGGCAGCGATTCCGCGTCAGCCTTCGACAGCCCTTCGGCGTCGCCTGCCTTTATCTGCTCGGCGAACTTCGTCATGTCGAAGCCGCCGGCGAGCACCCCGACTGCCGCGTAGGCCTGGGTACGGACCCACTGGTACTCCCGCATGGAGAAGCCGGCCTGGTTCAGGCCTTCGACCTGCGCTTTCTTCGCATCCGTGATCAGCGCGGCCAGATCCCCGAGCGCGCCCATCGCCTCCGTGAACGACGCATCTCGCTGTTCCGCCTTCAGCGTCTTGTCGAGCTTGTCGTAGGTGGCCTTGAATTCGTCCACCCGCTTGCCGAGCTTCGACTGCATGTGTGCCTGCACCTTCATGAAGCGGGACACCGTCTCCTCGGTCAGCTCCCCGTTTTCCGGCGCCGTGAAGGACGAGGTGTTCTTCACCTCCTTCTCGATCTCCGCCACCGCCTGCATGCTGGTCGTGAACTTCGTGATACCCGTAATGGATCCGCCCACCTTCGACCAAATGAAGTATCCGGCGATGCCGCCGACGACGATCAGCACCACGAGCACGATCGCACACCCGATTGCGAGCTTCTTCATGCGGGCCCCTCCTCCTTTGAAGGCCTTCCATCATACTGCCGATCGGCCCCGTCTCATACCGCCGCCGGGGTTCGGCGGGCGGTAACTGTTCCTGCGGCAGCCCGTGTCCGTGAGAGAATAGCCGCCGTGGCACCCAGCGAGCGGACGGGCCTACGCCCGGCAGGCCGCCTGAGACCGGCGGGTCGGGCCGTGACGTCGTGGTTCAGCCTCTTCGGCCGCGCGGCGTGGCGGGGAGTCGTCGGGCTCTACGGCAGCGACGACATGACTCACGCGGCGGCCGTCGCCTACTACGGCCTGCTGTCGCTCTTTCCGTTCTTCCTCCTGATGTTCTCGATCCTCGGCAGCATCACGTCGTCTGAAGGCCGGCGGACGGCGGTCATCAATTTCCTCCTTCGGTATTTCCCGACGAAGTTCGACTTCCTGTCCGGGCAGCTGGATGCCCTTCAGCAGATCCGGTACCGGATTGGGATTGGCGGCGCCGTCGCGCTGCTGTGGGCGGCTCATGGCGTCTTCGGCGCCGTGAGTTCCGCCGTGAATCACGCATGGGGGGTGGAGCAGCCGCGGAGCTTTCTGCGCCACAAGCTGTTCTCGTTCCTGATGCTGGTCGCTGCCGCGGTCAGTCTCCTCGTGCTGCTGCTCGTCGGGAGCGTGTTCCAGATCGTCCAGTCAACGTGGTTCTCGGACGCCACCTGGCGCGCCCCCGGATTCGCGGCCCTGGGAACGTTCTTCCTCCGCTACGGCGCGACCATCCTGCTGACGGTCGGCATCGGCCTGATCTACTACTTCGTGCCGAATACGAAGGTGAGATTGCGCGACGTGTGGCCCGGCGCCATCGTGACCGGTGTCCTCTGGCAGCTGGCGCTCGAGGGGTTCTCGTTCTACCTGCGCGACATGAGCCGGTTCAATCTGGTACACGGGTCGATCGCGGCCGTCGTCGTGTTTCTCGTGTGGGTCTACACCTCGTCGGTCATCCTGCTGTACGGCGTGGAGTTCACGGCCGCCTACGCCCGCCTCCTGCGCGAACAGCAGGTGTAGCGCGTGGCCGTGATCGCTGTGGCGCGGGGCTTTGGCCCCGCGATCGGATCTGCATGAATCGCCTGACCGCCGAAAAGAGCCCCTACCTCCTGCAGCACGCCCACAACCCCGTGGACTGGCGCCCGTGGGGTGAGGACGCGTTCGCGGCGGCGAGCCGCGAGGACAAGCTCGTGTTCCTCTCAGTCGGCTACGCCACGTGTCACTGGTGTCACGTGATGGCGCACGAGTCGTTCGAGGACGCCGACGTGGCTGCCGTGCTGAACGAACACTTCGTTTCCATCAAGGTGGACCGCGAAGAGCGCCCCGACGTGGACCGCGTCTACATGGCGTTCGTGCAACAGACGACGGGTGGGGGAGGGTGGCCGATGAGCGTCTGGATGACGCCCGACCGGCGGCCGTTCTACGGCGGCACGTACTTTCCCCCGACCGAGCGCTGGGGGAAGCCCGGCTTCCGCGACCTGCTGCTCGAGATGGCGCGGCTGTGGCGCGACGAGCGGGTGCGGGTGGAGCGGGCGGCCGAGAGCGTCGCGGAACGGCTGGCCGCCACGGGCGGGGCGAACGACGCGGCGGCCGACGTTCCCGGCACAGGCGCGCTCGATGCCGCGACACGGGACTTCCTGTCCAGCTACGACTGGCGGAACGGCGGATTCGGCGGCGCTCCCAAGTTCCCCCGGCCCTCCGAGCTGCTGTTCCTGCTGGCGGAGCACCGCCGGACCGGCGATTGGAAGCTGCTCGATGTCGTCGCGCGCACGCTGGCGGCCATGGCGGCCGGCGGGATGCGCGACCAGATCGGCGGCGGGTTTCACCGCTACTCGGTGGACGCCCGATGGCGGGTTCCCCACTTCGAGAAGATGCTGTACGACCAGGCGCAGCTGGTGCTGGCCTATCTGGATGCCGCGCAGGCGACCGGGGACCGCCGTCTCACGGACGTGGCCGAAGACACGCTTCGCTACGTCCAGCGGGACATGACGAGCCAGGAGGGCGCGTTCTTCTCGGCAGAGGACGCGGACAGCCTTCCGGCCGATGCGCCTCCTGGCGCGCACGCGTCCGAGGGAGCGTTCTACCTGTGGACCATGGACGAGCTCGAACGGCTGCTCGGGCCGGACGCGCAGGTGTTCTGCGAGCGCTACGGCGTGGAGCGCGACGGAAACGCGCTGAGCGACCCGCATGGCGAGTTCACGGGCCGGAACATCCTGTACGAGGCGCGGCCGATCGAGGCCATCGCGGGCGAGACCGACGGGACGGTCGACGAGGTCACCGCGGCGTTGGGCCGCGCGCGGCGGGCCCTGTTGCGCGCGCGCAGCGCGCGGCGCCGGCCGCAGCTCGACGACAAGATCCTCACGGCATGGAACGGCTTGATGGTCGGTGCCTTCGCGCGCGCGAGCTGTGCCGTGCCGGAGTCCGATTACCTGTCTTCCGCCCGACGCGCCGCCTCTTTCGTCCGCACCCGCCTGTGGGACCCGGCCACCGGCCGCCTGTGCCGCCGCTACCGCGACGGCGAGGCGGCGATCGACGCGTTCGCCGAGGACTACGCCTGCCTGATCTTTGGACTCCTCGAGCTGCATCAGGCGGACGGCGACCGAGTGTGGCTCGACTGGGCGGTCGACCTGCAGCGCCGCCAGGACGCGCTGTTCTGGGACCGCGTGTCGGGCGGTTGGTACAGCACCGACGGCCGCGACCCGACCATCCGCTGGCGCTTCAAGGAGGACTACGACGGCGCGGAGCCCGCCGCGAGTTCGGTATCGGTCCGCAACCTCCAGACGCTGGCGCGTCTTCGTGCGGCGCCGGACGATAGCCGCGACAAGATCGAGCGGACGCTGAGGCTCTTCGCCTCGCGGCTGACGAAGATGGGCCGAGCCGTGCCGCTGATGCTGACGGCGCTGTCGTCGTGGCATGCGGGAGAGGGGCGCTGAACCTTCCCGCCCGTTCCCTCGTCGAATTGGGTTGGGGACGGCGATGCGGAGTCGTCCTCTGTCGTGGCGCGGGGCTTCAGCCCCGCGGTGGGCAGATGGCTCAGCGTGACGGAGGTTCCGGTGCTCAAGTTCATGTTGTGGCTCGTCTTGCTGTTCTTCTGCTGGCCGCTGGCGCTGCTCGCGATCCTGTTGTACCCGATCGTCTGGCTGTTCCTGCTGCCGTTCCGGCTGCTGGGGATCGCGGTGGAGGGCGTTCTGGAGCTCTTCCGCGCGGTGGTCATGCTGCCCGCGCGCGTCCTGAGCCTCGGACGGCGATAGCGCGATCTGCCGCCTCCGCCCGTCGGTCTTCGGCGAGCGGTGCTATGATCCCGGCAACCCACCTTGAGCCGGGGTGGCGGAACTGGCAGACGCACAGGACTTAAAATCCTGGGACTCGCAAGGGTCGTGTGGGTTCGATCCCCACCCCCGGCATGCCAGGAAGAATCCAGAATTCAGCAGCCAGGACGCACGTCTCCCGCCGCCGGCCGCACGTCGATCGCACCAGTCGCTCCCTGTGCCAGGCTGTTGTTCCCGGCGTGAGCCGGTCTGCGACCCCTTTTCGCATCCGGACGGTAGGAGCGGGCAGCGGCATGGGTGCCGCAAGGAGGCGCCATGCACCGAAGGACGACGGCAGCGGCAGCGGCGTTGCTACTTCTCGGAGCGTGCCTGGCAGACACGGTGTCGGCACAGGGGACCGTGAAGCCGACGGCCGCGGCGCCGGCCCAGGCACCACCCTCGGCCGCGCAGGCTCCGCCACTGATGTTCGAGGGCCGATTTGGAGCGCTGTGGCCGCAGCCCCCGCTCGTAGTCGACGGGTCCGATGGTGACACATCGACGACCCAACCGGTCTTTGGCGCGCGGTTCGGTTGGTACTTCACGAGCCATCTCGACGGTCGGCTGAACCTGCAGTTCGTGTTCGACTACGCGCCCCTCGGGTCGTCGGAATACATCGATCCGGAGTTGGGCAGCCGAGTGAAGCGGGAGGGACACTGGTTTGCGGTGACGCCTGCAATCGCCTTCGACGTCGTCAAGACGCCGCGGTTCTTCGTGGACATCCACGCCGGCCCGTCGATTGTCGAAGAGGTACAGGACGTTCCTGCTCGAGCGATCCAACCCATCCTGCTACTACGGTGCGACGGGCACCATCTGTGAGGGCGATTTCGAGAACGTCTGCGACCTGACGGCGTACCAGAACCGCTGCGAGGACCGCTGGCGCACCGTCCTGGGCGTCGGCGCCGGCGCCCGCTGGCATGTCCGCCCGCCCCTGTACGTCGGGGTCGACTACACGTGGCTCAGCTCCGGTCGGCACGTGCTCGTCGGCACGATTGGCGTCCGGTAGCCCCGGCCGCCCGGCTCGTCCGCACGGGATGAAGACACACGTCCGCCGTCGGCCGTGCGCTACGGCAGAATTCGCCAGGCTCCGTCGGCCTCCACCGCCGCCCCGTGCGGCAGCGAGTAGAGCGCGGCCATCATGCGCGTCTCGCGATCGCTCAGGGTCGTCATGCTGCCCATGAGGCCGCCGCCGGTAACGAGAATCGCCGCCAGCGCGACCCCCCCGAGCAGCACGAGGTGAACCGCCAGGTTCTCCGTGCGACATCCCCCCGGGGAATCCGGGCGGGAGTGCCAGCGACCCGACCGACCGCCGAACGCCGGAACGGAGCGCACCCTACATCCGGTCCCGCGGGGCTGTCAATCGCCGGCGGATCGCCAACGGTACGTGCCCACCGAAGGCTCCGGGACACTCGAAGGGCGGCTGCGTCCGCGACCGATACGTGTGGCATCACTGCCCGCGCCCGGCCGGATGACCCCGGACCTACCCGAGGAGTGGCTGCGCCTCCGGGAAGTCGCCCTGAAGGAGGCCGACCGGCTGTATAATCGGCCGGTTGTCAGCCATGGAGAGAATCGAACCATCCGCGTGAGGAGAAGACACATGCACCGTTCGCTTCGTATGCGCCAGACGCTCCTGGCCCTCTGCCTGCTGCTGGCCGCCGTGCCGGCGTTCGCCCAGGCCACTCAGACACAGAAGCCCCAGCCGTTTCAGCCGCAGGTCGGGCAGGGGGGCAAGGACGTCGTGTGGGTGCCGACGCCGCAAGCCCTCGTCGACAAGATGCTGGACATGGCGGGTGTGACACCGCAGGACTTCGTCATGGACCTCGGTTCGGGCGACGGCCGGACGGTCATCACCGCGGCCAAGCGCGGGGCGCGCGCCCAGGGCATCGAGTACAACCCCGACATGGTGGAGCTTTCGAAGCAGAACGCCGAGAAGGAAGGCGTGAGCGCTCGCGCGGAGTTCATCAAGGCCGACCTGTTCGAGACCGACCTCTCGAAGGCGACCGTCATCACCATGTTCCTGCTCCCCGACATCAACCTGCGCCTCCGTCCGAACATCCTCGACCTGAAGCCGGGCACACGCGTCGTCTCGAACACGTTCACGATGGACGACTGGAACGCGGACGAGATTGCGACGATTGGCGAGGACTGCACGTCATGGTGCACGGCGCTCTTCTGGATCGTCCCGGCCAAGGCGGGCGGAACCTGGACGTTCCCCAACGGCGAGCTGACGCTGACTCAGACGTTTCAGATGCTGGCGGGCACGGCCCGCAGCGGCGACAGGAGCGCTCCGATTTCGGACGGCAGGCTTCGCGGTGACCAGATCACCTTTACGGTGGGCGGCACGAAGTACACCGGCACGGTGAATGGCTCGACGATTCAAGGGAAGGCGACCACCGGTTCGACCAGCACGGCGTGGTCGGCCACAAAGGTGAAGTAGCCTCCGCCACGAACGGGCCCGCGTCCGCGCGGGCCCGTCGGTCACTTCCGGGTCGCCGCCTCCGCCTGCGCCTTCACCTCGAGCATGGCGTCTCGCACGGTGAATCCGTTGCGGACGTCGGCGGCGAGCGCGCGGAAGATCCCGGTCGACAGCCACGGGTGGCGAAAACGAACCCGCGTGACCAGACGGGTCTGGCGGGTTCCGGTCGGTTCGAGCTCCCAGCACCACGACAGCCGGGGCGCCGAACGCGACAGCCACAACATGTATCGGTTGGCCTCGAACCCCTTGACGAAGTAGCGCTGGCGCCGGGCCATCTGTTCGATCAAGGGCCAGACCTGGTCGCGCGCCGCCTCGACCGTGACGGCGCGGGTGGCCACGAAGGTGGCGCTGCCGATTACGCGGTCGCCAGGCATGGGACGGGCCCTCTCGAGGGCGGTCGCTCCCCACTGCATCTGCATCGGGCGCAGGAACGCGAGGTACGCCACCGCCACTGCGATGATGGCGATGAGGACGATTCTGGCCATCGTCCGCCCGGCGGGCCCGACAATCAGCCTCGGCATGCCGTCCATTATTCACGAGGTCGGACGGCGGGGTGAAGGGAGTCACCGGCCTGCTGCCCGGCGCATACTGGTGAGCGGAGGAGAGAGGGCATGGCAAGAAGGCTGTGGATGGCGGGGGCGCTTGCAGCGGTGGCGGTGGGGGCGCAGGCAGGCTCCGGCTCGATGGACTCGCTGGTGAAGGCCGAACGGGAGTTCGCCCGGATGAGCGTGGGGACGTCGCAGCGCGAAGCGTTCCTGGCGAACTTCGCCGACGATGGCGTATGGTTCAGCCCGGGGCCGGAGAACACGAAGGACGCCCTGCGGAAGCAGCCGGCTCCGGCCGGTCCGCCGGTCCGTACGCTCGACTGGGAGCCGACGACCGGCGACGTGGCGGCGTCGGGGGACCTCGGCTACACGACCGGCCCCTATGTGTCGACGCCGAGGGCGTCCGACGGGGCGCCTCGAACCGGATGGTTCTTCTCGGTGTGGCGGTGGCGGGGTGATGTCCAGTGGAAGGTCGCGGCCGATTTCGGGATTGAGGGCCCCGCCTCCGGCCCGCTGCGGCCCCGCGCGTTCAAGCGGGCGGACGTTCGGGCCGCTCAACCGAAGGGGAAGCCGGGGCCGAAGGTATCCGCGGATGAACTCCGTGCCGCCGACGCGGCGTTCGCCGCGCTGGCCGTCGAGCGGGGGCTCCAGGCGACCTACGGGGAGTGGTCGACGAAGGACGTGCTGGTCTATCGACAGGGCAGCAGGCCACTCGAAGGCCGGGTGGCGGTCCTGTCCGCCACGCCGTCCGCGCCGCTGCGCCTGACGCTGCAACCTTCACACGCAGAGGCCTCACAGGCGGGCGACCTGGGCTTCACCTACGGCGCCTACACCGAGGCGGCCGAGCGGGGAGATCCCAGGCGCGGCTATTACCTCCACGTCTGGAAGCGACTGGCCGACGGCTGGAAGCTGGCCGCTGACGTGACGAATCAGTAGTCCGAGCGATACGTTAACTGTCAGGGCGGGCACCGTGCCGTGTTCCCGCCAGCAAGGAGTCGGTGCCTCGTGACGAAGCTTCATCTCGATCCGCTTCCCGGCTTTCACCCGTTTCCGGGTCCCATCGTTCTGGTCATCATGGACGGCGTCGGCCTGGGCAAGCGGGACGAATCGGACGGTGTCTTCCTGGCGAACACGCCGGTCCTCGACGCGCTGCTCGCCGAACCGCTCTCCGTGTCGCTCAGGGCCCATGGGAGGGCGGTGGGCCTGCCGTCGGACGAGGACATGGGCAACTCCGAGGTGGGGCACAACGCGCTCGGCGCCGGCCGGGTGTTCGCCCAGGGCGCGCAGCTGGTGAACGACGCGGTTGCCTCGGGTTCGATTGTCATGAGCGCCGCCTGGCAGTCGGCGATGGCCCGTGGCAGGGCCGGCGGCACGATCCACTTCATCGGGCTGCTCTCCGACGGCAACGTGCACAGCCACATTGACCACCTGTTCGCCTTGCTCGACCGATGCGCGGAAGAGGGCATGGCCCGTGTGCGGGTGCATCCGCTGCTCGACGGCCGCGACGTGGGCGAGCGAAGCGCGCTCACGTATCTGGACGCGCTCGAAGGCCGACTCGCGCAGTTGAACGCCGCGGGCGGGCGGGACTTTCGGATCGCGTCGGGCGGCGGTCGCATGGTGACGACGATGGACCGCTACAACGCCAACTGGTCGGTCGTCGAGCGCGGCTGGAAGGCGCACGTACTCGGCGTCGGGCGCCATTTCGCGTCGGCCCGCCAGGCGGTGGAGACCTTCTATCGCGAGGATCCGGCGAGCACCGATCAGTACCTCGAGAGCTTCGTCATCGAGTCGGGCGGCGAACCGGTCGGGACGATCCAGGACGGCGACGCGGTGGTCTTCTTCAACTTCCGCGGGGACCGCGCGATCGAGATCTCGCGCGCATTCGAGGAGGAGGACTTCAGCGAGTTCGATCGCGTGCGCGTGCCCGACGTCTTCTACGCCGGGATGATGCAGTACGACGGCGACGCGCAGATTCCGAAGCAGTTCCTCGTCGAGCCACCCGCCATCGACCGCACCGTGTCGCAGTATCTCTGCGCGGCGGGCGTCACGTCGTTCGCGATCTCGGAGACGCAGAAGTTCGGGCACGTCACGTACTTCTGGAACGGGAACAACTCCGGCTACATCGACGAGGGCCTGGAGCGCTACGTCGAGATCCCCTCCGACAAGGTGAGGTTCGACGAGCGGCCGTGGATGAAGTCGGCAGAGATCACCGACGCCGTGATCGAGGCGATCCAGTCCGGGCGATACCGGTTCGTCAGGCTGAACTACCCCAACGGCGACATGGTGGGCCACACCGGCATCATCCCGGCGGTCCGGGTCGCGGTCGAGTCGGTCGACCTCGGCCTCCAGCGCCTCCTGCCGGTCATTCGCGCCGCGGGCGGCGTCCTGGTGGTCACGGCCGACCACGGCAACGCCGACTGCATGTTCACCGAGAAGAAGGGCAAGCGCGAGGCGATGGTCGCGCACACGCTCAATCCCGTGCCGTTCATCGTGAAAGACTTCTCGGTCGCCAACCGCTTGTCGCTCGCCGGTGTGCCGTCGCCCGGATTGAGCAACGTCGCGGCGACGCTGCTCGCGCTGCTCGGCTTCGAGAAGCCGGAGGGCTACGACGCGTCGCTCATTGCGAGTAACAGGTAGAAGGCAGGCGTCGCTTCCCATGACTTCGTCGCCTCTCGAGAATCTGCACACTCTTCGCGCGGCAGCCGGTCCGGCGTGGACGCGCGGCCTGACCGACGACCTCGTGGAGGACTGGGCCGGACGCGACCCGAGGCTGTTGCGGGCGATCGAACTGGCGGTCGAGTCCCGGGCGGCCCTGGAACCGGCGTTCGACGGCTACGTTCGAATGAGCGAGACGGACCTCTGCCGGTGGCTCCAGGATCAGATCCTGAACTTCTACCCCGCCTCCGGCATCAATCCTTACGTGCCGCTCGCCGCGTGCGGGCCGTGGATTGTGACCACTCACGGTGCCGTCGTGCACGATTCCGGCGGCTACGGGATGCTGGGACTGGGACACGGTCCCGAGTCGGTCCTGACGGCGATGGGCCGGCCGCTGGCGATGGCCAACGTGATGACCCCGTCCTTCAGCCAGCGCCGGCTGACCGAACGGCTCGGGAGCGAGATTGGGCGGACGCGCGGCGGCTGTCCGTTCGGGAAGTTCGTCTTTCTGAACAGCGGCTCCGAGGCGGTCACCTTCACGTGCCGCGTGACGGACGCCCGTGCGCGCGCGATGACCAACCCCGGGAGCCGTCACGAAGGCAAGCGCATCGTGCGGTTGGCCGTGACCGACGGCTTCCACGGCCGGACCGAAGGGCCCGCGCGAATGTCGGACTCGTGCCGGCCGGCGTACGTCGCGCGCCTCGCCTCGTTCCGCCGGACCGACGACATCGTCTTCGTGCCCATCAACGACGTCGCGGCGATCGCTCGTGCGTTCGCTGACGCCGAACGGGACGGCATCTACATCGAGGCGGCGTTCGTCGAGCCGGTGATGGGGGAGGGGGTGCCCGGCCTCGCGATGACCCGCGACTACTACGACGCGCTGCGGGCCGCGACCGCCGCCATGGGTTCGTTCCTCGTCGTCGACTCCATCCAGGCCGCGCTGCGCGCCGCCGGGTGCCTCTCGATCGTCGACTATCCGGGCTTCGAGTCGTGCGCGCCTCCGGACATGGAAACCTACTCGAAGGCGCTCAATGCCGGCCAGTTCCCGCTGTCGATCGTCGCGCTGACCGACGAGGCGGCCGCCGAATACGCCACGGGCCTCTACGGCAACACGATGACCGGCAATCCACGCGCGATGGAAACCGCCTGCGCGGTCATGGACGCGATCACCGAGCCGCTCCGGCAGAACATCCGCGACCGCGGCCGGGACTTCCTGGACGCGCTCTCGCGGCTGTCCGCCGAGTTCCCGGGAGCGATCGACCGGGTTGAGGGGACCGGCCTGATGGTGAGCGCGATGCTGAATCCGGCCCGTTACCGCGTGCTCGGCGAAGGAGGGTTCGAGCAGTACCTCCGGACGCACGGGATCGAGATGATCCACGGCGGCGACACCGGCCTCCGCTTCACGCCTGCCTTCGACATCACCCGCGAGGAAATCGGCCTCATCGTGTCGGTCGTCCGCCAAGGGCTCGAGGAATTGAAGGGGTCGGCGTCCCCTGTATGATCGCGGGGATGCGCCACGACTTCGACACTGTGCTCGATCGCCGCCACACCCATTCGCTGAAGTGGGATCGATGCAGGGACGCGTACGGCCTCGACGACGTGATCCCGATGTGGGTGGCGGACATGGACTTCGCGGCGCCGCCGACCGTCGTTGAGGCCGTGGAGCGGCGGGCCGCTCACGGCGCGTACGGCTACGTGTCGGTGCCCGAGTCGTTCTGGGAATCGGCCATCGCCTGGCTGCGGCGGCGTCATAAGTGGGCCGTGGACCGGCGCTGGCTCCACCGCGCGCCGGGCGTCGTCCCTGCGCTCAGCCTCTGCGTGAACGCCTTCACCGAGCCCGGTGACGGCATCGTCGTTCAGACCCCGGTGTACTACCCGTTCTTCCGCGCCGTCGAGAAGAACGGGCGCCGGCTGGTCAGGAACCCGCTCGCCGCCGACGGCGACACCTACCGGATGGACCTCGCCGATCTCGAACGGAAGATCGACGAGCGGACGCGCATGCTGATCTTGTGCAGCCCGCACAACCCGGTGGGGCGCGTGTGGACGCGTGAGGAACTGGAGGCGCTGGGAGAGGTGTGCGTCCGTCGGAACCTCGTCGTCGTGTCGGACGAGATCCACATGGACCTCACGCTGCCCGGCCACACGCACGTGCCGCTGGCGGCGGTGTCGCCGGCACTGGCCGAGCGCACCGTGACGTGCGTCTCGCCGAGCAAGACGTTCAATCTGGCAGGCCTGTCGATGTCGTTGATCGTGGCCGGCAATCCCGAACTGCTCGCGCGCTACGACAGGCAGTTCGACGCCGCAGGCCTCGAGATTGCCAACCTGTTCGGAACGGTCGCGCTGGAGGAGGCGTACCGGAGCGGCGACGAGTGGCTCGACCAGCTCCTCGAGTACGTCGCGGCGAACGTCGACTTCACCGACCGATTCATCCGGGAGCGAATCCCGGCGCTTCGCCTCATCCGGCCGCAGGGCACGTATCTGGCGCTGATCGACTGCCGCAGGCTTGGGATGCCGCAGAAGGCGCTGGACGACTTCTTCCTGAGGACCGCGCGGGTCTACTTCGACAGCGGGCCGTGGTTCGGCGAGGAGGCGGCCGGGTTCGAGCGGATCAACCTGGGGTGCCCGCGCGCGACGCTCACGGAGGCGCTCGAGCGGATCGAACGGGCGGTCGGGGAACGGCTGGCAGCGGTCAGCTGTTAGCTGTCAGCGGATGGCCGGCAGCGGATCACGGTCCGCTGATAGCTGCCTGCGGCCCGCTGTCCCAGTCCCTGTCCGTCCCCACGACCTTCCCGCTCTTTCTGTCCATCAGCAGCAGCGTCGCGCGGCCGGCAGGCAGTCGGACGATTGTGCCGGCGGTGCCGGGCAGCGACACGGTGACGTTCAGGTCCGCGCCCGATTCGGACGCCAGCGCGACCAGTACCGCATCGGCGTAGATGATGGCGCCCACGTACGTGCTGCCGTCGGCGGGCTCGACGACGACGGTGGGTCGGACGCCGGCCTCGATGACCGCCGCACGATAGAGTGCGACCGTGGCGTCGGGCGAATCCGACAGTTCCACCGGCAACGGCATCCAGAGGATGCGCCCCTTGCCCCGCACGACCTTGTGAACCGCGGCTGGCGAATCGTCCACGACGAATGCCGTCTCGAGCCGTTCGAGGCGATCGCCCCGGTAGCCAAGCCGATAGGTCGTGCCGGCGACCACCGCTGATTCCTGGCCGGCCACCGGCCTCGACGAGGCCCGCACGCCGAGTGCCTTCGTCCGTTCGACCGTCAGCCACCGTTCGTCGGCGTCGATGATGCCGGTGACGAGCAGCGTGGAGCCCTGCTCGACGGCCGCCATCAACGTCTGCCAGGCGGCGTCGGTCAGCACGCGCGGCGACGGCGCGACGATGAGCCGCGGCGAACCGAGCGTGTCGGCGAGCCCGTACTCGCCAACCGCGCGCGCCTGTACGTGCAGGTGGTTCGCCAGCACCCGGACCGCGCGCTGCGTGGCCTCGACGGCCAGGTTTCGGGGCGAGAACATCTGCGAATGCGGGACGAGCAGCGCGACGTCCTCGAGCGTCCGGCCTCGCAGCCGGTCGGCGTGCGTGCGCAGGAAGCGCGACTGGCGGATGAACGGTTCCAGTTCGGGGCGCGCCGTGCCGTCAGCGCGGAAGAAGCCGATGCCGGCCTCGTTGTCGCTGGCCATGTACGGATTCGTGTTCCAGATCCACTGGACGTACCCGGAGCTTCCCGATCCGACCGCGATCGCCAGCTTGCGCTCCAGCAGGCGCGCCGCCTCCTCCTCGGTTCGCCACGGCGTGCCGTCGACCCGCTCGTAGCGCATCATGCCCGTCTCTTCGACGAGCAGCGGCCGGTCGGGCAGCGCCGACAGGACGGCGTCCCAGGCCTGCGCGTCGTTGTTCCACCACGTGTGCATGCAGGTGAAGTCGACGCGTCGGCCGAAGAACAGCGGGTTCGGCCGCTCGCTCAGGCCGCCCTCGTCCTGGCCGACGGTGATGAGCTGCGCGTGGTTTCCGTTGCTCCGCAGCGCCTCGGTCATCCGGCCGACCCACGCCGTGAACATGTCCTGCGAGAACCGCTTGTAGTCGGCAGCCTTCCGGGGGCGGACCGTGCCGAACAGGTTGCGGTCCGTGAAGTCGTCGAGCGAGGGCGGCGCGATCGTCTCGTCGGGCGCCGCGCCCCAGGCCCGCAGCGCCGCCGCACGGTAGTCCTCGCCGCCAGTGCCGTAGCGCGTCCTCAGCCACTGGTCCCAGGCGGCGTTCTCCGATGCGTCGCCGTTCGGGCGCGTCCGCCACAGCTGTGCGGCCGAGCTGAACGACGGCTCGTTGATCACGTCCCAGATCAGATCGTTCGCGGACGCATACCGCCGGGCGATGGCGCCGAGAAACGCCTGCTGGGCTTCGACGGCACGCGGATCCAGGAACGGATTCTCGCCGCCCCAGGCCTCGGGGAGGAACGCGAAGAAGGTGAAGATGACCGGGATGTCGTGCTGCCGCGCAGTCAGGAGGAAGACATCGAGCGCCCTGAGGGCCGATTCGTCCAGCCGTCCGACCTCGGGCATGTAGGTCTTCCACCCGGTCCAGATGCCGGTTCGGATCAGGTTGACGCCCGCGGCCTTCATCTCGGTGAAATCGCGATTCCAGACGAACGGGTTCGGCTCGAGGAGGAACCGGCGGTGCACGTCCGACGCCATGTAGGTGGTGCCGAGGACCGGGAACGGGCGGCCGCCTCGCGCGAAGCCGTCTGTCGACGCGGCGAGGGGCGCGCCCCCTGCGAGCATCGACGCGTCGTAGATCCAGAAGCCGGTGCGCGTCTCGAGGCGCGTGGCCGCCATCCCGACTCCGGGCGGCCGGACGACGACAGTAACGCGCACGTCGTGCAGGCCCCGGCCGAGCGGACGATCGAGGCCGGAGTACGGCACCCGTACCGTGGAGAGCGCGGCGGTGCCGGCGAGGGTCGCTGCCTGCGAGCCGAGGCGCCGCCCATCAGGGCCGGTGAGGGCCAGCGTCGCCTCGAGGAGCCGAGGTTCGTCCGTTCGGGCACCGGGCCGCCTCACGGTCACCTCCACCTCGGGCACTTCGCCGGGGTGATAGCCCGCGAGGGTGGGTCGCGCGGTGATCTCGATCGCACCGGTCGAGGCCGCCTCGACGAGCGTTCGCACGGCCGCCGGGCTGACGCGTCCGCGCAGGCTCGCCAGCACCCAGGCGCCGCCGGAGAAGCGGCCGGCCAGCCGATCGATTCGGATGATGGGCGCCGCGATGGGCCTGCCTGCGGCGTCTGTGCCGACGACCAGCGGCTGCACGCGGCCCTCGCGCGGTCCGTCCGAGCCGTCCTCGTCGGGGAAGGTCTTCGTGTTGGTCAGCCGGATATCCGCCTCGAACACGGCGTCGGCGCGAAAGCCGGTGGCAAGAGACTGGGGGACGGCCGGCGTCGCGCCCGCCGCCGTCCACACCGACACCGCCGCGGCCGGAACCTGGAAGACGTGCGTGAAGCCTAGCGCCTTGTAGCAGGCCGGCGATTCGGCCTGGGCGTGCCAGGCCGTTCCGCGCCGGGACACCGCCACCGCGAACGGGCGCCCGCCGACATTGACGAAGTTCCCGCCGCCTTCGAGGAATCGCAGGATGGCTGGCCACGCCTCTTCGGGATACGCGCTCCCGAAGGGCATCACCAGGACGTCGTAGCGGCTCCGGGTCAGCTCTGAGGAAAGCCGACCGGCTGTCACGAACTCCGCGTCCAGACCCGCCAGCGCCGTCCGCAGCGCGGCTTCAGCGATCGCGTCGATGTCAACCGCCGGGAACCCCGACTCGAAGAACACGGCGACACGAGGCCGGGATGGCGTGCCTGGGTCCGACTGCGCGGACGGACTCCAGGACGTCAGCCACACTGCGCCCAGCAGCGCCGCACACGCAGCCGTCACTGTCGCCGACGCCGAACGGTTCATAGAGAGACGCTCACGCACGGCCGCGGGCCGCCGCGATGATGGCGGCGACCGACGCGGGCCGCGTCACGTCCTGCGCGTATTCCGGGGGCCGGAGTGTGCCGCCCATGAACACCCGCGGGTTCCGATACGTCATCCGCCCCTCACGCGGCTCCAGGCTGGCAAAGTGCAGTTCGGTCGCGCCGCACACGGGCGCGATCCTGCCGACCGTGCGCTCGGTGATGCCGCCCCCGGGCATGACGATGATGCGCCCCGCCGCGCGCTTCACGAGGGCGGCGATCAGGTCGAGGCCTTCGAGAACGCTCGGCTCCTGGCCGGACGTCAGCACGCGCTCGACGCCGAGATCGATCAAGGTGTCCAGCGCTTCGAACGGGTCACGGGACACGTCGAACGCGCGGTGGAAGGTGACCGGCAGCGGCCGCGCCAGCGCGATGAGTTCCGCCGTTCTCGGCCGGTCGACGGTGCCGTCCGGACTCAGGAGTCCGAACACGACGCCGTTTGCCCCGAGTTGCTTCGCCGCCAGCAGGTCCTCGCGCATCACGGCGAACTCGGTGTCGGTGTAGCAGAAGTCGCCGCCGCGCGGGCGGACCATGGCCATGATGTCGATGCGCAGCCGCCGACGTGCCACGGCCAGCGTCCCGCAACTCGGCGTCAGGCCGCCCTCGAGCAGGTCGCTGCACAGCTCGACGCGGTCCGCGCCGCCCTCCTCGGCTGCCACGGCCGCCTCGGCCGAATCCACGCACACTTCGAAGAGCAGGCTCATAGGCGCCCATGGTAACCGAAGGCCAGCCGTGGAGCACACAGGGACCACAGAGGCTCCGTGGTTCAGAGCGTCGTATAGTACGCACAACGTGCCGCGTCATGCGATTGTTCGCAGGCGCGAGACACGTGTGGGGGGACTTCTCGATGCGCAAGATCGCCAACACGATCCTCGCCCTGGTCGCGGCCAGCTACGTCGTGCTCCAGGCGGCCGGGCCGGCGATTCCGACACCCGAATCGATCTTCGGGTTCACGCCCGGCGCCGACAACAGGCTGGCGACCTACGACCAGACCATCGAGTACCTGAAGAAGCTCGCGGCGGCGAGCCGTTCGATCAGGCTGGTCGAGGCCGGCAGGACGACTCAGGGCCGGACGATGTACTTCGCCCTCGTGTCGGCCCCGGCCAACCTCGGCAGGATCGATCGCCTCCGCGAGATCGCGCAGCAACTGGCGCACCCCCGGAACCTGACCGACGCCCAGGCGCGGGCGCTCGCGCGCGAGGGCCGCGCGTTCGTCCACATCGACGGCGGCTGCCACGCCACCGAGGTGGCGGGGCCGCAGATGGCGCCACAGCTCGCCTACAGCCTGCTCACCGGGACGAGTGACCCGGTCATCCAGGAGATCCTCGCCAACGACGTCGTCATGCTGTGGCCGACGATGAACCCGGATGGGATGCAGATGGTGGGCGAGTGGCTGGCCA
This sequence comes from uncultured Acidobacteriota bacterium, assembly GCA_963783255.1. Taxonomy (GTDB): domain Bacteria; phylum Acidobacteriota; class Vicinamibacteria; order Vicinamibacterales; family Fen-181; genus FEN-299. The sequence continues at coordinate 581,544 of CAWAMP010000022.1, read as the reverse complement.
CGAACGCGGGCACGCCGTTCGAGCGGTCGGGGCTGCCGCGGCTCTACCAGGAGTACGTCGGCCACGACAACAACCGCGACGGCTACATGGTCAACATGATCGAGTCGCGGGTGCTCGAGCACTTCTGGCGGCAGTGGGAACCGCACATCATCTACGTCTTCCACCAGACCGCGCCGTTTCCGGCGAGGATCTGGCTGCCGCCGTTCTCCGAGCCGGTCGGCCTCCATGCGCCGCCGATCGTCTCCCGCGAGATCAACATGATCGGCATGGCGATCGCGCAGGGGCTCGACGCGCGAGGGCAGGTCGGCGCCACCCACATGGGCACGTCCTTCGACGCGTGGTACCCGGGCTACGTGGACTACGCGCCCGTGTTCAAGAACATCCCGGCGTTCTGGACCGAAACCGCGGGGAACCAGGCTGCGCCGCGCGAGTACACGCCCGACGACCTGCCCCAGGCCTTTCGGGATCTGCGCCCGCAGAGCCTCTACTCGAGTCCGTGGCCGGCCGGGTGGTGGCGCCTGGCAGACGCGGTGAACTACAACGAGACGGCGGCGATCGCGACGCTGGAGTACGCCGCGAAGTACAAGGACTCGCTGCTCTACAACCGCTACCAGGCCGGCCGCGACCAGATCGCGAAGGGGAAGACGACGGCGCCGTTCGCCTACGTGATTCACCAGCAGCAGCGCGATCCGGTCGCCCCCGTCGAGATGCTCCGCCGCCTGGCGTTCGGCGGCGTGCGCGTGTCCCAGCTGACGGCGGAAGCGACGATCGATGGTGTGAGCTATCCTGCGGGCACGTGGGTGGTGCCGACCGACCAGGAGTTCGCGGCGGTAGCGCGCGAAGTGCTCGATCCGCAGAAGTACCCCGACCTCCGCCAGTACCCGGGCGGGCCGCCGATGAGACCCTACGACGCGGCCGGCTGGACGCTACCGCTTCAGATGGGGGTCCAGATCGCGTACGCGTCCAAGCCCCTGGAGGCGGACGTGCGGGCGAGACTGGCACCGCTCGGGACGCCGGTCGCCCCGAAGGGGAAGGCGACGGCGTACAACATGACCGATGCCGGGGACGCGGCGCCGTTCGACAGCGTGCCCGGCATCGGGTTCGATTCGAGCCCCGCCGCCGCGGCCATCGTCCCGCCGCCGGGCCGGGTCAGCGGGACCGGGTTGACGCTGCTCGTGAACCCCGCGCAGAACAACGCCTACCGTGCGATCAATCGCGCGTGGAAGCAGGGGGCCTCGGTGGCCCTCGTGCCCGGCGCGTCCGGCGCACGGTACGCGATTAGCGGGATGACGGAAGCGGCGCAGGCGGACGTGGTGAAGGCCCTCGCGCTCATTGCCGAGCGAACAAGTGCCGCCGCCGCGCCGATGAAGAAGCCGCGCATCGGGCTGTTCCAGCCGTGGAGCGGCAGCATCGACGAGGGCTGGACGCGCTGGCTGCTGGAGCAATACGGCTTCGACTTCGTCGTCCTCCGCCCCGAGGACTTCCGGACGCCGCTCGGGAGCCGCGTCGACGTCGTCATCCTGGCGGAAGACGCGAGGATTCCGGTCGAAGGCGCGCCGGCGGGTGGAGCGAGAGGCGGCGGTAGCCGCGTGGTCAGGCCCGAGTACGCGTACGCGCTGACGGCGGCCGACCTCCAGGCGTTCGAGGCGTTCATCAGGAGCGGCGGCACGCTGGTCGCGATGAACGGCGCCACCCGGTGGGCCGTCCAGCAGCTCAAGCTGCCGGTGAAGAACGCGGTCGAGGGCCTCAAGCCCGAGGACTTCTTCCTGCGCGGTTCGATTGTCGACGTCAGGCCAGACCCGACCCATCCGGTCATGGCCGGGATGCCGGATCGGGCGGCGGTCTTCGTGGACGGCAGCCCGGTCTTCGACACGCTGGAGGGATTCAAGGGCACGGTGATCGCCCGGTACGCCGAGGCCGGCTCGCCGCTGCTGTCCGGCTACCTGATTGGGGAGAAGTATCTCCTGGGCAAGGCGGCGGCGTTGGACGTCGAACTCGGCCAGGGGCACGTCGTGCTGCTCGGGTTCCGCCCGCAGTGGCGCGACCAGTCGTTCGGGACGTTCCGCGTCCTGTTCAACGCGGCGATCTACACCCCGGGGCGCTGACGGCCCGACGGCCGCCTGTAACCTCCGACCGGCGCTTCGTCAGATACAGGAAGGAGGGACCGGCGAGGGCGGTGACGGGCGGGAATCGGCTACAATAAACGGTCCGGCTCTTTGCGATTATGGCCTCACACACCCACGTTCGCCTGCTGGTGCTCCTCGTCGCGGTGGTGTCGCTTCCGGGCTGCTCCATCAAGAAGATGGCGATCAACACGGTCGGGAACGCGCTGGCCGAGTCCGGTTCGAACTTCGCCAGCGACGACGACCCCGAACTCATTGCCGGCGCCATCCCGTTCGGCCTCAAGACGATCGAGGGCCTGCTGGCGCAGTCGCCCAAGCACAAGGGGCTGCTGTTTGCCGCGTGCAGCGGGTTCACCCAGTACTCCTACGCGTTCGTCCAGCAGGAGGCCGATTTCGTCGAGGCTCAGGACCTCCAGAAGGCGACCGCGATGCGCGCCCGCGCCAAGAAGCTCTACATGAGGGCGGTGGGCTACGGGATGCGTGCGCTCGACCTGGAGCTCCCCGGCTTCAGCGAGCGGATTCGCACGGACCCGGACGCGGCGCTCGCGAAGGCCACCAGGAAGCACGTGCCGCTGCTGTACTACACCGGGGCGGCCTGGGCCGCGGCCTTCGCGATCGATGTCGCGGACTCGTCGCTGTCGGTGAACCAGACGGCGATCGAGAAGATGATGCGCCGCGCGCTGGCGCTGGACGAGGCGTGGGAGAAGGGGTCGCTGCACGACTTCTTCATCTCCTGGGAGGCGGGGCACTCGTCGGCCGGCGGCTCGGTGGAGAAGGCGCGGGAGCACTACGCCCGCTCCAGGGACCTGTCGGCCGGACAGCGGGTGTCGCCGCTCGTGTCGTTCGCCGAGTCGGTGCTGCAGCCCGAGCAGAAGAAGAAGGAGTTCGAGCAGTTGCTGAACGAGGCGCTGGCCGTCGACATCGAGAAGGCGCCGCCCGAGCAGAAGCTGGCCAACGTGCTCTCGCAGCGGCGGGCCCGGTGGCTGCTGTCGCGGGTCGACGAGCTGTTTTGATTGCATACGGAGAAACCGCATCATGAACCCCAGAATGAACGTTCGACGGCCCCGGTGGACCCCGTGGGTCGTTGCGGCCGGGATCCTGGTTGGCACGCTTACCCTCCCCTCGGCGGCGTCCGCCCAGACAATCACGATCAAGATGGCCACCTCGGTGCCCACCAACTCGTCCTGGTTCCTCGTGCTGAAGGAAGTGGCCGACAGGTGGAGCAAGCTCTCGAACGGCAGGGTGAGGGTGATTCTCTATGGTGGCGGCACGAAGGGTGACGAGCCGGAGGTCGTGGCGGCGATGCGGCTCGGCGAACTGCAGGGGGCCGTGCTCACCTCGGTCGGGATCGCGGAGGTCGAGAAGTCGGTCTACGCGGTGAGCATCCCGATGGCGTACGACTCCTACGAGGAGGCCTACTTCGTCCTCGACCGGCTGAGGTCGCGGCTCGAGACGGCCATCGACGCCAAGGGCTTCCTGATGCTGAACTGGGCCGACGCCGGCTGGCTCCACTTCTTCACGACCAGGCCCGTCGCGACGCCGGACGACCTCAGAAAGCTCAAGCTGTTCCAGTGGGCGGGCGACCCGAAGTCGCTCGAGATTCTGGAAGACGGCGGGCTTCAACCCTCGTCCCGCCGCCCTCGCCGACCTCCCGATGGGTCTCTCGACCGGCCTCTTCGAGGCGTGCTCGATGTCGCCGCAGGTGGCGCAGATCGGGCGCTACTACGAGAGGGCGAAGTTCATGACCGACCTCAACTGGGCGCTGCTGCTCGGCGGGACGGTCATCAAGAAGGAAACGTGGGCGCAGATCCCCGCCGACATCAAGCCCGCCCTGCTCAAGGCGATGCAGGAGGCGGGCGCGAAGCTCCAGGCCGACATCCGGCAGAGCGGCGAGAAGGACGTGGCCGCGATGAAGACCGCCGGGCTGACCGTCGTGCCGGTCGATGCCAGGACGAAGGAGCTGTGGCGGAAGACCGCCGAGACCGCGTACGGAAAGGTCCGCGGCGACTTCGTGCCCGCCGATGCGTTCGACGAGGCGATGAAGGCGCGCGACGAGTTCCGGAAGAAGCAGGCTGCGTTGCCGAAGAAGTAGGCGAGCCACTGCGATGATCGAGACGACACGGGAATCCTCCGGCAGCCGCCCGGGCGTGTTGGCCCGGGCGCTCAAGGGAGCCGAGCAGACCATCCTGACGGCGACGCTCGCCCTGACGACCATCCTCCTGCTCGTCGACGCGGTCGGGAGGCCGTTCGGCGGATTCCATGTGCCGGGCAAGGACGAGTACGTCAAGCAGCTCACCTTGTGGCTGGCCTTCGTCGGCGGTCTCGCGGCGGCGATCCAGGGCAAGCACCTGACGCTCTCGACCGCGGAGTTCTTCGGCGAGGGACTCGCGCGCCGCCTCTCGCGGCTGTTCGGCTTCTCGGTGTCGGCGGCGGTCATCGCCGTCCTCGGCAAGGGCGCGTTCGACATCGTCCGGATGCATCGCGCAGCGTCCGAGCCGAAGATGCTGCCGATCGGCATCCCGCAGTGGGCATCGGAAGCCGTGATGCCGATCGCGCTCGCGCTGATGGCACTGGCGTTCGCGTACAAGGCGTCCGACCGGTGGTGGGGGCGCTCGGTCGCGTTTCTCGCGATCCCGGCGGCGTTCGCGACCGGGCTGCTGCCCGCCGATGCGGTCGGTTACCTCTGGCCGCTGGCGCTCGTGGTCCTGGCGGCGGCGCTGCTGGGCGCGCCGGTGTTCATCGCGATGGGCGGGATCGCCGCGGTCCTGTTCTTCTCGGAAGGCACGCCGGTGTCGGCGGTGACGCGCAAGGTCTACGACCTGATCGGTTCACCGACGCTTCCCGCCATCCCGCTGCTGACGGCGGCAGGCTACGTGCTCGCCGAGAGCGCGGCGGCGGAGCGGCTGGTGCGGTTCTTCCGTTCGCTGTTCGGGTGGATGCCCGGCGGCCTCGCCGTCATGGTGGCGGCCGTGTGCGCGCTGTTCACGACGTTCACGGGCGGGTCGGGCGTGACCATCATCGCGCTCGGCGGGCTCGTGTATCCGATGCTGCGCAAGGACGGCTACTCGGAAGGGTTCTCGCTGGGGCTGGTGACGGCCTCCGGCTCGCTCGGCCTGCTGTTCCCGCCGAGCCTCCCCGTCGTGCTCTACTCGGTCGTCGCCAGCTCACGCGACCAGATCGTCCCGCTCGATCAGCTCTACATCGCCGGACTGCTGCCGGGGCTGCTGCTCGTCGTCCTCACGGCGGGTTACGGCATCTTCATCGGCCGGCGCGTCAGCCGGGAGCGGCAGGCGTTCTCCTGGAAGGAACTGGCCGTTTCGACCTGGCGGGCCAAGTGGGAACTCGGCCTCCCGTTCGTGGTGATGGGGCTGTTCGCCTCGGGCTGGCTCACGATGATGGAGACGGCGGCGGCGGCGCTCGCATACGCGGTCGCCGTCGAGTGTTTCATCACCCGCGACCTGCACGTGTTCAGGACGCTGCCGGGCGTGCTGCTGAAGGCGGCGGGCCTGATGGGCGCCGTGCTGATGCTGCTGAGCATCGCGATGGGGTTCACGAACTATCTGGTCGACGCGCAGATTCCGGTCCAGATTCTCGCGTGGGTCCAGGCGCACATCCAGTCGCCCGCGATGTTCCTGCTCGCGCTGAACGTCTTCCTGCTGGTCGTGGGCAGCGTGGTGGAGATCTACGCGGCCATCGTCATCCTGGCGCCGCTGGTCGTGCCGCTCGGGGCGGCCTACGGCATCAACCCGATTCACCTCGGCGTGATCTTCCTGTCGAACCTGGAACTGGGGTTCCTGTTCCCGCCGGTCGGGTTGAACCTGTTCCTGTCGTCGTCGCGGTTCAACACGTCGCTGCCGAAGCTGTATCGCTACGTGATCCCGTTCCTGATCATCCTCGCGATCGGCGTGCTGCTGATCACCTACTCGGAGTGGATGTCGCTCGGTATTCTGCACTGGATGGGGAAGACGTAGGGTGCCACCAGCGGGCACCTTGCGATCGTGCGAAGTCGAGATCTTGCGAAGGACTTCGGCCAGCCTCCATTCCGTGAGATCCCAGCTCGCGGGATAACCAGTTCGCAAGATCGCAACGTCGCAAGATCCCTACTTCTTCCAACTGTCCGTGAGTTCTGCAGCAAACGCCTCGAAAGGCCGCGGGCCCCGGCCGAGCAGGCGTTCCTGAGCGGCGAAGTCCGTTCCGCTGGCATGCATCCCGTTCCTGATGAAGTAGTCGTACATGATCCGGAGGTCCTGTACCATCCGTGGCGGGAACATGATCGCGGCCTGCCGCTCCCACGCGTCGAGGTCGTCGCCGCCGTAGCGCACCGGGCGCTTCAGGTGCTCGGAGTAGACGCGCGCGGTGTCGTCGCCGGTCAGGCCCCGCGGGCCGTTGAGCGGCACGATGCCGCCGACGCCGCGCGTGAAGGCGTTGGCAGCCGCCTCGGCGACATCGCGCACATCCACGCGGTTGACGCCGCGCGGGCCCAGCGGCTGGGGGTAGACGCCGTGGACCGTGATCGCGTCGCGCAGCCACAGGTCGTTCTGGAAGAAGTTGTTCGGTCTGAGGATGGTCCACGGGATTCCCGACGCCTGGACGGCTTGTTCGACCGGGATCTTCGACGCGAAGTGCGGGATCACCTCGGAACCCGGCGGCATGGCCACCGACACGTAGACGATGCGCTGGAGGCCCGCGGCCTTTGCGGCTGCGACTCCGGCGAGGCCCTGTTCGGTTTCGGTCGGGCCGACCGCGGCGATCAGGAACACGCCGCCGACGCCCGCGAACGCCGCCGGAAGGGAAGCCGGCTGTTCGAGATCTGCGACCACGTGCGCCGTGCCAGGCGGCACGCGGGCGGCCTTCTCCGCCAATCGCGTCATCACGCGCGGCTCGTGCCCGCCGGCCGTCAACTGGCTCACCACCGTCGAACCGACCGTGCCCGTTCCGCCGATCACCAGTACCTTCATGGTCGCGCCCCCTGCCACCCATCGTGACCCAAGCGGCGCCACGCCCGCAAGGATGCTACAGTATGCGGGCCGGCCCGACCGGAGGCCCGGCTGAGGGAACGTCATGCGCATCGAGCTGCCGCACACGCTCGGACGGCAGGAGGCCATCGGCAGGGTGGATCGGTTTCTCGACCGGCTGATCCAGGAGCCGCCAGGCGGAGTCACGGTCAAGGATCCGACGAAGGACTGGGACGGCGACCGCATGACCTTCTCGTTCGCGATCGCGATGGGGTTCTTCGGCAGTTCGTTCCGCGGGACCATGGACGTGATGGACGACCGCGTCGTCGTGGAATCGGAGCTGCCGCCGCTCGTCAAGACCTTCCTCGGCGAGGAACGGGTCGGGCAGGTGATCTCCGAACACCTCGCCACGCTCCTGCAGTAGCGCTATGAGCACATCCGACTGCCAGCCAGATCCGTGGGCCCGCATCGAAGGGCTCCCGTCGCCGCTCGGTGCGACCTGGAACGCGAAGGCCGGTGCATGGAACTTCGCGCTCTACTCGAAACACGCGACCTCGGTCACCCTGCTGCTCTACGGCGCCGACGAGTTCACCGAGCCGCTCCACCGCATCACGCTCGACCCGCTCGTCAACAAGTCGGGCCGCGTCTGGCACTGCTGGCTCTCGGATGAGGCGATTCGCGGGGCGTGCTACTACGCGTACTCGGTGGGCGGCCCCGACGATCCCGCTGCCGGGCTTCGGTTCGATCCCGACAAGGTCCTGCTCGACCCGTACGCCCGGGCCGTGTTCTTTCCGCCGGCGTTCGATCGCGAGATGGCCAAGCTCCGCGGCTCCAACGCGGGCCGGGCGCCGCTCGGGGTGCTGGAGGCGAGCCGGCAGGCGAACGGCTGGGACGAAGGCTGCCGGCCGCGCCACTCCTGGGACACCGTGGTCTACGAGATGCACGTCCGCGGTTTCACGAGGCGCGACAACTCGGGCGTGCCTGCCGACCGCCGCGGCACGTTCGCCGGCGTCATCGACAAGATCCCATATCTCGTGGACCTCGGCGTCACGGTGGTGGAGCTGCTGCCCGTCGTTCAGCGCGATCCCCAGGAGTGCAACTACTGGGGCTACATGCCGCTGAATTTCTTCGCGCCGCACGCGCAGTACGCCGCGGCGCACGCCCCCGAACGCGCGATTGCCGAGATGCAGGACATGGTGCGGGCGCTGCACGCGGCGGGGATCGAGGTGGTCCTCGACGTGGTGTACAACCACACCGTCGAGGCCGACGAGATAGGCCCGACGTACTCGTATCGCGGAATCGACAACCCCACCTACTATCTGCTGCACCACGACCGCAGCCGCTATCGCAACGACACCGGCACGGGGAACGTCCTCCACACGGCGAATGCGGCCGTGCGGAAGCTGATCGTCGACAGCATGCGGTTCTGGGTGCGGGAGATGCACGTGGACGGGTTCCGGTTCGACCTGGCGTCGATCTTCACCCGGCGGACCGACGGTTCGATCGACACGGACGACCCGCCGGTCATCTCGGCCATCGACGCCGACCCCGACTTCAGGGGCCTGCGGCTGATTGCCGAGGCGTGGGACCTCGGGAGCTACCTCCTGGGGCGGCAGTTCCCGGGCATCGAATGGTACCAGTGGAACGACCGGTTTCGCGACGAGGTACGCGCCTTCGTGAGGGGCGACCGGTGCACCGTTGCCGGCCTGATGACCCGGCTCTACGGCAGTTCCGATCAGTTCCCGGACGCGCTGCCAGACGCCTACCACGCGTACCAGAGTGTCAACTTCATCACAGCCCACGACGGGTTCTGCCTGTACGACCTGGTGTCGTACAACCAGAAGCACAACCTCGCCAACGGCTGGGCGAACGCCGACGGCAACGACCACAACGTCAGCTGGAACTGCGGGCACGAGGGCGACGAAGGAGCGCCCGCCGAGGTGCTCGCGCTCCGTCGGCAACAGGTGAAGAACTTCTGCGCGCTGCTGTTCCTGTCCAACGGGACGCCGATGTTCTGCGCGGGCGACGAGTTCATGCAGACGCAGGGCGGCAACAACAATCCGTACAACCAGGACAACGAGACGACCTGGGTCGACTGGTCGCTGCTCGGCAGGAACCGCGGCATTCACCGGTTCTTCAAGATGATGATCGCCTTCAGAAAGGCGCACCCGTCGATCGGCCGGAGCCGGTTCTGGCGAGACGACGTGGAGTGGTTCGGCACCGGGCGCGACGTCGACTGGTCGGATGGTTCCCACCAGCTGGCGTACTGCCTGCGCGGGGCGTCGCAGGCGGACCGCGACCTCTACGTGATGATCAACGCGGGGCCGGACGACCTGACCTTCGCGATTCAGGAGGGCACGGCGGTCGAGTGGCGACGGGTGGTGGACACGGCGCGGACGTCGCCCGAGGACATCGTGGCCGACGAGGCACCGGTTGGCTTGGACTCGCTCGACTACGTGGTACGGGCCCGGTCGGTGGTCCTCTTCCTGCGCAACGTCGGCACGCGGCCCGTTGGCCGGGCGTCATTGTCCGACGAAACGGCCGGCGGCCGCGCCACGGCGGCAGAACGGCCCTGACGCCTGCCGGCTTTTCGGCAGACGACCAGCGGGCCGTCTGCTGCCCTACGAGCCGAACGAGACGAAACCCGTTGGTTTTCGCCGGGAAGCGGACGCCGGGCCCGACTGGCCAGACGCTTGCTTTCGTTTAATGATACCCTTTCGTCACCCCGGACGGCCGCCCGAGCGGAGGCTCGGATGGTCGCCGGTTCGGACCGGATTCCCGCGGGCTTCGATCAAGGAGCGCCCGATGAGCGGTCGGCCAAGTGACAGGCAGCACCTGGTGCGGATGGCGGGGTTGTTCGCCATCGGCATCACGTCGTTCTTCGTGCTCCGCTGGGCAATGGTGCCGCCCGGGTTCGGGCTCTACGGCCACTACCGGGCCCCGGCGCTCGACGACGTCAGGGCGCGGCCGCTGCAGTACGCGGGGCGGGCAGCGTGCGAGGATTGCCATTCCGACGTCGTCGCCGCCCGGGTCGGCAGCCGGCACGCGCGGATTGGCTGCGAGGCCTGCCACGGGCCGCTGTTCGCCCACGTGCAGGCCGGCGGCGAGAAGAAGCCGGCCCGCCCCGACTCGCGCGCGCTGTGCGCCCGGTGCCACGAGACCAGTCCGTGGAAACCGAAAGCGTACCCGCAGGTCGTGGTGGCCGAGCACAGCCCTGAAGGGCCCTGCGTCGCCTGCCACAAGCCGCACGCGCCCAAGATGTCCTGACACTGGAGCGGCCATGAATCCAGATCGACGCGCGTTCATGCTCTCGACCGGGAAACTGCTGGTGCTGTCGGCGTCGGCGTCCGTCGCGTGGGAGGCGATTGTCGCCGGCCGCCCCGAGACGGCCGCGAACTACACGATGACGGATCACTGGTGGGGCATGGTGATCGACATCGAGCGGTGCATCGGCTGCGGCAATTGCGTGCGCGCGTGCAAGGAAGAGAACGACGTGCCGCGCGAGGCACAGTACTTCCGCACGTGGGTCGAGCGCTACCAGGTCAGGCCGGACGACTTCGAGCACCCGATCGTCGACTCCCCGAACGGGGGCTACGACGGGTTCCGCGAGAAGGCGCAGGCGGACCCTGAGGCCAAGCACTACTTCGTGCCCAAGCTCTGCAACCAGTGCGCGCACTCTCCCTGCGTCCAGGTCTGCCCGGTCGGTGCGACATTCGAGAGCCCGGATGGCGTCGTCCTGGTGGACAAGGCCTACTGCCTGGGATGCCGGGTACTGCGTGCAGGCGTGCCCGTACGGCTGCCGGTTCATCGACCCGCGCACCGAGACGGTCGACAAGTGCACCTTGTGCTACCACCGGATCACGAAGGGGCTGACGACGGCGTGCTGCGAGACGTGTCCCACCGATGCGCGGCAGCTGGGCGACCTGAAGAACAAGAAGGACCCGATTCACCAGTTCCTGCGCGAACACCACGTGCTCGTGCTGAAGCCGCAGATGGCGACGGGCTCGAAGGTCTACTACAACGGTCTGGACGGCTCGGTGCGGTAGAAGGCGGAGGACCTCGATGGAGAGCGTACTGCCGGCAGTGCAGGGGTTCATGTACCCGAACGAGCTGGAGCTCCAGTGGAGCGTGCTCATCGTCCTCTACCCGTTCGTCACGGGGCTGGTGGCCGGCGCGTTCATCCTGGCCTCTCTCGAGCGCGTCTTCAACGTCGAGGCCGTCAAGCCCACGTACCGGCTGGCGCTGCTGACGGCCCTCGCGTTCCTGCTGGTGGCGCCGCTGCCGCTGCAACTGCACCTGGGACATCCCGAGCGGTCGCTCGAGATGTACCTGACGCCGCACACCGAGTCGGCGATGGCGATGTTCGGGTTCGTCTACCTGTGGTACCTGATGGTCGTGCTCGTGCTCGAGATCTGGCTCGACTACCGGAAGGAGATCGTGCTGACGTGGCGGGAGTCGCGCGGGCCGAAGCGGTGGCTGTACGGGGCCATGGCGCTCTGGTCGGACAACATCGGCCCGGAGGCGCTCGCGCTCGACGATCGGATTGGACGTGCGCTGACCGTCATCGGGATCCCGTCGGCGTTCCTGCTGCACGGCTACGTCGGGTTCATCTTCGGGTCGATCAAGGCGAATCCCTGGTGGTCCACGCCGCTGATGCCCATCGTCTTCCTGTTCTCGGCGATCGTGTCCGGCATTGCGGCCGTGATGCTGGTGTACATGGTCACGGCCTGGTGGCGCGAGCGCCGGTTCGACATGGAGTGCCTCGACACGGTCGCCCGGTACCTGTTCTACGCCTTCGTGGTCGACTTCTCGCTCGAGATGCTGGACCTCATCCACCGGGTCTACGAGGCCGACGAGTCGTTCCGCGCGCTCGACTTCATGGTGCGCACCCGCCTCTTTACCTCGCAGGTCGTCCTGCAGATCATCGTCGGCACCGTGGTGCCGCTGGGCATGCTGGGTGTGACGCAACTGGTCGCGCTCAAGGCGAAGACGAGGCAGTGGATCTACGCGACCGCCGGCACGCTGACGATGGTCGGCATCTTCGCGATGCGCTGGAACGTCGTGATCGGCGGCCAGCTGTTCTCGAAGAGCTTCCTCGGCTACACCAGCTACAAGATGGAGTGGGCCACGCGCGAGGGGTTGCTGCCCGCCGTCCTGCTGCTCATCCTGCCGTTCGTCATCCTCGCCGTGCTCATCCGGCTCCTGCCGCCGTGGAAGCCGCAGCCGCACGGCGGGCGTGCCTCGGTGTAGCGCGGGGCTTCAGCCCCGCGATCGTGGCCCGTTCCGCCGCAGCGTGTCCTGAAGCCAGTGGTACGCCCGGGCGACGTACTCGTAGCACGCGCGTTCGCCCTGGAGGTAGGCGTTGAGGGTCGGACGCAGCCGGTGGTGAAGCCCGGGCGGCGTCCACACCCGCAGCACCGACACGGACGGCACCGGGTCGAGGCCCTGCGCGCGGAACGCGGCGAGGGCCCGGGGCATGTGCCCGGAGTCGGTGACCAGGACGAACCTCTTCGTCCCTCGCTTCCTGAGGATCTCGGCCGAGTTCGCGGCCTGCTCCCTCGTGTTGTGCGAACGCGTTTCGAGGACGATGCGGTCGCGCGGCACGCCGAGGCGGGTGAGGCCGTCTGCCATCACCTCGGCCTCGGCGAATCGCTGCTGGCCGTCGACGACCATGCCCCCGGTAACGACGACCGTCGGCTTCGTCATCAGCCGGTAGACGCGCGCGGTCTCGAGCGCGTTGTGCGAGGTGAACCTGCCCATCTCGTCCACCTCGAGCCCTCGGGCCTTGTAGACCCAGCTTCCGGTGGTGATCGCCACGATGGTGTCCACGCCCGCAGCCTGCTCCGCGCGCTCGATTGACCCGTGGCGCCACGCGAGCGGCGCCGAGACGACGTCGGCGCCGAGGGGCGTGCAGAGGAACAGGTAGAAGGGCAGCAGGATTGTCAGCCACGCGCGGCCCCAGCGCTGAGGTCGCGGGCCGCCGTACAGCAAACCCACGCCGAGTGCCAGGCCGATGGCGAGGAACGGCACCGACCCGGGCACCAGGAGGAGCTTGAGCGTCTGCGCCATCGATCACCCCTTTGCCGGGCGGCCGGCCGCCGGCGTCGCGAGGCTCACGAGGAAGCCGACGGTGACGCAGATGGCCGTGCCGACCAGCACATACCACGTCCACGCCAGCGGCGTGCAGGTCTTGACGATCAGCATGCAACCGAGCGAGACGCCGATCCCGGTCATCACGCCGGGCTGCGTCGCGCGCGTGGTCAGGACCCCGAGCAGGAACGCACCGAGCATCGGGCCGTAGACGAGAGACGCGATCGACAGTCCCGCGGTGAACACCGATCCCCAGCCGCGCGCGACGATCGCAATCAGGATGAGCACGACGCCCCACGCTGCCGTGCACCAGCGCGAAAGCCGGAGCAGCTGGGCGTCGGTGCGGTCCGCCCCCGCGATCGGCTTGTAGAAGTCCAGAACGGTCGTCGACGCAAGCGAGTTCAGCGATCCGCTCAGGTTCGACATTGCCGCCGCGAACACCGCCGCAATCACCAGGCCGGCGATGCCGCTCGGCAGGGCGTGCACGATGAAGACCGGGAAGATCTCGTCGTTGCTCGTCAGTGGCGGAAGCGGGGCGTGCTGGTAGTAGGCGTACAGCATCACGCCGATCGTCAGGAACAGCGCGAACTGGAACAGCACGATGAACCCGCTGGCGATGAGCGCCTTCTGACTGTCGCGCTTGTTCTTGCACGTCAGCAGCCGCTGCACCAGGAGCTGATCGGTGCCGTGCGACGCCATCGTCAGGAACGTGCCCCCGATGAGGCCCGCCCAGAACGTGAACGGCAGCGTCAGGTCCCAGGAGAAGGACAGCCACTCGAACTTGTGCGCCGCCTCCGCGTGCGCGGCGATCGCCGCCCAACCGCCCGGCACCATGTGCAGCAGCTGCCAGGCGGCGAGCAGCGAGCCGCCGATGTAGATGACCAGCTGAATCAGGTCCGTCCAGATGACCGCGGCAATGCCTCCCTCGAAGGTGTAGATCAGCGTCAGCAGGCCCACGAGGACGATCGACCAGAGCCACAGCTGGGGGAGCCCGGGCAGGCTCGAGCCGATCACAGCCGCCAGCACCAGCGAGGCGGCGAACACCCGCACCCCCTCGGCGAGCGCGCGCATCGTCAGGAAGAGCGAGGCGGCGAAGTGCTTCGTGGCCGCGCCGAACCGGCGCGACAGCAGCTCGTAGGCCGTCAGCAGCTCGCCCTGGAAATAGGCCGGGATGAACAGGAAGCTGATGATCACCCGCGCAATGACATAGCCGGCCACGACCTGCAGGTAGGTGAGCGCCCCGCCCTGCTCCGGCCGGGCGTAGGTCGAGTAGGCCAGCGCCGGCACGCCGATCAGCGTCAGTGTGCTGGTCTCCGTGGCGACAATCGACAGGCTGATCACCAGCCAGTGCGTCGTCTTCGTACCGACGAAGTAGTCCTTCACCGAGCGATGCGATTTGCGGAACAACGTCCCGAAGATCGTGATCCCGAGGAGATACGCCAGCAGGACGGCGTAGTCGATGGCGGAGAAACCCATAGGGTGAATCTCGTATCTTGCGATCTTGCGATCTTGCGAACTGGAGATCGTGCGAACCACGGATCGTGCGAACCAGGGATCGTGCGAACGTGGGACCTTGCGAAACCGGCGGCGTGCGACGGATCCCACGATCGCGAGATCGCAGGATCGCACGATACTTCTACCGCTTCCCTGTCCTCAGCCTGTTCCCTCGCGTCCGGGCCCAGTCGCGGACCTTCGGACGGGCGCGTTCGAGCCACCGCATGACGTCCTCGCTGGCGACGGCCGCCCTGACCGTGTCGAGGCCGGCTGCCTCCTCGTCGAGCAGCACGGACATCGCGAGGACACCGAGCGCGGAGCCTTTGACCGTCTGCAGCTTCGCGGCGTCGGCTCCGACCGGCGCCAGCTGCCCGACGTAACCGGCGAGCGCCGCGCGCAGCACTTGAGGGAACTGCCGTGTGCAATCGACCCAGCCCGTTGCGCCGCTGCACGCGATCAGCGGCAACCGGCGCGGAGCGCACGCGTAGCAGAGATCGTCGAAGTAGGCGAAAGCATCGTCACCGAGCAGCAGCTCCAGCTGGCCGTCCCCGTCGAGATCGCGCAGGTCGAATCCGCCTGCGTTTCCGGCCTCGTAATCGAGGACCTTCCGCGGCGTCCGGGGCTCGAGCGTCCACACATGGATCGTCTCGCAGCAGTGAGCGCCTCCGCTGTAGGTGGCCACGAGCAGTTCGAGCGTCTTGTCACTCTCGACGTCCGAGCACTCGACCCGGGTGATCCGCCAGTCGCTCACCGTCTGAAGCAGACGGCCGTCCTTCTGGATGCTCAGTCGCGTCGGGCGTCCACTCTGGCCGACGCCGCTCGGGACCGCCTCGTAGGCGCCGCACGCCACCCGCGCAACCGGCGCGTGCTGCATCCCGGCGGCCGCGCCCACGGCGACGAGCGCGGCCAACCCGCCGGCGAGGCTCGTGGCGGCGGCGATGCGGAGGGCTGACATCGGCATGCCACCGCCATTATTGCAGCGTACACCTCCCGGGCCAAGGCCCTGGTGAACGCCATGGTGAACGCCCCGCGAAGTGTGCCACAGTATGTGCCCGGGAGGGGGCGTGACGAGCAGTCCGTGGGACGTGGCCATCATCGGGGGCGGAATCGTCGGGGCCGCCACCGGGATGGCGCTGGCGCGGCGCGGAGGCGTCCGCGTGGTGGTGCTCGAGGCCGAGCCGGCGCTCGCGGCGCACCAGACCGGCCACAACAGCGGCGTCATCCATTCCGGCCTCTACTACAAGCCGGGTTCGCTCAAGGCCCGGAACTCGGTCGAAGGGCGCCGCGCCCTCTACCGGTTCCTCGAGCAGCACGCGATCCCGCACGAGCGGTGCGGGAAGCTGGTCGTGGCGACCGATCCATCAGAGATCCCCGCGCTCGACGAACTCGAGCGCCGCGGTCGTGCCAACGGTCTCGAGGGGCTGCGCCGCCTCCGCGGCGAGGAGCTGCAGGACTACGAGCCGTCGGTCGTCGGCGTCGCAGGCCTGCTCGTCCCCGACACCGGGATCGTCGACTACGGCGCCGTGACCCGCGTCTACGCCGGCATCGTTTCGGCCTGCGGCGGTGAGGTCCGGACCGGGGCTCGGGTGCTTCGCGTCCTGCGCCGGCCAGGCGGTCTCGTTCTGGAGACGACCGGCGGGCCGGTGCAGGCGCGCGCGCTCGTCAACTGCGCCGGCCTGCAGTCGGACCGGGTGGCCCGGCTCTGCGGCGTCGATCCGGGGGTGACCATCGTGCCGTTCCGCGGCGAGTCCTACGAAATCGTGCCCGGCCGTCGCTCGCTCGTCCGCAATCTCATCTACCCGGTGCCTGACCCTCGCTTCCCGTTCCTCGGCGTCCATTTCACCCGGATGATCGGCGGGGGAGTCGAGGCGGGCCCCAACGCGGTCCTCGCCTTCCGGCGCGAGGGATACACGCGAACGAGCTTCTCATTCCGCGACGCGATGGCCATGTTCGCCTACCCGGGCTTCTGGAAGGTGGCGGCGAAGTACCTGGCCGATGGCGATCGGGGAATGGCACCGCTCCTTCAGCTCGCGCGCCTTCGTGAAGGCTCTCCGCAAGCTGATTCCCGAGCTTCGCCGGGAGGACGTGCGCAGGGCCGGTGCGGGCGTCCGCGCCCAGGCGCTCGACCCCCAAGGCCGGCTCGTGGACGACTTCCGCGTCGTCCAGGCCGAGCAGACCGTGCACGTCCTGAACGCCCCGTCTCCGGCGGCGACCGCGTCGCTCGCCATCGGGGAGGCGGTTGCGGGAATGGCAATCAAGTCGTTTCGCCTGGACTGATTTCGGTTTAGAATGAACACGTTCAGCGGGTACCCACGACAACTTAACTCACAGGAAGAGGTCTATGCCCGAGACGGCAACACTCCAGGTCCAGGGGCGCGCGTACAACCTGCCGGTCGTAGTCGGCACGGAGAACGAGGTCGCGGTCGACATCTCCAAGCTGCGGGCCGAGTCAGGGGTCATCACCCTCGACGACGGCTACAGCAACACGGGATCGTGCAAGTCGGCGATCACATTCATTGACGGCGAGAAGGGCATTCTCCGCTACCGCGGGATTCCGATCGAGCAGCTTGCCGAGCACAGCACCTTCGCGGAAACGGCATGGCTGCTCATCTACGGCGAACTGCCGACCGCCGACCAGCTGAACTGCTGGAGCAACCTGCTGACGAAGCACGAGATGCTGCACGAGGGGCTCTACAAGCACTACGACGGGTTCCCGTCGCAGGGCCACCCGATGGCCATCCTCTCGGCCATGGTGAACGCCGCGAGCTGCTACAACCCGGACGTCATCAAGATGGAGAGTCCGGAGAACTTCCAGAACAACGCGGCGCGCCTGCTCAGCAAGACGCGCACGATTGCCGCGGCGGCCTACAAGACGTCGATCGGCCAGCCGCTGATCTATCCGAAGCCCCACCTCGACTACTGCGCGAACTTCCTCCACATGATGTTCTCGATCCCGTTCAAGGACTACGAGCCGGATCCGGACATCGTCGCCGCGCTGCAGCTCATCCTGGTGCTGCACGCCGACCACGAGCAGAACTGCTCGACGAGCACGGTCCGGATGGTGGCGTCGAGCGGCGCGAACATGTTCGCCAGCTGCGCGTCCGGCGTATGCGCCCTGTGGGGCCCGCTCCACGGCGGGGCGAACGCCGCGGTCATCGAGATGCTGCAGTACATCCACGACAGCGGCATCTCGGTGAAGGACTACGTGGCGAAGGTCAAGGACAAGTCGTCCCACATCAAGCTGATGGGCTTCGGTCACCGGGTCTACAAGAACTACGACCCGCGCGCCAAGATCATCAAGCAGTCGGCCGACCGCGTGCTCAACAAGCTGAAGATCCACGACCCGATGCTCGACCTCGCCCGGGCGCTCGAAGAGGCCGCACTCGCCGACGACTACTTCAAGGAGAAGAAGCTCTACCCGAACGTGGACTTCTACTCCGGCATCATCATGCGCGCCATCGGCATCCCGGTGGACATGTTCACCGTCATGTTCGCCATCGGCCGCATGCCCGGCTGGATCGCCAACTGGAAGGAGATGTGGGAAGGCGAGAGCCGCATCTACCGGCCGCGCCAGGTCTACATCGGTCCGACGATGCGCGACTACGTGCCGGTCGGCCAGCGCAAGCTCGTCCCGATTCCGGGCCTGAGCGGCGCGGCGGCGACCGCGGGCATCTGCAAGTAGCTCTCGGCTCTCAGCTGACAGCTCTCAGCCCGCAGCTTTCAGCTCCCAGCTGTCAGCTGGGAGCTGTCGGCTGTCAGCTGTCGGCTGTCAGCTGACCCGCCCTCCCGCTGTATACTCCCCGACATGCTGCTCTGGGACATCTTCCTGCTCTTCACGCGGGTCGCGCTGTTCTCCTGGGGCGGGGGGCCGGCGTCCCTCGCGCTGATGCAGCGTGAAGTGACGGCCGCCGGCTGGACCACGTCGGCGGAGTTCGCCGACGCGGTCGCGCTCGGAAACGCGTTGCCGGGGCCGATCGCGCCGCAGGTGTCGGCCTACGTGGGCTACAAGCTCGGCGGCGCGCCGGGCGCGGTCGCCGCGGCTACCGGAACCGTCCTCCCGACGACGGTGCTGATGCTGGTGATGGTGGCGGCCTTCTTCACCGTCAAGGACAGCCCGCTCGTCAAGGCGATGCTCACCGCGGTTCGGCCTGTCGTGATTGGCCTGCTCGCGTGGACGGCCTACGACATGGCGCACGCTGTTCTGGGAGCGGGCAGGGCCGGCTGGCTGTCGGCTCTCGCGTCGCGATGGGACGGCGTCCTGCTGGCTGCCGCCTCGTTCGCGGTGCTCACCTTCACCGCGGTCAACCCGCTCTGGGTGATCGTCGGCGCCGCGGCCATCGGGCTCGTCTTCTACCGCTAGTTCCGTCTGTACTCGCCGGCCGCGTCCACCATCGCGACGATGTTCTCCGGAGGCACATCGTCCATGATCGTGTGAACCGACGCCAACATATAGCCGCCGCCGGGCGCCATCACGTCCAGGACCCGGTGAACCTCGCTCCGCACGTCGTCGGGGGTGCCCGTCGGCAGGACCCGGTGGGTGTCGATCGCGCCGCAGAAGGTCAGCCGCGATCCCCAGCGGCGCTTGAGTTCGGCCAGGTTCGACATCCGGCCGGCAGACGTCTGCACCGGGTTCAGGATGTCCACGCCGACGTCGATGAAGTCATCCACGAGGTCGAAGACGTCGCCGTCCGTGTGGAAGAAGACCCGCGCCTTCGTCCGCTCGCGGATGAAGGCGATGTAGTCGGCGTGGATCGGCTTGAGGACGGCGCGGTACATCGCCGGCGACAGCAGCAGACGGTCCTGCGTGCCCAGGTCGTCGCCGACCTTGACGATGTCGATGAGGTCGCCGCACTCGCGCAGGAAGTGCCCCATGAGCCGCTTGCAGAGGTCGGCGATCTTCGTCAGCAGCGCCCGCGCAAAGTCGGGTGAGAGCGCCATCTGCATCAGGAACGTTTCCATCCCCTGCATGGCGAACGCCCGCTCGAGCGGGAACAGCAGCCAGGGCGCGCCGATGACCGCGTATTCGTTCCCGGCGCGAAGCCGGGCAGCCTCGGCGCGGACGTGCGCGACGCGAGACGGATCGTCCATGTCGGGCCACGGGTAGCGTTCAATGGCGTCGATGGCGCTCGCGCCCTTCATGGGATGGACGCCGGGAAACCACGAGCCCGGCGCGACCTCCACCTGGCCGGTTCCCCAGTCGTCGATGAACGGCGCGTGCGGCTCCCGCGCGCGGTTCCGCCGATACACGTCGGCCGGGAAGGCATCGAGTACGCCGCGGGCGTCGCTGTGGAGTCGGACCAGGGCGGCCTCGTCGAGCGCCGCCGTCCCCAGCTCGGGCCAATCGTAGATGTACCGGTCGGCCGACTCGATGCCGAGCCTCGCCTTCAGGCGGCGATACGCGCCCATCTTGATGCCGGTGGTGTTGCTGGTGCCGATCACGATCGGCACGCGGTCGGGCTGCTCGTGGGCGAGGGCGGTCAGGACGCGGTCGCGGGAAGTCATCGGGTCATCCGGTTGTGCGGGCGGGCCAGGCCCCGACAAGGGGCCGAGGGCTCGAGCCGCAGGCCGGCGACGTTCAGTACCGGCGAGAACCCGCTCTTCTCCCAGAAGTCGCCGCGGACGGTGTCGGTGAGCGACTGCAGCGCCGTGAGGTGCTGCTGTTCCCAGTCGGCCAGGAACCGGTAGAAGCGCTTCACCTCCTCCTCGGTCGCGGTCCCGGCGGCTCCTGTGAAGTAGGCCACCGCGTTCTTCTCGAGCGTCATGCCGACCGACAGGGCCGCCATCTCGAAGGCGGCGCCTTCCGCCTGGTCCCTGAACCAATCGGTGAACACCTTGTCGGAGAACGACCGGAGGTCGGGCAGCACGATGCCCATCGAGAAGGCCTCGATGCCCTTGTCGTGGTAGTTCTTCAGAACGCTCCGCAGGAATCCCTGGTGCTGCACCTCGTCCTGCGCGAGCCTGCCGAACAGCTCCTGGACCGCCGGCTTGTCGGCGCGGTCTGCGGTCATCGAGTAGAAGGTGTAGCCATCCACCTCGATCTGATAGGCCTTCCGCAGGATGTCGACAATCTGATCCACTCCGGGCATGAATGAGGCCTCCCAACTGTCCACCATGATACCCGAAGCGGGTGGGAGGATGCGTCGGCGAGGCGTCCTCCGGCGCCTTGACAGGGCGCATCGCGCGAGGGAGACTAGATTGCCCTGATGCGAGCCCTTTCCCTGAGGGCTCTGGCGCTCCCGGGAGTCACTCGGAGCATTCACGAGATTCACAGGCATGCCACCCATGTCGCCCGCTACTTCTCTTCGAGACGTGCATGCCCGCGCGAAGCGGGGCACGCCGCGCACGATTGCGGTTGCCTGCCCCCACGACGACGACGTGCTGCTGTCGCTCGACCGGGCGTCGGCCGCCGGCCTCGTGCGGCCGCTGCTCGTCGGGCGACGCGCGCTCATCGAGTCGCTGTGCGCGACGCTCGGGCTTCAGGACTTTCGTCCTGAGATCGTCGACTGCGCCGACGACACCGCGGCGGTCGAATTGGCGGTGCGAAAGGTCAGGAGCGGCGAAGCCCAGATGCTGATGAAGGGGCTGGTGTCGACCGGCGCCTTCCTCAAGGGAGTGCTGAACAAGGAGTTCGGACTCCGGCAGCGCCCGCTGCTGAGCCACGTGGCGCTCTACGAGGCGCCGGCCCCCGGGCGCCTGGTGCTCTTCACGGACGTGGCGATGAACATCGCGCCCGACCTGTCGCAGAAGGTGCAGATTCTCGAGAACGCCGTCTGGCTCGCCCACGCGCTCGGCATCGAGCGGCCGAAGGTTGCGGCCATCGCGGCGGTGGAGACGGTCAACCCCGAGATGCCGGCCACCGTGGACGCCGCCGCGCTGGCGAAGATGTACAATCGGGGCCAGATCAAGGGCTGTGTCGTGGACGGGCCCCTGGCGCTCGACAACGCGTTGTCGAGCGAGTCCGCACGTCACAAGCAGATCAGTAGCCCGGTGGCGGGAACGGCCGACGTGCTGCTCTTGCCCGACATCGAGGCGGGCAACGTCCTCTACAAGATCCTCGGCCTGGTCAGACTGTGGCCGCTCGCCGCCGTCGTCGTCGGCGCCGCCGCGCCGGTCGTGCTCACATCGAGGGCCGACTCCGACGAGACGAAGTTCAATTCGATTGCGCTGGCGGCGGCGGTCGCCTGATCGGCATGCCGGCCACCGAGCCCCGCCTCACCGTCATCAGCGGCGCGTTCGGTACGGGCAAGACCGAGATCGCCATCAACCTCGCGCTGAAACTGCGCGGCGAGCAGCCCGCGCCGGTCACGCTCGTCGACCTCGACATCGTCAACCTCTACTTCCGGTCGCGCCAGAAGGCCTACGAGCTCGAGCAGCTGGGCATCCGCGTGATCTCGAGCGTCGAAGGCATGGAGAACGCCGACCTGCCCGCGCTGTCCCCCGAGATCGCCGCGTGCTTCGACCGGAAGGACGGGCCGGTGGTGTTCGACCTCGGCGGGAGCGACCTGGGCGGCCTGGTCGCCGCCTATCTGCACCGCGGGTTCGCGAGCGAGCCGAGCCGCCACTGGCTCGTCGTGAACCCGTACCGGCCCTTCAACCAGACGCCCGACGAGACGCTCGACATGGCTCAGCGGATCGAGGCGCGATCCCGGCTGCCGATCACCGGGATGATTGCGAACCCGCACCTCATCAGCGAGACGACGCCCGAGATCATCCGGGAGGGACTCGCCAGGGTGCTCGAGGTGAAGCAGTACCCCTTGGTGTGCCTGTCGGTGATGGAGGACTTCTACGCCCCGGGGGCGTTCGACGACCTCGGTGTGCCCGTGATGGTGATCGGCAAGCAGATGAAGCAGCCGTGGGAGCCCGGAGGTATCATGATGGCCGGAAAGAAGGGGAAGCAGCGATGCCCATGATCGTGATCAACGAGGACAGGTGCAAGGGATGCTCCCTGTGCGTCCGCGTCTGTCCCACGCACGTGATCGAGATGGGGAAGCACCTGAACGTGAAGGGGTTCTACCCGGCGGTGTACACCGGCGGCAAGTGCACGGCCTGCAAGGCGTGCGGCCTGATCTGCCCGGACATCTGCATCGAGATCTTTAGATAGGCGGAGTCGCACTCATATGAAAGTGCTCATGAAGGGAAACGAGGCGCTGTCGGAAGCCGCCATCCGCGCCGGGGCGACCCTGTACTTCGGCTATCCGATCACCCCGCAGAACGAGGTCGGCGAGTACATGGCGCGCCGCCTGCCGACCATCCCTGGCGGGGCGTACATCCAGGCCGAAACCGAGGTGGCCTCGATCAACATGGTCTACGGTGCGGCGTCGGCCGGCCGGCGGGCGATGACCAGTTCGTCGTCGCCGGGCATCAGCCTCATGATGGAAGGCATCTCGTACCTGGCCGGCGCCGAGCTGCCAGCAGTCATCGTCAGCATCATGCGCGCCGGCCCGGGCCTGGGGAACATCAACCCGGAGCAGGCCGACTACTTCCAGGCCACCAAGGGCGGCGGTCACGGCAGCTATCGTCTGATCGTCCTTGCGCCGGCGTCGGTGCAGGAGATGACCGACCTGACGGTACTGGCGTTCGACCTGGCCGACAAGTACCGGAACCCCGTGATGGTGGCCGCCGACGGTAACCTCGGCCAGATGATGGAGCCGGTGGAGCTGAAGGAGAGCTACCCGAATCCGCACGACCATTCGGGGTGGGCGCTGACCGGCGCGAAGGATCGCGAGGGGCACACGGTGACTTCCATCTATCTCGATGCCGACGAGATGGAGGAGTTCATCCACAAGATCTATCGGAAGTACGCCGACATCGAGCGCACCGAGATCCGCTACGAGGAGTACGAGACGGCCGACGCGGAGGTCGTGATCGTCGCGTACGGAATCGTCTCGCGCGTGGTCCGGTCGGCGGTCGAAGTGCTCCGGCACGAGGGAATCAGAGCGGGGATGGTCCGGCCGATCACGCTCTGGCCGTATCCCAGGCCGGTGCTCCGGCGTCTCGCCGACCAGGCGAAGTTCTTCCTCGCCTGCGAGATGTCGATGGGGCAGATGGTCGAGGACGTGCAGCTCTCCGTCGAGGGCCTCAGGCCCGTTTACTTCTACGGGCGGTCGGGCGGCAACGTCCCCACGCCGGCGGAAGTGGTGGCCCAGGTCAAGCAGCGGTTGTAGGGAGAAGCCATGCAGAAGGTATTCGAGCGGCCCAAGTCGCTGAACGAGAGGGCATTCCACTACTGTCCCGGGTGCGGCCACGGCATCGTGCACCGCATGATGGCCGAGGCGATCGACGAGCTCAACCTGCGCGAGCGGACGGTCGTCATTTCGCCGGTCGGGTGCTCGGTGTTCGCGTACTGGTACTTCGCCACCGACAACGTGCAGGCGGCGCACGGCCGCGCGCCGGCGGTCGGCACGGGGCTCAAGCGCGCGAGCCCCGACTCGATCGTGGTCGCCTACCAGGGCGACGGCGACCTCGCCTCGTCGGGCACCGCCGAGATCATCCACGCGGCCGCGCGCGGCGAGAACTTCACGGTCATCTTCATCAACAACGCCATCTACGGGATGACCGGGGGGCAGATGGCGCCGACGACGCTGGTCGGCCAGGCGACGTCGACGTCGCCGTACGGGCGCGACCCGAAGTTCGCGGGACATCCGATCCACGTGAGCGAGATGCTGGCCACGCTCAAGTCGCCGCGCTACATCGAGCGGACGTCGCTCAACAACGTGGCCAACCTGACCCGGACCAAGCGCGCCATCAAGAAGGCGCTCGACATGCAGAACAAGGGCGAGGGTTTCACCTTCATCGAGGTGCTCGCGCCGTGCCCCACCAACTGGGGCGTCGACCCGAACGAGGCGATCGACTGGATGGAATCGCACCTGATGCCCGAGTTCCCGCTCGGCGTGTTCCGCGACCTGAAGGGCGCGGAGGTGAAGTCATGACCTACGAGATCGTGCTCGCCGGCTTTGGCGGCCAGGGCATCCTCTTTCTCGGCAAGATGATTGCGCTCGCCGGGATGATCGACGGCAAGGAAGTGTCGTGGATTCCGTCCTACGGTCCGGAGATGCGCGGCGGAACGGCCAACTGCTCGGTCGTCGTGTCGGATCGGCGAATCGGCACGCCGGTCGTCAACCATCCCAACGTCCTCGTGGCGATGAACCGCCCGTCGCTGGAGAAATTCGAGCCGAAGATGCAGGCGGGCGGGCGGTTGCTGATCAACAAGACGCTCATCGAGATCCCGCACACGCGAACCGACATCGACGCCACCTACGCGGAGATCACCGGACTGGCCGGCGAAATCGGCAACCCGCGTCTGGCGAACATCGTCGCGCTCGGCGCGCTGATTGGCCGGGTGGACGTCGTCAGCCGCGCCGCGGTCGTCGAGGCCCTGACCAAGGAGCTGGCGGGCAAGAAGGCCGCGCTGCTCGAGCTGAACCTGAAGGCGTTCGAAGCCGGGCAGCAGGCGGTGTCGGTGACGGCGTAGTCGCAGGCAGTGGCGGGAGGCAGCCGGTCGTGCCGGCAGCACCCGCCGTCCGTGATCATCGTCGGCGGCCAGCGGGAGCCTGGCGCGGGAAGCGGCGCCGGTAGTCGAGCGCGACGCGGTTGAACGCGCACTGGAAATCGGGAACCCGGTGGGCGTTGCCGCCGTCGGGGTTCTTCGCGCAGGCGACCGGGCAGATGAAGCACACCCCGGCGTGTCGGCACGCGGCGCATCCTCGTTCGCTCGATCGCTTGCTCCGCTGCGGGACGAAGATCTCCGCCGCCCGCGCGGCGTCGGGCAGCCCACCCAATCGGTTCGCAACCGCTCCCAGGTTGGAGACGTGCCCCAGCGTCAGTCCGGCCAGCCGCCGGGCCAGCCGCGGTCTTGCCACGGTCTGCGACGACCTGATGAGCAGCGCGCAGGGGTACACCTGACCGTCCACATCGACAACGAGATTGTTTCCCGATGCGGCGGCGCACGCAAACTCGCCGTCGGCCCATGCCTTCGAGTCCGGCGACGTCTTCCTGAACAACTTCAGCGGCACCTTTCCGGTGGCCCGATAGTGTTCCACCGAGAGCGCGAAGATGCGCCCGAACTGCCTGTCGAGTTCGGTGGTTTCGGCAGTGGAGAGCCGTCGATGGCCCATCGCGGGGCCGATGGCGATGGCCGCCGGTCCCTTGCCGAGCAGGTAGGCGAACGAGTCGGCCAGGAACGGGATGGTGGGGGCGGTCACCGTCGCGGCAAGCGTGACACGCCGCCGGAAGAAGGCCCGGTGCCGCGAGCGCATGCGGTCCAGCAGGCGGTCCATCGCCGCAGAGGTCCCCGATGATCGAACCTGCTGTGCCTGCGGCACTCCGTCGCAGCTGATCTGCACGTCGAAGCGGTGCCGTTCGAGGAATGCGAGACGCGGCTCGGTGAGCAGCAGGCCATTCGTCGTCAGGGCGAAACGGGGCCGGCGCTCCGTGAATCGCCGGCCCATGCGCCTGACCGCTCGGGTGATCAACGGAAACACCAGCAGCGGTTCGCCGCCGAGGAACGACAGACGTGCGCGCCGACGCCCCGCGACGGCGTACACATCGACAGCCGTCGCCAGGGCAGGCCACGACAGGGACACCGGCTGCTTCCGGTCCTGATAGCAGTAGCGGCAGCGCAGGTTGCAGTCGGCCGTGACGACCACGCCGACCGAGGCGAGCGCCCTGGTCGGGGGCATCGGCGCTATCTGGCTGCTGGCCGCTTCGTCCTTCGCGTCTGCTTCTTCGCCTCCAGCCCCTTGATCGCCTTGTTCAGCGCCTCGATCGTCTTCTTCAACGCGGCGATCTCCTCACAGTCGTCGACCGCCGGGTTCGGGATGATTACTGGCTTCATCGTGGTCTCCTTCTCGGATGATGGCCGGCGTTGGTTGCCGTCCGTGTTCTTCCGGAGAGCCCGGGCAGGCTAGCGCTCTCTGGTGTAGGTCCACAGGTGTCCGTCGCCCTTCTTGCGGGCGAACGCCACGACCCCCTGCCCGATGTCGATGTCGAAGTCGCAGGCCGCATAGTCGTCGCCGAGGGTCACGGGAGGTGCCAGCTGGGTGGCCGCGCCGGTTTTCGGATCGACGAACCGAAGGCTCAGCACGCGCTCGCCCCACGTACCGCTGACCACCATCCGGTCCGGCTGAATCCACCGGATTCGATACGCACCCGCCCCGAAGGTGACCCGCCGCGGTTCACCGATGCCGTCCGCCCGGATCACCCACACGTCGGCATCGCGCGTCCTCGGCTGGTCGACGTAGGCGATCCACTGGCTGTCGGGCGACCACTCCGGAGCCAGCTTGCGCCCTTCACCGCGGGTCACCTGTACCTCGGGACCAGCCGCGCCTCCGTCTGCGACCGGCACCGACCAGATGTGAGAGCGGCCATTCCAATCGGACGCGAACGCGATGTGCGTTTCATCGGGCGACCACGCCGGCTGGATGTCGGCGGCGACGTTTCGCGTGATCTGCGTGACGGAACTGCCGTCCCGCGACACGACCCAGACGTCCCGCATGCCATCGATGACCCGGTAGCAGGCGATCCACCGACCCGTCCGCGATGGCGCGGGGTGCATCACCTCCTTCCCGGGGAGCTCGACCAGCCGGCGGGCATCTCCGAGCCCGGGACCCGTCCCCCGCGACTTCACCCACAGCTCGATACGGTTGCCGGACTGAGCGGACAGGAACAGGACGTTCTGGCCGCCCGGCATGAACCGCGGCATGAACTCGAGGCGCTCGGAGTCGAAGAACACCTCCTGCACGCCTGTCGACAAATCCTGGACGACGATGTCGAGGTTGCCCTTGTCGGACGAATAGGCGAGGACCCTGCCGTCGCGGCTGAAGCTCGGCTGGCGCTCCGGGCCGCTTCCCGGGGTCACGCGCCTCGGAGTCCCGCCATGGGCAGAGACCATCCACAGGGCGGTCGTGCCTTCGCGGGACGAGGTGTAGTAGATCGACCTTCCGTCAGGGGACCAGACCGGGTCGGTAGCGGATTCGTTGTCGGAGGTGAGGCGTGTCGCACCCCGTTGTTCGACCGACACCTTCCAGAGCGCGTGCTGGGCCGCGTAGCACAGCCAGCGCCCGTCCGGCGACCAGCTGGGATGGCTGTGACTCCACAGGCCGTCCTCGTCGAAGGTGACCTGTCGAGCCCTGGATGGGCCCCGCAAGGGGGCCACGAACACCCGCGGTTCACCGGAGGGGCCGACCTCGCGGACGAACGCCAGACGGTCGCCTTCCGGCGACACCGCGGGTTGGGCCGCATCGGGCAGCACGAGCCTCGCCTCATCCCCCTGGCCTGCCAGGCGCGGCACCGACCAGACGCCGGGCTCCGCCTTCTGGCACCTCGTGAAGAACACGACGCTTCCGTCCCTGTCCCACGTCGGGTCGCGGTCGGATGCCGTTCCCTCTGTGAGCTTCTTCTTCGCGGCCCCGTTGGCTTCCACCAGCCAGATGTGGGACGCGTCGCCGTCGGCCACGACGTACGCGATGAGGCTGCCCTCAGGCGACACCGCCGGTTCGGCCTGCAGGCCGGACTCGGCGGTGATCTCCCGCAATCGGGCGTTCCGGAACGGGTCGCCGGCCCACGGCCACCATTCCCGCATGTAGGCAGTCATGACGTAACCCGAGACCGCGACGGCAACGAGGCCGAGTGCGACCGCCACTCGGCGACCGCGTCTCGGTGGCGGAGGCGTCCGGGCGTTCGAAACCGTCTGTCCGGAGCCGCTCAGGGGATCCGTCGCCCGGCGCTTCGGATGGCCGTCGCCGTCGGTGCTGCTCCGATACGCCTCCCGAAGCCACCGGAGTTCCTCTGCCAAGTCGTGGGCTGATTCGGCCCGCCGGTCCGGGTCCTTCTGCAGGCATCGGCGAATCAGCTGGTCGAGGGCTGCCGGCGTGGCCGGCTGGAGCGTCGAGACCGGCTCCGGCTGATGGGTCATGATCGCCGAGATGACGCTGGCTTCCGAGTCCCCTCTGAATGCCCGACGGCCTGTCAGCATCTCGTAGAGCACGCACCCGAGCGCAAAGATGTCGGCTCGGGCGTCGGTCGGCCTGCCTTCCAGCTGCTCCGGCGGCATGTAGGGCAGGGTGCCGAGGATCGCACCCGGCCTGGTGTCGGGCTCGTGCTTCGAATGCGTGGACGCGAGGTCGGGGTCCGGTGTCGACCGGAGCTTCGCGAGGCCGAAGTCGAGCAGCTTGGCGTGCACGCCGGCGCCCGACCTGGTCAGCATGATGTTGCCAGGCTTCAGGTCGCGGTGGATGACGCCGTGGCGATGCGCCTTCGCCAGCGCGTCGGCCACCTGCGCGCCGATCTCGAGCGCCTCGTCGAACGACACGCCTCCCTGGCGCAGACGCTTCGACAGCGTCTCCCCTTCGAGGTGTTCCATCACGAGGAATTGGACGGGCCCGGAAGGTGTCGACGGCTCGCCGTCGTCCGCGCTCCCGCCCGAGGGCGTTTCGCACCCGACGTCATAGAGCACGCAGATGTTCGGGTGGGCGAGCGCCGAAACGGCTCTGGCTTCCTGCTCGAAGCGGCGCTGCCGCTCGGGATCGCCGGAGGCGCGGTCGGCCAGCACCTTGATGGCGACGGTGCGGCCCAGTCGCGTGTCGGTCGCCTGGTAGACCGCGCCCATTCCGCCTGCCCCGAGCGGCGCGACGATCTGGTACGGGCCGAGCCGAACGCCTCGGGAGAGGGCCACTGCCGCCTCCTGACGCTGGTCTCCGGTCGCGACAGCGTAGTCTGCCGATTATAGCGCCATTGCCCGGGCAGTCCGCGACGGAAATGGGCCGGCTGGACTCGGCGGCAGCCGCCTGAAACACGAAAGGCCACCGCACGGTGGCCTTCCGCCTTCTGGATTCTGGCAAGCGTCAGTACCGGTAATGTTCCGCTTTGTACGGCCCTTCGACGGGCACGTTGATGTAGGCGGCCTGTTCCGGCGTCAACTGGGTCAGCTTCGCGCCGAGGTGGTCGAGGTGGAGGCGCGCCACCTCCTCGTCCAGCTTCTTGTCGAGGGTGTAGACGTTGATTCCGTGCGGTTCGGTCCACAGCCGGATCTGGGCGAGCGTCTGGTTCGTGAAGCTGTTCGACATCACGAAACTCGGGTGCCCGGTGGCGCAGCCGAGGTTGACCAGCCGCCCTTCGGCGAGCAGGATGACCGAGTGGCCGTCCGGGAACGTGAAGACATCCACCTGGGGCTTGACCATCGTCCGCTTGATACCCGGGTAGTCCATCAGCTTCTCGACCTGGATCTCATTGTCGAAGTGGCCGATGTTGCAGACCACGGCGTTGTTCTTCATCTTCGCCATGTGGTCGATCGTGATGACGTCGCAGCAGCCGGTCGTCGTGACGAACAGATCGGCAAACGGCAGTGCGTCCTCGACGGTCGTGACCGTGTACCCGGCCATGCAGGCCTGCAAGGCGCAGATCGGGTCGATCTCGGTGACGTGCACCCGCATCTTCGACGACGCCAGGGACTGCGCCGAACCCTTGCCGACGTCGCCATACCCGCAGACCACCGCCACCTTGCCCGCGAGCATCAGGTCGGTGGCGCGGCGGATGCCGTCGACGAGCGACTCGCGGCACCCGTAGACGTTGTCGAACTTCGACTTGGTGACCGAGTCGTTGACGTTGATGGCAGGAAAGAGCAGCTTGCCCTGCTCGTGCAGCTGGTAGAGCCGGTGGACGCCCGTCGTGGTTTCTTCCGACACGCCTTTCAGGTCTCTGACGATACGATGGAAGAAGCCTGGGCGCTCGGCCAGTGTGCGCCTCAGCAGCGCGTTGACGATCTGAAGCTCCTTGTTGTCGGTCGGTTCGTCGAGGACGCCGGCATCCTCCTCGGCCGCGTAGCCGCGGTGGATGAGCAGGGTCGCATCGCCCCCGTCGTCCACGATGAGTTGCGGGCCCAGGCCGCCAGGCCAGGTGAGCGCGCGGAGCGTGAACTCCCAGTACTCCTCGAGGCTCTCGCCCTTGAACGCGAACACGGGAACGCCGGCGGCGGCGACGGCGGCCGCCGCGTGGTCCTGCGTCGAGAAGATGTTGCACGACGCCCAGCGCACGTCCGCGCCGAGCTCGCGCAGCGTCTCGATGAGGACCGCGGTCTGGATGGTCATGTGCAGCGACCCCATGACGCGGGCGCCCGCGAGCGGCCTGGTCGGGCCGTACTTTCGGCGCGTGGACATGAGCCCCGGCATCTCATGCTCGGCCAGGTCGATTTCCTTCCGTCCGAAGTCCGCGAGGCCGAGGTCCTTCACCGCGTAATCCGGTATCGTCGCTGCAGCTTTCACGATGTTCTCCTTGGTTCGTAGACGGTCAACGCTTCGGGCTCGCCGGAGACCGACACCCGGCCGCGCTCGTCGGCGGCGGCGC
The DNA here is from genome assembly GCA_963783255.1 of uncultured Acidobacteriota bacterium. Classification (GTDB taxonomy): domain Bacteria; phylum Acidobacteriota; class Vicinamibacteria; order Vicinamibacterales; family Fen-181; genus FEN-299. The sequence continues at coordinate 550,544 of CAWAMP010000022.1, read as the reverse complement.
CGCCGGTCAGTTCGTCAACAACAGCACGTGTGATCCCGATGCCGCCGGGGCACTGAGCCGCAACGAAGGCCATCGCCAGGAACGCCGTATTGACGGTCTGCCCGATGATGTCAGTCCTCGCATAGTCGGGATGCCCCACCGACCCGAGGAAGATCTCGCCGGCGTGGAGCACCACGACCAACTCGGGCACCTCGAACACCTGCTTGGCCTGACGCGCCGCGCTCAGGGCGCGGTCGGCCTTGCCGGGGCCGGCGAAGAACCCGAGGAACCCGTCGCCCACGCACTTCACCGGCACGCCGTCGAATCTGAGAACGGCCTCGGTCACCGCGTAGTGGACCGTGTTCGCCCACGCCGCCAAATCGGCCGGCGCGACCCGGGACGCCCGCTCCGCGTAGCCATTCAGACTGGTGCACAGCACGACCGCGGGAAACGTCCCCGGCGCTTCCTGGCGCCCGGTCAGGATCCACTCGACGCTGACGCCGAGCAGGCGGGCCAGGTCGAGCAGTACGGCAATGTCGGGGGCGTTTTCACCCCGCTCCCATTTCGACACCGCCTGGGACGTCAGGCGCAGGGCGGACGCGATGTCCGCCTGGCGCAGTTGGCGTCGTTCCCGCTGCTGACGGATCCGTTGGCCGAGTGTGCCCAGGTCCATGCAACCTTCAAGCGTAGCTTGTTAGGGCTCCGGGCTCAAGGCTGACAGACCCAGCGTACCGTGTCCGGGCGCGCCGGCACAATGGCGCAGTCGTTGGAGTCGGTGGCGGAGTGGTTGGATGTTCCTGCGACGTCCGGACCGCCGGGGATGGCGAGAACTGCACGGCGCGGGCGGTCCATCGCTCGTGGCGTAACGGCCGGGATCCATCGAACAGGTTGAAAACAGGGCAGTTGGGCTCATCTGAGCCACGCCGCCGCCGCCTGGCACCCGGGTTGCTCGAAGGCACGGGTACGGGGTCGGGGGGAGGCGACAATGCGGGAGCCGGTGCGTGACGGGTTTACTCTCATCGAACTGCTCATCGTCGTGGCGATCATCGGGACCATCGCGGCCATTGCCGTGCCGGGACTGATGCGGGCACGCATCTCGGGGAACGAGGCGTCAGCCATCGGGTCGCTGCGCAGCATCAACAGCGCCCAGGCCGCCTATGCGTCGAGCTGCGGCCAGGGGAACTACGCCGGGACGCTCGCCGACCTCGGCCGACCGCCGCAGGCCGGCAGCGAGGCGTTCATCAGCACCGACCTGGCGACGGACCCCTCTCAAAAGGGCGGCTATACGATCGCCCTCACGGCTGGCGCCGCGGCGGCAGCGGGGACGGGCTGCAACAGTCCGTCCTCGCTGGCGCAGACCTACTTTGCCGGCGCGACGCCGCAGGTGGCGAGTTCGACCGGGTCGCGGTGTTTCGGTACGAATCAGGGCGGGACCATCTACCAGTCCACCGCGACGCCGCCGGCCGCGCTGGCGGTGACGCAGGTCGGCGCGCCGGCGGCTTCTGCGCCGGTGCAGTAGACAGCTGGCAGCCGGTAGCCGTCAGCGGGTAGCGGACGGCTGGCAGCGGATCACGCGCGACGGAGAGTCCGCTAGCAGCTGCCCGCTGATAGCTGTCAGCTGATAGCTGTCAGCTGATAGCTGATAGCTGCCAGCTGATAGCTGATAGCTGCCAGCTGACCTACGCCACCGGTGTCGCTGCTTCGAACGTGAACGTCAGGCGGTCGCCGTCAAGCCCGATGCACACCGTGCCGCCGTGCTCCAGCTGGCCGAACAGGATCTCGTCCGTCAGCCGGTCTCTCACCTCGGCCTGCACCACCCGTGCGAGCGGCCGGGCGCCGTAGACGGCATCGTAGCCCTTCACCGCCAGCCACGCGCGCGCCGCGGGCTCGAGGGCGATGGCGATCTTGCGCTCGGACAGCTGCGACTCGAGTTGCAGCACGAACTTCTCGACGATCGTCTCGAGCACCGACGGGTTGAGCGGCAGGAAGTTCACGATGGCGTCCAGCCGATTGCGGAATTCCGGGCTGAACATGCGTTCGATGGCCGACTTCGCGCGGCTCTTGGCGGTCTGGCCGCGCAGGTCGAGGGCCTCGCCGAAATCGCTCGCCAGGCCCACCGGGCTGAAGCCGATGGCGCCCGCGCTCATCTCGCGCGACCCGGCGTTGGAGGTCATGATGACGACGACCTGCCTGAAGTCGGCGCGCCGGCCGTTGTTGTCGGTCAGCGTGGCGTGGTCCATCACCTGCAGGAGGATGTTGAAGATGTCGGGGTGGGCCTTCTCGATCTCGTCGAGCAGCACCACGCTGTAGGGGTGGGTCCGTACGGCGTCGACCAGCAGGCCGCCCTGCTCGAAGCCGACGTAGCCGGGAGGCGCTCCGATCAGGCGCGACACGGCGTGCTTCTCCATGTACTCGCTCATGTCGTACCGCAGGAACTCGTTCCCCAGGTGGATGGCGAGCTGCTTGGCGAGCTCCGTCTTGCCGACGCCTGTGGGCCCGGTGAACAGGAAGCAGCCTGCGGGACGGTCCGGCTGCGACAGGCCGGCCCGCGACCGCTTGATGGCGCCCGTCACGATGTGCACCGCCTCGTCCTGGCCGAAGACCACGCGGCGCAGCGATTCCTCGAGCGTCCTCAGGCGCTCCTTGTCGGACGCGGACGCCTGCTTGTCGGGAATGCGCGCCATCCGGCCGACGACGCGCTCCACCTCCGCCGGTGTCACGACAGGCCTGGCTGGCGCAGTCGCCGTGTCGGCCGGCGCCTCGGTCGAGGCAGGCGCCGCGGCCGACTGCTGCAGGCGCAGCATCGCGCCCGCTTCGTCGAGGATGTCGATGGCGCTGTCCGGCAGCCGGTAGTCGCGCAGGAACCGCTTCGCCAGCCGGGCCGCCACCTCGAGCGCCGCATCCGAGTAGTCCACCTGGTGGTGCTCCTCGTAGCGTGTCCTGAGGCCCTGGAGGATCTTGATGGTCTCCTCGACCGACGGTTCTTCCACCACCACCTTCTGAAGCCGTCGGGACAGCGCGCGGTCCTTTTCGATGTGCTTGAACTCCTCGAACGTCGTCGAACCGACGACGCGGAGTTCGCCGGCGGTCAGCACCGGCTTGATGAGAGTGGCGAGGTCCATCGTGCCGCCCGTGGTGGCGCCGGCGCCGATGGTCGCGTGGATCTCGTCGATGAACAGGATCGGAAGCCGCCGGCTCTTGAGCGCCGCCAGCACCGCCTTGAAGCGCTCCTCGAAGTCGCCGCGGAACCGCGTGCCGGCCAGGAGCGCAGCCGTGTCGAGGCTGTAGATCTCGGCGCCTTCGAGCACCGCCGGGACACCGTCGTCGAGCAGCCTGAGGGCCAGGCCTTCGGCCAGGGCTGTCTTGCCGACGCCCGCGTCGCCGACGAACACGGGGTTGTTCTTGCGCCTGCGGCAGAGGATCTCCAGCGTCCGCTGCAGTTCCACGGCGCGCCCGATGAGCGGGTCGAGGACGCCGGCCCTGGCGCGCTCGGTCAGGTTCACGGTGAACGTGCTGAGGGGGTCGCGCGGCGCCTGCTGGACGTCGCCGCCCCCGGGGCCAGGGGCGCGCCGGCGGGCGTCCTCACCCGCTGGCGGCGGAGCGGGCACCTTGGAGATGCCGTGCGAGATGTAGTTCAGGACGTCGAGCCGCGTGACGCTCTGCCCTTCGAGCAGCTGGCAGGCGTAGGAGTTGGTCTGCTGCAGGATGGCGGCGATGATGTCGCCCGCGTTCACTTCGGCCTTCCCGGCACTCTGGACGTGCAACACGGCCGTCTGCAGGACCCGGCGGAACGCCCGGGTCTGCTCGGGTTCCTTTTCCATCCCGCGCGGGTACTGCTCGACCGACCCCGACAGAAACGCGTCGAGTTCCCGGCGCAGGCGCGGCAGGTCGGTGCCGCAGGCGGCCAGGATGCGCTCGCCCTCGAGATCGTGGGTGAGAACGTAGAGCAGGTGCTCGAGCGTCAGTGTGGTGTGGCGCCGGGATACCGCTTCCCGGTAGGCGATGTGCAACAGCATCTCGACCGCGGAGCTGAACATGGTGCGCCTCGACCTTCGACCGGAGGTGACTACGCGTCTTCGATGCTCGCTCGCAGCGGGAAACCGCGTTCGCGAGCCAGGCTGTGGACCAAACCGACCTTCGTTTCGGCGATCTCGTGCGGGTAGACGCCGCACTCGCCGCGGCCGTGGCAGTGAACGTGCATCATCACCCGGTAGGCCTCGGCCGGGTGCATGAGGAAGATCGACTCGAGCACCAGCACCACGAAGTCCATCGTGGTGTAGTCGTCGTTGTGGATCAGAACCCGGAACAGCGGCGGCTGTTTGAGCTGCTGCTCGGGCTGATCGACGACCTCGGTGCTGCGCTTGCGGCGTTCGTCGGGCATGCCGGCAGGAGGCGCAGCCCGGAGCGGCGCCTGTCATCCTCCATTAGCTCCAGTATAAGCCCTCCCGCTCGGAGGCGCGCGGGTGCGACCGGTGCGGGCGGCACGCTATACTGGCCGCTGCCATCGACCTGATGTGGAAAGGAATCGGACCGCGATGAGAACGACGTTGAGGGACAGCTGGGCGTGGCCGGCCGCGCTGGCGCTGGCGGTTCTGTCGATCCTGGAGGGCAGCGCCCGCGCCCAGGGGCTCGCGGCGGGGCCGCAGGTGCCAAGGGAAGGAGGCGTGCCGCTTCCGGCGGCGCCGAGCGTGCTGGCGACGGGCCAGGCGGTCGTGCTGGGCGGCGTGCCGGCCGGGCAGGCGACGGCGTCTGTGCTGCCGGTCTCGCTCGGGGACGCGATCGCCCGCGGGTTGACGCAAAACCTCGGGATCGTCCTCGGGGCGCAGGCCGTCAAGTTGGCAGCGGGTATTCGGTGGCAGTCGCTGAGCGGCGTGTTGCCGGCCGCCGGGCTCCGGATCGGCCAGTCGCGCCAGGAGATCAACCTCGAGGAGTACGGCTTTCCGGTCGCCCCCGGCCAGTCGCCGATCATCGGTCCGTTCAACGTGTCGGCGGTGCACATGGCCGCCAGCGCGCCGATCTTCGACTACGCGGCCATCCAGCGGGCGAGGGCCGGCGGACAGGTGGCCAGCGCAGCGACGCACTCGTTCCGTGACGTGCGCGACCTGGTCGCCTTCGTCACGGCGAATCTCTACCTCCAGGCCGTGGCCGGCGCCAGCCGGATCGACGCGGTGCGCTCACAACTCGCGACCGCGCAGACGCTCTACGACCACGCCGTCTCGCAGAACAAGGCGGGCATCGTGCCCGGCATCGAGGTCCTGCGCGCGCAGGTGCAACTCCAGTCGCAACAGCAGCGCCTGATCTTCTACGAGAACGAGTTTGCCAAGCAGAAGCTCGCGCTTCAGCGCGCCGTCGGGATCCCGCTCGGCCAGCAGATCGAACTGACTGACCGCCTGCCGTACGCCGCCTTCGAGAGGATGACCCTCGAGGACGGGCTGACCGAGGCCTACCAGTCCCGGGAGGACCTGCAGGCCGCCCTGGCCATGGTGCAGGCCGCTCAGGCGGGACGGCAGGCCGCCGTCGGTGAGGGCCTCCCGTCGCTGACCTTGGCTGGCGACCTCGGGTGGAGTTCGAACGCCTGGGACACGCTCCGAGGAACCTACGCGGTGGCGGCGGCGGTGCGCGTGCCGATCTTCCAGGGGGGCCGCGTCCACGGCCGGGTGGCGCAGGCCGACGCGGAGCTCAGGCAGCAGCAGGCCCAGGTGGCCGATCTCAGAGCGCGCATCGAGTACGAAGTGCGTTCCGCTCTGCTCGACCTGCAGGCGGCCGACGAGCGGGTTCGCGTGGCCAGGAGCGCCGCCGACCTGGCGGGGCAGCAGCTCACTCAGGCGGAGGACCGGTTCACCGCGGGGGTGACCAGCAATCTCGAGGTCGTGCAGGCGCAGGAGACCGTGGCGACGGCGACCGACAACTACCTGTCGGCGCTGTACGCCCACAATCTCGCCAAGATCTCGCTCGCGCGCGCCATCGGTCTCGCCGAGGAGCGCGGGAGACGGTTGCTGCGGAGCGCCGAGTGATGACGGCCCGCATGGATGTCGAACGGGAGAGTGTCACGATGAGCGGACCTGCACAGGCGAGCGCGGCAGCCGGCCAGCCCGTTGGAACCGGTGTCGGCGGGTTTCTCAGGGCCCGCCCCGGAGCCCGCCGTTCACTGCTGGCCGGGGGCCTGTTGGTCGCCGTCGCGGCGGTTGGCGGCTGGTGGTACTACTCGGGCCGCGAATCGACCGACGACGCGCAGGTGGACGGCCACATCGTGCCGATCGCCGCCAGGGTTGGCGGCACCGTGCAGGCCGTCAAGGTCCAGGACAACCAGGTGGTCGACGCCGGAGCGGTGCTGGTCGAAGTGGACCCGCGCGACTATCGCGTCGCGCTGCAGCGTGCCGAGGCGGACTACGCGGACGCGCAGGCGGCGCTTGCCGCCGCCGAAGCGGCCGTCCCGATCACGTCCACGACCACGGCCAGCCAGATGAGCTCGGCCGGAGCGAACGTCGAGCGGGCCGAGACGGGCACGCAGGCGGCCGCATGGGACGTGGAGGCGTCGCGGGCCCGGCTCGCGGTCGTGCAGGCGCGCCTCAGGGAAGCGACGGCGAACGCGACTCGAACCAGCCGGGACCTCGAGCGGCTCAAGCCCCTGCTGGCCAAGGACGAAGTGTCGCAGCAGCAGTACGACGCGGCCGTCGCGGCGGCGGACGCCGCGCGAGCCTCGGTCGAGTCTGCGCAGGCGGCGATCACCGAAGCGACCCAGGCGGTGTCGGTGGCCGAGAGCCGGCGCGCCCAGGCGGCCAACGGGCTGACGCAGGCCCAGGCCGATCTCCGGATCGCCCGGACGGCGCCCGAGCAGGTGAGCGTGACCCGGGCGCGGGCGCAATCCGCCGCTGCGCGTGTGCTGCAGGCCAAGGCCATGCTCGAGCAGGCGAACCTCAACCTGGCCTATACAACCATCAAGGCGCCCTCCGCCGGGCGCGTCAGCAAGAAGAGCGTGGAGCCGGGCCAGGTGATCCAGCCCGGGCAGCCGCTGCTCGCGATCGTTCCGGTCGAAGACGTCTGGGTCACGGCGAACTTCAAGGAGACCCAGCTGAAGAACATGCGACCGGGCCAGCGGGCGTCCGTCTCCGTCGACGCCTACGGCCGCCGCTACCAGGGAAAGGTGGAAAGCATCGCCGCCGCGACCGGCGCCCGCTTCAGCCTGCTCCCGCCCGAGAACGCGACCGGCAACTACGTGAAGGTGGTGCAGCGCATTCCGGTGAAGATCGTGCTCGACACGGGCCAGGACCCGGAGCACCTGCTGCGGCCCGGCATGTCGGTCGTGCCCACGGTGTACACGAGGTAGGGACGTGTCGCACGAGCGCGCAGCGCCCAGCCCCTGGATCGTCGCAGTCTCGGTGATGTTCGGCACGTTCATGGTGGTGCTCGACACGACCATCGTGAACGTGTCGCTTCCGCACATTGCCGGCAACCTGTCGGCGAGCATCGAAGAATCGACCTGGGCGCTGACGACCTACCTGGCCGCCAACGCGATCATCCTGCCCATCACGGGATGGCTGGCGAACTACTTCGGGCGGCGCCGGGTGCTGCTGCTCTCGGTGGCCGGCTTCACCGGCGCGTCGCTGCTGTGCGGCCTGGCGACCAGCCTCCCGATCCTCGTCTTCTGGCGCATCGTCCAGGGCGTGACGGGCGGCGTGATGCAGCCGCTGTCGCAGGCCATCATGCTCGAGGCCTTCGAGCCGCGAGACCGCGGGAAGGCGATGGCGTTCTTCGGCATCGGCGTCGTCGTGGCGCCGGTCCTCGGTCCGGTGCTCGGGGGATGGCTGACCGACAACTACTCCTGGCGGTGGGTGTTCTACGTCAACCTGCCGTTCGGTGTCGCCGCCTACTGGATGCTGCGCGCCAACGTCTTCGACCCGCCGTATATCAAGCGGGGGACCGCCAGGATCGACTACTGGGGAATCGGACTGCTCGCCGTCGGGATCGCCGCGCTGCAGATCGGGCTCGACCAGGGGCAGATCGAGGACTGGTTCTCGTCGGACCTGATCGTGGCGCTCGCGATTGTCGCGGTCGTCGGCCTCGGTGGGTTCATTGCGCACGCGCTGCTCGTGGAGGACCCGGTCGTCGACCTCCGCCTGTTCAAAGAACCGACCTACGCGACCGGCGTCGTGCTGATCACCGCGATGGGGTTCGGGTTGTACGCCAGCCTCGTGCTGATGCCGGTGCTTCTCCAGACGCTGCTGGGCTACCCGTCGCTCCAGGCCGGCTACGCCATGGCGCCGCGCGGGCTGGGGTCCCTGGTCGCCATGCCGCTCGTCGGCGTGATGATGAACCGCATGGATCCGCGACGGATGATCGGGCTCGGGTTCCTGCTGAACGCCGTCACGCTGTACTGGATGTCCTGGCTGAACCTGCAGGCCGGCTTCTGGGACATCTTCTGGCCGCAGTTCGCCCAGGGGATCGGGCTCGGCCTCCTGTTCGTCCCGCTCACCACCGTGGCGATGGACCGGATTACGCCGAAGGACATGGGGCATGCGACGAGCCTGTTTAACCTGCTCCGGAACATCGGCGGCGCCGCCGGGATCGCGGTCATCCAGACCGTGATGGCGCGCGACCGCCAGGAGCACTTCAACGTGCTCGGGGCGCACGTCAGCGCCTACTCGCCCTCGACGCAGCTGATGTTCCAGAATCTCCGCTCGACGTTCATGGCTCGCGGCTCGGACGCCGTGACGGCGGCCAGCCGGGCGAACGCCGTCCTGTTCGGCATGGTCCAGAAGCAGGCGGCCATGATGGCGTTCATGGACGGGTTCAAGCTGCTCGCCGTCGTGTTCCTGCTGTTGCTGCCGCTCGTGTTCCTCATGAAGCAACCACGGCACCATGAAGGTCCGGCGACCGTGGTCGGGGAGTAACCGATGGTGACCGCCCTCGATTTGAGTTTCCTTGGACGCCCCGGCGCGATCGCGGCAGGCCTGCTGGTAGGGCCGGGCGGGCTGGCGCTCGTGGACCCCGGGCCGGCGAGCTGCCTCGACGGGTTGCGGGCGTCGCTCGCCGGTGGCGGGCACCGCCTCGAGGATGTCGGCGCGATTCTGGTGACGCACATCCACCTGGATCACTCGGGCGGCGTCGGCGTGCTGGTCCGGTCGAACCCGGGTCTCCAGGTGTACGTGCACAGGCGAGGGGCTCCGCACGTCGTGGACCCGACCAGGCTCCTGTCGAGTGCGAGCCGGCTCTACGGCGATCGCATGAAGCCGCTCTGGGGCGAGATCCTGCCGGTTCCGGCGGCGAACGTGCATGCGCTCGACGGCGGGGAAGTGCTGCGAATCGCCGGCGTCGAGGTTCGGGTGGCCTACACGCCCGGGCATGCGGTCCACCACGTCAGCTACTTCGAGACCTCGGACGGCACGGTGTTCGCCGGGGACGCGGGCGGCATCCGCGTCGGGCAGCCGCTGCTGGTCCTCCCGCCCACGCCGCCGCCCGACATCGACGTTGAGGCGTGGGACGCCAGTCTCGCGCTCATGCGGGCCTGGGAGCCACGACGTGTCTTCATCAGCCACTTCGGCAGCTTCGACCATCCGCTCGACCACCTGGTGGAGCTGGAGGGCCGGCTCCACGACATGGCGAACGCGGTCAGAGCGCTCCTCGTCGACCAGGAATTGGACGACGGCCAGCGTCAGCGCCTGTTCGGCGACTGGATGACGGCGATGTTCCGCGAGCACCTGCCGGACGAGGAGTGGGTGCGGCGCTACGAGGCGGCGGTCCCGATCGACCACTGCTGGCAGGGACTCGCGAGGTACTGGGAGAAGCGGCCGTAGGAACGGCGCGCAGCGGTTCGCGAGGTGACGGCCTGACCGTCAGGCCTGTCGTGCAATCGCCTCGTACACGGCCCGTGCCGCGATCTCCCGTGCCGCCTCGGGCACAACGTAGGTGGCGCGGCGGCCGGTCAGTTCGCGGGCGCGGACCTCCACGCCCCGGTCGCGGAAGCGCGCCATCCAGCCCGCGTGGCAGGTTCCGAGCGCGGCCGCGTCGCCGACCACCGACAGCCAGCAGCACCGCCCCAGCGACCGGCTCGGCTCGAGTGCGGCCTCCCTGAGCGCGGCGCCAGGCTCCGCCGCCCTGTCATCGGCGGCTCCGATGAGGATCTCGCCGCGCTCGCCGTCGACGAGACTCATGATGCGCCGCGACCGTTCCCAGGCCTCGCGCATGGCCCGGGTGGCGGCGCCCGGCTGGAGTGCGACCGTCTCCATGGGAGGCAGGGCCGCCAGGCCGACGAGCGCCCCCTCGTCCGCGACGTCGCCCACCAGCGTTCCCGGCGCGTCGGAGAACGTCGACCGCACGAGAATCGGCGTGTTCCCGCTCATGCCGGCGGCAATGGCGCGAGGATGGACCACGCTGGCGCCGAACGTGGCCAGCGCGTGCATCGACTCGTAGCTGATGCGTCCGAGGATTCTTGCGCCCGGAACCAGGCGGGGATCGGCAGCGGCGACGCCGTCGACGTCGGTGAAGATCTCGACCAGCGACGCGCCCAGGGCCACGCCGAGCGCCACGCCGGACGTGTCGCTGCCGCCGCGGCCGAGCGTCGTGAAGTCCAGCGTCGTCTTCGCCACGGCCTGACCGCCGGCGACCACCGGGACCGTGCCGGCTGCCAGCAGTCCGCGGAGCCGCGACGTGTCGATCGACTCGACGTCCGCCTCGAGGTGGACGCCGTCTGAGTAGATTCGCGCCTGCGCGGCGGTCAAACCGGCGGCGGGGATCCCGGCGCGCTTGAGCACCTGCGACATCACGGCCACCGAGATCGCCTCGCCGCAGGCGAAGATCAGGTCGTAGTCATCGGGAGCGACCGGACCTCCATCGGACCGCAGCAGGTCGAGCAGTGTGTCCGTGGCGTAGGGATCGCCTCGCCGGCCCATCGCGGAGACCACGATGGCGACCTGGTCGCCCTCGCTCCTGGCCCGCCGCACGCGTTCGACCACCTGCGCGCGCCGCTCGGCCGTGGAGACCGACGTGCCGCCGAACTTCTGCACCCGGATGCGCCCCGTGTTCATGGCACGCGCACCAGGTTGTCGGCGACCAGCCGTTCGGCAATCTGGACGGCGTTGAGCGCGGCGCCCTTCCGGACGTTGTCGGAGACGATCCACAGGTTCAGGCCGCGCTCGATCGAGTTGTCCTCGCGGATGCGGCCGACGAACACGGCGTCGGTGCCCGCCGCGAGCGCCGGCATCGGGTACGCGCGCGCCGCCGGGTCGTCGTGGACGACGACGCCCGGGGCGCCCGAGAGAATGGCCCGCGCCTGGTCGGCCGTGAGCTTCCGCTCCGTCTCGATGTTGACCGACTCGGAGTGGCCGATGAACACGGGGACACGGACGGTGGTGGCGGTCACCCGGATGGACGGATCTCCCATGATCTTCACGGTCTCGTGGACCATCTTCCACTCCTCCTTGGTGTAGCCGCCGTCCTGGAACACGTCGATCTGCGGAATCAGATTGAAGGCGAGCTGGTGCTGGAACGTCTTCGGCGCGCTGCACGCGCCCCGCTCCAGGATCTCGCGGGCCTGCTGCATGAGTTCGTCGAGGCCGCTCTTCCCCGCGCCGGCGGCCGCCTGATACGTGGACACGACGACGCGCGTGATGCGCGCGCGGTCGTGGAGCGGCTTCAACGCGACGACCATCTGGATGGTGGAGCAGTTCGGGTTGGCGATGATGCCCGCGTGCCACGCCAGGTCGCCGGGATTCACCTCGGGCACGACCAGTGGACAGGTCGGGTCCATTCGCCACGCCGAACTGTTGTCGATGACGACCGCGCCCTGGCGGACGGCCTTCGGAGCCAGGTCGAGACTGGCGTCTCCGCCGGCCGAGAAGAGGGCGATGTCGATGCCGGCGAAGTTCCCCTCGGTCGCCGCCAGGCATGGGATCGAGCGCCCCCCGAACGTGACCGGCGTCCCCGCCATCTCCGCCACGTCGAGCGGGCGCAGGTCGTTCACCGGGAATCCGCGTCGCTCCAGCGTCGCGATCATCTCGGCGCCAACCATGCCGGCGGCGCCGACCACTGCGACGTTCCAACCCTGGTGCTTCACGCGCGTGCCTCCCTGAAACCTCGCGATCATATCGCATCGGCCGGTCTTGACTTGCAGCCGATTCGGCGTCACAGTCGCGCCTCCATATTAGCCGTCAACCGGACCCGGCGAGGGTCGAGGAGGAGTCATGTTCGGACGCGTGGTCACCTTGCTGATACCAGCGGCGCTGACAGCCGCCGTCACCGTGGCGTCTGGCCAGACGCCCGCACCGGCGGCGGCCAAGCCCCTGCCGGTCACCGTCATCAAGGCCGGGCGCCTGCTCGATCCGGAAACGGGCACTGTGGCCCCCAACCAGGTCATCGTCATCGAAGGCGAGCGGATCAAGGCGGTCGGCGCGAATCTGGCGGTGCCGCCGGGCGCCGCGGTCATCGACCTGTCGAAGATGACCGTGATGCCGGGGCTGGTCGATGCCCACACGCACACGACGCTCACCTACAAGGAGCAGCCCGAGAACAACTACTACTACCTGACCTACGTGATGGAGTCGACGCCGCTCAGAGCCATCCAGGGGGCGTCGAACATGATCCAGCTGCTCAACTCGGGCTTCACCGTCGTGAGGGACGTTGGCAACAACGCGCTCTACGCGGACACGGCGCTGCGTCAGGCCATCGAGCAGGGGTGGCTGCCGGGGCCGACCGTCATCCCGTCGGGACCGATGATCGGCAGCACCGGCGGGCAGTACTGGCCGACGCCGGAGATGTACAAGTACCACAACATCATGTACCCGGAGTACATCGACGCGAACAGCCCGGACGAGATCGTGCGTGCGGTCCGCGAGAACATGCTGTTCGGCGCCAGGACCATCAAGCTGTGCATCGACTGCAAACCCTGGATGTACTCGGTGGACGACATCAAGCTGGCGATCCGGGAGGCCGCGCAGGGCGGGTGCAAGGTGGAGGGCCACGTGCAGACCGCGGAGGGCGCGCAGCGCTCGATCGACGCGGGCATCTACATCATCGCCCACGGCAACGCGCTGACCCCCGACCACCACCGCCAGATGGCGGAAAAGGGCATCATCCTCGCGGGCACCGACACGCCGTTCACGAGCTACCGCGGGTCGGAGGCCGCGTTCAAGCGGACGGTGGCGAACCTGCGCGACGCGTGGGAGAAGAAGGTGGTGTTGACCTTCTCGACCGACTTCGACTACTGGAACGACCGGATGCGGAACGAGAAGACGGGCGAGTACCTCACGCGGGGCGAACTCACGCTCAACTTCCTCGACACGTGGAGGGCGGCGAAGATCCCGAACGCCGACATTCTCAAGGCGATGACGATCAACGGCTACCTCGCCGCCGACGTGCTGAAGGACCGCGGGCCGATCAAGGCGGGGTTCTTCGCCGATCTGATCGCGCTCCCGGGCGACCCGCTCACCGACATCGATGCCCTGCGGTCGGTGCAGTTCGTCATGAAGAACGGCCTGGTGTTCAAGAAGGACGGCGTGATGACGCCCGAGGCGTTCTTCCACCCGGGGCCGGTGCGCACGCCCAACGGCCGCTGGACACGCTAGCGGCCGTCTCGTGGGGGCAACTAGACGACCAGGAGCTCCTCGAATTCAGGGATCTCCTCTTTGAGCGCCATCTCGACGCCCATGAACAGCGTCATCTGCGCGCTCGGGCACCCGACGCAGTTGCCGGTCAGCCTGACCGTCGCCTTGTTGTCGGCCACCTCGAGCAGTTCGATGTCGCCGCCGTCTCCCTGAATCAGGGGCCGAATCCGTTCGATGACCGTCTGCACGCGCTCGCGCGAAACCATGAGTGCTCCCGCGGGAATGTGAACCGGGTCGGGTGTCCTCAGTATACCTCGACGGTACGGAACATCTGGTAGAATCGACCTGGACCCCAGCCCACATGTCGAAGGCCCCCTTCAGTATCGATTCGGTTGTCGTCGGCCGCAGCGCGCGCATGCGGGCCATCTTCGACTTCGTGCGGGTGATCGCCGACAGCGACAGCAGTGTGCTCGTGACGGGCGAAACCGGCACGGGCAAGGAACTCATCGCCAACCTCATTCACCAGTCGAGTTCGCGCCGCCACAAGCCGTTCGTGCCGGTGAGCTGTGCCATCCTGTCCGAGACGCTGATCGAATCCGAGCTCTTCGGCCACGAGCGGGGGGCGTTCACCGGAGCCATCAAGGATCGGCCGGGGCGGTTCGAGCTGGCGCACGGCGGGACGATCTTCCTCGATGACATCGACGACGTGCCGCTGACGATGCAGGTCAAACTGCTGCGCGTCCTCCAGAACCGTGTGGTCGAGCGGCTCGGGGGGACCCTGCAGGTCCCGGTGGACGTGCGCGTCATCACCGGGGCGAAGCGGGACCTGCGGGCGCTGACCGCTCAGGGCGCATTCCGAGAGGACCTCTTCTACCGCCTCAACGTGATCCCGGTGATTCTCCCGCCGCTGCGCGATCGGCGCGAGGACATCCCCATCCTGGTCGAACACTTCATCAAGCGGTACTTCCGCCAGCGCGGGGAAGAGCCGCGTATCGTGTCGCCGGCGGTGCTCCAGGCGTTCATCCGGTATCCCTGGCCCGGCAACGTCCGCGAACTCGAGAACGCGTGCGAGCGGATCGCCCAGACCTGCACCTGCGATACCGTTCGCCTGGGATGCGTGCCGGTCAGCGTGCTGTTCCACAGGTACGCCGAAAACCACCAGCCCATTCTCGAGACCCACGGACACCCGTCCGCCGTGTCCCTCGACGACCGGTTGAAGGACGTGGAATCGAATCTGATCACCTGGGCGCTCAAGGTGAGCGGCGGGAACAAGTCGAAAGCCGCCGAACTGCTCAGCATCAAGCGGTCGACGCTCGGCGACCGGATCAAGAAGCTGGACCTGGGCCACCTCGAGGCCGGCGAGAGCTGACCCGGCGAGTGACGACAGGCCGGCGCTTCGACCGGTGGCCGTGCCGGAATGCCGGCGGGCCCGGCAGGCGAGCGGCCCGCTTTTCCGAGGAAAAGCGCCGGGTCCAGTGGCCGCGCGGCTTGGCACCGTGGTTGCTCCGTCCCTCGGCGTGCACACCGGATTGGACCAGGCGTCACGGCGGGGGCCGAGCCCGATCCAGGTGCGCGTCGTCGGCCCTGACGCCGCCTGCCTGACGCCCGCCGACCTGCACCGGCTGTTTCGCGGGCGGCGCCTGACGGCCGTCCGGCGAGCCCGCCTCGCCGACGGCGGGCGAGTGCTCGCGGTTTCCGGCCCGCGGATTGTCGGGCTCGCCGCGTACGAACGGTTCGACGGAGAGCTCCGCGTTCACGAGTTCGCCGTCGACGCCACGACGGCGTGCACGGTCGACGAGATTGCCGCGGCGCTGCTCGACGCACTCGAAATGGCGTGTCTCGCGGGCGGCGGCCGCCGACTCGTCCTGCTGCCGCGCGCCGCGTTGGCCGACCACATGCTCCGGGCGCGGGGGTTCGTGCCCATCGCCGAAGGCTCCGCCGGGAGCTGGTTCCAGAAGCTGTTCGCCTCGTAGCTTTCCGCGCCTGCTTGTATTTGCGTCGTCTGGTCCTACAATGGTGCCGGCGCCGCGCGGCACGTCCGTCGCGGCGGTGAGCCTCCGCGACCGACTCCTCAGCGCTGCCGTTCAGGAGAGCACGTGCCCCGTCCATTTCTAGCCGGGCTGCGAGGACGGCTCCTGCTGCTCGTCGCCCTCGCGACGCTGCCGGCCTTCGCGCTTTCCTGGTACACGGGCTGGGAGAATCGGCAGCGGCAGCGGGAGGCGGTCGCGCGCGACACGGTGGCGCTCGCGCGCATCGTCGCCAACGATCAGGAGCGCGCCATCGACGGCACGCGGCAGATCCTGGCCGACCTGGCGGCGATCCCCGAAGTCAGGGCGGGAGAGCCCCAGCGCTCGCGCACGATCTTCTCGATCCTGACCAGACTCTACAGCGGCTACTCGAGCTTCCTGGTGCTCGACCCGGCCGGTCACATCCTCGCCAGCATGCCGGCGGCCACCCACCCGGTGAACGTCTCCGACGAGCCTTGGTTCGAGCAGGCGCTGACCACGCGGGATTTTGCCCTGGGCGATTACCAGGTCGGGTCTTTGAGCGGCAAGCGCGTCGTCGTAGCCGCCTGGCCAGCGGTTGACGACGCGGGCCGCGTGGTGTCGGTTCTGGCCGCCGGACTCGACGTGACCTGGCTGAACCAGATTGCCGCGACGGCACAGTTGCCATCAGGGGCCGTCCTCGTGCTCGTCGATCGGCATGGAGTCGTCGTCGCCCGGTATCCCGAGACGGCCGGCGCCCTCGGCCGGGGCCTGCCAGAGCGTGCGCTGATCGATCGGATGCAGCAGCAGGTCGAGGGTACGGTCGAGCTGCCCGACGTGGACGTTCGGTCGCGCGTCTACGCCTTCACACCGGTCGGCGGGCGGGTCGAGACCGGTCTGCGCCTGGCGGTCGGCGTGCCGCGGGAGGTGGCCTACGGTGCCGTCGACCGAGTGCAGAGGAGGCACGTTCTCGCGCTGCTGATGGTGATGGCGTTGACGCTCGCGGCGGCGTGGTTTGCGGCCGAGCGGTTCGTGCTCCGTCGCGTGTCGTCGCTCATCGAGACCACCCGGAAGCTGGCCGCCGGCGACCGGGCCGCGCGAACCCAGCTGCCTTACGGAGAGAGCGAGCTGAGCGAGCTGGCGCGGTCGTTCGACGACATGGCGAATGCGATCGAGAGCCGCCAGGCCGAGCGGGACCGCGCCGAGCAGGCGCTGCGCCTGAGCGAGGAGCGATTCCGCGCCTTCATGGACAACAGCCCCGCGCTCGCGTTCGTTCGAGCGCCGGGCGGCGAGCCGATCTACGCGAACGCCGCGTTCGAGCGTAGTTTCGGCCTCGAGCCGGGGGGATGGCGCGGTCAGCCGGACTCGCGCTTCTGGTCGCCGGAGTTGGCCGAGCGGTTCGCGCGCGAGGATGCCCAGGTGCGCGAGACGGGCGAGTCGCGCCAGTCGGTTGGCACAGTCGTGCTTGCCGACGGTCGGCAGCGCTCCTGGCTGACCGTCACGTTCCCGCTGACCGACGGCGACGGGCGGCCGCTGGCGGCGACGATCGCGGTGGACGTGACCGAGTGGCGCCAGGCCAGGGATCAGCTGACGCTGGCCGAGCGCCGGTACACGCAGCTCGTCGAACAGGCATCGGACGCTATCGTGATCACCGACGCCGGACTTCGGCTCCTCGAAGTGAACAGCGCCGCCTGCCGGCTCAGCGGCTACACCCGCGAGGAGTTGCTGGCGCTCCCTGTGACCGACCTTGTTGCGCCGGACGACCTGACGGCATGGCTGCCGCAGGTCGACGAGTTGCGGTCGGGGCGGAGCGTCGTGTCGGAGTGCGGGGTCCGGCGCAAGGACGGCAGCGTCTTCGTCGCCGAGATCAGCGCGCGGGCGTTCGACGGCGGCGGTGTGCAGGCCATCGTGCGTGACGTGTCGGCCCGGCACGAGGCCGAGCAGGCGGTGCGGCAGAGCGAGGAGCGGTTCCGGCTGCTGTATCAGTACCTGCCGCTGGCGTATCAGTCGCTGTCCGAGCACGGGACCATCGTGATGGTGAACGACGCCTGGCTGACGCTCACCGGCCTGACGCGCGGGCAGGCCATCGGGCGCCGTTTCGTCGACCTGCTGGCTTCGGACAGCCTCGACGCCTACGAGGCGCGGTACAGGCGCGCGATTCTGAGGGGCGACGTCCACGACGTCGAACTGACGCTGGTGCGCGGCGATCGCACGCGGGTCACCGTCTCGTTCGACGGGCGCCGCGGCCAGGACGAGCACGGCGAGCTTCGCATCCACTGCGCCCTGCACGACGTCACGGCGGCCCGCCAGGCCGACGCCATGCTTCGCCGAAGCGAGGAGCGCTATCGCACGCTGTTCGACGAGAGCCCGGTCTCGATGTGGGAGGAGGACTTTTCGGGCATCCGTCGCCACCTCGACCGGTTGCGTGCGCTCGGGGTCACCGATTTCGACGAGCATTTCTCCGCCCACCCGGAGGAACTCGACGACTGCATCGCCGCGGTCAGGGTGGTGGACGTCAACCGGGCCACCCTCGCGCTCTACGGCGCCGACAGCCGGTCGCAACTGCTCGCGGGCCTCGGCCGCATCATCGGCACCGACGGCCGCGACGTCTTCCGGCGGTCGATCGTGGCCCTGGCGAATGGCGAACGGTCGTGGAAGGACGAGGGCATCAACTTCACACTGGGGAACCAGCCGATCCGCCTCGCGCTCGGCTGGTCGGTCGCTCCCGGGGCGGAGCGCTCGTGGTCGCGAGTACTGGTGTCCGCGGTCGACATTACCGATCGCACGCGCGTCGAGGAGGCGCTCAGCGACTCCGAGACGCGGTTCGAGCGCGTCTTCCGATCGACGCCGGCACTCACGGCCATCAGCCGGCGATCGGACGGCGTGCTGCTCGACGTCAACGACGTGTTCCTGCGCGAACTCGGCTTCACGCGGCACGAGGTCGTCGGCCGGACGTGGGCGGAACTCGGGGTGTGGCCGTCGCCCGGAGGATTCGACGACCTCCTGGCGCTGGTCGACCGTCAAGGCGTCATCCACGGGCACGACGTTCGCCTGCGTCGCCGGTCGAGCGGGTTCTTCGATGGCGTGCTGTCGGTCGTTCCCGTGAGGGTCGGCGGCGAGGAGTGCCTGCTGGCGCAGGCCGTCGATACGACCGCCCGGCGGCGCGCCGAGGAACTCGGCCGCGAGAGCCAGCGGCGGCTGGCCGGCCTGCTTGACGACCTGCCCGGCATGGCCTACCAGTGCTGCGTCGACCCGGAGTGGACGATGCTGTCGGTCAGTGAGGGCTGCCGGGCGCTGACGGGCTACGAGCCCGCCGACCTGGTCGGCAACCGCATCGTCTCGTACGGCAGCCTGATTCTCCGCGACGACCGCGACATGGTGGTCGGGGCGATTCGTGATGCCATCGAACGGGGCCAGCCGTTCAGGCTCGCCTACCGCATCCGACACGCGGGTGGCGGCACCCGCTGGGTGTGGGAGCAAGGCCACGTCGTTCAATCGCAGCCCGACCAGGCGCTGACGCTCGAGGGCCTCATCTTCGACATCACCGATCGCCATCGGGCGGGGGCGGCTGTGCGCCCGGGCGGCGCACCGTGGCGCGAGGGGTAGCGCTGCGCTAGACTGGATACCCAGCCATGCGACTCAATGCGTGCGAACTCGAAATCGATTTGTTCTGCCGCGGCATCCGCGTGTCCGCCGACGTGCCGCTGGACGGGGCTCGGGGCATTTCGCGGACGAGGGCCGGCCTGGGCTCCGGACTCGAGATCGTGATTCCGGTCGGGTCCTGGCTGAAGGACAAGATCTGGGTGAACGTGCCCGTCGAGGAGCCGTTCGCGCGCGAGTCGCCGTATGCACTCGAGGGATCGTACCTCGAGGGCTACCGCGTGCGTGACGACCGAAACGGCCTCCGCTACCCGATCGAAATACCCCCGGAACCTGCCTGGTACGCGCGCACGACGAGCCGCGGCATTCCCATGAACCGCATCGGCGTGCTGCAGGGCACCTACCTGGGCGTGTACATCAACATGGTGTGTACGTTCTGGAACTACAGCCCGTCGGTGAACTGCCGTTTCTGTACGACGGGCAACAACGTCGGCGAGCACGAGGTCGTGGACAAGGCGGTTGAAGACGTCGTCGAGGTCGCCCGCGCCGCCCGCGACGAGTCGGGCGTCACGTTCGTCCACCTGAACGCCGGGTTCCAGGGCACGCGCGGGGTGCAGTTCGCCGAGCCCTACATCGCCGCGCTGAAGGAGCAGGTTGGGGTGCTCGTCGGTGCGCAGCTGGCGCCGCAGAAGGACTTCAGCACGTACGACCGGCTGATCGCGCTCGGCGTCGACCACCTGTCGTTCTGCCTGGAATTCGTGGAGCCCGAGTGGTTCGCGAAGATCTGCCCAGGGAAGGAACGCGTGCTCGGGCAGCAGGTCTTCTTCGATTCGATCGAGTACTGCGCGAGGCGGATGGGCAAAGGGGCGGTGTCCGGGGAGATCATCGCCGGCGTCGAGCCGGTCGAGGCGACGCTCAGGGGGATCGACTGGATCGCCGACCACGGAGCGTTTCCGACGGTATGCATCTTCAGGCCGACCATCGGGTCGGCGATGGAGAGCTGGGCCTCCCCGAAGTACGAGGACATGCGTCCGGTCATGGAGCACGTCTACCAAGCGTGCCGGCGGAACTGGATTCCCATCGGCGCGGCGCCGAACATCGAGGTCAGCATCGTCGTGAATCCGGACGATACGGCGCTGCTGGCCAGGCGGACGCCGGGGTTCTACGTGTACGAGGCCTACCGGCGAGCGGTCGGCGCGCTGGCGCGGCCGCTGTTTTCACGCCGAATGAAACCGCGCCCGCGACGAGATCCCGGCGCCACCGGCGAGAACCCGCCAGTCGAGGCCGCCCCACCCAGGCGCGACGGCGCCGCAGGCGTCTGATTCCAGCGGATTCCGCCACGTGCCGCCTCGCGGCCTCGTGGCATCGAGATTGCGTTTGGATCACCCCGACAGTCGGCGCCGCCGGCCGAATCCGGGCGCGTGCGGATGGGGGCCCGCACCCGCCAGGGCCGGCCAGCGGCGCCGGCCTCAGCCCCAGGCGACCTGCTCTGGATCGACCCGTCCTATGCTCGACCGGGAGAAGATTCTCGCCGTGCTCCACAAGCGGTTTCCGGCCGCGACGTCCACCGATCTGGCCGCGGCTGCGAACGCGATCGTGGGGCTGGAGGACGAGTGGGAGGACGTGACCGCGCACGAGCCTGAATTCGGGCACCACTTCTCGGCGCAGTGCGGCGAGATCTGCTACCTGGCCGAGCAGGCGCTCCGCGGTGCCAGATTCCGCGTCTTCATGCGGCGGCCGCCGGCGGTCTGATCCGGTCGCCGGGGGTTGGCGTGCGCGTCCCTTCATGTACCCCTTTTCACAAGCGCCCCTGTTGGAGTAGAATGTGCGCATCTCCTCCAACCATGCCGGCATCCCGGCAGCCTTGTCGAAGGAGAAGCGTCCGCCCGGCAGGGTGGCGCCGTTCGTCGAGCGTTTTTCGAACGGGCTTCGCGGATTGGGGATGGCACCCGGTTTGCGAGACCCAATTATCGAGACTGGCGAGAGTGCCCGTCAGAGTCAGCTCGCGAAAGCGAGGATCTGTGCCCGGTGAGGTCGCGCGTTTGTATCCACAATAGACCTGCCGCGGCCGGTCAGCCCATGAAACGGCCGGTCGTGTCGAGCTGCATTACTTCATCCTTCCAGACCCTTGTTCCACAGGGCGACCGAGCCGGGCAACAGATTGGGAAGGCGGGGCAGACGGGGGGCGGCTGGCAGGGCCGCGCCCCGGCCGGGTGAGTGAGGAACGGGGCTACCCCGTCGGAGGCAGGTCAGACGATCATTGCGTTGTGCCCGCGCCATCGTTACAATGCGGGCTCCCCTGAACGATAGCAGGTCGTAACGCGCCCATGAGACTCATGCGATCGGTTCCCGGCATTGTGCTCGCGGCGTGCCTGACTGCGGCGATGGCGTCCGCGCAGAAGCCCGCCGCCAAGGCAGCCCCGAAGCCGCCGTCCAACGACGACTGTCTCGCCTGCCACAGTGACCCTTCGGTGACCGGGGCCGGCGGCCGGTCGGTCGCGGTGCTGCCCGACAAGTTCGGCGCATCCATCCACGGCCTCGTGGGGGTCGCCTGCGTGGACTGCCACGCCGACCTGGCGACGTCCTCGGAGTTCCCGCACGCGGAGAAGCTGGCGCCCGCGTCGTGCGTCAAGTGCCATGACAAGGCGGCCGCGCTCTACGAGACGAGCGTGCACGCGGAAGCCCGGCGCGCACAGGCGCAGAGCGTGGCGGCCGCCTGCAAGGACTGTCACGGCTCCCACGACATCAAGCCCGTCACGGACCCCGACTCGCCGACCCATCATCTGAACCTGCCCGCGACCTGCGGCCGCTGCCATGGGAACGCGGAGATCATCAGGAAGGGGCGGATTGCGATCGGCGATGTGGTGGCCCAGTTCCAGGACAGCATCCACGGCCAGGCGCTGGCCAGGAGCGGGCTCACCGTGGCGCCCAACTGCAAGGACTGCCACAGCGCGCACGACGTCAAGCGGCGCACCGACCCGTCGAGCCCGGTGTACCGGACCACCGTGCCCGCGACGTGCGGCAAGTGCCACCAGGGGGTGGAGCGCCGCTACCAGGCCGGCGTGCACGGCGAGGCGGTGGCAAAGGGACGCCCGGACGCCCCGGTGTGCGTCAGCTGCCATTCGGCGCACCAGATCGAGCGAACCGAGGGGGCCGCGTGGAAGACGCACGTGCTCGCCGAATGCGGGTCGTGCCATCCCGAGTCGAAGAAGACGTTCCGCGACACCTTCCACGGCCAGGAAACGCAACTCGGGTTCATGCGCGTCGCGACGTGCGCCGATTGCCACGGCGCCCACGAGATCTACCCGAAGCGGGACGCCCGTTCGACCGTCTCGACGGCGCGCCTGGTGGCCACCTGCGCGAAGTGCCATCCGGGCGCGAACCCGAGCTTCGCCCGGTACGACCCGCATGCCGATCGCCGCAACCGCGAGCGCAATCCACTGCTCTTCTACGCGTCGAAGTTCATGGAAGCGCTGCTCATCGGGGTGTTCGCGTTCTTCGGGATTCACACGGCGCTCTGGGCCTCGCGCGCCGTGAAGCCCGGCGTCGGCCGGCGTTCGCAGGAGTAGCCCGATGCACGAGACCCAGGCGCCATCCGGTCGGCAGACGGAGTACCGACGGTTCGATCTTCCCAACCGGCTCATGCACGGGGTGCTGATGTTCAGCTTCATGGGGCTGGCCTTCACCGGCATGCCCCTGCTGTTCAGCGATGCCCCGTGGGCGACCTTCCTCGCCGCGCTCATCGGAGGCGGGCGCTCGGCGGGCATCATCCACCGCGTGTTCGCGTCGCTGATGATCGGGTGCTTCGTGCTCCACGTGTGGCGCCTGATGCACCGGTTGTTCGTCAGGAAGGAACTGGACGTGCTCTGGGGCCCGGCCTCCATGACGCCTCAGCCGCGCGACGTGAAGGAACTGGTCGCGCACCTGCGATGGTTCCTGCGGCTCGGCCCGCAGCCCCGCTTCGACCACTTCACCTACTGGGAGAAGTTCGACTACTGGGCCGTGTTCTGGGGAATGGGCGTGATCGGCGGGTCCGGGCTCATCCTCTGGTTCCCGGAGTTCTTCTCGCGGTTCCTGCCCGGCTCGTGGTTCAACATCGCGCTCCTGGTCCACGGGGAAGAGGGACTGCTGGCCGTCGGATTCATCTTCACGGTCCACTTCTTCAACAGCCACCTCCGGCCCGACAAGTTCCCGATGGACCCGGTAATCTTCACCGGGCACGTGAGCGAGCACGAACTGAGCGAGGAGCGTCCGGCGGAGTACGAGCGGCTCCGGGCTGAGCGCCGCCTCGGCGACCTCGAGGTCGCCCCGGCGCCCGCGTGGGTCCACCGGCTGGGCAACGTGGTAGCGGTCGTCGCGGTGACGCTCGGCCTCGTGATGGTTGGGCTCATCCTCTACGCGGTGCTGTTCGCGCGCGCGTAGGTGTCGGGCCGCGCCGATGAGAAGAGAGGCTATGGCGGTCGAATCCACGTTCCGGCACGCACGCAACCCGCTGACGATGTTCGGCGGCTGGCTGACGACGGTCAGCGCCATCCTGTTCCTGGCGGTCTTCCTCGCGGACCTGGTCGGGCTGCGGACGAATCCCTACATGGGCATCGTCTTCTTCCTGATCCTCCCCGGCTTCTTCGTCCTCGGGCTGGTCCTGATGCCGCTCGGCATCTTCCGGTCGCGACGGCGCGCGCGCCGGGGACAGGCCGGGTCGCTCGTCACGTGGCCGGTCATCGATCTCAACACGCGCCACACCAGAAACGTCGCCGGCCTGATGATCGCGCTGACCACCACGAACATCGTGCTGATCTCGCTGGCGGCCTTTCGCGGTGTCGCGTACATGGACTCGCCTGAGTTCTGCGGCGAGGTGTGCCACACGGTGATGCAGCCCGAGTTCGCGGCGTACCGCGAGGGCCCGCACGCCCGCGTCGAGTGCGTCGCGTGCCACATCGGCCCGGGCGCGCCGTGGTTCGTGCAGTCCAAGCTGTCGGGCACGCGCCAGCTGTTTGCCGTGGCGCTGAAGACCTATCCCGAGCCGATTCCCTCGCCGGTCGAGAACCTGAGGCCCGCGCGCGACACGTGCGAGCAGTGCCACTGGCCCGAGAAGTTCACGGGCGACCGCGTGCGCCAGGTACGCGAGTACGCCGACGACGAGGCGAACACCGAGACGGCGACCACGCTGCAGCTGCACGTCGGCAGCGGCAGCGACACGACCGGCGCGCACGGCATCCACTGGCACATGGCGCCATCGACCAAGGTCACCTACATCACGACCGACCCCAAGCGGCAGAAAATCGTGTGGGTGGAAGTGGCCGACCGCAACGGCGTGCGCACGTTCCGGGACGACGGGGTCACCGACGAGCAGTTGCGGCGCGGCGAGCGGCGCGAGATGGACTGCATGGACTGCCACAACCGTCCGAGCCACCGCTTCGATTCGACGCCGGAGCGGGCGGTGAACGACGCCATGGCGCTCGGCCGGATTCCAAAGACGCTGCCGTTCGTCCGGCGCGAAGCGGTGGCGGCGCTCAAGACGGCCTACGCGTCGCAGGACGCGGCGGTCGCCGGCATCGGCACGCGGCTGACCGCGTTTTTCGACCAGCAGCTCGGCCGCGAGACGGCGGCACGGAAGACGGACATCGCGAAGGCGATTGCCTCGACGCAGGACATCTACCGCCGGAACGTGTTCCCCGAGATGAAGGTGACCTGGGGCACGTACGCCAACAACATCGGCCACGTCGATTTCGACGGGTGCTTCCGCTGCCACGACGACGCCAAGAAGACCGCCGACGGCCTGGTGATCAAGCAGGACTGCGAACTCTGCCACAAGACGGGGTAGGGGCCAGCCTGCACGAGTGCTCCGCAGGCGGGGCCGTTCATGTACAAGAGCCTCTCCCTCAGAGTCGCCCTGCCGCTCGCGCTCGCGGTGACCGTGGTGAGTATGGTGATCACCGAGGCTGGTGGAGACCTGCGTCAGGAGGCGCTCACCAGGCTCACCGCGGAGCGGGCGCACAGTCTCCTCTCGTTGACCCTCAAGACGGTCAGCGCCGTCACGCCTGAGGGCCACCGTCCTGACCTCCAGCCCTTCCTCGACGAGTTGGCCAGGGACCCCGATGTGCTCACGGTCCGCATCCTGGACTCGGCCGGCGTGACGAGGCGTTCGGCGTCGCGCGCCGACATCGGCGAGGCCGAGCAGCTGTTCCTCGAGTCGCCGCGGCTGGCAGCCGGCTCGTCGGAGCCAGGTGTCATGCAGGTCGGGAGCGCGAGGGTACTGCGGACGTTCGAGACGATTCCGAATCCCCCGGCCTGCCGGGTCTGCCACCCCTCAACCCCGTCCCTCGGGCGGGTCTTTCTCGTCCTGGCGATCTCGCACGAGTCCGAGAGCCGCCTGTGGTGGCGGGCTGGACTCGCCACCAGCGGCCTGCAGGCGCTGACGCTCGTTGTCCTGACGGCGGTCATCGTCTCGTTGCTGGTGTCCCGACCGGTCCGGCACCTGGCGCTGGCCATGGGGCGGGTCCAGCAGGGTGATCTGGACGTCCAGGTGAAGGCCGTCGGCACCCGGGAGATCGACACGATCGTGGCCGGGTTCAACGCGATGGTGCGGCGACTGCGCGAAGCCCGCACGGCTGAAACCGAGACCCAGCGGTTGAGGATGGAGCGGGCGGAGCACCTCGCGGCCGTCGGGGAGATGGCGGCCGGGCTCGCCCACGAGATCCGCAATCCGGTCGCCGGCGTCAAGGCCGCCGTCGAGGTGCTGGCCGGCCAGATGTCGCCCGACGACGCGCGCCGCCAGATCCTCCGCGAGTCTGCGTCGGAACTCGACAGAGTGGACAGGGTCATCAAGGACCTGCTCCACTACGCGCGGCCGCGGCCCCCGCAGTTCGCGGGGGTCGATCTCAACGACGTCGTGCGCGGCGCCTGGAACCTGACGGCCGCCCGCGCCGGCGCAGAGGGGGTTGACGGCGAGTGCGTCCTGGCCGATGGGCCGCTGGCGGTGCAGGCCGACGCCGGCATGATTCGCCAGGTGGTCGTCAACCTGCTGCTGAACGCGATGCAGGCGGTGGCCGGTGCCCAGCCGCGGACCATCAGGCTGGCGACGACGGTTCGGCCCGCGGAGGCGGTGGTCAGCGTCAGCGATTCGGGTCCTGGTGTGGACGCGACGCAGGCGGACAGCGTGTTCAAGCCGTTCTTCACCACGAAGAGCCGAGGGACGGGCCTCGGGTTGTCGATCAGCTGGCGCATCGTCGAGATGCACGGCGGTCGGCTCTGGATCGAGAATCCCGGGCAGCCTCACGCGGAGTTCCGGTTCTCCCTGCCGCTGGCGGGTGGCGCCGGAGTCGGGCTGGGCAGCGCGCTGGAGGCGGGAGGGGCGGGATGATCAAGGACAAGATCCTGGTCATCGAGGACGAGCACCTGCAGCGCTGGGCACTGAGGGAGCAGCTCACCGCGTGGGGCTATGAGGTGATCGAAGCGGCCGACGGCCAAGCCGGGATCGACGCTCACGCCGCGCACTTGCCCGGGCTCGTGCTGCTCGACCTGCGCCTCCCGGACCGGACCGGCCTCGATGTCCTCAAGCAGATCCGCGGCATCGACCCGGCTGCGATCGTCGTGATGGTGACGGCGCACGGCGACCTCGGTGATGCCGTCGAGGCGTTCCGGGCCGGCCTGTTCGATTTCCTGTCGAAGCCCGTTGACTTCGACGGCCTGCGCGCGACGATCCGGTTCGGCCTCGAGACGCGGCGGTTGCGGTCGGAGGTCCAGCTGTGGCGCGAGTCGGACCGGAAATCGACAGGCAGCGTGATCATCGGCTCGTCGAAGGCGATGACCGACGCGGTGGCGTTGATGCGACGGGCCGCGGCCGGTGCGACCAGCACCATCCTGCTGGAGGGCGAGAGCGGGACGGGCAAGGACCTGTTCGCCAAGGCGATTCACTACGGCAGCCCTGTGGCGCGCGGCCCGTTCATCACGGTCAACTGTGCGGCGATACCCGACACACTGCTCGAGTCGGAGTTGTTCGGCCACGAGCGGGGCGCGTTCACCGACGCGCGGTCGCTCAAGAAGGGCCTGTTCGAGCTCGCCGACGGCGGCACGCTGTACCTGGACGAGGTCGGCGAGCTCAAGCTCGGGCTCCAGGCGAAGCTGCTCCGCGCGATCGAGACGCTGGCGTTCAGACGAGTCGGCGGCACGCAGGACCTGAACGTCGAAGTGCGCATCGTCGCGGCGTCGAACCGCGACCTCGAACGTGCCGTAGAGGGCGGGACGTTTCGGGCAGACCTGTACTACCGTCTCAGCGTGATTCAGATGCGGCTGCCCCCGCTTCGCGAGCGCCCCGAGGACATCCCCGAGTTCGTCGAGCACTTCCTCCGCGAGTACTCCCTCAAGCTTCGCCGGTCGGTGACCGGCGCCACCCCGGAGGCCCTGCAAGCGCTCATGCGCCACCGGTGGCCCGGGAACGTGCGCGAACTGCGCAACGCGATCGAGCGCGCGGTGCTGCTCGAGGATGGCCCGCTCCTCACGACGACCTACCTGCCTACGCCGCGCGGCGAGGAGGCGCGGCCGGACGCTCCCCGCCGTGGCCACGGCGTGAGCGGGATCGTCCTGCCCCAGGACGGGACCTCGCTCGAGCGGGTCGAGGAGGAGTTGGTCCGCCAGGCGATGGCCATGGCCAAGGGAAACCAGACCCGGGCGGCGAGACTTCTCGACATCAGCCGGGACGCGCTGCGGTACAAGCTGAAGAAATTCGGCATCGGGGGGGACGTCGCGGAGGAGCGCGATGCCGCCGCGGCGGACGACCTCCGGGGTGACGCGACGAGGCGCCACGGCGACGGCTGAGCGGGCCGAAGGCGAGCGGGCGTCTCCCGGTCGGGGCTGCGCGACCTCGCCCATCGTTGGGTGATATTCCGCACCCGTCGCCATCCATCCGGCCTCGGCTGGGCGTGCGCTCGGGTTTTTGCGGGCGTTTTCCATAGGAATAGTCGGCTTGGTCGACGGCACGCCGTGTGATATGGATAGATGGTTCCGCGACGCGTGCTCGTCGTCACCGACATTCACCTGTCCGGGTGGGCGCTCCGGCAGGCGCTGACGGCCGCGGGTTTCTCGGTGCAGACCGTGGCCGACCAGGCAACGGCACGCGCGGTTCTCGGGTCGGCCGACCGGTTCGACGTCCTGGTGGTGTCCCAGTCCCTCGGCGCCGAAAGCGTGGCCGCCCTCCTTGAGGATACGGCGCGGGCTTGGCCGGGCGTGGTGGCCATCGTCCTGGCGGTCGACTCCGTGCCTCCCCGGATCCGGACTCGGGCCGACCATGTGATGCTCGAGAAACCGTATTCGGTGGACGATGTCGTGGCGCTCGCCAGCGGGTCGACGGTCCTGCGGGTGAAGAGCAGAAACGAGGGTGGGGGGGTGCGTGAATTCCCCAGGCCTGGGTGATCTTACGCAGGTCCGACTGTGGAGAATCAGTGAAGAAAGGCTCCCTCACACCGGACTATTACCGATGAGCTGGAGTGGAGTGCTGTCGTTCGTTGAGGATTCAGCGGGTTCGTTCGGGCGAGCTGTCCGAAGAGGGTCTGGATCGGGAATTGCTACAGCAATACCAGCGTGCGAGGTCGATCCTTGGCTTGGGTTATCCATTGTTACCGGAGGATGGGCATGAAGACTCTGAGAATCGGTTTGGCCGTCCTGGCTGCGGCGCTTCTGATGCTGTATGCCGGCGGCGCGACGAACGCGTTCCACTCAGGCGGTGTCGCCGAGTGCGGCGGCTGCCATAGCATGCACTCGCCCAACCCGAGTGGCTCCTACCTCCTGATCGCAGGTGGCTCGAGTTCCACCTGCCTGTCGTGTCACATGCATGCGGGCGACACCGGACCGTCGTCCTACCATGTCGCCACGGCCGACGCTGACATGCCTTCCGGCGTTCCTCCCCTGCAGCGGGGGCCGGGCGGCGACTTCGGCTGGCTCAAGAAGAGCTACACGATGACCATCCGCGGGACCACCAGCACCGAGCCGGGGGACCACCACGGTCACAACATCGTGGCGCCGGACGCGCTGTTCATGGCTGACGCGGACAACGCCGTGGCGCCCGGCGGGACGTTCCCTTCGGCGGATCTCGGGTGCGCGAGCTGCCACGACCCGCACTCCCGCATCAAGCGGATTGCTGACGGCAGCTACGTCACCGGCGGGAACTACACGATCCGCGGTTCGGGTTCCTACAATAACAGCGTCATGCCGGGTGCGGGCGAGGCGGTCGGCAACTACCGGCTCCTCCGCGGACTTGGCGACACCCACGTCATCCCCGGGGGGCCCTCGGTGACGTACAACGGTGTGGCGATTGCCATTGCCCCGTCGACCTACAACAGGACCGAGGCGGCCACGCAGACCAGGGTCGCTTACGGGGCGAGCGGAATCAACACGTGGGGCAACTGGTGCGCCACCTGCCACCCGGCCATGCACTCGAGCGGCAACTACGTCCACCCGGTCGACCAGAGCTTCGGCTCCGGCGTGGCCAACATCTACAACGCCTACGTCAAGTCGGGCGACCTCACCGGGACGGCCTCCACGGCATTCACGTCCCTCGTGCCGTTCGCCGAGAACACGGGCGACATCGCGACGCTGCAGGCCCACGCGCAGAACAACGACAGCTACCTGACGGGGCCGGGCAGCTCCGACAAGGTGACGTGCCTGTCGTGCCACCGGGCGCACGCCAGCGGCTGGCCCGAGGGGCTGCGTTGGAACATGGAGGGCGAGTTCATCATCTACAACAGCCTGTTCCCCGGCATCGACAACGGCGCGCCGGCTCAGTTCGCGCGCGGCCGGACGGCTGCGGAGACCCAGGCGGCCTACTACGACCGCCCGGTGACGAAGTTCGCCGCCTATCAGCGTGTGCTCTGCAACAAGTGCCACGCAAAGGACTAGACCGGCACGCGTGAAGGGCGAGCAAGTGGGGAAAGGGCTGGGTCACTCCAGCCCTTTTCTTTTTTGCCAACGGGATTCGTCCGAGAGGGCCATGGCCGAGATTCGTGAACGATGGGGATCGCTCCGGGCGGCGCCCCGGCTAGGGAGGCGGAGGCTCGGCGTCGGGCTCGCCGTGGCGGCGACAGCGGGATGGCTGGGCATTGGCACGGACGCGTTGTTTGCCGAAGTCCGGTCAACGTACCTGTATTCCCTCTCGAGCCTCGCGGGGCAGCTTCCGTACGACGGGGTCCGGGTCCGCGTGGACGCGGAGCGGGACGAGACCTACGTCATCTACCAGAACGTGATCCGCATCTTCAACCCGAGCGGCATGGAGGTGTTCAGTTTCGGCGACGGTCTCGAAGTGGGCCAGATCCTCGACGCGGCCATCGACCGCAACGGCGACATCCTCCTGCTGTCCTTCAAGGACTCGAAGCCCCTGGTCACGCGGTGCAACTACCGGGGCGTCCCGGTCGGGCCCCTCGCGATCACGAACCTGCCGGACGGCCTGGTTTTCGTCGCCAACCGGATGCTCCACCGGAACGGCTTGCTCTATTTCGTTTCCCTGGCCACGTCGAGCGTGACGATCACGGATGCCAGCGGGACATTCCGCAAGCACATCGACTTCCTGCCGATGCTGGAGGTCGAGGACCGGCAGAAGGGCGAGGCGGAGACGATCGGGTTCACCGTGGACGAGGAGGGCAACATCTTCTTCACGATGCCGGCCATCTTCAAGGTCTACAGGTACTCCCCCGACGGCAGGCTGACGTATTTTGGCAAGGCCGGCTCGGCACCCGGTCGCTTCGGAATCGTGGCTGGTATCGTCTCCGACCGTCAGGGAAACCTGTTCGTGGCCGATCGACTGAAATGCGTAGTCATGGTCTTCGACAGGGACTTCAATTTCCTGACCGAGTTCGGGTATCGCGGGTCAAGGCCGGGGAATCTCATCCAGCCGGAGGACGTCGCCATCGACCGCCAGGACCGGCTCTACGTGTCCCAGTGGCGCCGGCGCGGCGTCAGCGTCTTCGCGCTGACGCGGGATTGACGTTTCAGGTCCGCGCTCGATCGGGCTTGTGGTTCTTCCCTGCCATTCGTAGAATTGTCGCGCGCCCAGAGACAACTTCGTGTCACATGTCCGCCTGATGGTCCTCGTCCTGTGCCTCACGGCCCACACCGCCGCCTTCGCGGCGGATGGAGGGGTCCACCTCTATCTGCAGCCACTGGCTCCCGGCACGACGACGCTCACGTTCTCGATCGCCTCGGTGTCGGCGGTTTCGGGCAGTGGCTCCGAGTTCCCGCTGACGGTCAGGCTGAAGGCCGTCGGACCGGCAGAGGCAGGGCGGCAGCGGCTCCTGGCGTCAGGGCGCCTTCCAGCTGGCAGCTACGCGGGTTTCCTTTTCAGGGTGAAACAGGCCAACGTGAAGGGCGAGCGTGGAGACGTGGCGCTCACGCTGCCGGAGACGCCGGTGCGACTCGACGTCCCGTTTTCGGTCGGCCCGCCGCTCGCGCCGGTGATCTGGCTCGAGTTCCGGCACCTGGAGTCGCTCACCAGTGCCGGCGGCTTCCGCCCGGTGTTCTCGGCGAGCACGCCGTCCAGGCCCATCCCGGCCCGCGCCGGCTTCGTGACGAACGCCGGCTCGAACTCGATCACGGTCTTCGAGAAGAGCCTGGGGCAGGCCGTCGCCGTCATCGACACCTGCGCCGGTCCGTCCGGCATGGCCCTCGACCAGCGTCGTCGGCGGCTCTACGTGGCCTGCGCGAAGGATGACGAGATCCAGGCGATCGACGTGGCCACCGGGGAAGTCGTCGAGCGCGCCCGCGTGTCCCCGGGAGACCGGCCGCGCGAGCTCGCGCTGACTCCAAACGGCCTGACCCTCGTCTCGGCCAACAATGGGTCGAACAGCGTCAGCTTCTTCGACGCCGGGTCCCTCACCCGGCAGGAGCGGATCAACGTCGGAAGCGGCCCGGGCTCGGTCCTGATCGAGCCCTCGGGCCGGCGGGCGTTCGTCTTCAACACGCTGTCGAGTTCGGTTTCGGTCCTCGACATCGCGACTCGAAGCCTGGCGGCGACGATTTCGACCGACTCGGCGCCGCTGAGGGGGCGCTTCAACGGGAGCGGCGACCGGCTCTATATCATCCATGAGCGGTCCCCCTATATGACCGTCGTGGACCCACGGCAGCTCGCCGCCGTCTCGAGGACTCGGCTGCGGATCGGCGTGAGCGCGATCGAGGTCGACACGGTCCGGGGCCTGGTGTGCATCGGCGGCGGCGACACGGCGATCGAGTTCTATGATCCGAACGCGCTGATGCCCCTCTACTCGATGAGGATTCGTGCCGGTGTCGCCTTCCTGGCGATCGATGCCGAGGAGAGCGCTCTGTACATGGTGAGCCCGGACACGCGGATCCTGATTGTCGGCCGCCTCGGCGACAGGAAGGTCGTCTCGGAAATCGACGTCGGCGACAGCCCCTACAGCGTCGCGGTCATGGGAGAGAAGTAGGTGCGTCGCCCGGCAGCCGCGCTCACGCTCGCCCTGACGGCCGCGCTGGCCCTCCTGGCCGGCTCCGCCTACGCCCAGGATGGGATCTTCACGGGCATGCAGCTGGGCCTGGAGACGGCGTTCACCTCCGTCTCGACGACCAACACATTCGCCACGGGCGCGGTGACGAAGACGACTACGTCGAATATCTACCCGGCGGTGACGCTCAACATCGATTCGCTGTTCTATCCCGGTCTCAGGTTGACTGGCGGGGGCGTGTTCGAGGTCAACTTCTTGTCCACCGACGTCGACGGCAACAGCGCGAACTCGACGGTCGGGAGGAACCGCCCCTACTTCCTCCTTCGATCGACCAACCCGGTGTTATCACCCGGGTTCGGGTACTTCAGGCGGGAAGAGCGCGCACGGGCGGCAGGACTGACCGACATCAAGCTCGTCAACGACGAGTACGCCGCCTACCTCGGGTGGAACCCGGAGGGGGGGCCCCGGTCGGAGTTCCAGTTCCTCAGGACGCACACGTTCGACGGCGCGAAGGCCTACCAGGACATCCTGAAGGGCTTCGGCTCGCTCGTTTCGAGCTATACGCGTGGGAACCTGGGCGCCAACTACCGCGGCGCATACCTCGATACCGACGACCGGCGGGTCGGACTCGAGACCCGCCAGGTGACCCACGCGGGGCGGGTGAGCTACGCGGGTTCCCACATCAGCAAGCGCCTCCAGTGGAACGCCACCTACAACATCAACTACCAGGACCTCAGGACGTCGGCGAGGGGAACCGGCGGGGAGGTGGCCATCCCACTTACCGTGTACGCGGGGCTCGCCACACTCAGCGACACGCCCGTGACGGCGAAGCTCTCGGACAACCCGCCTCTCATCGACGGCAACCTCACCGCCGGCGCGGGCATCGACCTTGGCCTGGTCACGCCGCCCGCGGATCCGCAGGCCCGGAACATCGGCGTCGACCTGCTCAATCGATACGACGTGAACAGGATCCTGGTCTGGGTCGACCGCGAGCTGCCGATCGAGGTGTCCAATTCCTTCTCGTGGGAAATCTACAGCAGTCCGGACAACCTGGTATGGAGGCGGGAAACACTGGTTCCGGTCGCCCCCTTCGGCCCGTTCGAGAACCGGTTCCAGATCGACTTCCCGTCCGTCAGCGCGCGTTACGTCAAGGTCGTCACCCGGCCCCTGTCGGCCGCCGTGCAGGACTCGTCGCGATTCCCCGACATTCTCGTGACGGAAGTCCAGGCGTTTCTCAGGCGGCCGGCGGGCGAGGTGAGCACCCGGCTGTCGAACACGACCAACGTCGCCAATGCGGACGTCAGGTTGCGGCTGCTCGACGCGCCGTCGCTGTACTACGAGGGGTTCTACCTCTACAACGGGCCTGACATCGCCGGCCGGTCGCTCGACACCCTGTCGAACGGCCTGTCGGTGAACCACGCGTTCGGCCGGGTCTTCTCCGTCTACGCGCGGGGGACGCGCGAGCAGGGCGAGGCGCCTGAGGGCTACCGCAGCGCTACGGTGACCAACGCGACTCTCACGATCGACCCGATCACGACCTTCAGAAGCTCGCTCTTGTACACCGGGCAGGACGAGCGAGTCGCGGGATTGCCGAGAAGCCGCAGGGGCTTCTTCGTCCAGAACTCCGCGCAGGTCTACCAGGGAGTTGACTTCCTCTTTGGCTTCGGCTGGAATTTCACGACCCGGGAGACCGGCGAGGTGTCGCACGATCGGCTGTTGAACGCCAGCGCCACGATTACGCCGCGACAGCGCGTGAGCCTGCTGTTCAACTACGACGACACCACGACCGAGCGTTCGGGTACCTTCGTCGGCAGTCCGCAATCCCACGTGCGACGGATGTACGCGGCCGTTGCGGTCGATCCGATCCGGACGCTGCACGTGGTGGTCGGCGAGGAAGTGCTCGTCGCCAGCGGCCAGCGCACGAGAGCAACGCTCGACGTCAACGTCAACTGGGCGCCGTTCCCGGACGGGACGCTGCAGTTCCTGTTCGCGTCCAACGCAGCCCGGCGGGACCTCGAATTCGGAAACGACCGGAACACGGTCGCGGCGGTGCGCTGGAACCTGTCACGCCGGTCGTTCGTCGACGTGTCCTACCAGCTGACGAGGAGTGAGTTCGTTCATCTGACCACCGAATCACGGATCCTCGGCTGTACCGTGAGACTGTTCTTCTGACTTGTTGTGAGGCGGCAGCATGAGAAGAGTATCGGCACTCGTGGCCTCCGTTGTGTTGTTCCTCGCCGTCGCCGCGCCGGTGTGCACGGCGCAGGTGACCGACGTCTATCGGGACTCCAAGATGGACTTCGGTAGCATCCAGACGGTCGCCGTCGTACCGTTCGCCAATCTCGCCCGGGATCAAATCGTGGCCGAGCGGGTGAGGGACGTCTTCATCAACCGCCTCCTGTCCACTGAGGCGGTCTACGTCCTACCGGTGGGCGAGGTCGCGCGCGGGATTGCGGCGCTGGAGATGACGAACCCCTCGTCGCCGACCCCCGAACAGGTCGTCAAGCTGGGGGCCTTCCTCAAAGCCGACGCCGTGATCACTGGCGTCGTGAGGGAGTACGGCGAGGTGCGCTCCGGATCGACGTCGGCGAACATCATCTCGATGAGCATCCAGGTGATCGAGGCCGGGACCGGGAAGATCGTCTGGAGCGCCTCGTCCACCAAGGGCGGGGTCACGTTCTGGGACCGTCTGATCGGCGGCGGCGGTCAGCCCGCGAACAGGGTGACCGAGCAGGCCGTGGACGCGCTCTTCGAGAAGCTGCTCGGCCCGCCGGCCAAAGGGCGATAGGTCGCCGTGATGCCGCCCCTGTTCGCCGGCCTCGTCTACCTCCTGTTCTTCCTGTCGGGTGCCGCTGCGCTCGTCTATCAGGTGGTGTGGGTCCGATCGCTCACACTCGTCTTCGGCGGTGCGCACCTGGCGGTGACGGCGGTCCTCTCCATCTTCATGGGGGGGTTGGCCGTCGGCGGCTACCTGGTCGGCAGGCTGGCCGATCGGGTCGCGAAGCCTCTTCGTCTCTATGGCTTTCTAGAACTGGGGATTGCCGTGTCGGCCCTCGTATTCGCCGGGCTGATGACGATCTACCCTGCGACCTACGTCGCGCTGGCCCAGGGGCGCGACGACGTGGCCGTCTACCTCACAGTGGTCCGCCTGGCCTTCGCGGCGGTCGCCCTCACGGTGCCGACGATCCTGATGGGAGCGACGCTGCCGGTCCTCTCGCGCTTCATCTGCCGGCAGCCGGGAGACCTCCGCAGCCATCTCTCCTTCCTCTACGGCGTCAACACGATGGGTGCGGTGCTCGGGGCGCTGCTTGCGGGGTTCTTCCTTCTCCGCGTGTACTCCGTCACCACGACGCTCTACGCGGCTGTTGCAACCAACGCGCTGATCGGCCTCATCAGCCTCGCGCTGCAGGATCGGGCCGCCGCCGCACTCGCCGACGACGGGAC
Source organism: uncultured Acidobacteriota bacterium (assembly GCA_963783255.1). Classification (GTDB taxonomy): domain Bacteria; phylum Acidobacteriota; class Vicinamibacteria; order Vicinamibacterales; family Fen-181; genus FEN-299. The sequence continues at coordinate 514,553 of CAWAMP010000022.1, read as the reverse complement.
AGCGCCGAAGGCGCCGGCTGCGACCGCGGAGCCAGGCGGGGTGGCGGATGGCATGGATGACGGCCGGAACCAGTTGCCCCTCGCGCTGGTTCTCTGGGGGATCGGTATCAGCGGGTTCTGCGCCCTCGGATACGAAGTGCTCTGGACCCGCGTCCTCACCATCGCCATCGGCGCAAGCGTCTACGGCTTCACCATCATCCTGGCGGCTTTCCTGACGGGCATCGCTCTCGGAAGTTACGCCTACGGCGCCGTGGTGAGGCTCTTCCGCGTTGTGCACCCTGGCACGAGGAAGGTGATTGGCTGGTTCGGGGTGACGCAGATCGTCATCGGGGTGACGGCCCTGCTCGTCACGGCGTACCTTCGTGATGTGCCGGCCAATGCCGTCCGCCTGCAGGGCTACTTCCTGGGAGCCGAGGCTGCCTCCTTCCAGGCGAGGACCTGGGCGGGTTTCTCTCTCGCTTTCCTTTACACGGTCGTCCCGGCGGTCTTCATGGGCGCCGCGTTTCCCCTCGCAGGGCAGGCACGAGCCAGGCATCGAGGGGCCGTCGGGCGATTGGTCGGAGAACTGCTGGCGTCGAACACGGTCGGGGCGATTCTTGGCGCCGCCGTCAGCGGACTCGTCATGATCCGACTCCTCGGGATCGAACGGTCTTTGCAGGTCTTGACGGTCACGAACATCGGCCTGGGGCTGGCCGTGCTGGCCAGCCTCGGAACGCGGCGATGGCTGGTTGGTGGCGTCGCGGCCGCCACCGTGGCCGCCGGGGCCTTTCTGGCCCTGAACCAGGGCGTGGCGCGGGTGTGGGACCGCCATTACTTGGCCATCTTCAGGAGCAACCAGCCAGAGGCCTTCCGTACGCCCGAGATGGTTCGTGAGGCGGTGGAGAACACCGACGTTCTCTACTATGCCGAGGGTGTCGAGTCGACGGTCAGCGTCATCAGGGTCAAGGGAGGCGAGCAGGCCTTCCTCACGAACGGCAGGGTCGAGGCGTCCACGCATCTCCAGGCCCAGCAGAATCAGTTCACCCTTGGCCACCTGCCGATGCTGCTCAACGCGACTCCGCGAGACGTTCTGGTCGTCGGCCTGGGCAGCGGGATGACGGCCGGCGCCACGTCGGTTCATCCGGGCGTCGACCGGGTGACGCTGGTGGAACTCGAACCGGCGGTGCTCGGAGTAGCCAGGACCTTCGAGGCTTACAACCACAATGTGCTGGACAACCCGAAGGTCAAGGTCGTCCTGAACGACGGTCGGAACTTCCTGATGACCACCAGCAGGATGTTCGACGTCATCACGGCCGACCCGATCCACCCCTGGTTCAGGGGAGCCGGGTACCTCTACTCTGACGAGTACTTCGCGCTCGCGGCGAAGCGACTCAAGCCGGGCGGCGTGATCGCCCAGTGGCTGCCGATCTACGAACTGACGCCGTCGGACCTCCGGTCGGTCGTCAGGACGTTTCGGGCGCGGTTCCCCCACACGCTGATGTGGCTAGCCCACTACGACGCGGTGATCCTCGGGAGCGAATCCCCGTTCCGCATCGACGAGGCAGAACTCGCGGTCCGGATCGCCACGCCCGCTGTTGCCGCCGACCTCAGCAGGGTCAGGATGGGGTCGGCGACCGACCTGCTCAGCTACTTCGTGATGGGTACCGAGGGAATGGCGCGCTTCGCACGGGGCGGTACGGTGAACACGGACGACCGGCTCTACCTCGAATTCTCGGCGCCGTTCTCCATCGCGACGCCTGCGGTCATGGCGGAGAACGTCGCGGCCATTTCGGCTCAGCGGGAGAGCATCCTGCCCTACCTGGTGCCGGCCGCGGACCCGGCCGCTCGAGCGGACCAGGAGCGGAGATGGGGCCTCCAGCTGGAGGCCGGACGGCTCGGGGATCCGGCGCTCGCGCGCTTCCTGGGAGGGGGGGCGGGAGACCCCGTATTCGTCCGGATGCTGCGCCGGCTGAATCTGGAGCACCCCGAGTACGCCCCCGGGGCATTCCTGTGGGGTGAGCACCAGGCGGCCCTGGCCCTGGAGCCGCGCCTGCTTCGGCAGTCGTCGTTCGCGCTGCTGCGCGAAGACGGGGTCACCTCGGCCGTCGGGATCTCCGCCGTGCTCGTCCCGGTGAGCCGGACGCGCGCCGCCGTCATGTTCGTGGACAACGCCGAAAAGATGGTCTATGGCCAGGTCTACGTCGACGACTATGATCGGGATGATCTCGCCGGTCGGGTTGCCGGTGAGATGATGGCGGCACTGCAGGCCGCCTACGACAAGGACGCGGCGGCAGCCGGCGAACGGCGACAGGCTCTGCCGTCAGCGGCCGAGACGCTGCCGCGGTTCAAGGCCCTGATCGCCTCGAAGGCCCAGCTCACTCGCTCAGGGTCGTAGTCGTTCCCGGGGGGATTTCTCTCGTGCCCAGACCTACGCTCTCGTCCATCGTCGGAGCAATCGGCCTCGCGCTCCTGCTCGGCGCAGGGATGAGCCAGGCCCGCGCCGGGGAGCGGCCGACAGCCGTGGCGGTGTTTCCCGTGGAGAACCTGAGTGGCAACAGCATTCCAGCTGACGCGGTGAAGCAACTGCTGGTCACGAGCCTTGCGTCCCGGGGGGGCCGCGTACTGGACAACGCGGCGCTCGAAGGTTTCATGACCCGCCACCGCATCCGGTACGCGGCGGGGATTGATGGGGCCACCGCCGAGCTGCTCCGAAAGGACACCGGGGTCGACGGGGTCGCGATAGCAACCGTGGCGTTATCAAGCGCCACCGCTCCACCCAAGCTGGCGCTGATCCTCAGGCTGGTCTCCGTCACCGGCGCTCCGACGGTCGTCTGGGCCGACGACGTCGCCATGGCTGGGGACGATGCCCCCGGGGTGTTCGGCCTGGGCCTGATCAACGACTACCAGGCCCTGGTGAAGCGGGCACTAGACCGCCTGGGAGGCTCGCTGCTCGCCTACCTCGACACGGGGCAGGGCGGTGTCGGCCCGGCGAGCGCATCGAAGTTTCGCCCAAAGGTGTTCCGGCGGGACCTCGCGATCCAGCCCGATCGGACGTATTCCGTGGCGGTCGCGCCGTTCTTCAACCTGAGCGGGCGCCGGGATGCGGGAGAGATCCTCGCGCTGCTCTTCATGAGGCACCTGTCGGGCCTCCCGCAGTTCCGCGTCGTCGATGCCGGCGTCACCAGGCGACAGCTTCTCGACGCCAGGGTCATCATGGACGGTGGCCTCTCCCTCAGCGACGCAGAGAGGCTGGCGGGACTGAGCGACGCGGACTTCGTGCTCGGCGGGCGGGTGATCCGCTACGAGGACTACGAGGGAGCCGGGGGCAGGACGAGGGTGGAGTTCTCGACGACGTTGATTGACAGGAAGACCAGGAGAGTCGTCTGGAGTTCCGAGAGCTACAACGACGGTAGCGATGGCGTACGCTTCTTCGAGCGCGGAACGTCGAGGACCGCTCACGCCATGGCCACGCAGATGGTCAGGCTCACGGCCGAGATGATCGCTGGCCGCAGCCGTTGACAGGAGCAGTGCGCAACGATTGCTCAGAAGGATTGCATGCGATATCAGATCGTCGTCGCCACGGGCCTCCTCCTCGGGTCGGTCCACGCTGTTGCGTTTCCCGGTGGTCCGGACCAGCCGCTTCCCGTGAGGAACGGGCGGCCGGTGGTGGCCATGGTCAATGCCGCGCCGATTCACCTCGACCAGTTGATCGCCGAACTCGAGCCGCCGGTCGACATGGCGCGCCTGCAGCAGGGCCGCGGTACCGCGAAGGAACTCGAGTTGCTCAGCCGCTTGATCAACGTCAAGCTCATCTTCCAGGAAGCGTCGAGAATGGGCCTCGACGCGCTCCCGGAGATTCAGAAGCAGGTGGACGTGATGTCCCGCGAGATCCTCCGGGAGGTGGCGTTCGAGACCGTCACCAGGGGCGTCAAACCGGACCCGGCCGTCGTGGAGAAGCTGTACCGGGAACGGGTGAGGGAGTGGAAGACGACATCTCTGCTCTTCCGGGACGAGGCGGCAGCCCGGCGCGCCCAACAGGAGATTGCCGGCGGTGCGGCATTCGCCGACGTGGCGGCGCGCGCCGCGGCGTCGAAGGCCGCGCGGAGCGATGGCGACGACTCGTTCCACCCGAAACGGGAGTACCTCCCCCAGATTGCGGAGGCGCTCGCCGTGCTGCAGCCCGGGCAGGTCACCCCTGTCATCCGCATCCCGAACGGGTTCGTCGTCGTCAAGGTGGTTGATGTCCGGTACCCGGAGAATCCCGAGGCTCGCGCGGAATTGCGCAAGCAGGACCTCGCAGAGCGGCAGCAGGCGGCCCTGAAGGTCCGCGAGGACGCGATGAGACGCGACTCGGTCATCGTCAACAAGAGTGTCCTCGCTGCCATCGACTACACGAGCCCGAAACCCGGAGTCGACGCGCTGCTGAAGGACAAGCGGGTTGTCGCCCAGATCAAGGGCGCGCCGCCGGTGACGGTCGGAGACCTGACCGACTATCTTCGGCTGCAGTACTTCCACGGGACCGACCAGGCGGCGCAGCGCAAGAAGATGAACGCCACCAAGGAGGCTGCCCTCGACGCCACCCTCGGAAGGCGCGTGTGGAACATGGAGGCCGTGCGGCTGGGGATCGACAAGACCAACGCGTATCGCGACCGGGTCACCGGCTACAGGGAGTCGCTGGTGTTCGACGGCTTCCTTCAGAAGGTCATCGCCCCCGCGAACAAGGTCCGGGAGGACGAAGTCCGGCAGTACTACACTGCGCACCTGAAGGACTACTCCTACCCCGAGATGATCAAGCTCCGTAGTCTGGCCTTCGGCCAAAGGAGCGCGGCCGAGGACGCTGTGCGGAAGCTCCGGGAAGGCGCGGACTTCAGCTGGCTGGCCGGGACCGCCGGGGGCCAGGTGGCCAAGGGTCCGCAGGCGCTGCTCACCTTCGACGGGCGCCCAGTCACGATCGACAGCATGACGAACGGGGTGAAGAAGGCCCTCGCGGGCGCGAAGGCGGGGGAGTTCAGGCTGTATGCCAGTCCTGAGGGTTACTTCTACGTCTTCGCCGTTCAGCAGCTGATCGCGCCGAACCCGAGGCCTTACGCCGAGGTCAGGGACGAGGTTGCGAAGAGGGCGTACGCCGAGAAGCTCAAGAAGGGCGTGGACGATTACGCCGGCAGGCTGCGCTCGCAATCGAAGGTCGAGACGTATCTGAAGGGGATGCCGTGATGCCGACAAGCTGGAGGCCGATCAAGGCGCTGGCAGGGGCTGGATTGATCCTGCTCTGCGTGAGTCTCCGCCCGTCCGACGGCCAGGAGAACCCGAAGCGGACGCTCGGCGGAACCCCCCAGGCGTCGAAGCAGGGCCTCGGGGCACGCGACTGCGTGGCGGGAGGATGCCACAAGGCGTTCACGGACAAGTACATGGGCCTCAAGACCGTCCATGCCGTCGTCCGAGAGAACAAGTGTGATGCCTGCCACCTTCGCCATGGGCTGGTCGCCAACCGTGCCATGAAGAAGGAGGGCAACGAGCTCTGCTACACCTGCCACGCGAAGGACAAGATTGGGTTGAACAGGGCCCATGTCCACACCGCGGTCAAGACCGGGCAGTGCGTGCTCTGCCACGACCCTCACGCATCCGCGGCGGGGCACCTGCTCAAGGTCGACGCGGGCCAGGTCTGCTACCAGTGCCACGACAAGGCGGACTACGAGCGGAAGGTCGTCCACAAGGTGCTGCAGACTGGAGGGTGCTCTGCCTGTCATTCGACGCACAGCGCCGACCAGCCCAATCTCCTGACCAAGGAGGAGAAGGCGCTCTGTCTCGGATGCCACCCGGGCGATGCGGCGGCCTTCAAGAAGGCGCACGGCGGCTACCCGGTCGACCAGGTCTCGTGTTCGGGCTGCCATAGTCCCCACAGCTCCGACCAGAGCAGGCTCCTGAGGGCCAGCGTGCATGCGCCCCTCGCGGGTTCCCAGTGCGACACGTGCCACCAGGCGCCCACCTCGGCGCAGCCGTTCGGCCTGAGTCAGAAGGCGGGCGAGTTGTGCGCCACCTGCCACGACGCCGCCGGCCTCAAGGGTACCGGGAAGGTCCAGCACCAGCCCTTCAAGGATGGCGAGTGTCTCCTGTGCCACAGCCCGCACGTCTCGGACTATCCGAGGCTGCTCAGGAGCAAGGGGAACGTTCTCTGCCTCGTCTGCCACACTGCACAGAAGACCGACGTTGCCGTCCCGCACGCCCCTCTTTCGGCGGACCGCGGGTGCCTGTCCTGCCACGGCGCGCACTCGACCGACCACGAGCGGTTGTTGACGGCGGAGGCCGGAGCGCTGTGCCTCTCGTGCCACGCTCGAACCCGTGAGGCCGTGCAGAAGTCGAAGACGCAGCATGCGCCGGCCGTGGCGGGAGAGTGCACCGCCTGTCACGACGCGCACGGCTCGGCTGACCAGGGCATGCTGAAGGGCAGGATGGACCGCATCTGCTTCAGCTGCCATCCAGATGCCGAGACGAAATTCAACAAGACCTACGGGCACAAGCCGGTCCAGGACGGCGCGTGCTCGCCGTGCCATCAGCCGCACGGCTCAGATGAGAAGGGCTTGCTGAAGAACGCAGGCTCGAAGCTCTGCGAGTCATGTCACACGGAGCTCCTGAAGCCGATCGAGGGCGGTACGCGGCACATGCCGTTTGCGGAGGGGATGTGCCTGTCCTGCCACGATCCCCACGCGAGCAACGTCAAGGGCATGGCCACGGACAAGCTGGGGCCGCTCTGCGCGACGTGCCATCCGGATGTGAAGGACGGGGTGGCGTCCGGCAAGGCGAAGCACCAGCCGGCGGCAGACGGTGACTGCACGGCGTGTCACAGCCCGCACCAGACCGCCCTGGGGCGTCTTCTGCTGGCGAAGGGGACCGATCTCTGCCTGAACTGCCACAAGGACCTGAAGGCCGCCATGGATGGCGGACGAGTCCACTCGCCGGCCGCGAGGGATTGCCTCCGCTGTCACAAGCCGCATTCGTCGGGCGAGAGCCGGTTGATGGCGAAACCCATTCGCACGTTGTGCGCCGAATGCCACGATCTGGGAGCCGCGGCCTTCAGCGAGGCGCACGTTCAGATTGACGCGGCGCGAATTCGCTGCGAGCGCTGCCACGACGCGCACGCGTCGAAGGAACCGCACTTCTTCAAGGGCAACGTGCATGCGCCGTTCGCCGCGAAGTCGTGCGAGGACTGCCACCTGCCGTCGCGAGCCAAGAAGTGAGGGGACCATCATGGGTTCGCGTCTGACCATCGCCTGCGTGTCGCTGATCGTCCTCCTGGTGGTGCACCCGGCCGCGCGCGGCCAGCAGAATCCCTACAGGCTGAAGGAGGCGGACCAGAAGAAGGCCTGCCTCGTGTGTCACACCGATTTCGAGCAGACGTTGAAGAAGCGGTACGTCCATGCCGCGGTGCGGGCCGGGAACTGTTCGGGATGCCACGACCCGCACGTCTCGTCGCACGGCAAGCTGCTGTCGGGCAACACGCGCGAGGTTTGCGCCGCGTGTCACGACAAGGTCATCGTCGCGGCCGCGAAGAGCGTACACCAGGTCGTCGTCGACGGGGCGTGCGGAAAGTGCCACGACCCGCATGCATCGGACAACCCCGGCATGCTCCGCGCGGGAAGCGACGAACTGTGCTTCGGCTGCCACAAGGACGTTGCGGAGGGGGTCAAGTCGGCCAAGTTCAGGCACCGCCCGGTGGGGCAGGGCTGTTTGAGCTGCCACGACCCGCACAGCTCCAGCCAGTCCGCAGGTCTCCTGAAGAGCGCGGTTCCGGCGTTGTGCGTGAACTGCCACAAGCCGAACACCCCGGCCTTTCAGGGGCGGCACATGAACTACCCCGTGGCTAGGGCGTCCTGCACCTCCTGCCACGACCCGCACGGTTCGAACCAGCCGGCACTGCTTCTGAACAACGTGCATGCCCCGCTGACCGGAGGGGCCTGCGGTCAGTGCCACCCGGGAGCGACCTCGCCGTCGCCGTTCGCCACGAAGAAGGTTGGCTTCGAGCTGTGCCGGGACTGCCATGGCGAAATGGTGGGCGCCGCCATGGCCAAGCGGCGGCTGCACTGGCCGGTCGCGGACAAGAAGGGCTGCATGAACTGTCACAGCCCGCACGCGGCAAAGCAGGACAAGCTCCTGCGAGCCGACACCGCCGGACTCTGCGGGAGCTGCCATGCGGACACGCTGAAGCGGATCGCGGCCACGCCGGTGAAGCACGCGCCGGTCGCAGGGGCGACCTGCATGACCTGTCATTCTCCGCACGGGGCCGAGGCCGTCCATCTCCTCGATCCGCCGTCGATCGTCAAGCTGTGTACGGCGTGCCACGATTACGAGCAGCATTCGGCCCACCCGATTGGCGAGAAGGCGGTGGACCCCAGGAACAAGAACCTGCGGGTCGACTGCCTGAGCTGCCACAACGGGCACGGAACCGAGTTCAAGCGGATGCTCCTTGCCGCCACGAACATCGAGCTCTGCACCCGATGCCACAAGAAGTACGCGAGGTGAATCGATGAAGACGCTCCCGTGTGTCTCGTTCCTCGCGGTCGCACTCGCCCTGGGTCACTTGCAGCTGACGGCCGCCGAGATTGCCCGGTTCAGGTATGTGGCCTCGGTCTACGCCGACGACAAGGGCGTCGCGCTCAACCTCCCGGAAGGGGTCGCCTGCGGCGGCGCGGGCCAGGTCGTCGTCGGCGACACGGGAAACGACCGCCTGCTCCGCTTCACCTTTCGGGACAAGACGATGAGCGGCGGCAGCGAGATCAAGAACCCTCAGCTGTCGGCGCCGTCCAGGGTGCACCTGAATTCGAAGGGGGACATCTACGCGCTCGACAGCCGGCAGCGGCGCATCGTCCATCTGAGCCCGGAAGGCGGGTTCAAGGCCGTGCTGGCCTTCGTCGGCGCCCCGCCCCCCGCAACCGTCGTTCCGAAGGGCTTCGCGATTGACTCGGCCGACAACATCTACGTGCTCGACATCTTCTCCGCGCGGGTGCTGGTGCTGAACGTGCAGGGGCAATTCCGGCGGGCGCTGGCGCTCCCGTCCGGCCTGGCGTTCGGCACGGACGTGGCGATCGATTCCGCCGGGACTCTGCTGCTCCTCGATTCAATCGGGCGACGGCTCTACTCCGCGGCCCAGGACGCCAGCGCGTTCACCCCGCTGGGAGGCGACCTGGCGGGATTCCTTCCCACGCTGCCGGCGTCCGTGACGGCCGGCAAGGGGGTCGTCTTCGTGGCCGAGGGAACGGGCAGCGCCATTGTGAGTTTCGGCCGGGACGGTGGGTTCCTGTCGAGACAGTTGACTGCCGGCGCGACAGAAGGCTCGCTCAATCACCCGTCCCAGATGTGCATCAGCGACACGGACGACGTGTTCCTGGCCGACCGAGACAACAGCAGGATCCAGGTGTTTCGGCTGACGCGATGACGGGCAGCCCCGGCCCCGGTGGAGTCGCTCCGGCGCTCGATTTGTGCTAATATTGAGACGCATTCTCATATTGTCTGAGCGCCGAATTCAGCGGGTCCGCCTTCACCCATGTCCTGCCACGTCGCCGCCGAGCGAGCAGAACGCGCCGCCGCGACTCCCGTCCTCAGGCTCAGGGCCCGCCCGCTCAAGCTCGTCCTCGTCGGGAACCCGAACGTCGGCAAGAGCGTCATATTCGGCCGCCTGACCGGCCGCTACGCCACCGTGTCGAATTATCCCGGCACCACGGTCGGCCTGACGTCCGGCCGCGCGCCGATCGGCGCCGAGGTGTGCGACATCGTCGACAGTCCCGGCGTCAACTCGCTTGAGGGCGAGCTCAGCGAGGACGAGCGCGTCACCAGAAGGCTCGTGGCCGGCCGGGAGGCGGACGTCGTAGTCCAGGTGGCCGACGCTCGCAACCTGCGCCGCGCGTTGATGCTCACCTCCCAGATCTCGCGCTTTGGCCTGCCGATGGTGGTGGTGCTCAACATGGTCGACGAGGCCAGGCGGCACGGTATCGCCGTGGACGCCGCAGGGCTTGCCGCCGAGCTCGACGTGCCCGTGGTCGAGACGGTCGCCACCGAGGGGCAGGGCCTCGAAGACCTCAGGAAGGCGTTGCCGTTCGCGTCGCCCGCCCGCGTGCCGTACAGTCCGTCCGGCGACCACGCAGCCTGGGCGCATGAGGTTGCCACGCGGCTGCGCCACTCGCGGCCGGCGTCGATCGGGCGCATCCAGGCGTTCCTTGGACGCGCCGTCCGGCAGCCGGCGACCGGGCTGCCGATTCTCGTCGCCGTGCTGTACCTCGTTTACCTCTTCGTGGGCGTGTTCGGCGCGCAGACGCTGGTGAACCTCGTCGAGCACCGGCTGTTCGGGGAGATCGTCAATCCCGCTGCGACGGCGCTCGCCGACCGGTTCGTGCCGTGGGCTCCGGTGCGTGAGTTCCTGGTGGGCCGCTACGGCCTCGTCACGATGGGGCTCACCTACGCCATTGCCATCGTGCTTCCGGTCGTGGCGACGTTCTTCCTCGTGTTCGGGTGGCTCGAGGACAGCGGGTACATCCCGCGCCTGGCCGTGTTCTCGGACCGGATCTTCAGGGTGATGGGGCTGAACGGCAAGGCCGTGCTTCCGATGGTCCTCGGCCTCGGCTGCGACACGATGGCCACCATGACGACGCGCATCCTGGGCACGCCGAAGGAGCGCCTGATCGCTGTGCTGCTGCTCGCGCTTGGCATCCCGTGCTCCGCGCAGCTGGCCACGATTCTCGGCATCCTGGGCGGCATCTCGTTCTGGGCGCTGCTGACGTTGTTCGGCGTAGTGGTCATGCAGATGTTCGTGGTCGGGTTCCTCGCGGCGAAGGTGCTCCCCGGCGAGCGCTCGGACTTCATCATGGAGCTGCCGCCTCTCAGGCTGCCGGCCGTGCGGAACCTGGCCGTGAAGACGCTGCACCGAATCCGCTGGTACCTCTGGGAGGCCGTGCCGCTGTTCCTGGTCGGGACGGCGCTTCTGTTCGCCCTGGACAAGACGGGTCTGCTGCCGCACATCGTGGCCGCCGGCCGCCCGGTGGTGACGGGGCTGCTCGGGTTGCCCGCCGACGCCGCGCAGGTGTTCATCATGGGATTCCTGCGACGCGACTACGGGGCGGCCGGGCTGTTCCAGCTGGCGCACGCAGGGCAGTTGAGCGCCACGCAGGCCGTCGTCGCGCTCACCGTCATGACGCTCTTCGTTCCGTGCGTCGCCAACTTCCTGATGATGATCAAGGAGCAGGGCCTCAGGCCGGCGTTCGCCATCCTGGCGTTCGTGACGGCGGTGGCGCTGTCAACCGGCGCGGGGCTTCACTATGCGTTTCGCGTCTTCGGTGTCGAGTTTTGAGCACGGACGGCGCCTGGCGTCGCTCGAGGTGGGAGAGCGGGGCGTTGTGCTTCGCGTGCTGCGCGACAACCCGGCACGGGCCGAGCGCCTGAGCGCGCTCGGCGTCACGCCTGGCGCGCGGGTCCGCCTGCTGCAGCGGTATCCGGGGTTCGTGTTCGAGTGCGACCAGACGGAACTGGCCATCGAGCCGTCCGTCGCACGCGCGATCCTTGTGGAGGACGGGAGATAGAAAGCGGAATTCCGAATTCAAAATTGAGAATTCGGAACGCAGGAGCCGGGGAACGCGATGGCGTGCCCCCGGCGTCCTGCGTGTGGGACGTTCGGACCCTCCGCATCGCGGGGGTGCGGCCCCTCGCTACATCGAGCGGTCCGGTTGCCCGTCGGCGGTCTGCTTCGCGTTTCGCTGAGCCTGGCGTCGATCCTCGACGCCGCACGCGGCGCTCGCTCAGGTTGGTACGCCCAGGCGCGGCAGTAGCCACGTCTGCAGGAAGATCCAGACGGCCAGGAAGCCGAGCGGCCAGAGGTAGTCGCTCATGCGCCTGCCTTGCCGGCTTCGAGGATCGCCATGACGCGCCGGAGCTTGGCGTCAACCTCCGTGCCGAGCGGCGCCAGCGCCTCGTTTCCGACCCGCCCCAGCGTTACCAGCGGCGCCACGGCTGCGACCGCGCTCCGGCCCGGCGTGGTCTCGTACACGACGAGGTTGCAGGGCAGCAGCAGCCCGATGTCGGTCTCGGCGCTGAGCGCCTGGTAGGCAATCGGAGGGTTGCAGGCGCCCAGGATCACGTATTTCCGGAAGTCCTTGTCCAGCTTCTGCTTGATGGTCTGCTTGACGTCGATCGTTGTCAGCACGCCGAATCCTTCGGTCTTCAGCGCGGCCGTGGCCGCTTCGATGGCGTCCTCGTAGCTGATGGGCAGTTCCACCCGCATGCCGTAGCGTGTTTCATTCATGGTCCTTCCCCTCACACAGTGTAGCACTGCCGGGCGCCTAGCTCCTCACGCCGGCAGCCTTCAGGATCGACATCATCGGGCACCAGTTGGTGAACGCCGATTGGATCAGGTTCAGCCCCACGAATGCCCCAAACAGATAGAAGTACGGGTGGACGCTTGATCCGAGGACGAGGCTCGCCACGACGAAGAGCCCGGCAATGAGGCGCAGGTAGCGGTCGATGGTCATTTCAATCCTCCGTGGCCGTTGGGTTTCGAGGTCTGGTGAAAGGATTCAGCCTAGCTCGGTTTGGATACAGGACCGGGAACGAACAGCATCGGAAGCGGGCATCTCCGGATCCACTGTTCGGCCGGGTGCGACAGCAGCGTCCCGTGCCTGGCGGCGGTCGAGAGCACGACCACCGATGCACGCTGTTCGGCTGCCTGGTCGGCAGCGCACGCCGCGGTCGCGAGCACGACTTCTCCGCCGACAGTCTTGGCCAGCTCGGCCGCCACGCGGGCCGCGGACGATTCCGGTCCGTCCTTGTCCGCCATCAGCATCGGGTGGCGGAAGACGTCGTCGGGCGGTGTGCCGCCCACGGCGCGAACGACGAGGACAGGAGCCGGCGACTGGTGAATGACCCGTTCAGCCACGGATCCAAGCCACCATCGCGCCGGGCCACGCCGGCCGTGGGTGCCCATCACCACGAGGTCAGCGCCTCCGGCCGCGTTCACGATCGTGGGGGTCGGCAGCCCCTCGATGACCTCGGTGCTGAAGTCGGTCGCACCGTGGCGGTTCGCAAAGTCGCGGAGGAACTCGTCCGCGCGGGACCGGGCCACGGCCTGCTCCCGCTCCAGCGCCTTCATCTGTGCCGCCGTGAAATAGGGGGGCACTTCCAGGGCCTCCACGTGGAGCAGGTGCACGTGAGCACCCGCTCGCCGGGCCAGGCCGGCAGCGACTTCGATTGCGCGGCCCGAGGCATCGCTGAAATCGACGGGTACGAGAATCCGGGAGGGCGGACAGGTCCACATGGCTTACTCTCCCACGCCCGGGGCCGACGCTGGCGCGGCGGCCAGCGTCCCGCGCCGAGCGGCTCGCGCGTTCATCATGTAGTACAGGACGGGAACGGTGAGGGGAGACAGCAGGAGTGACGCGATCCCACCGGCCATCAACGAGATCGCCAGCCCCTGGAAGATCGGGTCGAAGAGGATGACCGCCGACCCCACGATGACCGCCGCGGCCGTCAGGGCGATCGGCCTGAACCTGACGGTTCCCGCGTCCACGACGGCCTGGGCGAGCGGCACCCCCTCGCGAAGCCTCAACTCGATGAAGTCCACGAGGATGATCGAGTTGCGCACGACGATACCGGCGCCGGCGATGAAGCCGATCGTCGACGTTGCCGTGAAGAACGCTCCGAGTGCCGCATGGGCCGGCAGGATGCCAATCAGCGAGAAGGGGATGACCGTCATGATCGTCACCGGCGTCAGGAACGACTGGAACCAGCCGACGACCAGGATGTAGATGAGCAGCAGCACGGCCGCGAACGCGATGCCGAGGTCCCGGAACACCTCATAGGTGATGTGCCACTCGCCGTCCCACTTCATTGCGTACCGGGCGGTGTCGTCGGGCTGCCGTGTGTTGAACAGTTCGAACGTGTAGTCCTCCGGGAGCTTCACGTTCGCCAGCACCTTGTTCATCGCCAGGATCGCGTAGACCGGGCTTTCGATCACCCCCGCGACGTCGGCGGTCACGTACGTCACCGGCCTCAGGTTCTTGTGGTAGATGCTGTGCGGTTCCACCGTGCGCACTACCCGGGTGAGTTCCCCGACCGCCACCGCGCCGCCAAGGCGGATCGAGCTGACCGACTCGAGGTCCGACCGGCCGCTGCGCGGCAGGCGCAGCACGATCGGGACGTCCTCGCGCGCCAGCGGGTCATGGAGGAGCCCCGCGATTTCACCGCCTCCGGACATGCGGACCACCCCGGCGACCATGGCGGGAGAGAGACCGGCCGCCGCGGCCTTCTCCTGGTCCACTTCCAGCACGTCCTTGGGACGCTCCCGCTCGACGTACCACTCGGTGTCCACGACGCCGGGGGTCGTCTCGAACGTGCGCTTGACCGCCGCGGCCAGGGCGACGCGACGCGCGGCGTCAGGGCCGTAGACCTCGGCGACCAGCGTCTGCAGCACCGGCGGTCCGGGTGGCACCTCGGCGACCTGGATGCGGGCGTTGTACTTCTTCGCCACGGGGAGCAGCGCCTCGCGCACCTGCTTGGCGACGGCATGGCTCTGATCGGACCGTTCTTCCTTCGGCACGAGGTTGACCTGCAGGTCGGCCTGGTGCGGCAGGCGCCGCATGAAGTAGTGGCGGACCAGGCCGTTGAAGTTGTAGGGCGACGACGTGCCAACGTAGGTCTGGACGTTGGTGACCGATGCCTGCTTCAGTGTCTCCTGTGCGAGCGCCGCCGCTACCCGTGCGGTCTGTTCGAGCGGCGTCCCCTCGGGCATGTTGATGACGACCTGGAACTCGCTCTTGTTGTCGAACGGCAGCATCTTCACGCCGACCAGGCCGAGCGGGACGAGGGCGACCGAAACGAGGAGAGCGAGCGCCACACCCCCGAGAAACGCCAGGCGGACACCGGGCCTGGCGACGAGGATCCCCATCACACGCCGGTAGACCGCGGTGAAGCGGTCCTCCCGGTGGGCGCTGTGCGACGAGACACCGCGCATCAGCCAGGCCGCCGTCCATGGCGTGACGACGAACGCGATCACGAGCGAGAACATCATGGCCGCGGTGGCGCCGACCGGGATGGGACGCATGTAGGGACCCATCAGGCCGCCGACGAAGGCCATCGGCAGGATGGCCGCGACGACGGTCAGGGTGGCGAGAATGGTGGGGTTGCCGACTTCGTCCACCGCTCGCACGGTGATTGCGCTCAGCGACTTGGCCGGCCCGGCCAGCCGCGAATGCCGCACGATGTTTTCGACGACCACGATCGCGTCATCTACCAGGATGCCGATCGAGAAGATCAGGGCGAAGAGCGTGATTCGGTTGAGGGTATAGCCGTAGATGTAGAAGACGAAGAGCGTCAGGGCCAGGGTTACCGGGATGGCGACGAGCACGACGGCGGCCTCGCGTCTGCCGAGCGTCAGCCAGATCAGGATCGACACCGAGAAGACGGCCACGAACATGTGCCAGAGCAGTTCGTTCGACTTGTGCTCCGCCGTCCGGCCGTAGTTGCGGGTGACGGTGAGGTTGACCTCGCCCGGGAGGACCGTCCCGCGGAGGCGGGCGACGGTCGCCTCGACCCGCCGCGTGATCTCGATCGCGTTCGTACCCTTCCGCTTGGAGACGGCGAGGGTGACCGCCGGGTAGGAGCGGCCATCGCGGCCGAGGAACGTCACGTAACTGGACGGCTCGGCGTCGCCATCCCTCACCGCCGCGACGTCGGAGACGAACACGGGGACGTTCCGACGGGAGTCCACGACGACGCGCTTGACGGCATCCACGCTCGACAGCCACGATCCGGACTGCACGAGGCGGCTCTGGTTCCCGCTGACGATGTCGGTTGGCGGCGGCTGGACGTTGGCGCCCTGCAAGGCTCTGGTAATGAACGCGGGGTCGAGGCGGTACGAGGCCAGCCGGGCCGGGTCGATCTCGACGCTGACCTGGCGCGTCCGGCCGCCGATGATCTCCACGGCCGACACGTCGTCCACCTCCTTCAAGGCGTCGTGCAACTGCCCGGCGACCTGTCGCAGCTGGAAGTCGTCGTAGCGCGGGCTCCAGAGCGTCAGCCCCATGATCGGCACGTCGTCGATCGACCGCGGCTTGACGAGCGGCATGGACGCTCCGGGCGGAATCATGTCGAAGTTCGAGGCCAGCTTCTGGTTCAGCCGCACCAGCGCGGGCTCTTCCTGCTCGCCGACCCGGAACCGGACGATCACCATCGAGAGGCCCGGGCTCGAGGTGGAGTAGACGTACTCGACTCCCGGAACCTCCCAGAGGAGTTTCTCCATCGGCCGGGTCACGCGTTGCTCGACTTCCGTCGGCGACGCGCCGGGCATCTGCACGAACACGTCGATCATCGGGACGATGATCTGCGGCTCCTCTTCCCGGGGGAGGGCCACAACCGCCAGGATCCCGAGGGCCAGCGATCCAAGGACAATCAGCGGCGTGAGCTTGGAGTGAATGAACGCGGCCGCCAGGCGGCCGGCAATCCCGTAGGGGCGGGTCATCGACGGGCCTCCCCGACCGCCGAGGCACCCACGGCGCTGGACGCTGAGCGGGCCGCCGGTCGGACCGGCGCGCCGTCCACCAGGGTGGCCGAGGGCTGAACGACGACCTGTTCACCCGCGTCGAGGCCCGCGGCGATTTCCGCCCGGGCGCCGACGGTGCTCGCGACCTGCACCAGGCGGAGACGTGCACGGTTGTCGTGCCCCACGACGAAGACCGACGTGAGCTGGCCGCGATGCACGACGGCCGACGCGGGCACCGTGAGCGCCTGTCTGGTGCCGCCGCCGAAGCGAGCCCGCCCGAACATCCCCGAGCGCAGGTCGCCGTTCGTTGGCAGGTCGACCTTGACCAGGAAGGCGTGGGCGCCGTCGAGGTCGCGGGACACCTCGGTGATCGTCCCGGTCCGTGCCACCGGCGTCCCCGACTGACTGGTGGAGTCGACGACGACGTCAACCGGCGTGGCGCGGTCGATGTCGCCGACCCGCGACTCGTCGATCCGCACTTCGAGGCGGAAGCCCCTGGCATCCTCGACGGTCATCAGGGGCGCGCCGGGCGTTGCCATGTTGCCCACTTCGACGCGCTTCTCGGTGACGATGCCGTCGAACGGCGCCGTGATGACGGCAAAGGACGCGCCCACCGTGGCCGCGCGGAGCGCCGCGCGCGCGGCCTCGGTGCCGGCCTCCGCCTGCCGGATCGCGGCCTGCGCGCCCGCGAAGTGCGATTCCGCGGCCTTCAGTCCGTTCACGGCCTGGTCGAGTTCGTTGGGGGTTGCGGAGTTCTTGGCCCGGAGTTCGGCGATGCGCTTGTGCGTGGCAGTCGCCAGGGCGAGCCCGGCTTCAGCCGCGTCCCGGCCCATGGTCGCCGCCCTCACAGCCTGTTCGGCGGCGGCGACGCCAGCCTCTGCCTGGGCGTGTTGCGCCTGCAGGTCCCGGCTGTCGAGGCGGATCAAGACCTGCCCTGCGTGCACATGGTCGCCTGGCTGAACGGGGATCGCCTGTACCTCTGCGAACAGCTTGCTCACGATCGTCGCGGTCGTGCGGGCGCGCACTTGGCCGCCGACGTCGAATGTCCGGGCGCCGGTCTCGAGAGTGGCGGCCTGCACGACCACGTCGACCGGGTTGCCGGAGTGTGGAGTCGCGGCCTCGCGGCCGCCGGAGCACGACGCGAGGGCCAACGCGGCCGCGACGGCGAGCGCCGCAGGTGCGATACGTGAAGACATGTTCGAAGTCACCTGAGTCATCGTTTCTATCCTTTTTGGCGGGGCGCGACGGGATGGCTAGCGCGACCGGCCGACAGCCCGATCGAGGGCCGCCTGGCCGACCATCACGTCCACGACGGACGCGATGCGCAGGGTTTCGGCGTCGAGCAGTGCGTTGGCAGCCCGAAGGACGTCACCGACGCCCGCCAGGCCAGAGTCGTAGCGGTCTCGGATGATCCGCTGGCTCTCGCGGGCCTGGAGCACTGTGGCCCGGCCCACGGCTGCCCGGGCGAGCGCGGCATCGAGTTCTGCCCGCGCTGTCCGCACCTCGAGTCGCACCGTGTTCAGGAGGTTCTCCCGTTCGGCACTGGCGCGCACTCGGGCCTCGGTCGCCGCCCTGAAGCGCGCCGAGTCACCGAGACCCGCGAACAGGTTGATCCGAATCTGACCGGCGACCAGCCACGACGACGCCCGGTCGGTGAAGCTCTGGCCGTTCATGTCGTACATGCCCTGGACATACGCCTGCGGGAGGAACGCCCGCTTCGCGGCGGACCGGCCGACGTCCGCCAGTGCGAGTTGCGTATCGGCGCGCTTGATCGCGGGCCGCGTCTTCAGCGCGTTCGCCTCGTCGTCGGCCGCCAGCGTCTTTGCGGACACCACGGGGGCGGGCTCGGTCAACGTGAAGCTCTCATCGAGCGCCGCGCCCATCAGGTGGTTGAGCTGCGCTCGCGCGATGGCCTCGCCGCTGGCGGCGCGGATTTGCCGCTCCTGCATCTGCGCGAGGAAGACCTTCAGCGACAGGACGTCCGCCTCCGTCGCCAACCCGGCATCCCGCCGCTGCTCGGTGCGGGCCAGGTCGTCCTTCGCGGCGTCCACCGCCGCATCTGCGGCCTTGCGGCCGGCCATGGCCTGCAGGACGCCTCCGTACACGCGCGTCACGCCCAGCGCCATCTCCGCGCGCGCTTCGGCCGTCATCTGCAGGGCCAGGTCGCGGCCGAGCCCGGCCGACTTGATTCCCGCGATGCGTTGGCTGTCGTAGATCGGCTGCTGGAGGGCGACTGCGCCGTGGTAGTTGGTCAGGGCGTCCGGGTAGTTGAGGGTGTCGAGGGCGAAGTTGGCGGCGGTGAAGCGGCGCTGCGAGAGCAGCGACCCGAACACGAAGACCGGGTTGTTGCCCCGCTGCCAGTCCTCGATGTAGTCGACGCGGGGAAGATAGGCGGCGCGCGCTTCGTCAACCCGGGCGGCGCTTTCGCGCACACCGGCGTCAGCGGCCTTCAGCCCCGCATTCTTGGCCAGCGCGGCGGAAACCGCCTGATCGACCGTCAGCGTTTCCTGGGCGCCGGCCGGACGAGCCAGGAACGCGAGGAGAATCATCACGAAGGTGGTGAGTCGAGATACCATAGGAGTCATTCGCGGTCGTCAGTGCTCGCGCGACCCGGAGCTCACGCAGCAACACCTCGAACGGGAGGTGCCGGCTGCGGAGTGGCTCACAGGCGCTGGTCTTCTTCTATGGATTCAGGTCTTCATCAAAGCGTCACACGCCCCGGGGGCGATCGATGGCTGTGACGAAACCGGCGCACGCGAATCTTCAGAGAGAGGACCGCGGCATCGCGGCCGACGCCGGCTCCTACGCCGAGCTGGTGAGGGCCGTCCAGGCGGGTGACCGGGACGCGATGGAAACCCTCCTCATGAGGGCGCAGGAGGTGGCCTATCGCTTCAGCCTCCTGGTGTGCGGGCGGCCAGACGATGCCGATGACGCGATGCAGGAGGCGCTTCTCAAGACCTATCGATTTGCCGCGCGGATCCGCGAGCCCGAGGCGTTCAGGGCGTGGCTGTACCGGACGGTGCGAAACGCCTGTCTGATCAACCGGCGGAAGCGGGCGCACGAGCCGGACCACTTCGTCGCGCTCGACGACCGGGTCGGCGACGGCGAAGAGCCAGGCCGCCAGGTGGACGCGGTCGACCCCGCATCCAGCCCCGAGGCTCAGGCGATCAACGCGAGCCTGCGATCGCGGCTGGGGCGGTCGCTCGCGGCGGTGCCGCGTTCCTATCGCGTCGTCGTCGTGCTGAGAGAGATTGAGGGCTTGTCCACCCGCGAAGTGGCAAAGGTGCTGGGCATCTCTGAAGCCAACGTGAAGACACGGCTGCACCGGGCTCGCCTGTTGTTGCGCGAACAGCTGGAAGTGTCATGACTCGTCCATCCATAGACCACGACCACCGCTGCGCCGACTTCCTCGAGCGCCTCTCGCGCTACCTGGACGACGAACTGGCCGCCGCCGACCGGCGGACGATCGAACGGCATCTGCGCGACTGTCCATGCTGCGAGGACGTCCTCGAGAGCCTCCGGCACACGCTGACGGTCTGCCGCGAGGAAGGGCGGCCCGACCTGCCGCCTGCCGTGCGGCAGCGGGCGATGGCGCGGGTGTCCGACCTGCTCCGCCAGGCCCCGGCGCGCAAAGCCAGGGTCCGCTGAGGCAAGGCCTGGCGCAACCACGCAGAGCGAGACTCACCGATGTATCCAATCCTGTTCCGGATCGGCTCTTTCGAAATCACGAGCTTCGGCGTCATGGTCGCCCTCGGCGCCGCACTCGGCATTCTGATGCTGCGGCGCGAATTGATCCGATCGGGCGTCGATGGCGCCAAGGGAGTCGATGCGGCACTGGTCGGCGTCCTCGGCGGTCTGGCTGGCGCCAAGCTGCTCTATGTCGCCGAGCACTGGGCCGAGCCGATCTCGGGCACGCTGCTCAGCCGCGGAGGCATGAGCTGGTACGGCGGGCTGACCGGCGGTGTGCTGGCCGGCCTCGCCATGGTCGCCTGGCAGCGGCTGCCCCTGATGACGGTGCTCTCGGCGGCGGCGCCGGCGCTGACGCTCGGCCACGCGGTCGGCAGAATCGGGTGTTTTCTGGTCGGCGACGACTACGGGACGCCGACGTCTCTGCCGTGGGGGGTGGCGTTTCCGAACGGGTTGCCGCCAACCACCGAGCGTGTGCACCCGACGCAGCTCTACGAGGCGGGCGCACTGGCCGCCATCACGCTCGGCCTGCTCTGGCTCCGGCGTCGGGGCACCAGGGATCGGACGGTCTTCGGCACCTACCTGCTGGCAGCCGGGGCGCTGCGCTTCGCGATCGAGGCGATCCGCGTCAACGTCGTGGTCGCCGCCGGGATGACGACCGCGCAGCTCTTCTCGGTGGGGCTGGTTGTCTGCGGCGCTGCGCTGCTGGTGACGCGGGGGACCGCCGCGCCGACGACGGTCCCTGCGCCGCGCAGAAAGCGGCGATAGTATCGGCGACGACCTGCGGCCGGCGGCGGTGTCGTGCGGGATGTCGGCCGGGCCATACGTCGGCGGGCCGGGAGCCTGGCGTCACCGCGTCGATCTGACCGGAGCGACTGGCGTGCTGCCGACCTGCGACCGAAGCTGCTCCAGCGCGCGCTGCACCTCATCGCGATTCGCGTAGGTTGGATTGGCAGCCAGCAGTTTCTCCCACGCCTGGATGGCGCCGGCGGGATCGTTCTTGCCATCGCGCCTCACGATCCCGAGGTTGTACAGCGTCTGGGGATGGGTCGGGTCGAGCGCCAGCGACTTGCCGAACTGGGCAATGGCCTCGTCAGGCTTTCCCGCGTACCACAGCGCGGTGCCGAGGTCGGTGCTGACGTTCAGGTTCCGCGGGTCGTCTGCGAACGCCCGGCTGTACGGTCCGACGGCCTCGGCGAAGCGGCCCGCGTCGTAGAGCAGGTTCCCGAGCTGCGTGTTCGCCTGGACGTTGGTCGGGTCCCTCGCGAGGATGTTGCGCAGGGCCTGCGCCTGCTGTTCGTCCATCAGGCCGGCCTGCGGCCCGCCGGCGGCCGCCGGGGCAATGGCGACAGGCGCCGTCACCGGCACCCCCGACCGCTGACCACCGAAGACCACGTAGCCGACGGCCAGACCGAGGAGCAGGCAGGCACCGGAGATCAGCGCCCACGTAGTCGACGACGTCTGCTGTTGTGCCATAGGGATTCCGAATTGTACAACGAACGGGCGACCCTGGCATCAAGGTCGCCCGTTCTGCCGTCTTCGACTTGCGTCCGTCAGATCGCACGATCGTCGTTCGCAAGAATCGCACGTGCGAGGGCTACGCCGCTCCCTTCCAGCTGCGCAGCACCTTCATGTAGTTCCCGCGCTCGAAGGCCGACGGGTCGGGGCTCTTCTTGAGGCTCATGCTGCCGCGCATCTGCTCGAGCGACTCGTAGTCGTGTTCCTCCATCCAGTGCTTCATGGCCTGGAAGATGGTGAGCAGACGCTGCGGCCCGTCCTCGAGGAGGCGCGACACCACCTGCACCGCGGACGCCCCGGCCATGACCGCCTTCACGGCGTCGAGGCCGGTGTGCACGCCGCCCGACGCGGCCATCGTCGCCTTCACCTGCCCGGACAGGATCGCCAGCCAGTGGAGGCGCAGCAGGAGCTCCGAGGAGTCCGACAGGTGCAGGCTCGGCACGGCCTCGAGCGCCTCGACGTCGATGTCGGGCTGATAGAAGCGGTTGAACAGCACGAGGCCGTCGGCGCCCCCCTCGTCCAGTTGGCGGGCGAGATGCGCAACCGACGAGAAGAACGGCGAGAGCTTGACGGCCACCGGGATGGTGATCGCCTTCTTCACCGACCGCAGGATCTCCACCGTCCGCTGTTCGACGTGGACGCCGGTCTCCTTCGGGTCGGTGGCGATGAAGTAGACGTTCAGCTCGAGCGCGTCGGCTCCGGCTTCCTGGATCGTCTTCGCATACGACAGCCAGCCCTCGTTGGTGGTGCCGTTGAGCGACGCGATCACGGGGACCTTCACCGCGGCTTTCACCTTCCGGATCTGCTCGAGGTACTCGTGGGTTCCGAACACGAAGTCGTTCGCCTTCGGGAAGTAGGAGAGCGCCTCGGCCGACGACTCCGCGATCACTTCCATGTGGTACACGAGGCCGTCCCGCTCGCGGGTAATCTGCTCCTCGAACAGCGATCTCAGGACGATGGCAGCGGCGCCCGCGTCCTCGAGCCGCTTCACCGTGTCGAGCGAATCCGCCAGCGGCCCCGCGCCCGGCATCAAGGGGTGGGGAAGACGAAGGCCAAGATAGGTGGTTGACAGGTCCATGGGTTCCTCCGTTACTCGGCCTTCTTGCCGGTGGAATAGTTCATCTTCGCCATCTGCTCATAGAGGCCATACCGCATGGCCACCTCGCGCTGAGCCGCCGCCAGCAGGGTCTTGTAGCGCTCGGGATTCTGCTGATTGACGACGCGGAAGCGCGTCTCGTTGGCCATGAAGCGCCCGACATCCGCCTTCGGCGCCCCGGAATCGAGCTGAAGCGGGTTCTCGCCCTGCGCCACCCGCCGCGGGTCGAACCGGTAGAGCGGCCAGTAGCCGCTGTCGACCGCCAGCTTCTGCTGGTCGAGGCCCTTTTCGAGGTCGTAGCCGTGCGCGATGCAGTGGCTGAAGGCGATGATGATCGACGGGCCGTCGTAGGAGTCGGCCTCGAGGAACGCCTTCACCGTCTGGGCGTCCTTCGCGCCGAACGCGACGTGGGCGACGTAGACGGTCCCGTAGGCCATCGCGATCATGCCGAGGTCCTTCTTGGCCCGCGCGTTGCCGGCCATCGCGAACTTCGCCGACGCGCCGATGGGGGTGGCCTTCGAGGCCTGGCCGCCGGTATTCGAGTAGACCTCGGTGTCGAGCACCAGGAGGTTGACGTTGCGGTTCTGGGCGATCACGTGGTCGAGGCCGCCGTACCCGATGTCGTACGCCCATCCGTCGCCGCCGACGACCCAGACGCTCTTGCGCACCAGAAAGTCGGTGATCCTCTCCATCCACCGGGCGTCGAACGATGGGATGGCCGCCAGCTTCTTCCGCAGCTCGATCACGCGGTCGCGCTGGGCGGCGATGCCCGCCTCGGTCGTCTGGTCCGCGCCGAGGATCGCCTCGACGAGGCCTTCACCGATCTGGGCGGCCATCGTGCGCAGCAACTCCTGGCCCTGCTCCTGGTTCTTGTCGATGGCCAGCCGGTAGCCGAACCCGAACTCGGCGTTGTCCTCGAAGAGCGAGTTCGACCACGCCGGGCCGCGCCCGTTGCGATCCTGGGCGTAGGGCGTGGTGGGCAGGTTGCCGCCGTAGATCGACGAGCAGCCGGTCGCGTTGGCGATGAGGAGCCTGTCGCCGTAAAGCTGGGTGAGCAGCTTGACGTACGGCGTCTCGCCACACGCCGAGCACGCGCCCGAGTACTCGAACAGCGGCTGGAAGAACTGCGTGCCTTTGACGTCCAGCTTCACCAGGCTCCGATCGACCTCGGGGATGTTCAGGAAGAACTCGTAGTTGGCCGCCTCGGCCTCGCGCAGCGGGCGCTGCGGCGCCATGTCAATCGACTTGTGCCTCGGGTTGGCCTTGTCCTTGGCCGGGCAGACCTCCACGCAGATCGAGCACCCGGTGCAGTCCTCGGGCGCCACCTGGATGGTGTACTTCATGCCCTTGAACTCGTTGCCCTTGAAGTCGATCGCCTGGAACGTCGGCGGCGCGCCCTCGAGCGCCCCCGGCTCGAACACCTTCGCGCGGATCGCAGCGTGCGGGCAGACCATCGCGCACTTGTTGCACTGGATGCAGATCTTGGGGTCCCACACCGGGATTTCCAGGGCGATGTTCCGCTTCTCCCAGCGCGCGGTATCGGTCGGCCAGGTGCCGTCCACCGGGAACGCGCTGACGGGCAGGAGGTCGCCCTTGTTGGCCAGCATCATCGCCGTGACGCGCTGGACGAAGTCCGGTGCCTTGTCGGAGACGATCGGCGGGCGCTTCCACGTGGCCGTGATGGTCTCCGGCACCGTCACCTCGTGGAGGTTGGCCAGTGTCCCGTCCACGGCGGCGAAGTTCTTCTGGACCACATCCGCGCCGCGCTTGCCGTAGGTCTTCTCGATCGAGTGCTTGATCTGGGCGATCGCCTCGTCGCGCGGCAGCACGCCCGAGATCGCGAAGAAGCAGGTCTGCATGATCGTGTTGATGCGCGTCCCCATCCCCGTGGCCTTGGCCACCTCGTACGCGTCGATGACGAAGAACCTCAACTTCTTCCCGATGATCTGTTCTTGCACCTCGCGCGGGAGTTCGTCCCAGGCCTTCTCGGCCGGGAACGGAGTGTTCAGGAGGAACACCGCGCCCGGGCCGGCGTAACCCAGCACGTCGTATTTCTCGAGGAAGCTGTACTGGTGGCAGGCGACGAAGTTCGCGCGCTTCACCAGGTAGGACGAGCGGATCGGCCGCGGGCCGAAGCGCAGGTGCGAGATGGTGACGGCGCCCGACTTCTTCGAGTCGTACACGAAGTAGCCGTTGCCGTAGTTCTCGGTCTCCTCGCTGATGATCTTGATCGAGTTCTTGTTGGCTCCCACCGTTCCGTCGGCGCCAAGGCCGAAGAAGACCGCCCGCTTGACGTCGTCCGGCTCGATGTCGAACTCGTGGTCCACCGGGAGCGACAGGTGCGTGACGTCGTCGACGATGCCCACCGTGAAGTGGTTCCGTGGCGCGGCCGCCGACAGGTTGTCGTAGACCGCCTTGGCGTGGGCCGGGGTGTACTCCTTCGACGACAGACCGTACCGTCCACCGACGGTCAGGGTGCTCCGGCCGGCCTCGAAGAGCGCGGCCACGACGTCGAGGTAGAGCGGTTCGCCGAGCGCACCCGGCTCCTTGGTCCGATCGAGCACGGCGATCTGCTTGACCGAGGCGGGCAGGGCGGCCAGGAAGTGCGGGGCGGAGAACGGGCGGTAGACGCGGACCTTGAGCAGGCCCACCTTCTCGCCGCGCGCGACCATCCATTCGACCAGTTCGTGCGTGACCTCGGCGCCCGAGCCCATCATCACGATCACGCGATCGGCCTCGGGGTGGCCGACGTAGTCGAACAGGTGGTACTGGCGGCCGACGAGCGTCGCGAACTCGTCCATGGCCTCCTGGAAGGCCGCCGGCGCGGCCGCATAGAACGGGTTGCACGCCTCGCGCGCCTGGAAGAAGGCGTCCGGATTCTGCGCGGTCCCGCGGAGCACGGGCTTGTCGGGCGTGAGCGCGCGGGCCCGGTGCGCGGCCACCCGCTCCTCGGTGATCATCGCGCGCAGATCCCCGTCGGTCAGCTGCTCGATCTTCGCCACCTCGTGAGAGGTGCGGAAGCCGTCGAAGTAGTGGAGCACCGGGACGCGGGACGTCAGGGTCGCCCGCTGGCCGATCGCCGCGAAGTCGTGCGCCTCCTGGACGGAACCCGATGCGAGCATCGCGAACCCCGTCTGGCGGCACGCCATGACGTCGGAGTGATCCCCGAAGATCGACAGCGCGTGCGAGGCGACCGTTCGCGCCGACACGTGCATGCAGAACGAGGTCAACTCGCCCGCGATCTTGTACATGTTGGGGATCATCAGGAGCAGGCCCTGCGACGCCGTGAAGGTCGTCGTGAGGGCGCCGGCCTGCAGTGCGCCGTGGACGGCGCCCGCGGCGCCGCCTTCCGACTGCATCTCGGTCACCGTCGGAACGGTGCCCCAGATGTTCTTCTGGCCCTTCGCCGACCATTCATCGGCCCATTCGCCCATGTTGGACGACGGCGTGATCGGGTAGATGGCGATGACCTCGTTCGTCCGGTGGGCGACCGAGGCGACCGCTTCATTCCCGTCGATTGTGATGTGAGGACGTGTCATATGATGGCTGTCTCCGATTGACGACCGGGTTGACCCTGTGGACCGCACGGCGCGGCGCTGGACAGGAGGCGATTGAGGAGCGGCAGTTGGCCCGACTCTCCGCTGCGCAGCCTACAATTCTATGGCCTTGCGGGGCATGATGCGAGCAGAAAAAAGCAGGCGGCTACGGCGATCGGGCGGGCGCGCGACGCGACGGTCGCAGCGCCCGACACGAATCGGAGCGTGACCTAGGCCGTCGCGAACGCGATCTCCGGGCGGGACGCCGGGGCGGCGGCGGTGCGCCGACGCGGCTCGACGAGCAGGCGAAGCCCGTAGCCCTCGGGCGTGCCCGTGGCGGCGCGGGACGGACCCACGCGGTAGACAGCCGACAGGACCTTGCCGTGCCTCAGGGCCGGCGGGAGAGCGTCGGCCTGGCCCGCGCGCTCGGCCTGAAGCGACACCACGCGAAACAAAGGGATGGCCGAACCGCTGACGCTCTCGATGTAGGCCCCGGTCTCGCTCAGATCCCGAATCACGACGCTGTTGAACCGCGTCGTGCCTCGAGCGTCGCGCCACACGACCCGCCCCGCCACGCCGACCGCCGCGCGCTCGGACACGCGCTGGTCGCTCGAGATTCGTGCCGGTCCGACGATGCCTCTCATGCCGTTCATGCTTGTAGTGCAATCAAGATCTGGGCCCTCAGGCCAATGGGTTGGCCGGTCAGCGGTCCATCGATTTAAGTAGTTATATCTAAACAGCTTAACGTGAACGGCTTCGGTCGGAATGGTCAGAAAGATGTATACTTGCGTATCAGGCGTACCTGAATATGGCTACTTCGTATCCACTCCTCGGTCACCATCCACTCCGAGACGACGCATCTTCAGGTAGAGACCGCGGCGTGTCAGGCCCAACACCCGGGCCGTCTCGGAAACGTTGCCGGCGCTTCTTTGGAGCGCCGATCGGATCATCTCGCGTTCGAGTTGCTCGACGGCGAGACCGAGGGGCAGGTCCGGCGCATTCGCCGCAACGCCCGCGACGGTCGGGCGCGCGCCGTCGTCGGCCAGGGCGGCGAAGCCCGGCGAGAGGTGTTCGACCGCGACCACCCCGGCCGGGCCGCTGAGCGCGACCGCTCGCTGGATCTCGTTCTTCAATTGCCTCACGTTGCCCGGCCACCAGTGGTGCGAGAAGAGGTCGAGCGCCTCGGCGCTCAGCTGTACGTCCGGCTTGCCGAGCCTCTCGCACGCCTCGCGAAGGAAGAGCGCGCAGAGGTGCGGGATCTCCTCGCGCCGCTCCCGCAGGGGCGGCACGTGGATCCGGATGACCGTGAGCCGGTAGTAGAGGTCTTCGCGGAACTTGCCCTCGGCGACGCGCTGCTCGAGGTCCGCGTTGGTGGCCGCGATGACGCGGACGTCCACCCGCTGGGGCCTCGTGTCCCCGATCGGCATGATCTCGCTTTGCTCGAGGAAGCGCAGCAGCTTGGGCTGCACCTCCAGCGGAAGGTCGCCGATCTCGTCGAGGAACAGGCTGCCGCCCGACGCGGACCGAATCAGACCGGCCTGGTCGCTCACCGCGCCGGTGAACGACCCGCGGCGATGTCCGAACAGCTGGCTGTCGGCCAGGTCGCGCGTCGTGGTCGTGCAGTTGTAGGGGAGGAACATCCCGCCGCTGCGCCGCGACCCGATGTGGACCGCCCGGGCCACCAACTCCTTGCCGGTGCCGCTCTCTCCCGTGATCAGCACCGTGAGGTCGTGCCCCTGCAGGCGCTGGATCTGTTCGACGATGCGCGCCATGGCGGCGCTGGCGCAGACGAAGCCGGGCATGATGGCGTCCAGCGTCATCTGCGCGCGGCTCTCCAGCGGCTGGGCGACGCGATCGCGCGTGCGGCAGAGCGCAAATCCCTGGCGGGCGACCGCACCGACCATGCGAAGGCGCCGCGACGTCGCGTGGCCGATCGAACGAGACGAGGCCACCATGGCCGTCCGCTCGTCGTCACCCTCGTGGCCGAGCGGTTCGAGCCACGTCTGGCCCGCGCCCGGGGGCACGCCGCCGATGGCCGACCGCGCCAGCGCGCGGGCGGAGTCGGCGTCGCACCCGGCGGTGGCGACGATCCGCACGTCGTCGCCTCCCGATCTGGACGAAGACGGCGGCCGGGTCGTTGCCCGCGGCTTCCGACAACGCGGAGGCCGTCTCGATGGCCAGCAGGTCCGGCATCACCGCCGCGTCGACCAACCGCCGAACGATGACGTCGTCGGCCTCGCCCGGTGCGGCCAGGTACGCGCCGCTCGTCTCGGCCGGGCTCGGCAGGTCCGCGATCGCGCGCGCCTGTTCGAGGTCGGGCGCGGCTCCGAGCGATTCGAACACCGCAATGGCGTCGCGCAGATGGCGGGCGGCGGCCGAGCGGGCGCCGACCCGGGAGACCAGTCGCCCGAGCGCCAGGCGGCTGAGGGCGGCCTGATAGCGTTCGCCGAGCAGGTCGAACATGCTCGCGCTCTGCGCGAGGTCGTGGTAGGCGTCGGTCGTCCGATCGTGTCGCAGGTGAATCTGGGCCCGGCAGCGGAGGTACTCGCCCCAGGCCCCCGGCGTCAATCGGGGATCGAGCCGCGCGCCGGTCGGGCCGAGCCGTCGCTCGGCCTCGTCGAGCCGCTCGTCGGCGAGCAGCGCCTCGACCGCGAGCAGGTCGGCCTGGATGACGTCGGCGGCCGGGACGCCGGCCGCTGTCGCGATGTCGGCGGCGAGGCGCAAGGCGTCGGCGCGGGCGCCGCGCCGCAGCGCGAGGCGCGCCGTCAGCAGCCGCACCGACCACTCGTACCATCGGCTGGCCTGAAGTCCGTAGGTGCCGTAGGCGTCGCTCGCCTGCTGCAGGCACTGTTCCGCCGCGTCGTGGTCGCCGCGCACGAGGTGAATCTGCGCGAGCGTGTCGAACACGGCGCCGGTCGTCTCGTGGAACTGGACGGGGCTTCGGACCTCGAGCGCGCGCCTCAGCACGGCTTCGGCGCGCGTCAGGTCGCCCGTGCGGACGCAGATTCTGACCGAGCGAGGCAAGTGCCACGGCGAGACCGTGCACCGAGCCGGCGCGCTCGTGCAGGGAGACGGCACGGTCGGCGAGCGCAAGGGCCTGATCGTGGCGGTGCCGCATCAGGGCCACGTTGGCCTGGTTGCCGCAGACCAACGCGAGGACGTCTTCGGCGCCGGCCACCGTCGCGAGATGCTCGGCCTGGCGCAGGGCCGCCATCGCTTCGTCGGGGCGGCCCGACTGCGCGAACACGATGCCCACCAGGGAGTGGCACTGCGCGAGGTAGCGTCGATCGCCGGCGGCGTTGAGCGCGGAGATGGCGGTGCCGGCGTGCTCGCGGACGATCGACGGGTCGCCGACCTGCCGGTAGCAGACGGCGAGCTCGTAGTGGGCGAGCCCGATCGCCCTCGAATCCAGCGCCAGCTCGGCCTGCCTGACGGCGCGGCCGAGCAGGGCGATGGCGCGCGACTGGTCACCGCGCAGCGAGGCGATCCGTCCGTGCAGGCGCCACATCGCCGACAGGCGCGACGGGGAGATCCGTTCGCGGAGCACGTCGGGCGTGCGGCCCAGCACCGAGGCTGCGCGCGTGACGTCGTCGCGCAGGAGCCAGGCCTCCGCCATCGCGCACCGGACCGCCAGTTCGTCCTCGCGGCTGACGCCCGGAGCGTTCAGCGCCTGCGAGAGCGCGTCGATGGCCTCGGCGGCTTTGCCTCGCCGGAGCGCGGCGGCGGCGGCCGCCATCGACGGCTGGAATGTCTGGGCGGGCACGGCCAGAGTATAGCAGTGCGCGTATAATCAGCGCATGGCAGAGAGCGCGTCGGGGCTGATCGGCGGACGGTATCGCGTCCTCGGCAACCTGGGCAAGGGGGCCATGGGCCTGGTGTTCATGGCGCACGACCCGGTGCTGGACCGGAAGGTCGCGATCAAGCAGATGACCGCCGAGATCGCCGACAACGAGGAACTGCGCCAGCGGTTCTACGTCGAGGCGCGCGCCGCGGCCCGGCTGAATCATCCGAACATCATCACGATCCACGAGCTTCAGGAATCGGGCGGCGAGATCTTCATGATCATGGAGCTGCTCGAGGGGAAGTCGCTCGCCGCGCTGGTCTCGGCCAAGCCCGTCCCGCTCTCGCTCGAGGCCGCCCTCGACGTGATGGGACAGGTCTGTGACGGACTGGACTACGCCCACCAGAACGCCATCGTGCATCGGGACATCAAGCCGGCGAATCTGTTCCTGACGCCGTCGGGCACCGCGAAGATCCTCGATTTCGGGATTGCCCGCCTCGGCAGCCTGCACATGACGGCGACCGGCGCGCTCATCGGTACGCCCGACTACATGGCTCCCGAGCAGATCCGCGGGGACGAGATCGACCGGCGGACCGACCTGTGGGCGGTCGGCGCCGTGCTCTACCAGTTGCTGTCGGGAAGCAAGCCGTTCGAGGGGAAGCCGCTCTCGAAGCTGCTGACGGCGATTTCCCAGTCGCCTCACGTGCCGCTGCAGCTTCGTGCGCCCGCCGTCCCGAAGAGCGTGTCGGACCTGGTGGACCGCCTGTTGTCGAAGCCGCGCGACGGAAGGCCGGCCACCGCCGGAATCGTCAGAGATGAGCTCCGGGCGATCCTTGGACGAGAATCGTCGTCGGCCACCAGGGCGACGCTCGCCCAGGATGCCTTCGACAAGACCGTGGTGATCTCCGCCGCGACGCTGCCGCCTGCGCCGGCTACGCTGCCGGCGGTATCCGGTGTGGCCGTGCCGGCGCCCCCCCCGCCGATCCCGGCGCCCACCGCGGCGCCTGCATCTCCCACGATGCTTCCGCCCAGCGGGCGGATGGCGCTCACGGAGCCGGGCGCGTCGCCCGTCGCGCCTCCCGTTGCATCACCGTCCACGCCTGCAGGGGCGACGGCTCCTCCACCGGTGGCTGCACCGGCGGCGGCGCCCGGGAAGAGGACGTCCCGTTTGATGGTCGCGGCCGTCGCAGCGACGGTCGTGGTGGTCTTCGGGTTGGCGGCTGTGGGCGGCGCGGCGTGGTGGTACTTCACTCAGAAGGGAAGCGAGGGCAGCCGGCCCGCGGGTGTGGCGGAGCCGACCGCGGCAACTCCGACAGCACGCGCCGCGGCGCCGGCATCGACGCCCGGACCATCGGCAGAGACCTCCGCGGCCAGTGCCCGGCCGCAAGAGGCGGCGTCGGCCCCCGATGTCCAGCCTCCGCTCGCTCAGGCCATGCCCCAGCCTCCCGCGCCCCAGCCGCCGCTGCCGCAGTCGGCGGTGCCGCAGTTGCCAGCGCCGCAGTCGCCCGCACCCGCAGCCCAGCTCCCCGCTCAGACGCCGCCGACGGCACAACCGCCGCCCGCGCAGACGACGCCGGCACCCGAAGCAGCGGCCAGGCCTCCGGCCGTCCCCGCGGCTGCGATCCGGACGCAGGCCGCGCCGCCGATCGAAACCGGCGTCGTGCCGGCCACGGGCGCGCGGTCCAGCGTGAACCAGGACACGGTCGACTCGCTTGCGGGGAGGCAGGCAGGCCAGGGCTACGACGCCGCGACGGCCGCGTCGGCGCAGGCCGCGGTCAGCCGGATCAACTACGTGCTCGAACAGTACGTCAGAGCGCTCGTCAACGCCGACGCAGAGGCGATCCGGGATTTCCGGCCTTCGCTGTCCCCCGAGGAGAGCGCGCTCATGAAGGCGCGGCAACTCAAGGTCAGGCTCGAGGACGTGCGGGTCGACGTGCGCGGCGCGGAAGCGACGGCCAGGTGCCGGAGGAAGATCGAGGGCATGTCGGCATCGGGCGCTCCGATTCAGGAAGATGCCGTCGCGGTCTACCGACTCGTGCGGAAGGCATCGGGCTGGGTGATCGCAGACGTGAAGTAGGCGCCGGGCATGGCGCCCGGCCGTGCGCGGCCTACCCCCCAGAGACAGCGAGTGGAATCCCCCAGCGCACCGCGAGGTCGCGGATGTTCAGCAGGGTCAGGACCCGCACGCCCTGCTCGGCGAATCGCGCCATCACCCCGCGGCGCTCCGACCGGTCGAGCAGACCCGGCCGCACGAACCCGCTCTTCAGGTTGAGCACCGCGGGCGACTCGCCGAGGCTGGCCGACGTGCCGCCGACGTTGACGTAGAGGACGATCGGCCGCCCGTTCGCCGCCCGACGATACGCCGAGAGCCGCTGCCCGATTGCGTCCTCGAAGGCGGTGGGCCGCAGGACGGCCACACCGAGACACCGCGCCGCGTCGTCGCGGATCGACCATGCCATCCGCCGGCCCTCGGGTTCCAGGTCGCGAGCCGTGTCGCCGTCGCCTCCGGCAGTGACGGCAATCGAGGCTCGCGGCATGAGGGCCGGCACGAGGCGGCACTCCATCTCGGGCCACGTGAACCCGGGCTGATTGGCGCCCCACGTGGAGGCCGTGACCGACGAGATGGCGACCAGGTCGGCATCGAGTGCGTGAGCGGCCGTTGCCACTGCCAGGTTCAGTCCCGGGAACGAGCCCGAGAACCCGGCCGCGATCAGGTCCCCGGGTCCGATGCCGGCTGCGGCCAGTTGTCGCGTGAGCACGGCCGCCCAGAGCGGATTCGTCGAAATCCGCTTCGCCTCCAGGCTCCCGAGCGTCGTGACGAGCGGCGTCAGCTCGCTTCCGATCAACCCCGATCCGTCCGCACCGGATTCCGACTCGACGCCGGCCTCTGCCTTCGCGGCTCGGAGCGAGGCTTCCGCCGTGCGCATGGCCCGCTCAGCTGCTGCGGCCCTGTTCTCGAGGTGCGCGACACGCCCGACCGGCCCTGGGAACGAAGGCCCTGCCCGGTCAACCGGTGCGATCGACGTCGGAACGACGAGGAATACGCTCGCGGCGAAACAGCCGACCGCGATGAGCAGGCGAGAGCGGGCGGCCGGCCGGCCGATGCGCGGGCGGAAGGGCTCACACACGTGCCAGCCCCATCAGGATCAGGCGGACGGCCGCTGCGACGAGCAGCGTCAGGCCCACCGTGGCCGGCACTCCCTGCTGGAGTGCCGTGTTGGCGATGAGGCCGGGGACGATGTAGCCGATCGCTCGCAGGCCGGCGGCTTCAGGAGGCAGCGCGAAGAGCAGCTGGTCCAGTGCGGCGTTCAGCAGGAACCCCGTCAGCACCGTGACGCCGAACCGCCTCCGGCCGTAGAGAACGACGAGCCGGGCGAACCCGAACTTCACGGTGGCCCAGGTGCTCAGCGCCACCAGGAACGTTGCGGCCAGACGCGCCGGCTGGTCGAGATACAGGGCCAGATAGCCGGGCGCGACGAGGCCGGCCGACGACAGGCCGGCCAGTTCGGACAGGATGAGGCTCAGCGTGAGGCCGAGACCGATCGCCAGTTCAACCACGGGTCGCCGCCTCCTCGAACAGGCGCGGCACATCGAGGCCGCGGGTGTTGCCACAGAAGACCAGGGCGGTCGCCGCGTGCGTGGCGAGCCAGCCTGCGAGGTCGGGCGTGGGCACGAAGGCGAGGCCGCGGCCAGCCCGTATCCGGCCGAGACGGTGCCAGGCGGTGAGCGGCGGACGGGCACCGCTGACGACCAGGTAGTCGGACGAGGCAAGCGCGGCTGAATGATCTGCGAAGCACTCGAGGCGAGGCCCCCGGTCGGCCCGGTGGTGATAGACGAGGACCCGGGGCCTCTCGGCGGCATCCACGCCGGCCGCCTCCAACCACGGTGCGAAGTCCTCCAGGAGCAGCGCCAGCGAATCGGGGTCGTTGGCCGCGGTCGCATCGAGCCAGGGAACCTCGCCGAGCCGGAGCCTGGCCCGCCCCCGCCGGGCGGCGCCCGGGTCCTGCGGGGCCCGTTCGAAGCCCCGTTCCGCCACGGCGTCGTCAATGCCAAGCTCGCGGGTGACGGCGAGCGCGATCGCCCTGTCCTCACGGAGCCAGGGCTCGTGAAGGCCGGGTGCCTTCGGGCCGTCGCGGTCTGCATCGGCCACCACCACGCGGGTGCCCGCGGCCTCGGCCCGCTGCCGGAAGAGCGGCGTGAAATCGGACGGACCGACCACCAGCACTCCGCGTGCCGGGACGATGTTGGCGAGGGCCGCGGCGACCGACGCCGGGTCGGGCCCCATCACCTCGGTGTGATCGAGGCGGACATTGGTGATGACGCCGATGGTGGCGCGGATCATCTGCCGCTCTGTGACGTGCTGCAGGAGCGGGTCGATGGCCATGCACTCGATCACGGCGGCGCGGGCGCCGGTCCGGCGCGCCGCCCTCACCAGGGCGAGCTGCTCGCGGACGTTGGCGGGCCCGCGACGTGCGACCGGGACCTCGCGCCGGTCCGGCAGGAGGATCCGCGCGGCGGTCCCGGTCGTTTTGGCGATGGACGGGACACCGGATTCCAGCAGGGCCGACCAGACGAGGCGAGTGACCGTGGACTTCGCGCGGGTGCCGTTGACGTGGATCCTGATGGGGACCGATCGGATCGCGCGATCGCGGGCCAAGCGTTCGGCGGCGCCGAGGGCCAGCAGCACGATCAGGCAGAAGAGGAGCGTGGTGAGCACGGTTTCGGTCCGCTCTGTCGGAGGCCGCGCCAGTATAATAGCAGGACTGTGATTCGACGATGGGTTCGAGTCGTCGCTGTGGTCATGAGTCTGCTGGGCGGGGTCTTCGCAGGCGCGTGCCGTGGCGGCGACAGCGCCCAGCCCGCGCGCGAGGCGGCGCCGGCTGCTGCGCCCCGACCGCTCGCGGCGGCGCCAGTCAGCCGCCCGTCGCGCCCGCGCATCGTCGTCCTCGGCGACAGCCTCACCGCCGGGCTCGGGCTTCCGGTGACCGGGTCGTACCCCTCGTTGTTGCAGGAGCGTCTCGATGCGGGCGGCTACGATTTCGAGGTGATCAACGCCGGCGTGTCGGGGGACACCAGCGCGGGGGGACTGAGCCGCCTGGACTGGTCGCTCGACGGCGATGTCCGAATCCTGATTGTCGCGCTCGGCGGTAACGACGGCCTCCGAGGGTTGCCGCCCGGCGAGATGAAGCGCAATCTGGGCGAGATCATCCGGCGGGCGCGCGAGCGGAACATCGCCGTCCTGCTCGCCGGCATGGAGAGCCTGACGAACATGGGGCCGGACTACCAGCGCCGGTTCCACGACGTGTTCCCGGCGCTCGCCCGGGAGCACCAGGTGTCGTTCCTGCCCTTCCTGCTCGAAGGCGTGGCCGGGCGGGCGGACCTCAATCAGAGCGACGGGATTCACCCCACGGCGGAAGGCGCTCGGGTCATCGCGGGCCACCTCTGGCCCGTGCTCGAGCCGATGGCGCGGGCGGCAACACGATGATTGAACTGCGCGGCGTCTCGAAAACGGTCATGAGCGGCACATCGCCGCTGACGATCCTCCATTCGCTCGATCTCCGCGTGGCGGCCGGACGGTTCCTGGCCGTGACCGGCCCGTCGGGGAGCGGGAAGTCGACGCTGCTCGGCCTGATCGCCGGGCTCGATTCGCCCTCGTCGGGCCGGATCGTGATTGACGGCACCGACATCACGTCGCTCGACGAAGACCGGCTGGCCCGGCTGCGGGGACAGAAGATCGGCTTCGTCTTCCAGTTCTTCCACCTGGTGCCGTCGCTGACGGCGTTCGAGAACGTCCTGGTGCCGATGGAGATTGCCGGGCGCGCGAACGCCGCGGCACGGGCGTCCGGACTGCTCGAGGAGGTCGGCCTCACCGGCCGCGGCCACCACTATCCGTCGCAGCTCTCCGGCGGCGAACAGCAGCGCATCGCCATCGCGCGCGCGTTCGCCAACGACCCGCTCATCCTGCTCGCCGACGAGCCGACGGGCAACCTCGACTCGGTGAACGGACGTCACATCATCGAGTTGCTGCAGAACGTGAACGAGCGCCGCGGGACGACGCTGGTTCTGGCAACGCACGACGCGAGCCTGGCGGGGATGGCGCACGAGCGGCTGGCGCTCAGGGACGGGCGACGGGAAGAGGACTGATGCGATTCGTCATCCGGATGGCCGTTCGGGAGCTTCGGGCGTCGTGGCGGCGGTTGCTCCTCTTCTTCGTCTGCATCGCCGTCGGCGTCGGGGGAATCGTTCTGCTCCGGTCGGTCGTCCAGAACGTCAGGGTGGCCATTGCGCGAGACGCCCGCAGCATGGTGGCGGCGGACCTCACGCTGTCCACGAGCCGGCCGTGGGAGGATCAGACGCGCAGGCTCGTCGAGCAGCGGCTCGCCGGTGTCGAAGTCCTGGCGCGGACGGAGGGTGTTGAAACCAACACCATGGTCCGCCCTTCGGACGAACGCCGCGCGGTGACGAAGATGGCCGAGGTGCGGGGCGTCCAGGCCGCGTTTCCGCTCTACGGCACGGTGGAACTCCAGGGCGGCCAGCCGTATTCGCACGCGCTGCTGAAGGACCACGGCGCGCTCGTCCGGCCGGAACTGCTGGCGGCGCTCGAGTCGCGGGTCGGCGACGACATCCTCATCGGCACGGGGCGGTTCACGGTGCGCGGCGTCATCGTGTCGGAGCCCGGGCGGCGGGTCTCCGGCTTCAGTTTTGCGCCGAGGATCCTCGTCGACGCCGCCGACCTCGAGACGACGGGCCTGCTCGGATTCGGCAGCCGGGTGTCGCGCGACATCCAGCTCAAGCTGCCGGAGCGTGCAGTCGAGCCGCTCGCCACGCAGTTGAGGGCCGAGCTGCGAGGGCGGTTCGTCAACGTCCGTTCGTTCCGCGGCACCGAAGACCATGTCGGCGAAGACCTGCTGAGAGCGGAGAACTACCTCAGCCTGGTCGGTCTCGTCATCGTGATCCTGGGCGGCATCGGCGTGTCGAGCGTGACGCGCGTCTTCGTGCAGCAGAAGGTGCGAAGCGTCGCGATTCTCAAGTGCCTGGGCGCGACGAGCCGCCAGGTGTTCGCCGCGTATCTCGCCCAGGCGATCCTGCTCGGCGCCGTCGGGTGCCTGCTGGGCATCGCGCTGGCGGCGGCGGGGCTGGCCGTGCTGCCGCGAGTGTTCGCCGGTCAGCCGGGCGTGGAGAGCGTGCCCACGGACATGACGGCGTCCGCCGTCGTGCAGGGCGTCGCGATCGGGCTTCTGATCGCGGTCCTCTTCTCGGCCGTCCCGCTGTTGGACGTGCGGCGTGTGAAGCCGTCGCTGCTGCTGCGGGAATCGGTGCGGGCGGGCGGGCGCGACTGGGTCGGCTGGGGAGCCCTGGGGGCACTGCTGGCGGCGCTCGTGGCGATCGCCAGCTGGCAGGCCGGATCGATTCGGATCGGCCTGGCGGTGTCCGTGGGGCTCGCCGCGGTCGCGGTGGTGCTGACGCTGTTCGGCGCGGCGTTCGTCCGCGCCGTCCGCCCCCTGTCGTCGTCGCGCTCCGTTGCGCTCCGTCACGCCGTCCTGCGGCTGACGCGTCCCGGGAACCAGACGAGGGCCGTTCTGCTCTCGGTCGGGCTGGGCGCGTTCTTCATCGTGGGCGTGCGTTCGCTGCAGGCGAACCTCCTCGAGCAGTTCTCGGTGACGCTCGACGGCAACGCCGCGGACATGTTTCTCCTCGACGTGCAGCCGACGCAGGCGGCGGACGTCGAGCGCTCGCTCGCGGAACTGACCGGCACGGCGCCCCCGCCGGCCATCCCGGTGCTGCGCGCGCGGGTGACGGCCGTTACCGGCCGCCTGGTCACGGCGCAGAACGCCGAGGAGGTTCGGCGCCGGGGAGGCCTCGGACGTGAATTCACCGTGACGTGGCGTGACCGGTTGCAGCCGAACGAGCGCGTCATCGAGGGGCGGTTCTGGGGCCCGGGCCGGACGGAGACGGCCGAGGT
The DNA here is from genome assembly GCA_963783255.1 of uncultured Acidobacteriota bacterium. Lineage (GTDB taxonomy): Bacteria > Acidobacteriota > Vicinamibacteria > Vicinamibacterales > Fen-181 > FEN-299. Next base: position 476,480 of record CAWAMP010000022.1, on the reverse strand, counting down.
GTCGATCGAACAGGGGCTGCGTGACCGCTCCGGTCTCCAGGTAGGCGATGTCGTTCAGTTCGACGTGCTCGGCCGGGTCGTCAGTGCACGAGTGACGTCCGTGCGGGCGGTGGAATGGCGCGATGCGCGGCAGGGCGGTTTCATGTTCGTGTTCCGGCCCGGCCCGCTGGACAAGGCGCCGGGGATGTTCGTGGCACCCGCCCGGGGGCCGGCTGACCCTGCGGCGAGAGCCCGGATGCAGCGCACGCTGGTCGACAGGTTCCCGAACGTGTCGGTGATTGACCTGCGCGAGGTCCTGCAGATCATCGAGCGCGTGCTCGCGAATGTCACGCTCGCGGTCAGCGTGGTGGGCGGTCTGGTGCTGTTCGTGGGCGGCCTGATCCTGATCGGCTCGGTGTCGATGACGCGGTTCCAGCGGATCTACGAGGTCGCCATCTTCCGCACCCTGGGCGCCGGGACCCGCCTGCTGACCCTCATGACGGCACTCGAGTACGGCGTGCTCGGCCTGATGGCCGGTGCGATCGGCTCGACAGCCGCGATCGCGCTCACCTACTTCGTCAGCCGGCATGCGCTCAACGTCCCCTGGTCGCCTCGCCTTCCGATGAGCCTGGCCGGAATGGCGGTGACGGCCTTCGTGGTCTGCGTGGTCGGCCTGGCGGCCAGCGCGGACATTCTCCGCCGGCGGCCTCTCGGAACGCTGCGATCGGAGTAGACTAGGCCGCCCCTACGTGCCCGGCCCTGCCACCGCGCCCGCGCCAGGGCTCCGGAGGTGCCGATGAACAGGCAGCTGATCGCGCTCGCATCGCGAACCTTGGGAGATGCCCACCACCGGGAGCAGCAGGACGCCCTCAGCGTGGAAGGGCGGCTGCGCGAGCTGGCGTTCAACCTCTGGTGGAACTGGCACCCGCAGGTTCTCGAGATGTTCAGGGAGCTGGACCACCGGGGCTGGGTGGAGACCAACCACAACCCGATCGCGCTCTTGAAGCGGTTTCGAATCGAACGAACTGGCCGTGCGGGCGGCCGAGATGTCGCTCGAGAACCGCATCAGCTTCCACTACCGCAGGCTCCAGGAGTACCTGGCGTCGGACGTGTCGTGGTGTTCGGCGCAGGCCGGCGCTCTGCGCGTGACGCCGATCGCGTATTTCTCGGCGGAGTTCGGCCTGCACGAATCGCTGCCGCTTTACTCCGGTGGCCTCGGCGTCCTGGCCGGCGACTACCTGAAGAGCGCGTCCGATCTAGGCCTGCCGATGGTCGGCGTCGGCCTCTTCTACGCGACCGGCTACTTCCGCCAGCGGCTCGACGCCGCGGGCTGGCAGCGCGAGGAATACGGCGTGACGGACGTCGAGACGCTGCCGCTGCGCCGGCCGTTCGGCGCCGACGGCGTGCCGATCGTCATCCAGGTCCCGTGCAACGGCGAAACGCTCGCGGCCGGGGTCTGGGTGGCCAGGGTCGGGCGCACCCTGCTGCTCCTGCTCGACTCGGACGTGGAGCAAAACCCGCCGCACCTGCGCGGCCTGACGGGCCGGCTCTACGGCGGCGACGAAGTCACCCGCATCCGGCAGGAAATCCTGCTTGGCGTCGGCGGCCTCCGGGCGCTCCGCGTGCTCGGGCTCAGTCCTGCGGTCCTGCACCTGAACGAGGGGCACAGCGCATTCGCCATTCTCGAGCGCGCGCGCGAGCGCGTGGAGGAGGACGGCCAGTCGTTCGAGGACGCCCTGCGGGAAACCTCGCTGCAGACCGTGTTCACGACGCACACGCCGGTCGATGCCGGCCACGACCGATTCTCGGCCGACCTGATGGACCGCGAACTGGGCTGGCTGCGGTCGGCGCTCCGGGTCGACCACGACCGGTTGATGAGGACCGGGCGCGTAAACCCCGACGACGGCGGCGAGCCGTTCTGCATGACGGTGCTCGCGCTTCGGGGGTCGCGCTACCGGAACGGGGTGTCGGGCCTGCACGGGCACGTCGCGCGCAGGATGTGGAAGGGCGTGTGGCCTGGCCGCGACGAGCAGGAAGTCCCGATCGGCCACATCACGAACGGGATCCACATCCGATCATGGCTGGCACTGTCGATGAACCGCCTGTTCGACCGCTACCTCGGCGCCGACTGGCCCGCGCGCCAGAGCGAGTGCAGCGCCTGGCAGCGGATCGCCGCGATCGACGACGCCGAGCTGTGGGAAACCCACTCTGTGCTGCGCCGGTACCTGATCGAGTTCGTTCGCCGCAGGAGCGGGCGGCCGGATCTGCTCGATCCCGGCGCGCTCACGATTGGCTTCGCCAGGCGCTTTGCGACCTACAAGCGCGGCACGCTGCTGCTGACCGACCTGGACCGCCTTGCGCGCATCCTCTCGAACGCGAGCGGGCCGGTGCAAATCGTGTTCGCGGGCAAGGCGCACCCGGCCGACAACCCCGGCAAGGGGCTGATCAAGCAGATCGTCGAGGCGACGCGGGATGCCCGCTTCGCCGGCCGGCTGGCGTTCGTCGAAGACTACGACATCAACGTGGCCCGGTACCTGGTGCAGGGTGTGGACGTCTGGCTCAACACGCCGCTGCGGCCGCTCGAGGCCTGCGGCACCAGCGGCCAGAAGGTGGTCTTCAACGGGGGGCTGAACCTCTCGGTTCTCGACGGCTGGTGGGCCGAGGCCTACGACGGGCGGAACGGCTTCGCGATCGGCGACGGCACGGTCCATGCGAAACCGGACGTCCAGTGGCAGCGCGACGCCGACGCGCTCTACGACAAGCTCGAGCAGGAGGTGGTTCCGCTCTTCTTCGACCGCGACGCGTCCGGACTGCCGCGAGGCTGGCTCGAGCGGATGAAGCGGTCGATGATGAGCCTGGCGTGGCGCTACAACGCCGATCGGATGGTCACCGACTACGTCGAACACAGCTACCTGCCGGCCGCCGGCGGGCAGACGTCGGCGTGACGTCCGACTTGAGGCCCGGGCGCGGTCAGTCGTGCTATGATCCGAGTTTCGGGATGGCTCTGGGCGAGGAGATGGGAATGGATCTGCACCAACACAAGGATGCGCTCGTCAGGAAGCGCTGCGAGATTCTGGCGACCGGGGGTATCAAGCCGCTGCAGAACGAGACCAACAGCCGTCAGGGTGATCTTGCGGACCAGGCGACCGGGAACAACGAAGTCCACATCCAGCTGAAGCTCAAGCAGACCGACGCCAAGATTCTGCAGGCGATCGAAGAAGCGCTGGTTCGGATCGAGAAGGGCACCTACGGCGTGTGCCGCGACTGCGGCGAACCGATCTCGCACGCCCGTCTCGATGCGATCCCGTGGACCCGCGTGTGCAAGACCTGCAAGGAGAAGCAGAGCGCGTGAAGCCTCCCGAGCTGCTCGGCCACCTCGTGGACGCATTCGGCGAGAAGGCGGCCCTCCGCCGCCGCCACGAGGCGGTCGCTCGCGTGGCAGGCCAGTACGACGTCAACAATACCTATCAGTATGTGATCGCGCGGGAGGACCAGCATCTCAGCTGGCTGGCGTCCGCCATCGTCGACCTCGGGGGAGCGGTGCCGGGCCAGGAGGCGCCCCCGCTCGATGCGCCAGCCGCGAAAGGCGAGGCGGCGGTGCGCGGCGTCGTGCTCGAGGATGCGAAGACGCTCGACGCGTTCGTGAACGCCTGGCGGCCTCGCGTGTCCGGCGTCACTCACGCCCGCCACAAGCGCATGCTCGAGCTGATGATCGGCGAGATGCAGGAACAAGCCCGCCTGTTCCACCAGGCCGCGGCCGGTCGCGTGGATCTTCTGGGCCGCCGCACCGGCGGCGAGCGCACGGCCGGGTCCGTGCTGGCCACCCGCTGGGTGGAGTAGTGACCCTCGCCGGAATAGCCCTCGGCAGCAACCTCGGTGACAGGCGGTCGCACCTCGAATCCGCCGTGGCGCGGCTGCAGCTCCTGCTCTCCGGCCCCCGTGTCTCCCGCCTCATCGAGACGGTTCCCGTCGGCGTCGTCGGGCGGCAGGGGCCCTTCCTCAATGCAGCCGTGACTGGCGGGTTTCCAGGCGCTGCCCGAGACCTGCTGGCCGAACTCCTCCGGATCGAGCGCGAACAGGGACGGAAACGCCCGTACCCAGGGGCGGCCCGCACGCTCGACCTCGACCTGATCTTCTTTGGCTCCGAGCGAGTGGATGAGCCGGGGCTCGTGATTCCGCATCCGCGTTTTCGCGCGAGGCGCTTCGTCCTCGAGCCGCTCGCCGAGATTGCCGCCGGCTGGGTCGACCCGGTGACCGGCCTGACCGTGGCCGAGCTGCTGTCGCGCCTGCCCGCCTCCGCCCTCGATGGTAGGTGACTCAGGCTGCGGCGTGGCGGGCCCGTCCGGGGTTCCGCTGCCGTACAAACGAAAGGGCCGGCGCGAACACCGGCCCTCGAAATCACACGCGAACCGCGGCTACTGCTTCGTGTAGACCGTGGTCCGTTCGCCGCGCGCCGTCACGTTGACGATCGTCAGCTCCTTGCCGTCGCCGCTGAGGCTCCAGGTCGCCGTCGTCTCGGCCGGGCCGTTCGGGCCTTCCGCCACGGTCTTGATGACCAGCTTGCCGCCGTCGAACTTCGCGACGCTCTTCGATTCGCCGCGCTGGGTCTTGTTGACCGACTCGGTGCCATCGAGTTTGTACACGGAGGTCACCGTGGCCTCGCCCATCGTCCGTTCCTGCGTCAGCTCGGCCGCCGTCTGCTTGACGGCGAACGGGCCGCCACCGCCGCCACGACCGCCGCCGCCGCCGCCGGCCGGAGGCGCCGCATTCGGGTCAGCCTTCGGCGCCCACTTGCCCGAGAAGTCGGGCCTGCCCTGCGCGACCGCCAGGCCGGCGACCGCCACGGCCAACACCACCACGAGCAATGCAATCTTCTTCATCTTGCCATGTCCTCCACTGAACAGTTGACGACCGTCCCTACTCGTATCTCAGCGCCTCGATCGGATCGAGGGCCGAGGCTTTCCGCGCCGGATAGAACCCGAAGAATATCCCGATGCCCGCCGCGAAGCCGAACGCCACCAGCACGGCCTGAGGCGATACGAACGTCGGCCACTGCAGGAACTGCGTGAGGCCTCGCGACAGACCGAAACCGAGGCCGATGCCGACCGAGCCGCCGATGAGGCTGATGACGACCGCCTCCACCAGGAACTGCAGCAGCACGTCACCGCCGCGCGCGCCGATCGCGAGGCGCAGCCCGATCTCGCGGGTGCGCTCGGTCACCGACACCAGCATGATGTTCATGATCCCGATGCCGCCCACCAGCAGCGAGACGCCGGCGATCGACGCGAGCAGCATCGTCATCGTCCGGGTGGTCTCGGTCCGGATCGCGGCGATATCCTCGAGCGAGCGCACCATGAAGTCGTCGTTGTCTCCCTGCTGGATCTTGTGGCGGACGCGCAGCAACGCCGCGATGCCGTCGGCCACCTCCTTGATGTTGTCCGCGGAAGCGGTCGACACGGTCATCCCCTCGATGTAGGTCACGCCGCGCATCTTCTTCTGAACCGTCGTGAACGGCGCGTAGATCACGTCGTCCTGGTCCTGCCCGACGGACGACTGGCCCTTGCTCGATAGCACACCGACGATCTTGAACGGGTGCTTGCCGATGCGGATGATCTCGCCGACCGGGTCGTTGCCGTCCGGGAACAGCATGCTCCTCACGGTAGTGCCGATCACGCAGACCTTCGAGGCGCTGCTGACGTCGGCCGGCGTGAGGAACGTGCCCGTCTCGAGCGGCCACGACTTGATCAACGGCAGGTCGACGTTCGTCCCCTCCACACTGGTGTTCCAGTTCTGGTTGGCCGCGACGATCTGTCCGCCTCTGTTCCTGACGGTCTCGACGAGATACTGCACGCCGGGCACCTCCCGGACCGCCGCAGCGTCGTCGGGCGTCAGGGAGTTCGCCATGCCCTGGCCGCCACGGACGCCACCGGACGTGAAGTTGCCGGCGTTGATCATGATGACGTTGGTGCCGGCCGACTGGATCTGCTGCTCGATGGACACCTGGGCACCGTTGCCGAGCGCCACCATCGTGATGACGGCCCCGACTCCGATGATCATGCCGAGCATCGTGAGAATGGTGCGCATCTTGTTCCGGTTGAGCGCTTTGATCGCGATCCGGAACGTCATGAATATCGACATGGCAGTCCTAGTCCGCTGGCGTCGGGGGCAGCGCCGCCAGTTCCTCGGCGGCGACCCGGCGCTTGGTGATCTTCTCGTCGGTCCTGACCAGGCCGTCGCGGAACGAGACGATTCGCGTCCCATATTCGGCGATGTCACGCTCGTGCGTGATGAGCAGGACGGTGATCCCGCGCTCGCGGTTCAACGTTTGAAACACGCCCATGACCTCGATCGACGTCTTCGTGTCGAGGTTGCCCGTCGGTTCGTCGGCGAGCAGGATCGACGGGTTGTTGATCAGCGCGCGCGCGATGGCGACGCGCTGCTGCTGGCCGCCCGAGAGCTGGTTGGGCAGGTGGTGCGACCTCGATTCGAGCCCGACCAGCTTCAGCGACTCCATCGCGCGGCGCCTGCGTTCGGAGGCTTTCGAGGCGCCGCTGTTGTAGAGCAGCGGCAACTCGACGTTCTCGAGGGCGGTGGTGCGCGAGAGCAGGTTGAAGCCCTGGAAGACGAACCCGATCTGGTGGTTCCGGATCCTCGCCAGTTCGTTCTTCGTCAGTCTCGAGACGTCCTTGCCGTCCAGGAAGTACTGGCCTGACGTCGGCCGGTCGAGACAGCCGAGGATGTGCATGAACGTCGACTTGCCGGAACCCGACGGCCCCGTCACCGACAGGAACTCGCCCCCCTCGACGTCCATGCTGACGTGCCGCAGGGCGCGCACCTCGATGTCGCCGACGACGTAGGTCTTCTTGATGTCGCGAACGGAGATGACACTCATAAAGCAGTCTGTGAGAGGTCGCGCGTCGCGGGTTACGTTCAACCCGCCAGAGCCGACGCGGGGTCACCGGGTCACGCCGATGCGGAGACCCCGCCCGGACTTCACTCCGATTAGTGAATGCCGCCCGGAGGGCCGCCGGGACCGCGCATGCCGCCGCGCTGCTGCTGCATCAGCGGGTTGGACGATTGCGCGGGGTTCCGATTGGCCGATTCGGTGCCAAGCGTGACGGCCGTGACCAGTTCTGCGGTCGCCGGGAGTTCGCCCTCGAGCAGTTCCGTGTACTGGCCGTCGCTGACGCCGAGCCTCAGGCGGACCGACACCAGCTTCTTCTCGCCGGCCTGCCAGATGTAGACACGGCCCTGCGACACCCTGGGCGGCAACGGACCGAACAGCGCGTCGATGGTCGTCGCCCCGCTCATCCCTGATGGCGCCGCCGCGGCGCCGTCAGGACCCGGCGCTCCGGGCCTGGCTCCGGCGCCCGGCCTGGCGCCCTCCTTGCCGAGCGATTCCATGTCGATCCCGCGTTCCTTCATGCGCGCCGCGTACTGCGCCTTCTGGTCGGCCGGCATCGCCTGGTAGCGCTCCAGCATCCGCTTCATGGCCTCGGGGTCGTTCGGGTCGAATCCGCGGCCGCCGCCGCCGCCGCGCGCGCCGGCCATGCCCTGGGCACCCGCGCCCTGGCCGCCCTCACCGCGCGCGAATTGACCCGCGCCCTGCGCCTGGCGGCCGCCGCCTTCGCCGCGCATGCCCTGGCCCGCGCCGCCGGCGCCGCCCTGTCGGTTGAACCCCGGCTGTGACGTACCGCTCGGCGTGGCATCACCACCGCCTCGCTGGGAGGCGCGCCCGCCGTCCGCCGCGGCCTGCGCCTGCTGCGGAGCGGCCGGTGCCGCGGCGCCCGTTGGTGCCGCCTGTCCCGTTCGGGTGCCGCCGGTCCCCGCCTGGCCGCCGGCCACGTCGGTGCCGCCGCGCCGCGCGCCCTGGCCGCCGCCGCGCTGCTGCAGTTCGGGAGGCAGTTCCTGGTTGAACGCTTCGAAGATCTCCGCTGTAGGCCGGAAGCGGATCGCGGCATTCGGTACGCGCACGACGTCCGTCCGCTTGGCAATCTCGATCTGGACGTTCGCGGTCATGCCGGGCTTGAGCTTCAGATCGGGGTTCGGCACCTCGATGACCGTTCCATAGGTGACGACGTTCTGAACCACGATGGGCTGCAGGCGAACCTGGATGACCTTGCCGGTGAACGTGTCGGTCGGGTAGGCGTCGATTCGGAACCGGACGTTCTGCCCGGGCCGAATCTTGCCGACTTCCGATTCGTCGATGTTCGCCGTGCACTTCATCTTGTAGAGATCGGCGGCCACGATGAACAGCGTCGGCGACTGGTAGTTCGCCTGCACCGTCTGGCCGACGTCCACCGCGCGCTGGATGATGATGCCGCTGATCGGCGACCTGATGATCGTGTTCGCCAGGTTCACCTTCTGCTGGTTGAGGCTCGCCTCGGCCTGACCGAGCGACGCCTCAGATGATCGGAGCGACGCCTCCGCGGACTTGACCGCCACCTGCGCGGCCTCGAGGTCCGCCTGGGTGGACAGGTTCTTGTCAAAGAGCCCCTGGGCCCGCTTCAGCTTCACGCGCGAATCCTCGACGCTGACCCTGCGTTGCTCGAGGTCGGCCTTGCGCTGCACCAGCGTCGCGCTGGCCTGTTCGATCTGCGTGTTGATCGCGTCCGGGTTGATCTTCAACAGCACCTGGCCCTGCTGGACGATCGAGTTGAAGTCGACCTTCACGCCGTTGTCGCCCAACTCCTGGATGATGCCGCCCACCTGCGAGCCCACGGTGACGGCGGTGACCGCGTCCAGCGTGCCGGTCGCGCTGACAACCTCGGTGACGTCGCCGCGGCTGATCTGGGCGGTGGAGACCTTTGGCTCTGGGCCGGGTCGGGTGTAGTGGTACGCCCCGACGGAGGCTGCGATCGCCGCGATGACCACGAGGGTGATGATGATCTTTTTCATATGAGCCTTCGACTCGTCGTGGCGGACACGGCTAGCGGGCCGCCGTCTCCTGCTTGCGCTGGAAATCGACCAGCGCCTTCCGGTAGTTCAGGATCGCCCGCAGCTCGCTGTTCTGGGCGTCCGTGAAGTCGCGCTGGGCCAGCACGACGTTGTAGTTGTACGACATCCCGACCTCGAACTTGCTCTGCTCGGCGTCGAGCCGCTTCTGCGACAGCGCGCGCGAGGCGGCCGCGGCCTGCACCTGCTGGAACGTGCTCTGCACGGTCAGGGCCTGGTTCGTGAGGTCGGTGGCGACGGTCAGTTCGAGCGCCCGCAGCTGGGCCAGCGCCTGCTGATACTGGACCTTCGAACGGGCGAGCGTGGCGTCCTGCGAACTGGTGCCGATCGGGTACGAGACCTGCACCTGCACGTTCCACGTCGGCAGGAGGTTCTGCCCGAACTGTCCCACCGCGTCCGTCCAGCCGGTCGAGGCAACCATCAACCGATCGCGGGTCACCTGATTGACCAGGTACTGGGTGCCGGCCGCGCCTGCCGTCTGGTAGCTGGCCGTCAGGTCCACGCCGGGCATGGTCTGGTTCCGGTTGTACTTCAGGCCGATGTCGCTGACCTCGAGGTTCTTCCGTGCCGTCACGACGTCGGTCCGGTTCTCGAGCGCGGTGCGCAGGGCGGCCTCGAGGTCGATCTTCTCGGCGACGTCGGTCGCCGGGCGGTCGACCGGGTTCAGCGTCACGTTCCACAACGGGTCATCCGTGCCGCTCACGATGAGCCGCTTGAACGTCAGTTCGGCGGTGCGGCGGTTGGCCTCCGCGCTGACCAGCGTCTGCTGGCGCGTGGCGAGTTCGGCCTGCGCCGAGATGATGTCGAGCGGCGCCAGCGTCCCGATCTCGACGCGAATCTTGTTGTCCTCCACCAGCCTCTGCGCCAGCGCCACCGACGCCTTCGCCGATTCGACCGCCTGGATCGCGTAGACGAGATCCCAGTACGCGTTCCGCGTGTTGGCGATGGTGTTCACCGTCGCGGCCCGCAAGGTGATGTCGGCGACCCGGCGGCTGATCTCGGTGGTGAGCAGCGTCTGGCGGTTGGCGTCGATCGCCCGGTTGCGCCACAGCGGCTGAGAAAGCGACAGCTGCAGGTTGCTGTCGTAGCGCGGAGTGAGGGTGGTCTGCCAGTTGTCGGTGCCCTGCCGCGAGTTGCCCCAGTTCATGGTCGCGGTCCCGCCCGTCCAGCGGAGGCCCTGGCTCGCGGTGAAGTTGTAGGTCGTGGTCATGGTGTTGACTCTGGCCACGTCACCGCCGCTGTAGATGTTGCCCGGCCGCGTGGTGTTGCTGCGTTCGCCGAACGTGCCCCCGACGCTCGGGACGTAGGCGGCGAACGCCCCCTTGAGGGCCAGGTCCTGCAGCTGCGGGTTCAGGCGCTCAACGGTCAGCTCGATGTTCATCTTCAGCGCCTTCGCCACCGCTTCGTCTTGTGTGAGGTCGATGACCTTCGAAGGGGCCGGGACGGCGGGCTGACCGGCTTGGGGCGGATTGGCGCCGGTGAGGCTCGTCTGGGCCTGTGCCAGCAGGTCGATGACCTTGGCCTGCGTCACCGGCTGGGCCCGGGTCGTGCCAGCGACCGCCAGGACGGCACACACCGCGATGCAAACGACTCGAATCGGGCTGGACAACTTCTTCACGGATCTTCCTCCCACCTTCGGGATTGATGTGACGGCGCGGCTCCCGCTATCGACTGGTCTGGCCGTGCTCCGGCGTCCGGCCGCCCCGACGCGCCCGCTCTTGTGCCTTCTGGCTCTCGACCAGCTTGCTGCGCTGCTCGGCTGACAGCACCCGTCTCATCCGGAAGAGCATCAGGGTGCGGTCCTTGCTCAGCGAACTGCGAAGCGCCTCCACCTGGTCGGCCTCTTTGAGGAGCTGTGCTTCAGTTACGTCGTTGCCGCTGATAAGGTTCGACAGCTGCTCCTCCCGGCGGTTCAGCTCGTCGACCTTGTCCTTCATCTTCGTGAACGACGCCGTGAAGATCTCCTCGATCCGGGCCGACTGCTCGGGCGCCAGCCGGAGTTCGGCCACGATCTTCTCGTCCTGCCACCACTTGAACCCCCGCGGGGCCCCTGGGGGAGGTCCTCCTCCCCGTGAGTCCTTCTGGTCGCCGCGCGGCGGGCCTTGCGGCGGCCGCTGCTGGTCGTCTGCCAGGACGGTGGCGGCCATCAGAGCGGCCATGACCGCCGTGATCACTCGAGTCGTCAGCACCCTCGACACACTTCTTCACCTCTACCGCACACTTACGACAGGGGGGGAGGGGGTGTTTACCCGGCGGCCAGTTCCGACAACCGTTCGACGACCCGGCCGACGATGTAGTCCGGGGTCGAGGCGCCGGCTGTCATGCCGACCGCCAGCGGCCCCGTCGCGGGCAGCCAGCCCTTCGCGACCGCCTCGGCCGAGCCCTTGACAGGCTTGTGCAGGACTTCGCTGGCGGAGACGAGCGCCGGCACATCGGCAATGTGGTAGGTCGGCAGCCGTCCCGCACAGATCTTTGCCAGATTCGTCGTATTGCTGCTGTTGTAGCCGCCGACGACCAGCATGAGGTCGAGCCGGTGGGCGGCGAGCAGCGAGATCACGGCATTCTGCCGGTCCTCCGTGGCGCTGCAGATGGTCTCGAAAGCCCGGAATCGGTCGGCGAGCCCCTCGGCGCCGTAGCGGTCCGCCATCGCCGCCCTGAACAGCTCTCCGATCTCGAGCGATTCCGACATGAGCATCGTCGTCTGATTGGCCAGGCCGATCTTGCTGAGATCACGGTCGGGATCAAACCCGGGCGACGCCGAGTCGCCGAAGCGCTCGAGAAACGACGTCGGGTCGCCGCCGCCGCGGATGTAGTCGCAGACCGACCGGGCCTCGGACGCGTTGAGGACCACGAGGAACTTCCCGTCGGGTGAAGACCCGGTGGCCTGCGACGCCGTCGCCTGGGTCTCCTCGTGGTGAATCTTCCCGTGAATCACGGCGGTGAACCCGTCGCTCGCGTACTGCCGGACGTTCTTCCAGACGTTCAGAACGGACCCGCAGGTGGTGTCGACCAGCGTGCATCCCAGCTTCTGCAGCTGTTCGAGCAGGCCGATGGTGACGCCGAACGCGGGCAGGATGACGACGTCGCCGGCGCCGAGCCCGTCCAGCGAATGGCCGGGGTCCGACAGGAACCGGATGCCAAGCGCACGCAGCTTGTCGTTGACGTGGGGGTTGTGGATGATCTCGCCCGTCAGGTAGACGGCCCGGTCAGGGAAGCGGTGTCGGGCCTGGTACGCGTAGTCCACGGCCCGATCAACGCCGTAGCAGAACCCGAACTCGCGCGCGAGGTGGACCGTCAGCCGGCCGCTCCGGTACGTGAAGTCGTCGGCCTTGATCTGCCGCACGAGTGCGCTGTGGTAGTCGGCCGCGAGGCTGCCCGCCACTTCCCGCTTCAGCGAGAAGCCCTTCCGGAAGATCAGTTCGGCCATGGGAGGGCTGGGGGAGCTCCGGCTATCGTGCGAACCGGCGACGTCACCGGATCGTCGTCCGTGCGAGGACGGCTTCCTGCCGGACGCGCGGCGTCATCTCGTCGATGGCCGAGAGGGCTGTGATCCGATGGCTGAAGACCGCCTGATCGATCTCGCTCATGACGGGCTCGTCGCGGTCGGCAGCCAGTGTCGAGGTCGGACTGTCGCTCACGACATCGGAGGCCGGAAGCGCCTCAATGACGGTGCGCGCCGAGGATGGTGCCGTGACGGACTCGCGCACGCCCCTCTGGAGCAGTTGTCCGCCCGAGATGCCGACCAGGATGCCGGCCGCGGCTGCCGCGGCCACCCAGCGGACCAGCGGGCGGCGAGTGATCGGGCGATGCGCCGGGCGCGCCGCCGCCGGGAACGCGATGACGCGAGACGCGGCGGCCGACGGGTCGAGCCGGTCGAGAATCCTTGCGCGCTGCGCGTCGAGGCGGGCCGGCGTGAACACCTCGTCCGCCTCGCCGGCGGCATCCTGACGCAGCCGTTCCAGCGGTGCCGTCAGTTCGGTGTACCGCCAGGTGCACGACTCGCACCCGTGCAGGTGCTGCCGCACCGCTCGCCGTTCATCGGCGCCGGACCCTTCGTCGCCGAAGTACAGGGCGATGAGCCGGTCGTCAGCGGGATGCAAGCGGTCCGTCTTCATAGATTCCCTCCGAGCAGCGAGCGCAGCTTCCGAACGGCCCGGAACAGATGCACGCGAACGGTCGATTCGTTCAACCCGGTTATCGTGCTCACTTCCTTCGAAGAGCACCCCTCGTAGTGGCACAGCAGGAAGATCGTCCGCTGTCGCTCGGGCAGCTTCCCGACGGCCATGGCGATCTGCTCGCGGCGTTCCCGCCGGAGGAGCGACTCCTCGGGCGATGCCCCGCGCGTCGGCACCGACTCGACCCAGGACCGCTCGCCGGGCTTCGCCTCCGGAACCGGCACGATCCAGCGCGCCCGGCGCCGCCGGGCCTTCTGCCGGTCGAGGCAGCCGTTGATGAGGATCCGCGTGAACCAGACCTCGAACGGCAGGTCCTCGCGGAACGACTCGATGTGCGAGAACACCTTGACGAAGGCGTCCTGCACCGCCTCATCCGCATCGGCCGCGTCGCGCAGGAAGTGATACGCGATTCTCGAGGCGCGCCGCTGCTGACGCGCGACCAGCACGCCGTAGAGATTCTCGCGCTGCTGGCAGACGCCCGTCGCGAACGAACGCCTTGACCTCCGCCGCAACACGTGAGTCCTCGTCCGGGCGCGGGAGTTCCGGCAGCGGTACAGGGAGCGTCTCGACCGCCTCATCCGGCAACGCGGGCTCGGCTGGGGTCTTCAGCATGCGCGGGTCTCGTGGTCCCTCACGTGGTTGTTCTATCACCAATTACGATGTTGCCGGCCAATCGTTTACCTCCTTCATTCTAACTCCCAAAAGGGCGAACCGCCAGGACTGTGGCGAACACAAGGCGAATCCTGAGTGCCGCCTGCCTGAGGTCGGGCCGGTCGCGTGCCGGCTGCGCGGTCGGGACGGCGGCCGTCTGCTACCATACGCCCATGCCATGGGAGCCCGTCATCGGGCTGGAGGTACATGCCCAGCTCGCCACCGAGACGAAGATCTTCTGCGGGTGCGCCGCAGGCGCGACCGTGCCGCCGAACACCGCTGTCTGTCCGGTGTGCCTCGGTCTGCCCGGTGCGCTCCCGGCGCTGAACGCGCGGGCCGTCGACTTCGCGATTCTCGCCGCCCTGGCGCTCGGCTCGGAGGTGCAGCCGGTTTCGGTGTTCGCCCGCAAGAACTACTTCTACCCGGACCTGCCCAAGGGCTACCAGATCTCCCAGTTCGACAGGCCGCTCGCCCTCGGCGGCGCGCTGGAGTGGCAGGATGGGGGCGTCGTCACCAGGGTGGGCATCGTCCGCGTCCACCTGGAGGAGGACGCGGGGAAGTCGCTGCACGGCGGCTTCCCCGATTCGAGCGCCCACAGCTACGTGGACTTCAATCGCAGCGGGATTCCCCTGATCGAAGTCGTCACCCGTCCGGACATTCGAAGCGCGGCGTCGGCGGCGGCCTGCTTCGAGCGCCTGCGCGACATCCTCGTCGAACTCGGCGTGAGCGGCGGCAATCTGGAAGAAGGCCACCTGCGCTGTGACGCCAACGTGTCGCTCCGCCGCGTCGGCGAGACGGACCTGGGTACCCCGGTCGAGGTGAAGAACCTCAACTCGTTCCGGTACCTCGAGCGGGCGCTCGGCCACGAGATCGAGCGGCAGGCGGCACTGCTCGACGGCGGCGGGCGCGTCGTGCGCGAGACCCGGCTGTGGGACGTCGGGGCGGCGCGCACGGTTTCGATGCGCAGCAAGGAACTGGCGCACGACTATCGGTACTTCCCGGAGCCGGACCTGCCGCCGCTCGCGATCGAGGCTGGGCGGATCGAGGCGATTCGCGGCCGGTTGCCCGAGATGCCGGAGGCCCGCCGGCGACGGCTGGCCGATGCCTACGGTCTGTCCGACTACCACGCCGACCAGATGGCCGCTTCGCCTGCCGGCGCGCGTTTCTTTGAAGCGGCTGCGGCGGCGTCCGGGCACCCGAGGGCGGCTGCCAACTGGATCAGCGGCGAGATCACGCGGAAGCTGAAAGAAGCGGGTGAGGGGTTCGAGCGCACCGGCGTGACCCCGGAAGCCCTCGGCGGACTCATCCGCGCCGTGGAGGCCGGGCGCGTCAGCGGCAGCATCGCGAAGGTCGTGCTGGAGAAGATGTGGGGCACGGGCCGTACTGCCGAGGACGTGATGCGCGCGGAGGGACTGACGCAAATCCACGACCGGGAAGCCCTGCTGGCCGTGGTGCGGCAGGTGATGGCGGACTACCCGAAACCCGTCGCGCAATTCAGAGCCGGCAAGACGCTGGCCTTCGGGTTCCTGGTCGGCCAGGTGATGAAGGCCACCCGGGGCCAGGCCAACCCCGAGAGCGTGAACGAGTTGCTGCGCCGCGAACTGGAGCAGGCGTGAGCGGCGCCCAGGGGCCGGACGGGCGGCGGCGCCTCGGTGCGTTCGCCCGGGCGGCGGGCCTGCTCGCTGCGGCGGCCGCGGCGGCTCTTCTGGTCTCGTATGGATGGCGGGCGTGGTCCCCTGGATGGCGGGCGGCGCGTTCTCACGGAGCGGTCGGCCCGGCGCCCGCATCGGTGGGGCGTCCGTTCGACCGTGGCGAGCGCGCGTCCTACCGGATCAGATGGCGTGTCGGTTCGGGTGACGGATTGGCCGCCGGCCAGGCCGCGTTCGACGCGTCGAACAACGGCGGCTCGCGGTACCTCTCGCTCGACGTCGAAACGGCCGCCTGGGCGGCGAGCCTGTACGATGTGCACGGCCGGATCGAGTCGTGGACCGACGAGGGCCTGTCGCCGTCCCGCCAGGACCATCACCTTCGGCAGGGACGGCGCGCAACCGACCGGACGACCCGATTCGATTGGCCGTCCCGCACCTTCACCGTGGGGAACGGCACGCCGCTGCCGCTTCCGGCGAACGCGCGCGACGGACTCAGCGCGTGGTTCTACATGCGCACGCTACCGCTGGCCGCCGGCTATCGCGTCCGCGTCCCGGTTGTCGAAGCCGGCCACATCTACGACGTCGACGCGCGCGTCGACCGCGTCGAGCGGGTCTCGCTCGGCGGCCGCGAAGTCGAGGCGTTCCGGATGGCGCTCGGCGTCGAGTCGGACTCGGGCCTCCGGGTCGCGCGCGCCGTCGTCTGGCTGAGTACCGACGCGCGGCGCGTACCGCTCGCCCTCGAGTTGGAGACCTCGCTCGGGTCGTTCCGCGCTGAACTCGACGCCTACGAGCGGCGCTAGCGCCCTGCGGCGACCGTGCCGGACGGCCCGGGGTGCCGAATGCCCCGTGCTATACTCGCCAGAACCAGCAGCCGGCGCAGCCGGCCGCATCCGGGGGCGTCCAGAGAACAGCCGTGATCGTCATCGAAGGGTTGTCGAAGCTCTACGCTCGGGACGTCTTCGCGCTCGACGACATCACACTGCGTGTCGGCCGGGGCGAGTTCGCATTCCTGACCGGCGCCAGCGGCGCCGGCAAGACGACGCTGCT
This sequence comes from uncultured Acidobacteriota bacterium, assembly GCA_963783255.1. Classification (GTDB taxonomy): domain Bacteria; phylum Acidobacteriota; class Vicinamibacteria; order Vicinamibacterales; family Fen-181; genus FEN-299. Next base: position 460,024 of record CAWAMP010000022.1, on the reverse strand, counting down.
CCGCATTCTGCTCCGGCAGGAACTGTGCAGCCTCGGGCGCGTCACGGTCGACAATCGCGACCTCGCGACGCTGTCCCCGCGCGAGGTGCAGCGCTATCGGCGCACCGTCGGGTTCGTCTTCCAGGATTTCAAGCTCATTCCGCGCAAGACCGTTTTCGAAAACGTCATGTTCGCGCTGCGCATCCTCGGCGTGCCCGACGTGCAGCAGCGCCGTCGAACGTTCCAGGTTCTCAAGTGGGTCGGTCTCCAGCACCGGGCCAACGCCTACCCCATCGAGTTGTCGGGCGGCGAGCAGCAGCGCGTGGCGATTGCCCGGGCGCTCGTGAACGAACCGGTGCTGGTGCTGGCAGACGAGCCGACCGGGAACCTGGACCCGGACCTGTCGCTCGATATCATGAATCTGTTCCGGGAGATCAACGCCGCCGGCACGACCGTTCTCGTGGCAACGCACGACCGGGAGCTGGTTCGCCACGTGGGGCGGCGCGCCATCATGCTGGACCACGGGCGGATGGTGGAATCCGCGTGAACTCGGGGAGCTGGATGTGATCCGTGGTCTCCAGTATTTCGTGACGGAGGCGTGCCTCAGCCTGTGGCGCGGCCGCCGGTCGAGCGTGCTGTCGATCCTGACGATCACGATCGCGCTGTTCATGCTCGGGCTGTTCCTGCTGCTGAGCTCGAATCTCGAGCGGGTCGTGGACGAGTGGAGGCAGTCGGCGGAGTTCTCGGTCTACGTCCGCGACGACGCCGCGCCGGCCGAGCGTGAGGCCATTCAGCGCGCGCTTGCCGAAGACCCGTCGATTGCGGCCGTCGATGCCGTGTCCAAGGAAGCGGCCCTCGAGCGGTTCCGGCGCGACTTCCCGGAACTGGCGCCGGCGACCGCCGGCGCGCCCGACAATCCGTTTCCGGCGTCGTTCGAGGCGCGACTGAAATCCGCCGGGGTCGATGTCGGCGCCCTCGGGAAGCTCGCCGCCAGAATCGGCGCGATGCCCGGCGTGGCCGACGTCCGCTACGATCGCCGGTGGCTCGATCGCCTGTCGTCGCTCAGCGCGTTCGTCCGCTACGCCGGCTTCCTGCTGGCGGGCATCCTCATTCTGGCCGCCGGCCTCACCGTCACCAACGTCGTCCGCCTGGCGCTGTACGTGCGGCGCGACGAGGTGGAGATCATGGAACTGGTGGGCGCGCCGATGGCGTTCATCCGGGGGCCGTTCGTCTGCGAGGGCACCATCCAGGGCGGGATCGGCGGCGCGCTCGCACTCGTGGCGCTGCGCGTCGCGCTTGAACTGGCGAAGTCGCGCCTGGCGGCGATGGCGGGCGGGATGTTCGATGTGCAGAGCCTGTCGTTCGTCCCCGGCGCGTCGATCGCGCTGCTGCTCGGCGGCGGCATGCTGGTCGGCTGCCTCGGCGGTCTCGTGGCCGCGCGTCGGCTGAGGTAGGGGGCGGCGACGGCGCCGCTCGGAGCAATTTGGTCGCCGTTGACACGCGCCGACGCCGGCAATAGACTGGGTACTGCCTACCGACTGTCTCTGACTGCTGAAGGAGTCGCATGCACGGCTTCATGACCGACCAGCGGCCATCGAGCAAGCTCCCTCCAGGTATTCAGATCGACTTCTATCGCGAGGAACTGATCAGGCATCAGTGCTGTCTGCGCCGGCAGCGCGAGTACTACTCGGAGCCGGCCTACCGTGCCGCCGAGCGGGCGCTCGCGCGGCTGCTCGCGCGGCTCGACCAGGTGTGCCGATCGGAAGACGCGGCGCAGGTGATGGGCCATCTGCTCCGGCAGTTCGACATCGTGACCAACCTGTCGGCGTGGTCCGACTCGACGAAGGCGAACTGAACCTCGACCTCGCGCGTTTCCGCCGGGATCTTCCCGCCATCTTCCGCGCGGCCCTCGACCAGTCGAGCGCGGCTGCGCTCCTCGAGTCCGTGCGTCATCGCCCCGACGTTCGAGCCTTCCTCGACCGCCCGCTCCGCGTGCTCTCGATCGGCAAGGCGGCGGCACATCTGGCGGCGGCGTTCGATCGCCAGTGGGCCGGGGCCATCGCTGACGGCCTGGCCGTCGGGACGCATGGGGCGGATCGCCTGCCTCCGTCGGTGACCTGGATCGAGGCCAGTCACCCGGTGCCGGACGCCCGCAGTGTGGAGGCCGCCCGGTGCGCGCTCGCGAGTGCCCGTGCGGTGCCGCCCGGGCACGGCCTTCTCGTGCTGTTGTCGGGGGGCGCGTCGTCTCTGATGGCGTTGCCGGCGCCCGGCATCACGCTCGAAGACAAGCAGGAGGCGACGCGCCAACTGCTCATGGCCGGCGCCGACATCCACGCGCTGAACGCCGTCCGCAAGCACCTTTCCGCCGTCAAAGGCGGGCAGCTTGCGGCCGCGGCCCCGGCGCCCGTGCTGGCGCTCGCGATTTCGGACGTCGTGGGGGACGACCTCAGCGTGATAGGGTCCGGTCCGACCGTTCCCGACCCGAGCACCTTCGCCGACGCGTTGGCTGTGATCGCGCGCCACGGCGGCGAGGGCCGGTTCCCGGCGGCAGTGGGCGGGCGGCTGCGCGCCGGCGCCAAGGGCGGGCTTCCCGAGACGCCGAAGCCAGGCGACGGGCGCCTGGCGCACGCCGCGACGCTTCTCATCGGATCGCGCGCGAGTGCGGCGGCCGGCGCGAGGTCGGCGGCAGAGGCGCTCGGGTATCGCACGATCGTGATTGACGAACCGGTAGTCGGCCAGGCCCGCGACGCGGGGCCCCGGTTCGTGGACGAGGCGGTGCGTCGGTCGGGAAACAGCCGCGAGCCGACGTGCGTGATTGCGACGGGGGAGACCACGGTCCGTGTGACCGGACGCGGCCGCGGCGGGCGGAACCAGGAAGTGGCGCTGTCGGCGGCCCGATCGCTCGCCGCGCTGCCCGTTCCCGCCGCGCTGCTGAGCGGGGGCACCGACGGCGTCGACGGTCCGACCGACGCGGCGGGAGCGGTGTCGGACGGCACGACGCTCGCGCGGGCCGCACGGGCCGGGCTTGCGGCGCCCGAGGCGTACCTCGACGACAATGATACGTACCGGTTCTTCAGCACGCTGGGCGACCTCGTGATGACCGGTCCGAGCGACACCAACGTGGGCGATATCCAGATCCTGCTGTTTGGACCCGGAGCGGGTGTCGGCGGCTGAGACCGGACCGGGGCCGAGAAGGTGGACAACCTGTCATGACCAAGATCAAGATGGCGCTGTTCGCGCTCGTCGGGCTGCTGGTGGCGGTCGGCGCCGGCTGGCTCTGGGGGGCGTCGGGTCGGTGGGCGGCAGAGGGGAGCCTGCGCGACGCGGAACTCCGCGTCCAGCTCGCCGAGGCCCGCGCATCGCTCCAGTCGGCTCGCGTCAGCCTGTTCGAGATCAACTTCGGAAGGGCGAGTGCCGAACTGGGGAGTGCAAAGCAGGCGATGAGCACCGCCGCGGGCCTGCTCGAGAAGGCTGGCCGGGCCGACGAGGCCGCGTCGGTGCACCAGGCGCTGGCGAAGGCAGGCGAGGCCCAACAGCTGGCAGGCGCCGTGGATCAGACGGCCGGCCCGCGCGCCGCGGAGGCGCTCGCTGCGCTCGCGCGGATCGGCGCGGCCAGGGGGGCCAGGTAGGTGCCCGTGCAATCACGAGACGAACTGCTCCGCGCGATACGTGAACGGGCGCAGCACCCGGCCTCGACGCGGGAGCTGATGCAGCTTCTGGCGATCCCGCGCGAGCGGCGGGCAGGCTTCAGGCGCCAGCTCGAGGGCCTCGTCGACGAGGGCCTGCTGGTGGAGGTGCGCGGCAAGCGGTACGGCCTGGCCGAGAAGATGGATCTCGTCGTCGGCCGGTTGCAGCTGCACACCGGCGGACACGCGTTCGTGGCTCCCGATCGCACCCGTGGCGCCCGCGAGCCGGATGTGTTCATCGCGGCCCCGCACGTTCAGGAAGCGATGCACGGCGACCGCGTGGTGGCGCGCATCGAGCGCCTCCGCGGCGGCGATCGGCCCGAGGGCCGCATCGTCAAGATCCTCGAGCGCGCGAACCGGCGGCTCGTGGGGCGGTTCGAGGTCGACGCGGCTGGAATCGGGTTCGTCGCGCCGTTCGACCGCCGCCTCCAGACCGAGGTCGCCGTGCCGCCTGCGGACGCAGGCGGCGCGAAGCCCGGGCAGATGGTGGCGGTCGAGATCGTCCGGTGGCCGAGCGCCACTCGCGGGCCGATTGGACGGGTCGTCGAGGTACTGGGCCACATCGACGACCCGGGCGTCGACACGACCGTCATCGTCCGCAAGTACGGCCTGCCCGACGCTCATGGCGAGGCGGCAGTCGTCGAAGCGAGGCGCCTCACCGGCGCGCGCGGCGGCGCCAGCGCGACGCACGCCCGCAGTCAGGACCTCGCCGGGCGCACCGATTTCCGAGGGCTCGACATCGTCACGATCGACGGAGAGCATGCCCGCGACTTCGACGACGCGATCTCGATTGAGCGGCTCGAGAACGGCCATTTCCGGCTTGGCGTGCACATCGCCGACGTGTCGCACTACGTCGGGGAGGGGAGCGCGCTGGATGCCGAGGCCTACGAGCGCGGCACGTCCGTGTACTTCCCGGACCGCGCGCTGCACATGTTCCCGGAGGACCTGGCGACCGGGCTGTGCAGCCTGAATCCGCGCGTCGACCGGCTCGTCCAGTCGTGCCTGATGGAGGTGGACCGGCATGGGACCGTGGTCGGTCGGGAGTTCCACGACGGGATCATCCGCACCCGCGAGCGGATGACCTACACCGACGTTGACGCGATCCTGAGCGGCGGCGATCCCGGGCTCGTGGCCCGCTACGCGGCGCTCGTGCCCCTGTTCGAGCGGATGCGCGCGCTGTTCGACGTGCTGCACGAACGGCGCAGGCGGCTGGGCTCGATTCGATTTCGATCTCGACGAGGCCGAGATCGTGCTGGACGAGGTCGGCCAGGTCGAGGCCATCGTCGCATCCGAGCGGAACATCGCGCACCGGATCATCGAGGAGTTCATGCTGCTCGCCAACGAGACGGTGGCGGAGTTCCTGGAGACGAGCCCCGTTCCAGGCCTCTATCGGGTCCACGAGCAGCCCGATCCGCTCAAGGTGATGAAGTTCGAGGAGTTCGTGTCGAGCTTCGGCCTCAGTCTGGGCGTGCCGCCGCACGCGGTCAGGCCGCGCCACTTCCAGGGGCTGCTCCGGAGGATCCACGGCAGGCCGGAGGAGCGCGCGGTGGCGGTGCTGCTGCTGCGCACCATGCAGAAGGCGCGCTACGCGCCGGACAATCTCGGGCATTTCGGGCTGGCGTTCTCGAGCTACACGCACTTCACCTCGCCGATCCGCCGCTATCCCGACCTGGTCGTGCACCGGCTCCTCCGCGCCGCGAGAGCCGGCGCCGCGACCGAGGAACGGCTCGCGAGGCTGACCGATGTCCTGCCGGAGATTGCGCGACTGACATCGGAGCGGGAGCGGAGGGCCGACGAGGCCGAGCGGGAGCTTCTCCAGTGGAAGAAGGTCCGCTTCATGGGCGACAAGGTCGGCGACGACTTCGACGGCTACATCACGGGCGTGGCGTCGTTCGGGCTGTTCGTGGAGCTGATCGAGCACTTCGTCGAGGGACTCGTGCACGTGTCGACCATGGCGGACGACTACTACCGGTTCCTCGAGCCGACACATACGCTCCGCGGCGAGAGCCTCGGCCGGGCCTACCGGCTTGGTGACCGCGTGCGGGTGCGCGTCGTCCGCGTGGACCTCGACAAACGCCAGGTGGAACTTGGGCTGGTCGACATCCTCGATGCCGCGCGGAAGGCCACGCGGCGGCAGAGACCGGGGCCGCGCACCGCTGCCGCGAAGCGTGAGCCGATCAGAAAACGACCGCGCCCCGGAAAGAACGCTCGGCAGCGACGCGGACGCTAGGATGCCCCGCCACGTCATCATCGGCACGGCCGGCCACATCGACCACGGCAAGAGCGCCCTCGTCCTCGCGCTGACCGGGACCGATCCCGATTGGCTGAAGGAAGAGAAGGCCCGCGGCATCACGATCGACCTCGGCTTTGCGCACTGGGCGACCGACGAGTTCGCGTTCTCGTTCGTCGACGTTCCCGGGCACGAGCGGTTTGTCAAGAACATGCTGGCCGGCGTCGGCGGCATCGACGCCGTGGTGCTCGTCGTCGCGGCCGACGAGTCGGTGATGCCGCAGACGCGGGAACACTTCGAGATCTGCCGGCTGCTCGGCGTTCCCGATGGTCTCATCGCGATCACGAAGTCGGACCTTGCCGACGCCGACATGATCGAACTGGTCGCCATGGAGGTGCGGGACCTCGCGGCCGGGTCATTCCTCGCCGATGCGCCTGTCCTCGCGCTCTCGGCAAAGACCGGCGAGGGGATGGCGGCGTTCAAGGACGCGCTGGTCGCCCTCGGCCGCCGATCCCGTCGCCGAAACGCGGGTGGAATCGCCCGCATGCCGCTCGACCGGGCGTTCTCGGTCAGAGGATTCGGAACTGTCGTGACCGGCACGTTGCTGTCCGGCCACGTGGGCGTCGACGACGAACTCGCCGTGATGCCCGGTGAGCGGCGCGTCAAGGTGCGTGGATTGCAGGTCCACGGTGAGACGGCCGCGTCGGCCCAGGCCGGGCAGCGCGTGGCGCTCAACCTCGGTGGAATCGACCTCGAGGAGGTCGGACGCGGCGACTCCCTGCTCACACCGGACACGCTCGCGCCCACACGCATGCTGGACGCGAGGCTGGAGGTGGTCTCGAGCGTCGGCGCCGTCCGGCACGGCGCGCGTGTACGTTTCCACCAGGGGACCGGCGAGAGGCTGGGTCGCGTGGCCGTGGCCGCGGTGCTGGCGGCCGGCGGGCCGGCGGCCGGCGAGGCCGGCGCGGCGCCAGTGGCCGCCGAGGTGCCCGGGGGGCGGCACGCCTACGTCCGTCTGCGGCTCGAGGCACCGGCGGTCCTCTCCCGCGGCGACCGATTCATCCTGCGGGCGTATTCGCCGCCCGTCACGATCGCGGGCGGCGTCGTGCTGGACCCGCATCCGGCGCGAGGCGCCATTCGCACGGCGGCCGCCCGGGAGCGCTTCGAGCGGCTGGATCCCGGGGGCGGAAGGGCAGAGGCAGCCGAGGACCGTGCCGTCGCGGCCCTCGTGACGGAGGCCGGGGCCGCCGGGTTCCCGACGGCGTTCCTCGTGAGACGGGCCGGCCTCGCGCCCGAGTCCGTCGGCGTCGTCGTCGATCGGCTGGCGCGCGCCGGCGTCGCGGTTCGTGCAGGCGAGGTCCTCCTGGCACCCGCGGTGATCGACGCCCTTTCGACCGCCGTCGTGAAGCGCCTGGAGGACCATCACGCGGCCGAGCCGCTCTCGGAAGGCGTGCCGCGAGAGGAGGTCCGCGAGCGCGTGTTCGGGCGCGCGGGAGAAGGCGTCTTTGATGCCGTGATCGAGCGCCTCCAGCAGGCCGGCACCGTCACCGGCCGCGACCGCCTGGCGCTGGCCTCGCACCGCGTGTCGCTTTCCCCCGAGGAAGAGCAGGCCCGTCAGGCGATCGCACTCGCCTTCCGCAAGGGCGGCTTGAAGCCGCCGGACCTGCGCGAGGTGGCAGAGGCGTGTGGGATCCGGGAGGCCGTGATGGACCGTGTGGCCAGGCTGCTGGTCAGGCAGAAGGTGCTCGCCCGGCTCGACGCGCTGCTCTTCGACCAGGCGGCGCTCGACGGACTCAAGCGCGACATGGCCGCCCTCAGACAGTCGGCGCCGGCCGGCCCGGCCACGATTGACGTCGGGATGTTCAAAGAGCGATACGGGCTCACCCGCAAGTACGCGATCCCGCTGCTCGAGTACCTGGACCGGGAGAGGCTGACCCGCCGGGTCGGGGATGCCCGGCACCTCGTCTAACGGGGCGTGTTGCCGTCGTCCTTCTTCGAGGCCTCCTTGAACCCGCGGATCGCCTGGCCGACGCTCCGACCGAGTTCCGGGAGGCGGTTCGCTCCGAACACGAGCACGAGAATCGCGAGGATGACGAGCAGTTCGAAGAAGCCAATCGATCCCATACACCGGTCCTTCTGTGTGCCGGCGCGCCAATCTCTCCCGTCATTCCGGCGCCGGACTTGATGCGTGTCGTCATCAAGCTTACAGTAAGAGCATGCCGTCTGCCTGGCGGTGTGCCCGAATGCGGGCTGTCTACAGGATTCCGACGAGGTGCTGAGTGGCTGAGGTGGACACCGGTCGATACACGGTTGGGGTCTTCAAGGATGTGGCGTCGGCGGAGCGCGGGGTCGAGGCGCTGAAGCGGCAGGGCTTTCCGGCCGAAGCGCTGACGATCATGGCAAAGGAGGGCCCCGAGACGTCCGGCCTGCTTCAGAAGGTGTTCGGCCGGACCCCCGGCCAGGTCGAGGTTCTCGGCGTTGGCACGACCGTGGCTGCCGGCGGCCTCGTGACCGTGCTCGATGCGAAGTCGGGCGACCTGGCGAAGCACGGACTGGCCACCAGACTGAAGCACGTTGGTTTCCAGGCGCACGATGGCCGGATCTTCGAGACCCTGATCGATCGGGGCGGCGTGCTCGTCGCCGTGTGCAGCGAGCCGCGTGCGGCCGACGCGTTGTCGACGCTGCACTGTTACGGCGGCGGCAACGCGGCGATCGGAGCGTGGACCGGAAGGCTGTAGGTCCCCGTCGGCGGCCGTCGCAAGGCCGCCGACAGGTTGTCGTCGTCAGAAGTTAGTGGGGCGGAGCGGCATCCCTGCCGGTTGAGCGGATTGCGCGGTGCCGTCGTATTGTTGAAAGCGGGAGTGTCCTGTCCGGAGGTCGGGTTACGACATGACCGGTGGAGCGCGCGCCAGGAGGTCCAAGGATCTCGCAGAACAGCCAAGCCCTGCCAGGCACTGGAATTGCAGTCGCCTTCCAGGCCGTGGTGCGCAATGACACTCTGGAGCAACGAGTGGCCGGCGCCGAAGTCTGAGGACGTCTCGGCAGAGCGTCCGCCCGTCGTGCGAGGGCCGAACGCGGCCCGTTCGGCACGCCCGACGGCGCTGTGGAGCAACGAGTGGCGGCCGCCGACGTCCGACGACCTGCCCGCTGCGCGTTCGTCCGGCGCGGCCGTCGACAAGGCACCGAACCCTGCCGGCCCGGCTCCCGAGCCCAGGCTGTTCTCGGACCACTACCCGATCACGGGCCCGAACGCGTTCCAGGCGTTCCTGGAACGCACGGGGTTCTCCGTCCTCATCCACGTCGTCGTCGCCGGCCTGATTGTCGCCTTCGTCCAGTTCGCCCCGACCGGATTCATGGCCTCCCAGCCGATGGAGTCGATCCCGCTCCACAACATCATCTTCCTCAATCAACCGGGGCCGGGCGGAGGCGGTGGTGGCGGCGGCAATCGGATGAAACTGCCGGAGAAGAAGGCCGAACTGGCGGGAACGGTGAAGAAGCCGGAACCGACGCCCGTTCCCCAGGCCAAACCGGCGGACACGCCGCCTCCGCCGCCGCTCGATATCCCGGCCAAGACGAGCTTCGACGCGACGACGACCGTGGCCGGCTCGCTCGACGGCCTGGCCTCGTCGCTGTCCCAAGGGCCCGGCAGCGGCGGCGGGTCCGGCACGGGCACCGGGACCGGAATCGGTCCGGGTACGGGGTCCGGCCTCGGTCCGGGTTGGGGCGGCGGCTTCGGAGGCGGTGCCTACCGACCCGGCAGCGGCGTGGAGAACCCGATCCCGCTGCGAGAAGTCCGACCCGAATACACCGCCGACGCGATGCGGGCGAAGATCCAGGGGATGGTGCAGCTGGAATGCGTGGTGCTTCCGGACGGCACGGTGGGCGAGGTGCGCGTCACCAGGTCGCTCGACCCCGTGTTCGGCCTGGACCAGAAGGCCATCGCGGCCGCCAAGCAGTGGCGTTTCGTCCCCGGCAAGCTCCGCCAGACCGGTCAGCCCGTTCCCGTCCTCGTCGTGATCGAGTTGACGTTCACTCTCCGCTAGGCTCTCGCCGCGAAACGAAGCGCCCGAGTGCATCGACCGACTCCCGAGACATCGACGCCGCGCGAGAGCAAGCCCGGCACGCGCCGTGCGGCAGGGTCCGGTTGGGCGCTCCTGCTCGCGTCGCTCATGCTGATCCTCGCGTTCGGAAACGTTCCCGAGCGATCGATGTTCTGGGACGCGGTGCTGGACGCCGGCCACGCGCCGCTGTTCGGACTGGCGGCACTCGCGATCCTGGGCATTCGAAGGGCGCGCGCCTCTGGAGCGCCGGGTCCCGGCGTGCGGCGGCAGGCCTTTCTCGTGACGGTCGCGCTCGGAGCGGTCACCGAGGTTCTGCAGGTCTTCCAGGGCGCCCGGGAGCCATCGCTCAGCGACTTCCTTCGGGACGGGGCGGGTGCGGCGGCGTTCCTCCTCCTGTCGGGAGCGCGTTCGAGGCCGTCACCCGCGGTCGGGCCGCGGCCGGTTCGCCGGTTCCGGGCACTGGCCGTCCCGGTTGGCGTACTGCTGCTCGTCGCCGCCGGTGCGCACCTGGGAATGACGACGGCGGCGTACATCGCTCGCGACCATGCCATGCCGACGCTGGTGGCGTTCGACGGGGCGTGGTGGGAGCGCCGGTTCGTCGAACTGGGAGACGGCACCCTGACGGCGCGGACGCGACCGCCCGGCCTGGAGGCGTCATTCGACCAGCCGCTGGCGCGGCTCGATCTGAAACCGGCGACGTATCCGGGCGTCGGGATCGTCGAGCCGCATCCGGACTGGAGCGGCTATCGCCGCCTGGTGTTCGTCGTCGTCTCGGACCTCGATGCGCCGCTGCCGCTGGTGATTCGCGTCCACGACGCGGCGCACGATCAGCGCTACGAGGATCGGTTCAACCTGGCGCTGTCGGTTGCACCCGGCGTCAACCGATTCGCGATTCCCCTCGACGACGTCAGGCGCGCGCCCGATCGCCGCGAGATGGACCTGCGGCGCATCCGTGGCATCATGCTGTTCGCCCACCAGCTGAAGCGACCGGCGCGCGTGTATCTCGGCGCCTTCCGCCTCGAGTAGCGTCGGGCTCGAGGCCCTGCGGTGGCACCGTTGCTTCCGCCCAGGTTTTGCGGAAGAATCTGCGGTGCGAGAGAACTCATCATGACGATCCAGTTGAAGGACATCGGCCAGGCCGTGCTCCGCACGGAGTACGCGGTGCGCGGGCCCATCGTCGCGCGTGCGCAGGAACTCGAGCGCCAGGGGCGCGAGATCATCTACTGCAACATCGGCAACCCGCAGGCGCTCGAGCAGAAGCCGTTGACCTACCTGCGTCAGGTGCTCGCCGTCTGCCAGTACCCGGATCTGATTCAGCGCGGGGCCGGCCTGTTCCCGTCCGACGTGCTGGAGACCGCCGGGCGGATCCTCAAGGGCACCGGGCACGGGCTGGGCGCCTACTCGGACAGCAAGGGGGTGCGGTTCGTCCGCGAGGCCGTGGCCGACTTCATCCGCGAGCGCGACGGCTTCGACGCCGATCCCGAGTCGATCTTCCTGACCGACGGCGCATCGAAGGGCGTGCAGACAGCCCTCCGCATCCTCATCAGCGGCCCGCGGGACGGCATCATGATCCCGATCCCGCATACCCGCTCTACAGCGCCACGATCACGCTGCTCGACGGCAGGCAGGTCGGCTACTACCTCGACGAGGGCCACGACTGGAAGCTGAGCCGCGAGATGCTCGAGGAGAGCCTCGAGGGGGCCCGGCGCGGCGGCGTGACGGTGAAGGCGATCTGCGTGCTGAGTCCGGGGAATCCGACCGGCTCGGTGCTCGATCGCGACAACATCGGCATGATCATCGACTTCGCCAAGGACCACTCGCTCGCGATCCTCGCCGACGAGGTGTACCAGGAGAACATCTATCTTGCCGGCGGTCGCTTCGTCTCGTTCGCGCGCGCCATGCTCGAGCAGGGGGAGACCGACGTCAGCCTGTTCAGCTTCCACTCGTGCTCGAAGGGGTTCCTCGGCGAATGCGGCCAGCGCGGGGGGTACATGGAGGTGCGGAACGTGCCGCCGGACGTGGTGGCCGAGATCACCAAGCTGCAATCGGTGTCGCTCTGCGCCAATCTGACCGGGCAGGTGGCCACATACTGCATGGTGCGGCCGCCGAAGCCCGGCGACCCGTCCTACGAGCATTACGCCAGCGAACGCGATGGCGTGCTGGGCGAACTCAGGACGCGTGCCGTCCTGCTGGCCGAGGGGCTGAACCGGATTCCCGGCATCCAGTGCAACGTGGTGTCAGGCGCGATGTACGCATTTCCGAGGATTGCGCTGCCGGCCGGCCGAACCGACGTGGACTACTGCGCGGCACTGCTCGAGCAGACCGGAATCTGCGTGGTGCCAGGCACCGGGTTCGGCCAGATTCCGGGGACCGCGCATTTCAGGACCACCATCCTGCCGCCGACGCCGAGGATCCGGCAGGTGGTGGAGCGGCTCGCCGAGTTCCACGCGTCGTATCGGTAGCGGGCAGCGACCAGTGGGTGCGGCCGGGGCCGCCGGCCCGGCGGCGGCCACAGACACGAAAGGCCCGGCAGGCTTGCGCCTGCCGGGCCCTTGACTGACGAGTATCACCGACTGACAAGAGTCATCGACTGACCCGTGTCATCGATTTCCTAGTACATCCCACCCATCCCGCCGCCCGGGCCGCCCGGCATCGGCGCGTCCTTCTTCTCCTCGGGGATGTCGCACACCATCGCCTCGGTGGTCAGCAGCAGCGAGGCGATCGACGAGGCGTTCTGGAGCGCCGTGCGGACGACCTTGGCGGGGTCGATGACGCCGGCGGCCACCAGGTTCTCGTACTTCTCGTCCTGCGCGTTGAAGCCCCACTCCTCGTCCTTGCTCTCGAGCACCTTCTGGACGACGATCGAGCCTTCGACGCCGGCGTTGTTGGCGATCCAGCGCATCGGGTCCTCGAGGGCGCGCTTCACCAGATTGACGCCGATCTGCTGATCGCCCTCGAGCTTCAGCTTGTTGAGCGCGTGGATGCCGCGCAGCAGGGCGACGCCGCCGCCCGGGACGATGCCCTCTTCGACGGCCGCCTTGGTGGCGTGCATCGCGTCCTCGACGCGCGCCTTCTTCTCCTTCATCTCGGTCTCGGTCGCGGCGCCGACCTTGATCACCGCCACGCCGCCGACGATCTTCGCCAGCCGTTCCTGCAGCTTCTCGCGGTCGTAGTCCGAGGTGGTGTCCTCGACCTGCGCACGGATCTGCTTGACGCGGCCCTCGATCGCCTGGCTGGTGCCGGCGCCTTCCACGATCGTCGTGTTGTCCTTGTCGATCGTGATCTTCTTGGCCTGGCCGAGGTCTTCGATGCGGATGTTCTCGAGCTTGATGCCCAGGTCCTCCGTGATCGCACGGCCGCCGGTGAGGATCGCGATGTCCTCGAGCATGGCCTTGCGGCGGTCACCGAAGCCGGGCGCCTTCACCGCGGCGGCCGACAGTGTGCCGCGCAGCTTGTTGACCACCAGGGTGGCCAGCGCCTCGCCGTCCACGTCCTCGGCGATGATGAGCAGCGGCTTGCCCATGCGGGCGACCTGCTCGAGCACCGGGAGGAGATCCTTCATCGAGCTGATCTTCTTCTCGTGGATCAGGACGACGGGGTTCTCGAGGACGACTTCCATCCGCTCCGGGTCGGTGACGAAGTAGGGCGACAGGTAGCCGCGGTCGAACTGCATCCCCTCGACGACCTCGAGCGAGGTCTCGAGCGTCTTCGCCTCTTCGACCGTGATGACGCCGTCCTTGCCGACCTTCTCCATCGCCTCGGCGATGATCGTGCCGATCGTCTTGTCGTTGTTCGCGGAGATCGTGCCGACCTGCGCGATCATGTTGCCCTTGACCGGCTTCGACAGCTTCTTGATCGACTCGATCACGACCTCGACCGCGTGCTCGATCCCGCGCTTGAGTTCCATCGGGTTCGCGCCGGCTGCCACGTTCTTCGAGCCCTCGCGGTAGATCGCCTGCGCGAGCACCGTTGCCGTCGTCGTGCCGTCACCGGCGACGTCGGACGTCTTGCTCGCCACCTCGCGCACCATCTGCGCGCCCATGTTCTCGACCGGGTTCTTCAGCTCGATTTCCTTCGCCACCGTCACGCCGTCCTTGGTGATGAGCGGCGATCCGAACTTCTTGTCGAGGACCACGTTGCGGCCCTTGGGGCCGAGCGTCACCTTCACCGCGTCGGCGAGGGCGTTCACCCCGCGGAGAAGTGCCTGGCGCGACTGCTCGCCGTAGATAATCTGCTTTGCCATCGTTGTCTGCTCCGTTCAGGTCTGGATGTTGTTCGGGGACGCGACTACTCGAGGACCGCCAGGACTTCCTCTTCACGCATGATGAGGAACTCCTCGCCGTCGAGCTTGATCTCCTGGCCGGAGTACTTCCCGAACAGGATCGTGTCGCCGGCCTTGACGTCCAGCTTGATGCGGCCGCCGTCGTCCTTGACCTTGCCGGAGCCGACGGCAACGACTTTGCCCTGCTGCGGCTTCTCCTTGGCGGTGTCGGGAATGATGATTCCGCCGATCTTCTGTTCGCCCTCGTCGATGCGCTTGACGAGGATCCGGTCGTGTAGCGGTCTGGCTTTCATCGATGTCACCCCCACTTTCACAGTGTGGTTGAAGGCAGCCCCGCCCGAGGGGCGGGGTGCCGGTTTGGCACTCGCCGGGACCGGCCGTTAGCGCCGACCCTGCAAGACTGTTAGCACTCGGTGTGCCTGACTGCTAATTGTATGGCCGTCTGGCGCGGGTGTCAAGCGCGGTCGGCCCGACTCTCGCCCGGAGGGCCGGGCCGGATGAGGCGAACCCGGAGCATCTTGCGATCGTGCGATGTTGCGATCGTGCGATGTGGTGATCGCGAGATCGCAAGATCGCGAGATCGCAAGATCGCGAGATCGCAAGATCGCGAGATCGCAAGATCGCGAGATCGCAAGATCGCCACATCGCACGATCGCAAGATCGCATGATCGTGAGATGCTGTTCCCATGACGGAACCGCGCCCCATTGCCCTCTTCAACACCCTGACCCGGCGCGTCGCACCGGTGACGCCGCTCGTCCGGGGCGAACTCAAGGTCTACAACTGCGGTCCGACCATCTACGACTACGTCCACATCGGGAACCTGCGGACGTTCCTGTTCCAGGACCTGGTGAGGAGGGTGTTCGAAACCGCAGGCTACCGGGTCCTCTTCTGCCTGAACCTGACCGACGTCGACGACAAGATCATCCGCGACAGTCAGAAGGCGCTGCCGCCGGAGGCGGGCAACGACACGCGCCTCCAGGCGATGCGGGCGTTCACCGACACCTACGAGCGGGCGTTCCTCGAGGACATCGACGCGCTCGGGATTGCCCGGCCGACGCTGATGCCCCGCGCGACGGACCACATGGCCGACATGATTCGGCTGGTCCAGGCGCTCGAGGCCCGCGGTCTCGCCTACGAGCGCGACGGCAGCGTCTACTACCGGGTCGGCGCCCTTCCGCAGTACGGCTGCCTGTCGCACATCGACCGCGACGGGATGCAGCTCGGGACGAGCGTCGATGCGGACGAGTACGATTGCGACGCGGTCAGCGACTTCGTTCTGTGGAAGGGCACGAAGCCTGGCGAGCCGTGGTGGGACAGTCCGTGGGGCAGGGGACGGCCCGGCTGGCACATCGAGTGCTCGGCGATGGCGCTCAGTCTGCTCGGCGACCGGCTCGACCTCCACACCGGCGGCGTGGATCTCGTCTTCCCGCACCACGAGAACGAGATTGCGCAGAGCGAGGGGGCGATCGGCCACCAGTGGGTCTCGCACTGGGCTCACGGCGAGTTCCTGATGGTCGAGGGGCAGAAGATGTCCAAGAGCCTGGGCAACTTCTTCACCCTGCGCGATCTGGTCGGCAAGGGCGTCGCCCCGATGACGTTCCGCTTCGCCATTCTGAGCAACTACTACCGGAAGCAGTACAACTTCAGCTTCGAAGGCGTGAGGGCCGCCGAGGCGACGCTCGAGCGCCTGCGCACCTTCCGTCGCCGGATGGAGGAGCCGCCATCGCCCGCGCGCGAGGGAGCGGGCGACCCGGGCGTCGAGCCGCGGGCGCGCGTGGCGCGCGCCCGCGACGAATTCTGGCTGGCCATTTCCGACGACCTGAACACGCCCGAGGCGCTGGCCGCCATCCTGACGCTCGTCACCGACATCAACGCCCGGGACGACTACCGGCCGCTCACGCGTGATGAGCGCGACGACGTGGTGGGGCTGCTCGACGAGACCGACCGCATCTTCGCCACCTGGCCGCATGAGGAGCGCAAGGCGCTCGACGCCGAGGTCGAGGCGCTCATCGAGGCGCGCCGGGCGGCCAAGGCCGCCCGAAACTGGAAGGAGTCCGATTGCCTGCGCGACGCGCTCAAGGCGATGGGCATCCTGCTCGAGGACCGCAAGGATGGGACGGTGCGGTGGAAGCGGACAAGCTGACACCACACGGCTGCCAGCTACCAGCCGACAGCTATCTGCGTATCTTCAACTCCGCCATCTTCCGGCTGAGCGTGTTCCGGTGGATGCGGAGTTCGCGCGCCGCGGCGCTCAGGTTGCCGTTCGCGCGGTCGAGCACCCTCACGATGAACGTGCGCTCGAATGCGCCGAGGGCGTCCTCGAACAGGATGCCGCGCTCGACCATCTCGCCGACCAGGTGTTCCAGCCGTTCGCGCACGTCAGCTCCGTTCGTCCACGCCGTGGCCCGACAGGCGGCGCAGCGCCTCGACGTACTTCTCCCGGGTCCGGGCGATCACATCGTCGGGCAGCGAGGGCACCGGGGGTTGCTTGTTCCACTTGATCTGTTCGAGGTAGTCGCGCACGAACTGCTTGTCGAAGCTCGGCTGGCTGCCCCCCGGCTTGTAGCCGTCGGCCGGCCAGAACCGCGAGGAGTCCGGCGTCAGCACCTCGTCGATCAGCAGGATCTGCTCCCGGCCGCCGTCGCGGGAGATGCCGAACTCGAACTTGGTGTCGGCCACGATGATCCCGCGCGTCTCGGCGTGGGCCGCCCCCATGGAGTAGACCTGGAGCGAGAGCCGCGCCAGGCTCTCGACCAGGTCGCGGCCCACCAGCCGGCCGGCCTCCTCCTGGCTGATGTTGATGTCATGGCCGCTCTCGGCCTTCGTCGACGGTGTGAAAATCGGCTCGGGCAGCCGGTCGGCCTCGCGCAGCCCCGCGGGCAGCTGGATGCCGCACACGGTTCCCGACTTCCGGTATTCGGCCCACCCCGACCCGACCAGGTAACCTCGCACGACGCACTCGATGGGGATGGGCTCGGTCCGGCGTACGAGCATCGAACGTCCGCGCAGCGTGTCGGCGTGCGCCCGGAGTGCGGGCGGGAACGCCTCCGGGTCGACCGACAGGACGTGATTCGGCACGACGCCCGCCGTGAGCTCGAACCAGAATGCCGACAGCTGCGTCAGCACCTTCCCCTTGTCGGGGATGCCGGACCCCAGCACGTAGTCGAACGCCGAGATCCGATCGGTGGCGACGAGCACGAGGTCCCGGCCGGCGTCGAACAGGTCCCGCACCTTCCCGGAGCGGACGGGAGGGAGGCCGGGGAACGATGTGGCGAGGAGCGGCGGTGCGAGTGTCATGAGGGAATCCTCACCTCGGCCGGACGAAGGCCGCGACAACGGTTGCCGTGATGCAAGGGCCGACATGATACCAGCGTTGGTCGGCGGCTGTCAGCATCGGCCAGTAAGTGGCCTTCCGCCATAGACTTGGAAGCGATCTTATAGTAGAGTGCCTTGCCCCGTCATGCGCGCGCACCTGCGAACCATCGTCGTGTTCGGCCTCGCTCTTGCCCTGTTTTTCTGGTTCCTGAAGGGAGCCGACCTCGGGCAGGTGTGGGCCGAGATGGCGAGAGGCCGCGTCGATCTGCTGCTGGCGGCCGTGGTGACGACGATGCTGACCTACGTGCTGCGGTCGTTGCGCTGGCAGTACCTGCTGGCCGGCCTCGGCCCGACGCGCTTCTCGGTCGCCTTCCGCGCGACGGTCATCGGCTTTGCCGCCAGCTTCCTCCTGCCCGCGCGGGCAGGGGAGTTCCTGCGCCCGTACGTGCTGGCGAAGAACGAGAAGCTGAGTGGCCCGGCCGCGTTCGCGACGGTCGTGCTCGAGCGCGTGTTCGACATGGCGACCGTCCTCGTGCTGTTCGCCGTCTTCCTGCTGACCGCCGACCCGGCGCTCTCGCGCGCGGACCCGGCGACCTTCCGGGCCGCGCAGGTGGGCGGCCTCACGGCCGCGGCGGCGACGGTCGCGATTCTCGGCCTGTTCTATTTCCTCGCCGGCCACCCGGAGGCCATCGGCCGGTGGTCGGTGAAGGTGGAGCGGCGGCTGCCCTTGCGCCTCGCGGCGCTCGTCGAGGGGCTGGCCCAGACGTTCGCGGAGGGGCTGCACGCCGTGCGGCGGCCGCAGCAGCTGCTGCTCGTGTTCGCCTGGTCGTTTCCGCTCTGGATCTGCATTGCGACGGGCATCTGGCTGGTGTCGCAGGCGTTCGGCGTCGACCTGCCGTTCGTCGGGGCGTTCCTGGTGATGACGCTTCTCGTCGTGGGCGTGGCGGTGCCGACGCCCGGCGCCATCGGCGGGTTCCACATGTTCTACCAGATTGGCGTGATGTCCTTCTATCATGCGTCGAAGGACAAGGCGGTGGGCGCGGCGCTCGTGCTGCACGCCGTGTCGTTCGTGCCGGTCACGCTGCTCGGCATCGTCTTCATGGTTCAGGAGGGGCTGACGCTGGGCCGCATGCGCACGCTCGCAGGCGAGCGGGGCGGGGCGGGGGAGGAGGTCAGGTGAAGTGTCCCTATTGCGGGCACCCGGGCGACAAGGTCGTCGACTCGCGCGAGGGCAAGGAAGGCGAGGTCATTCGACGTCGGCGGGAGTGCCTCCACTGCGGCCGCCGGTTCACGAGCTACGAGCGGATTGACGAGATTCCGTACATGGTCGTGAAGAAGGACGGAAGCCGCGAGCGGTTCGAGCGTCAGAAGCTGATTGCCGGCATGCTGAAGGCGTGCGAGAAGCGGCCGGTGAGCGTGACGGCGCTCGAGAAAGTCGCCGATCGCGTGGAGGCGACGCTCCAGGAGCGGCCGGAGAAGGAGATTGCGACGGCGGAGGTGGGCCTGTTCGTCATGCACGCGCTGAAGACCCTCGACGAGGTGGCCTACGTGCGCTTCGCGTCGGTTTACCGCAACTTCCGCGACGTCGGTGAATTCAGGAAGCAGCTCGAGGAGCTGCTGCACGCCAGCGAATGACCACACGGACGTCGGCCGGCGTACTCGTCACGCTCCTCGTCGGGCTCGCGATCCTGACGACGGGGCGGGAGCCTGTCCATGCGGAGGACGGGGCGGCCCTCGACGTGAAGGCCCTGGTCAAGGACGGCCGGGTCCTGGTGTCGTTCACGCTCGCCCGCGGCTTCACCAGCGAGCTGCAGACGGCCATCCGCAGCGGGATGGCGGCGACGATTGCCTACGAGGTCGAGCTGCGCCGCGGCGGGACGCTCTGGCTCGATCGCACGCTGGCGGCCAGCACCGTGACGGCCAGCGCCCGCTACGACAATCTGACGCGCCAGCATCGGCTGACACGGGCCGTGGACGGTCGCGGGGAGGAGCCGCGCCTGACCGAAGACGAGGGCGAGGTCCGGGAGTGGATGACGGTGTTCAGGCAGCTCTCGCTCTTCGGCACCCAGGGGCTCGAGCCGAACGGCGAGTACCTACGTCCGGGTGCGCGCCCGGACGCGCCCGCGGGTCACCTGGTTCCTCTTCTGGCCGTGGGAACACGCCGTGCCGACCGGTGAGGCGCGCTTCACCCTGATTCAGTAGATGCCCACGCTGCGGACCGCTTCCCCGGCGACACCCCCGGCTCGGCCGCGGCGGCCGGCGACCGGCCGACGCCCGTTCCGCGACAACCCGCTCCTGATCGTCGTCAGCATCGCGCTGCTGGTGGCCGCGCTGGCGGCCACGCTGTCGTTCGGGGCGCGGTCGTCGAGGTTCTCTCCGGACTTCCTCACGGAGTTCGTGCTCTACGCGTTGTCGGCGGCCGACCTGGCGATGATCCTGGCGCTGGTGCTCGTCCTGGCGCGGAACATTCTCAAGATGGTGGTCGAGCGGCGGCGCGGGCTGCCGTTCGCGAAGTTCCGATCGAAGCTGGTGGGCGTCCTGCTGGGGATGACGCTGGTCCCTTCGATGTTGGTGCTGTTCGTCGGGAGCGAACTCATCCGCACGAACCTCGACCGCTGGTTCAATGCGCCGCTGGAAGAGATCGTGGCGTCGGCGAACCGGACCGCGGGCGACTACTACCGCGAGCGGCAGAAGCTGGTGAACGAGACGTCGCAGCGCCTGTCGGTTGCGCTGGCGCCGCTCGGCTTTCCGGACGCGGACGTGACGAAGGTGTTCGACGTCATCACGCCCGAGGTCGCCCCGGCTCGCACGAGCATGGTCGAGGTCTACCGCATCGTGTCCGGCCGCGGACCACGGCCCGACGTGTCGGCGGTGGCCGACGTGCGGATGCCGACGCTGCCGTCCGGCTACAACCGCGCGTCGGCGGATCGGCTGGCCGAGCGCATTGCGTCAGGCGGCTCGGAAACCCACAGCTTCGAGCCGCTCGGCAGCGGCGGGGAACTCCTGCGGTCTGCGGCGCCCATCCGCGGCCGCGACGGGCGGCCGGCCGGCGTGGTGGTGGCTTCCGACTACCTGACGGGTGAAATGGCCGAGCGGTCGCGGCGGATGACCGACGCCTACGAGCAGTACAGCAAGCTGAAGGTGCTCCGGAACACGATGTTCGGCGTCTACATCTCGTTCTTCCTGATGGTGACGCTGATGATCCTGGTGGGCGCCACGTGGACAGGGTTGTACCTGGCGAAGCGAATCACCCGACCGATCCAGATGCTGGCGGCGGCGGCGCGGGATATCGGTGCCGGGCGCCTCGATCACCGGCTCGAGCCGGAGACGTCGGACGAGTTCGGGTCGCTCGTCGAGGCCTTCAACGCCATGGCCGGCGAGCTGTCGAACAGCCGTCAGGAGCTCGAGCGCTCGACGCGCGATCTGCAGCGCCAGCACCAGGAGGCGGAAGCGCGGCGGCGGTACATCGAGACCGTGCTCGAGCGCATCACGACAGGTGTCGTGTCGGTGGACGCACGCGGGCTCGTGACGACGATCAACAGCGCGGCGGCGCGGCTGCTCGGACTCGGCAGCGGGGGCGCCGGGAGGCCGGTGGCCGAGCTGCTGGGCCGCCCGGAGCTTGCGCCGCTCGTGGCCCTCATCGAAGGGGCGAGGAGCGCGGGCGAGGAGCCGCCGGCGCAGGAGATCGCGCTCTCGACCGAGGGGCGCGAACTGCACCTGGCTGCGGCCGCGGCGCGGCTGCACGGCGAAAGCGGGGCCATCGAGGGGACGGTGCTGGTCTTCGATGACATTACGCCGCTCATCCGTGCCCAGAAGGTCGCCGCATGGCGCGAGGTCGCCCGGCGGCTGGCCCACGAGGTCAAGAACCCCCTGACGCCCATCCAGCTGTGCGCCGAACGCCTCGCGCGGCACTTCCAGTCGGCGCCGCCGGCCACGCGGTCGCTGGTCGAGGAGTGCACGAAGACCATCGTCGGCGAGGTCGAATCGCTCAAGGGGCTGGTGGACGAGTTCTCCCAGTTCGCCCGCATGCCCGCGCCCAAGCGGATTCCGACGAACCTGCCGACGCTGCTCGCCGACACGCTGGCGCTGTACGTCGGCCTGTTCCGGGACGTGACGATTGCGACCCAGTCGCCGCCCGACATGCCGCTGGTTCGCGTGGACCCCGAGCAGATTCGCCGCGTCGTCATCAACCTCGTGGACAACGCCATCGAGGCGATGGACCGCAAGGGTCGCATCGATCTCGAGCTGCAGCACGCGCCGGCCGAGCGCGTCGTTCGAATCCTCGTGGCCGACGACGGGCCGGGGATCCCGGCGGGCGAGCGCGAGAAGCTGTTCATGCCGTACTATTCGACCAAGCGCCGGGGCAGCGGCCTCGGTCTGGCCATCGTGCGCCGGATCATCGCGGAGCACGGAGGGGCGATCGACGTCACCGACAACGTCCCGCGCGGGACGCGGTTCATTCTCGAGCTGCCGGTGTAGGGGAAGAATTCAGAGAGCCGAGAGCCGAAGTGAAGCCACTGATCCTGGTCGTAGACGACGAGCCTGGCGTGCGGAGCGCCCTGTCGGGGGTGCTGCGCGACGAGGGCTACCAGGTCGAGGCGGTCGACAGCGGCGAGGCGTGCCTCGACCGGCTGTCGCGCACGCCCTACGACGTCGTGCTGCTCGACGTGTGGCTGCCGGGCGCCGACGGACTCGCGACGCTCGAGCGTCTGCGCGAGCGCCAGGTGGACGTGCCCGTCATCATGATCTCCGGCCACGGCAATATCGAGTCGGCCGTGCGCGCCATCAAGCTCGGGGCGTTCGATTTCATCGAGAAGCCGCTCTCGCTGGAGAAGACCGTGCTGGTCGTCCGCAATGCGCTCCGCCAGCGGCGCCTCGAGGTCGAGAACCGCGCCCTGCGCGCGCGAGTGGACCGGCGCCTGCAGATGGTGGGGGAGAGCCACGCCATGCGCCAGCTGCGCGAGCAGGTAGCGATGGCGGCGCCGACCAACGGTCGCGTGCTGATCTTCGGCGACAACGGCACCGGGAAGGAACTCGTGGCCCGGACGATTCACGCATTGAGCCGGAGGCGTACGGGCCCCTTCGTCGAGGTGAACTGCGCGGCCATTCCCGAGGAACTGATCGAAAGCGAGTTGTTCGGCCATGTCAAGGGCGCGTTCACCGGCGCCGTCGGTGACCGGCGCGGGAAGTTCGAACTGGCCGACGGCGGCACGATCTTCCTCGACGAGATCGGTGACATGAGCGTCAAGACGCAGGCCAAGGTGCTGCGCGTGCTTCAGGAACAGGTCGTCGAGCCGGTCGGCGGGACGTCGAGTGTGCGCGTGGACGTACGGGTGCTGGCCGCCACCAACAAGGAACTGCCAGCCGAGATTCGCGCGGGCCGGTTCCGCGAGGACCTCTACTTCCGGTTGAACGTCATTCCGATCTTCGTGCCTCCGCTCCGGGACCGCAAGGACGACATCCCGATGCTGGCCGAGCATTTCATGGTCGGTTTCGCGCATGAGTACGGGCGGCGGACGAAGACGCTGGACGCGGGCGCCGTCGCCGCCCTGCAGGAATACCCGTGGCCGGGCAACGTCCGCGAACTGCGGAACGTGATCGAGCGGCTGGTGATCATGGTGGCGGGTGACACGATCTCGGCGCGCGACCTCACGTTCCTCGAGGGTCCGCTGGCGCCGGACGCGGAGCCGGCCGCCGGTGACGACCAGGTTCAGGGGCTCACGCTGCAGGCCGCGAGGAGCCGTTTCGAACGCGAGTTCATCCTGAAGGCGCTCGCCGCACAGAACGGAAACGTCTCGCGCACGGCGGATGTGCTCGGCGTCGAGCGCAGCAACTTCTACCGCAAGATGCGCGCCCTCGGCATCGCCGCGCGTCCGCCCGACCGCGACGACGAACCCGCGCCGTAGCCCTTCGACTCGCTGCGCTGGCTCAGGGCCCACCGGTTTGACTGTCCCGTCCGATTGCCCGATAATCGCCCAAGCCGCCCGCCGCACAACCATGCCCGACAGACCGCGTATCGAACCGCCCGTCGACCCGGATGGCCTGTCCCCTGCGGAGACCGACATCCGCATCGAGCAGCTCCTGCTCACGGGCCTCGACCACTACTTCGCGGGTGAGCACGAGCGGGCGATCAGCGCGTGGACGCGCGTCCTGTTCCTCGATCGCGGGCACCCCCGTGCCAAGGCATACATCGAGCGGGCGCGCGGTGCGATTGGCGAGCGCCACCGCGAGTCGGACGAGTTGCTGCATCGTGGGGTGGACGCCTTCAATCGCGGCGAGACCGAGGAAGCCCGGCGCCTGCTCACCTCCGCCCTCGAGCGCGGCGGGCCGCACGAGGTGGCGCAGTCGTTTCTCGAGCGCCTGGTCATGCTCGATCGGCCGCGCGGTCGGGCCGACGCGACTCCGGGTGCGCCGGCCCGGCATCGCGCGAAGCGGCCCGCGGCGCCGGCCGGCGAGCGCAGGCGTCGCGCGTGGGCGCTGCCCGCACTCGTCCTTGGCGTCATCGTGGTGGCGCTGTTCTACATCCAGGGCTCGCACGAGCGCACCGCGCCCTTCCTGTTCCTGCTCGACTGGGGCGGCCGCAACGCCACGTCGGCGGCTCGCATCGCGGAGGACCCGCTGCCGGTTCCTCGCAGCGCGGAAATCGATCTCGATCGAGCGCGGGTCCTGCTCGCCCAGGGTCATCCCCGAGACGCGCTGCGGCTGCTCGAGCGCATTGGGCCGAACGACCCGTTGCGGGTCGAGGCGGCCGCCCTTCGCGAAGACGTGCAGCGCGAGTTGCTGTCCGAGTACCTCGGTGGCCCGGCGCCTCGCCCGCCGGCTCAGCCCCCGGGTCAGTCCGCCGAGCCGGATCGCAACCCATGAAGTGTCCCAAGTGCAACTACCTCGGGTTCGAGCCGTCCGACCGCTGCCGGAACTGCGGGTTCGACTTCTCGCTGGCGACGATTGAGGACCCGGCCTCCGACCTCCCGCTGAGGCGGGAGCCGCCAACCGGGCCGCTGGCCGACTTCGATCTGGGTGACGTCGGGCGCCCGGCCCGCTTGACGCCGACGTCCCGCGCCGAGAAGCGCCGGCAGGATGCGTCGCTCGACCCCGGCGTAACGCCGGCGCCCCGGTCGGCCGCCGGCGACCTGCCCCTGTTTGGCGACGTGTTCCCGGACGATGAGCCTCTCGTCCGGCCGACGGCCCCAAGCGTGCCGCTGGCCGTCCGGCGCTCGACGCCGACCAGGCCCAGGCTCGCCACGCCGGCGCGCGTTCCCGAGCGGGCGCCCGACCCGGGTCTGCCCCTCGATTCGGCCGCCGGGCTGTCCGCGGACCGGTCGGTGACGTCCCCGGCTGGCGGGGAGGTGGCGGCGCTCGGTCGGCGGATCGGCGCGGCCGCACTGGACTGGCTCATGCTGCTCGCGCTCGACGCCGGCGTCGTCTACTTCACGCTGCGTGTCAGCCGCCTCGCGCCGGCCGAGATCGCGGTCCTGCCGCCGATCCCGATGGCCGTGTTCCTGCTGCTCCTGAACGGCGGCTACCTGACGCTGTTTACCGCCGCCACCGGCCAGACCATCGGTAAGATGGCCTGCGGCCTGCGCGTGGTGCCTGCGGGCGACGGGACGCTCACCGTCGGCCGCGCGCTGGTGCGCGTGGCGGCGCTCCTCGCCAGCGCGCTGCCCGCCGGCCTCGGTCTGCTGCCCGTGGCCTTCGATGACGGCCGCCGCGGCCTGCACGACCGCCTGGCCGGGACGCGCGTCGTCCGCGCGGACCAATCCTGACTCTTTCGGCGAGTGAACCCCACGATGAAAACGCGCCTGGCTGTTCTCCTTGCGACCGTCGGCTACATCGGGCATTTCCCCATCGCTCCGGGCACGGCGGGATCGGCGGCGGGGCTGCTGCTCTTCGCGCTGCTGCAGAAGGCAGGTTCTCCCGCACTCGAGGCGGCGGTCATCCTGGCCCTGTTCGCGGCCGGCTGCTGGGCGGGGTCGGTCGCCGAGGCTCACTACGGCCGCACCGATCCCGGCTACGTCGTCCTCGACGAGGTCGTCGGCATGCTGGTGACGCTGCTCCTCGTGCCGGTCTCCCCGAGCGGGGCCATCATCGGGTTCTTCCTGTTCCGGCTCTTCGACATCGTCAAGCCGTTTCCCGCCCGGCAGTGCGAGCGGCTCCACGGCGGCGTCGGGATCATGGCCGACGATGTCGTGGCCGGCATCTACGCGAACCTCGCGCTCCGCGTGGTCCTGCTGCTGGCGCCCTCTCTCCGCTGATTGATCCCGGCGATCCGGTGAGACAATGGGGGCCATGGGCGTGCCCTTACCGATGCCTCGCCGCGCCGTCATCGTCGCCGTCGGGAGCGAACTGCTCACGCCGTCCCGCACGGACACCAACTCGCTGTTCATCACGTCGAAGCTGAACGACATCGGCATCGAGGTCGTTGCCAAGGTGATTGTCGGCGACCGGCGGGACGAACTCGCAGAGGTGGTCGGCGAGAGCCTGCGCCGGTCCGACCTGGTCGTGCTCACGGGCGGGCTCGGACCAACCGACGACGACGTGACGCGCCTCGCTGTGTCGGATGCGCTCGGCCTCCCGCTCGACGACGATCCGGAGATCCTGGAGCGGATCCGGCAGCGCTTCGCGCGGCGCGGCATGGACATGCCGGCGGTGAACCGCGTCCAGGCGCAGGTCCTCCGCGGGGCCACGGTGCTGCCGAACGCGAACGGCACCGCGCCGGGGCAGTGGCTCGAGCGCGGAGCCCGGGCCGTGGTGATGCTGCCCGGGCCTCCACGCGAGATGCGGCCGATGTTCGAGGCGGCGCTGGCCGAACGGCTCCAGCCGCTGGCCCGCGGCGCCCGAATCCATCGGCGGGTGATCAGGATTGCCGGACGCACCGAATCTGAGGTCGAGCAGAAGACGCAGCCGGTCTACTCGCGGTTCGCGACGTGGCAGCCGCCGATCGCGACGGGCATTCTGGCGGCCCCGGGTCAGATCGAACTGCACCTGTCGATTCGGGCGGACAGCGCGGACGAAGCCGAATCGGCCCTGGCGCGCGCCGCCGACGAGATCCTGGCCGTCGTGGGCGACGATGTCTTCAGCACCGACGGGCGACCGCTCGAGCAGGTTGTCGGCGACCTGCTGCGCGGCCGGGGCTGGCGCATCGCAACGGCGGAGTCGTGCACGGGCGGCCTCGTCGCCTCGCGCCTGACCGACGTCGCCGGCAGCTCGGACTACGTCGAGCGCGGGGTCGTGGCCTACAGCAACCGCGCGAAGACCGATCTGCTCGGCGTGCCCGGGCGGCTGATACTCGAGCACGGCGCAGTCAGCGAACCCGTCGCGGAGGCGATGGCCGCGGGCATGCGGGAACGAGCGGGCGTCGAAGTGGCCGTCGGGATCACCGGCATTGCGGGCCCCGGTGGCGGGAGCGAAGCGAAGCCGGTCGGGACCGTCGTGGTGGCAGTCGCCTGCCCGTCGGGCAGCATGGTCCGGCGCTACCAGTTTCCCGGCGGCCGGGAGCAGGTGAAGTGGTTCGCGTCGCAGACGGCGCTGAACATGGTGAGGGAGGCCCTCGAGGGGCGCTCGGCACGGAAGGCGGGAAGCCGGTAACCGGGAAGCCGGCCGCAGGAGGGCGAAGGCGGATGCGCGTGTTCATTGCCGTGGAGATCGACGAGGCGGTGCGGGAGAAGGCCGCTCGCGTGTCTCGAGCCCTGGCCGTCGCGCTGGGGCAGGGTCGTGATCGCCGATCCCTCGCCTGGGTCGCCCCGGACAACCTGCACCTCACGCTGCAGTTCCTGGGCGAGATGGACGCGCCGGCGCTGGAGGCTGTGAAGGGACGGCTTGCGCCGCCGTTTGCCGTTCGACCGTTCGAGGTCGCCCTCTCCGGGCTCGGCACGTTTCCGCGGTCGGGTCCTCCCCGGGTGATCTGGCTCGGCGTCGGTGACGGGGCGACGTCGTTGTCGGCCCTGTACGGCGAAGTGGACGAACGGTTGGCCGGACTCGGACTGCCGAGAGACGCGCGCGGCTTCAGCGCGCACCTGACGATCGGTCGGATCAGGGCGCCCGTCGGCTTGCGCCTTCGTGATGCGATGGCGGCGGCTGGGGCGGTCGACGCAGGGCGGTGCCTGGTCGATCACGTGACGCTCTTCGAGAGCCGCCTGTCGCCCTCCGGCGCCACCTATTCCGTGGTCGCGACTTCACGCCTCGGGTATCATCACACGTCATGAGAGACATCGCGGTCCTCGGAGCCGGCAGCTGGGGCACGGCGCTGTCGGTGCACCTCGCGCGACTCGGCCACGGCGTCCGGCTGTGGGCGAGGGAGGCCGAGGTTGTTGCCGAGATTCGAGCCGATCGCCTCAACGGGTCGTTCCTGCCGGGCATCCGGCTGCCGGAGTCCGTCGTCGCGTACGAGTCGCTCGAAGACGCCGTGTCCGGAATGGACCTCGTCCTGGTGGTGACCCCGTCTCACGGCACGCGCGGCGTCATGTCGGCCGCCGCGCCTCACCTGCGCCCGTCGGCGGTCATCGTGAGCGCGACGAAAGGCCTCGAGGTGGACACCCTGCTCCGGGCTTCGGAAGTGATTCGGCAGACCGTGGGGCCGGCGCGCCCGGTCGTGGCGCTCTCGGGGCCGAGCTTCGCCCGCGAGGTCGCGCTCGAACTGCCCACCGCCGTCTGCGTCGCCTCGGTGGACCGCGCCGCCGCCGAGCTCGTGCAATCGGAGTTCCGGGGGCGCGCCTTCCGGCTCTACACGACCGACGACGTGGTGGGCGTCGAGATTGGCGCGGCGCTGAAGAACGTGATCGCCATCGCGGCCGGCGTGGTGGAGGGTCTCGGTCTCGGCCATAACGCGATGGCCGGCCTGATCACGCGCGGGCTGGCCGAGATCTCCCGTCTGGCGCACGCGCTCGGCGGCCGCCGAGAAACGCTGGCCGGACTGACCGGCCTCGGCGACCTGGTGCTGACCTGCACGGGCGATCTGAGCCGCAACCGGCAGTTCGGCATCGCGCTGGGGCGCGGGCAGAGCGCGAAGGACATCCTCGGGGCGATGAAGATGGTGGCCGAGGGCGTGAAGACCACAGGGGCGGCGCTCGCGCTCGGCGCCCGCCATGGCGTCGAACTGCCGATCGCCGAGCAGATGGCGGAAGTGATCGAAGGGCGCACGGACCCGCGCGCCGCAACCTTTGCGCTGATGCTCCGCCCGCAGCGGGTCGAGGCCGACGGCCGATGATAGGATCATCGCATGGGACTGTTCGGCCGACTTCGTGAGAGCCTCGCCCGCACCAAACGGCAGCTCGTCGAGCGTTTCGAGGGCATCGTCGCCCGCGCCGATGCGCCCGACCGCCGGGCACAGGCGATCGACGCCGAGACGCTCGAGGCTCTCGAAGAACTGCTGATCGCGGCCGATGTCGGCCTGCCCGCGACAGGGCGCATCATCGCGGCGGTCAAGTCGAGGCCGCGCCGCGGCGAGAGCCTTCGCGACCTGGTGAAACAGGAAATCCGGGCGGTCTTCGACGCCGTGTCGCGGCCCGTCACCGGACCGTCCGAACCGGCCTTGCCGCCGGCTCCTCGTGTGGTGCTGATTGTCGGGGTCAACGGCACGGGCAAGACCACCACCGTCGGGAAGCTGGCCAACCTGCTGCGGGTTTCGGGGGAGAGGCCCCTGGTCTGTGCCGCGGACACGTTCCGGGCGGCCGCCGTGGCGCAACTCGAGATTCTGGGCGGCGCGCGCCGACGTCGACATCGTCCGGGCAAAGGACGGCGCGGATCCGGCTGCCGTCGTATTCGACGCGATCTCCTCGGCCAAGGCCCGGGGACGGTCGCCGATCCTGATCGATACGGCCGGCCGCATTCACACGCGCGTCAACCTCATGAACGAGCTGGAGAAGATCCGGCGCGTGGCGGCGCGCGAAGTGCCGGGCGCGCCGCATGAGGTGCTGCTCGTGCTCGACGCCACGGTCGGTCAGAACGGCCTGTCGCAGGCGCGCGAATTCACGAGCGCCGCCGGTGTGAACGGCATCGTGCTCGCGAAGCTCGACGGGACGGCCAAGGGCGGGGTGGCAGTCGCGATCGCCCACGACCTCAATCTGCCGATCCGCTACGTGGGCGTCGGGGAGTCGATCGACGACCTCGTGCCGTTCTCGGCGGAGGAGTTCGTCGACGCGCTGTTTGCGGAGAAGTGGTAGGGACCAGCGGTCGGCGGCTCACGGATGCCCCAGCCGGGAGCCGTCAGCGGACCACCGAGACTGCGTGAAAACGATCCGCTGCCAGCTGCCAGCCGTTACCCGGCGTCCGAGAACGGCAGCTTCGCCTCGACCACGCGCTTGCGGGGGCCTCGACGCTTCCGGTGTTCGACGAGTTCCTGTGTGACCGCAGCGGCCACCGCCGACGAGAGTTCCCGGAGGACGGCGCCGACTACGCGGTCGCGCTTGAGCGTCAGCGATCGTTCATCCGCCGGCTGGCCAAACAGTTCGCCAAGGTCCACGCCGAGGGCGGCCGCCAGCTTCTCGAGCGTCTCGGTCGAGCAGTGCCCGCCGTGGACGACATGACTGACCGTGTCGGGGTGAATGCCGGCGAGGCGGGCCAGTTCCACCTGCGTGATGCCCTGCTCGTCGATGAGGGCCACGACCGCATCGTTCCATCGCGCCATGATGCGGCATGCTAACCGGTGACGCCTGGAAATGCCAGTGGTTTGGCGGTTCCAGGAGTCGGCCGGCGGCGGACCCGGGGGCGCCCGGGCGGGTCCCGGAGGTCGGCCCTCGCTGTGGTCGATTGACAGGCGGACCCCGCCGGGCTACGATAAGGGTTTGCCCGACATGGGGTTAGGGCACGTGTGTCTGCGCGGCCGGCGTGATGTTCGATTCGCTCAGTCATCGCCTTCAGGACGTGTTTCGTTCGCTCCGCGGCGAGGCCCGCCTGACCGAGGCGACCGTCGACGCCGCGCTTCGCGAGATCCGTCTGGCGCTGCTAGAGGCGGACGTCAACTTCAAGGTCGTCAAGGCCTTCGTGGATCGCGTCCGCGATCGCGCGATGGGCCAGGACGTCCTGCGCAGCCTCACGCCGGCGCAGCAGGTGGTGCGGATCGTCCGCGACGAGATGGTCGCGCTGTTCGGGGACGCCGCCGGCGGCCTCCAGCAGACATCGGCGTCGCCCAGGGTGATCCTGCTGCTCGGGCTGCAGGGGTCGGGCAAGACCACGACGGCGGGCAAGCTCGGGACGTGGCTGGCCAGGCAGGGCCGCCACCCGATGCTGGTGTCCACCGACGTCCGGCGGCCCGCGGCCATCGAGCAGTTGAACGTGCTCGGCCGGAAGGCGTCGCTCCGGGTCTACGACCCGCCCGGCCAGGCCGACCCGGTGCGGCGGGCGGGTGACGCGCTGACCGAGGCGAGGAACCTCGGGTTCGACGTCGTGATCGTGGATACGGCGGGGCGCCTGCACATCGACGACGACCTGATGGCGGAACTGCTGGCCATCAAGTCCGCCGTATCGCCGTCCGACCTGATTTACGTCGCGGACGCGATGACGGGCCAGGACGCGATCAAGAGCGCGGGCGAGTTCCACCGGCGGGTCGGCGTCACCGGCGTGATGCTGAGCAAGCTCGACGGCGACGCGCGCGGCGGCGCGGCGCTCTCGGTCGTCGCGGTCGTCGGCGTGCCGATCGCGTTCGTCGGGAGCGGCGAGCGCCTGGAGGACATCGAGCCGTTCCACGCCGACCGCCTGGTCTCGCGGGTGCTCGGCATGGGCGACGTGCTGTCGCTCATCGAGAAGGCCGAGCAGGCGGTGAACGTCGAGGACGCGGAGCGCCTCGAGGAGAAGATCCGGCTCGACGACTTCACGCTCGAGGACTTCCGCGACCAGCTGCGGACGCTTCGGAAGATGGGGCCGCTCGAGAGCATTCTCGGGATGATTCCCGGGATGGGGAATCTCAAGCAGCTGGCCGAGAACAAGCCGGACGAGCGGCAACTGGTGCGGATCGAGGCGATCATCAACTCGATGACGCCTGGCGAGCGCGCCGACTTCCGGTTGGTCAACGGCAGCCGCCGCAAGCGGATCGCGCGCGGCAGCGGAACCTCGGTCGAGGAGATCAACCGTCTGCTGCGGCAGTTTCAGCAGATGCGGAAGATGCTGAAGGGCCTCGGCGGGATGGCCGGCGGAGGCAAGGGCGCGCTGAAGCGGCTCCGCCGGATGGGGAAGTTCAACTGAACGGTCGTGGTGACGGGTGGAAGCGAAGGGGAGTTCGATGCTGGCGATTCGTTTGAGCAGGACCGGTTCGAAGAAGCAGGCGCACTACCGGGTGGTGGTGTGCGAGACCAAGCAGGCGACCGAAGGGCGCTTCGTGGAAATCGTGGGCCACTACAACCCGCGCACGGTGCCGGCCACGGTGACCGTGAACCACGAGCGGATCGCCCACTGGCTGAAGGCCGGGGCGAGGCCGTCGGAAACCGTCCGCACGCTGCTGGCGGGACTCGCGTCGGGCGCACCCGCGGCGGCGGCGTCACAGGCAGGCGCGCAGTGAGCCAGGCGCGAGACGTCGTCGAGGTCGTCGCGCGAGCGCTGGTGGACGAGCCCGATGCCGTGAAGGTCACCGAGACGGACCACCGCGGCGTGGCCGTGATCGAGCTGTTCGTAGCGCCGGGAGACCTCGGGCGGGTGATTGGCCGCATGGGCCGCACCGCGTCCGCGCTGCGGACGCTGGTGGGAGTGGCCGCGGACTACCACGATTTCGACGCGGAGCTCGAAATCCGGGAGCCGGCGTAGCCCCAGATGACCGACGCCGAGTGGGACGAGTGCGCGGTCGTCGGGCGCGTGGCGCGGGCCCACGGCAACCGCGGCCAGGTGATCGTCAACCCGGAGACCGACTTCGTCGAGGATCGGTTCCGGGTGGGCGCGGAACTACTGGCGAACCGCGGCGGACGGATTGACAGGCTGCGCGTGACCGCGATGCGGGTTCACCTCGGCCGGCCGGTCGTCGCCTTCGGGGGCGTCGAGACGATGAACGACGCCGAGGCGATGGCCGGCGTGGAACTGCGCGTGCCGGTCGCCGATCTGGCGCCGCTCCCGAGCGGGACGTTCTACCGCCACGACCTG
The DNA here is from genome assembly GCA_963783255.1 of uncultured Acidobacteriota bacterium. GTDB lineage: Bacteria > Acidobacteriota > Vicinamibacteria > Vicinamibacterales > Fen-181 > FEN-299. The sequence continues at coordinate 427,410 of CAWAMP010000022.1, read as the reverse complement.
GTCGGCTGCCGGGTCGAGACGACGGGCGGGACGGTGGTGGGCGAGGTCGCCTCGGTCGAAGGGGAGCTGGGAACGAGCCGCCTCGTCGTGGCGGGGCCGGGCGGAGAGGTGCTGATTCCGCTCGTCCAGGTCATCTGCGTGGACATCGACGTCGCGGCCCGGCGGATTGTCGTCGATCCGCCCGAAGGGCTGCTGGAATTGAATCGCCGAACGTGAAGTTCGACATCGTGACGATCTTTCCCCGGATGTTCGACGGTCCGACCCGAGAGGGGATTCTCGGTCGGGCGATCGAGCGGGGGCTGGTGGACCTGAAGGTCGTCGACCTCAGGGATTTCACCGACGACCGGCATCGGACGGTCGACGACGTGGCCTACGGCGGTGGCCCGGGGATGGTGCTCAAGCCGGCCCCGCTGTTTCGGGCGGTCGAGCGCATCCGGGAGACCAGGGGCGAGCCTGCGGCCGTGGTGCTGACGTCGCCGCAGGGAAGGCCGTTCCGACAGGCCGACGCCGTGAGGTTGAGCCGGACCGGCCACGTGGTCGTGCTGTGCGGCCGCTACGAGGGCGTGGACGAGCGGGTGCGCGATCACGTGGCGACCGAGGAGCTGTCGATCGGCGATTTCGTACTGACCGGCGGCGAACTGCCGGCGCTCGTCATGCTCGATGCCGTCGTCAGGCTGCTGCCGGGCGCCGTGGGCGACGAGCAGTCGGTGGAGTTGGACTCATTCACGCGCGGGTTGCTCGACTACCCGCACTACACGCGGCCGGCCGATTTCAGGGGCTTCGCGGTGCCCGACGTGCTGCTGTCCGGGCACCACGAGCAGGTCAGGCGGTGGAGGAAGCGGCAGGCGGTGGCGCGCACGCTGGCGCGGCGGCCGGACCTGCTGGCCGCGGCGGAACTGGACGACGAGGAGCGCGCCATCGTGCGCGAGCTGACGGAGCGAGGACAGGAGGAGATCGACAATGCGGGCGATTGAAGCGGTTGAGAAGGCGCAGGTGAAGGTGCGGCCCCAGATGAAGTCGGGCGACACGGTCCGCGTGCACGTCAAGGTGCGCGAGGGCGACAAGGAGCGCATCCAGGTGTTCGAGGGGATCGTCATCGGGATGCACCGCGGCGGCGCGCGGGCGACCTTCACGGTCCGCAAGGTGTCGTTCGGCCAGGGCGTGGAACGAATCTTCCCGTTGCACTCGCCGATCATCGATCACGTGGACGTCGTCCGCTCGGCGCAGGTGCGGCGCGCCAAGCTCTACTTCCTCCGCGACCTGAAGGGCAAGGCCGCGCGGATGAAGGAAACCAAGCGGACCGCCTAGCGGATTCGCCGGTGTCCCGTTCCCGCGCCTCCCGCGCGATCGAGAACGCGCTCGGCCGTTGGGGGTTCGTCCGGATTGCCGGCGTCGACGAGGTCGGCCGCGGCTCGCTCGCCGGCCCCGTCATGGCCGGCGCGGTTGTTCTCGATCCGGACCGCCACATCCCCGGCCTTCGCGACTCCAAGGTGCTCTCGGCCGGAGAGCGGGAGCGGCTGTGCCGGGAGATCATGCGGCACGCGCTGGGGTGGTCCGTTGCGGCGGTCGAGCCGGCCGAAATCGACCGCATCAACATCCACCGGGCATCGCTCCAGGCGATGCGGCGCGCCGTGCTCGGGCTGGTTCCCCTCCCGGACCTGGCCCTGGTCGACGCCTTCCGGATCCCCGACCTCCCGATGGCGCAGCGCGGCGTCATCCATGGTGACGCCCGGTCCGCTTCCATTGCGGCCGCGTCCATCGTCGCGAAGGTCCTCCGGGACCGCCTCATGACGGAACTGCACGCCACGGATCCCCGGTACGGGTTCGATCGCCACAAGGGTTACGCGACGCCGGCGCATCTGCGGGCCGTCTCGATGCACGGCTACTCGGCGGCGCATCGCCGGTCGTTTCGGCCCGCGTCCCTGTTCGACGCCCTCGAAAACGCGTCGGGAACTGCGGAAGAGGCCCCGACCGACCGATAAGTCAGGCTGAGGACGACTCCGTCCGTCCGCTTCCTTGACTCGTAGCGAGGTACGGTGGCCATCGACCGCGACGCAACGCTTCGGAAGGCCGAAAAACTCCTGCGCCAGGGCCGCCTCGAACAGGCGATCACGGAGTACCAGAAGGTGCTCCAGGACCAGCCCAAGGACTGGAGTACTGTCAATACCGTCGGCGACCTGTTCGTCCGCTCGGGCCAGACCGAGAGCGGCGTCGAGCATTTCACCCGCATCGCCGACCACTTCTTCGACGAAGGGTTCCTGCCGCGGGCGGCCGCCGTCTACAAGAAGATCCTGAAGCTCAAGCCGGACCAGGAGCACGCGGCCCTCCGGGCGGCGGACATCTCGGAGCAGCAGGGGCTGATCGCCGACGCCAAGACCGTACTGCTGCAGGTGGCCGAGCGCCGCGTCCGCAGGGGAGACAGGCGCGGAGCGGCGGCCATCCACCTCAGGCTGGGCTTGCTGGACCCGGCGGACCTCACATCCGGCGTGGCGGCGGCTCGGGCCGCAGCCGAGCTGGGCGACACGGCGGGCGCCATCCATCGCCTGCTGCAGCTGGCCGCCGACTGCCAGCGCAAGAAGAAGGGCGAGGACGCCATTCAGGCGCTCGATGAGGCCCTCAAGATCGACCCGGAGAACCGGGACGTTCGCGCCGAACTGGTCGCGCGGTTCCTGGACTCCGGCAACCTCGAGCGGGCGGCCGGCTACGCCGCGTCGTCCCCCGAGTTCAAGGCCATCGCCGCCGAGTACCTACGCGCGGGGCCGGGGCGAGGAGGCCCTCCAGGTCCTGCAGTGGGCGCTCGAACACGATCCCAACGACGTCGAGACCCGCCGGCAGCTCGTCCGAAGCTACATCGGACGCGACGACCTCGATGGCGCACGCGCCCTCCTGTCGGGCGAGATCACCGACGCGGACCTGCTGCTCAGCCTGGCCGAAATCGAATTGCGGTCGGGGCGCCTCGACGAAGGACGGGGACTCATCGCCGGCGTGATCGAACGGGACCCCGGTCGCCGCGACGAGGTGGTGGCGCTCGGAGGCCGCCTCTGCGAGCATGACGCCGAGAGCGCCTTCCGGTGCGTCGACGCGGCCACCGACGCGGCGGTGACCGACCAGGACTGGTCGTTCGCCGCGAACGCCCTGCAGGACTACGTGACACGTGTGCCCTTCCACGTGCCCGCGCTCATGAAGCTCGTCGAGGTCTGCGTGGACGGAGGCCTCGACGCCACGATGTACGCGGCCCAGGCGCAGCTGACCGATGCGTACCTGAAGGAAGGCAGAGCCAGCGAGGCCCGCGTGATCGCCGAGGACCTGGTCGCACGAGAGCCGTGGGACCGGGCCAATATCGAGCGGTTCCGAAACGCGCTCACGATGCTCGGCGAGACCGAACCCGATGCGATCATCGCCGAACGGCTGAGCGGCGACTCTCCGTTCACCAGCACCGACCTGTCGCTCGAGTTCAGCTACAAGGAACTCGCGAGCCCCGACGCCGCGGCTGGCGCCGCCGGGCCCAAGTCGATCGACCTGGTGGACATCCTCGGTGCCGACGCGAAGTCGGGCGACGGCGGAGACGGCGACGCCATCGAGATCGACCTCGGCGACGCGTTCGGCGCGCTGGGCGGCGGGGCGACGGGTTCGGTGGATTCCGTCGCCGCGGCCCCGGCTGCGCTGACCGGCCTCGAGCGCGTGTTCGAGGGGTTTCGCGAGGAAGCGGTCCGCTACGGCGTCGAGGGGGCGGCCGCGCAGTTCAGGCAGGCGGTGAGCCTGCGAGAAGCCGGGGACGTCGACGGTGCCGTCCGGGTGCTCGAGCAGGTCGTCCGCGTGCCGAGGTACCGATTCAAGGCGGCCGCGGAACTGGCGCGAATCCACCGCGGCCTCGGACGGGTTCCACAGGCCATCGACTGGCTGGAGCGGGCGGCCGAGTCCGCGCCTGCAGCCACTGACGAGAGCCGCGAGTTGCTGTATGATCTGGGTCTACTGCTGTCGGACGCGGGGGAGCGCGAACGGGCGCTGGCCGTCCTCCTCGAACTCCAGGCAGATTCCCCGGACTACCGCGACGTGGCCATGCAGATCGGTCGGCTGTCGCAGAAGGCGTGAGGGTCCTCCCTGCTGACGCGACTCCTCCTCGTGGCGTACTTTCTCGAGGTCGGCCTCCTGCTCGTGCTCCTTCCCTGGTCCGCGTTCTGGGACCGGAACTACTTCGCCGCGCTCCTGCCCGGCATCGGCGAGGCCATCAAGAGCCCGTACGTCCGCGGCGCCGTCTCGGGGCTGGGCCTGGTCAACGTCGTCGCCGGCCTGGCCGAGCTGCTTTCCGTGTTCTCGTCGCGGCGGCGATGAGATAAGCTACACGCGACGACGCATGCCTGACGACATTGGCGCTCACCTGCGAGAGGCGCGCGAGCGCGCCGGTATCACGCTTCGGGACGTCGCTGCCGCCACGAAGATCTCGGTGCCGGCGCTCGCGGCGCTCGAGCGCAACGACATCGCGCGGCTGCCCGGCGGCATCTTCGTCCGCGCATTCGTGCGCGCCTACGCGAGGCAGGTGGGGCTCGACCCCGAGGATGCGGTCCGGCGGTTCGTGGCCCGATTCCCGGACGCCGCGGTCGAGGACAGCCCCGCCCGACACGAGAGCAACCCGGAGGCGGTCGTCGTCGACGACGCGAAGCGTGCGGGCGGCGTGTGGCGCGTGGTTGTGTGGGTGCTGCCGCTCGTGCTCGCGGTCGTCTTCTTCATGTTCGGCGGGCGCCTCAGCTGGTGGGGCGACCAGACGCCGCCGGCGGGAGCCAGGGGCGACGAGCCGCACGAGCCGGTGCCTCCGGGGCCCGCCGCGCCGATCCTGTCGACGCCCGCGCCGACGCAGGCCAGCGAACCTCCCGTGGCGGCCGCCGCCCCCGTGCCGGACCAGGCGGTGCCGCCCGCCGTCCCCGCGCAGAACGCCGCTCCGGCGCCAGCCGCCGTCGTCGACCAGCAGGCCGCGCCGGCGCAGGAGGGCCGGTTCCAGCTGACGTTGACCGCGCGAGGGCTCGGCTGGGTGACCATCAGGTGCAACGGCGCGATCCTCTTCACCGGCACGATGAACCCGGGCGATCGGAAGGACTTCGACGTCTGGGGCAGGGTCAGCCTGACGGTCGGGAACGCGGGCGTGATGGACGTGGCCATCAACGGCCAGCCGGCGCGCCCGCTGGGCGGCGAGGGCGAGGTCGTGACGACATTGATGAACGTCCAGAACCTCAAGACCTTCCTGCAGGCGCGCTGAAACCCGTGGACGCATTCAGCACACCTCTCGTCGAGTGCTTTCGCCAGGGCGAGGCGCCGCGTGATGTCCGCCTGCTCGCTGCGCGCGGCGGCCTCGCGCTGCGCCCGGAGGCGCAGCTCTCGCTGCTGATGTTGCTCGCCTCCGACGAGGACCCCGAGGTGGCGGCCGTCGCGAGGGCGACCGCTGCCCGCCTGCCAGCCGAGCCGCTGGCCGCCTTGCTGGCCCGTTCCGATGCGCCCGCCGAACTCCGGGCGTTCTTCGCGGGCGTCGGCCGCGGCGCCGTGTCAAGCGAGACGCCTGCAGGAGAGGAACCCGTCGACGAGGCGGTGCTGGCAACCGTGCTCGTAGAACCGTCGGGCGAGCCGGAGCCCGTGGTGGCGGCGAGCGCCGAAGCGTCGGGCGCCGAGGAGACGCCCGAACGTCGGGGCGCGGCGCAGCGTCTGGCCCTGCTGACGGTGTCGGAGCGGATGAAGGTGGCCACGCAGGGCAATCGCGAGGAGCGGTCGATCCTCGTGCGCGACCCGAACCGGCTGGTGTCGGCCGCGGTGTTGAGCAGCCCCAAGCTGACCGAGAGCGAAGTCGAGGCGATCGCCCGCATGACGAACGTCTCGGCAGAGGTCCTTCGCGCGGTCGGGACCAGCCGCGTGTGGCTGAAGAACTACGCGGTGGCATCCGCCCTGACGCGAAACGCGAAGACGCCGATCCCCATCGCGCTCGGCCTCCTCAACCGCATGACGGAGCGCGACATCAAGTCCCTCGCGAGCGACCGCAACATTCCGGAACCGGTGCGGCTGGCCGCGCGCAAGATCTACGCTCACCAGATGTCGCGGAGGCAATGATGGACCCCGTGGCCGAGATCAAGACGATCTACCAGTCGACGACCCGCGCGACGATCGCCCGCGACCTGGAGCGCGCGATCGCCCTGCTCAAGACGCTCGGCACCGAGGAGGAGCGCGAGCGGGCCGCGGTCTACATGGACGGCCTGTCGCAGATGCGGTCGGAGTGGAAGGCTGCCGAGACGAGCGGAAGGAAGAGGCCGTAGCGGTCAGCCGGTGGCTGGCAGCCCTCAGCGGAACGTGCGTGACCCGCTGCCGGCCGTCCGCTGCCAGCTGTCAGCCCGTATAATGGCGGCGTGCCTTTCCCCTTGCATCGGCAGGTCGGCCAGCTCGTCGTCGCGGGCTTCGACGGGAAGACGCTCCCGGCCGAGGTTCCCGCCCTCGTCCGCGAGTTCGACCTCGGCGGCATCATCCTCTTCGCCCGCAACGTCGAGTCGCCCGAACAGGTGGCAGGGATCGCGGCGGAGGCGCAGCAGTTGGCCCGCGAGCTGCCCCTGTGGGTGGGCGTGGACCAGGAGGGCGGCCGCGTGGCTCGAATGCGGCGGCCGATGACCGAGTGGCCGCCCATGGCGGCGCTCGGCCGATCCGGGGACGAGGCGCTGGCAGGCCGGTTCGCGGGCGCGCTCGCCAGGGAACTGCTCGCCGTCGGCATTTCGATCGACTTCGCGCCCGTTCTGGACGTGCTCACCAACTCGAAGAACCCGGCCATCGGCGACCGTGCGCTTGGAGAGGAACCGGAGGTGGTCGCGCGCATCGGCGCGGCGATCGTGCGGGGGCTCCAGTCGGCCGGTCTGGCGGCCTGCGGCAAGCACTTCCCCGGGCACGGCGACACCGGCGTCGATTCCCACCTCGATCTGCCGATCGTCGAACATGCGCCGGACCGCCTGCGGGCGGTTGACTTCGTGCCGTTCAGGGCCGCGATCGAGGCCCGAGTGGCCGCGATCATGACGGCGCACCTGCTGGTGCCCTCGCTCGACGATGCGAACCCGTCCACCCTGTCGCACCGCGTGGTCACCGACATCCTTCGCGGGGAGTTGGGCTTCGAAGGTCTGGTGTTCACCGACGACCTCGACATGCAGGCCATCTCGGGCCGCTACACCAGGGAGCGCGCGGCGGTCGCCGCCATCCGCGCGGGGTGCGACGTCGCGCTGCTGTGCGGGCGCGACGTGGCGGCGCACGCGTCGGTGATCGAGGCGCTGGTTCGCGCGGTCGAGCAGGACGACATCCCCCGGACGCGTGTGGAGGGTGCGCTGGCGAATCAGAGGCGCGCCAAGGAGCGGTTCGGATCGATGCGGGGCGGGCCGCTCGACCGCCGCTGGCGGCCGAGACCGGTGTCCGAGCTGAGGGCGCTCGTCGGCTGCGAGGCGCATCAGGCGATCGCCGACGAGATGCGCGGATTCGCGTGACCGGCGTGACCGGTGTAATCGGTGCGACCGGTGTGATCGGTCTGATCGGTGTGGCGCGGGGCTTCAGCCCCGCGATCCGTGTGGGTGCCGTGGCGCGGGGCTTTAGCCCCGCGATCAGATTCGAACGATGATCAAGCCCCGCCCTCTCCGCCTCGGCGATCGCGTGGCCGTCGTCGCCCCGGCCAGTCCGTCGAACCGCGAGGAGTTCGACGCGGGCCTCGCAGAACTCGAGCGCCTCGGCTTTGAGCCGGTCTTCGAGCCGTCGGTGTTCGATCGCGCCGGGTACGTCGCCGGCGCGGCCGAGGCTCGGGCGGCGGCGATTCGCACCGCGCTCGCCGACGACTCCGTGCGCGCGATCTTCTGCGTGCGCGGCGGGTATGGCAGCGTGCACGTGCTGCCGCGGCTGGATCCCGCGGACGTCCGGCGCGCGCGCAAGCCGCTCGTGGGCTACAGCGACCTGACGGCGCTGCTGACGTTCGTGACGGGCTGCTGCGGCGTCGTCGCGTTCCACGGCCCGACCGTTGCCGGGCGCCTCGAGCGCGGCCCTGCCGGGTACGACGAAGCGACGTTCCTCGGCGCGCTGACCGGGAGCGAGCCGCTCGGCCCGCTCCACGCGCCCGGGCTCGAAGTGCTTCAGACGGGCGAGGCGTCCGGGCCCCTGGCGGGCGGGAACCTCACCCAGCTGGCCGCCTCGATGGGGACGCCGTTCGCGTTCGATCCGCCCGAGCGCGCCGTGCTCTTCCTCGAGGACGTCAACGAGCGTCCCTACCGGCTCGATCGGCTCTGGACGCAGTTGCGCCTCGCCGGAGTCATCGGCCGCGCGTCGGCCATCGTGTTCGGCGAGTTCCCTGGCTGCGACGAGCCGGGCGGGGAGGTGAGCGGTCGAGAGACGCTGGCCGGGCTCTCGCGCGACTTTCCGGGACCGGTGTTGTTCGGATTCCCGGCCGGGCACACGCCCGGCGCCGCGATGACGCTGCCGCTCGGCGTCCGCGCGCGCGTGGTCACCGGCGGGCAGCCGGCGCTGGTGATCGAAGAGGCGGCCGTTTCGGAACGATGACGCGCACCGTGAGTCCTGAGCCTCGCTGACTACTTCCATGAAGAAGATCCACCTGATCGGGATTGCCGGAACCGGCATGGCCGCGCTGGCGGCGCTGCTGAAGCAGAAGGGCCACGAGGTCCGCGGGTCCGACCTCAACATCTATCCCCCGATGAGCACGTTCCTCGCCGCGGAGGGCATCGAGACGCTGGCCGGGTATCGGGCCGAGCACATCACGAGCGACCTCGACCTGGTCGTCGTCGGCAACGCCGTGTCGCGGGGCAATCCCGAGGTGGAGGAGGTCCTGGATCGGAAGATCCGGCACTGCTCGCTGCCCGAGGCGGTTCGCGAGCACTTCCTCTGGGGCTCGCGGTCGATCGTCATCGCAGGCACGCACGGGAAGACGACGACGACCGCGATGGCGGCCTGGCTGCTGACCGCGGCAGGACGCGACCCGAGCATGCTGGTCGGCGGCATCGCGGCGAACTTCGGCGAGCACGGGTCGAGCTACCGTGTCGGCAGCGGGCGGGAGTTCGTGATCGAGGGCGACGAGTACGACAGCGCCTTCTTCGACAAGACCGCGAAGTTCCTGAAGTACCTCCCGGACATCGCCGTCATCGGCAACATCGAATTCGACCATGCCGACATCTACGCCGACCTCGGCGAGATCCGGCTTGCGTTCCGCCGACTGGTGAACCTCGTTCCCGCTCGCGGTCTCCTGCTGCTGGGCGCGGACAGCCCCGAGGCGGCCGCCATGCGGGCGTCCGCACGGTCGCCCGTCGAGACGTTCGGCCTCGATGAGGAGGCCGACTGGCACGCCTACGGCGTCCGCGTCGCAGGCACGGGGACGTCGTTCGCGGTTCGGCATGTCGGCAAGAGCCTGGGCCGGTTCGAGGTGCCGATGCTCGGCGCGCACAACGTCAGGAACGCGCTGGCCGCGCTGGCCGTGGCGCATGCCGTGGGCATCGACCCGCAGTCGATCGCGGCCGGCCTCGCGCGGTTCAAGGGCGTGAAACGCCGGCTCGAGGCGCTCGGCACGGTGGCCGGCGTCACCGTGTACGACGACTTCGCACATCACCCGACGGCCATTGCCGAGACGCTGGCGGCCCTGCGCGCCGCGCGGCCGGACGACCGGATCCGCGCCGTGTTCGAGCCGCGGTCCGCTTCGTCGTGCCGGAAGGTGTTCCAGCAGGCGTTCGCCGACTCGTTGCGCGGCGCCGACGACGTGATCGTCGCGGCCGTGTTCAGATCGAACCTCCCTGAAGACGAGCGCCTGTCGGCGGAACAGCTGGCAGCCGACCTGCGCGAGGCCGGCACGCCTGCGCGGCACGTGCCGGCCGTCGACGATATCGTGAGCCTCCTGGTGCGCGAGCGGCGCGACGGCGATCAGGTGGTCCTGATGTCGAACGGCGGCTTCGGGGGCATTCACGGGAAGCTGATGGAGGCGCTGGAGCGGGACGTGGGGAGAGGATGAGAACCGTGCCATCTTGCGATCGTGCGATCTTGCGATCGTGCGACCTGGCGATCTGGCGATCTGGCGATCTGGTGATCGTGCGACCTGGCGATCTTGCGATCTGGCGATCTGGTGATCGTGCGACCTGGCGATCTTGCGATCTTGCGATCTGGCGATCTGGTGATCGTGCAGTGTGACGTCTGCTGTCTTCTGTCTTCTGGCTTCTGATCCGATGTCCCGATCCTTCGACCTGCTCGCGACCGCCCTCGGCCCGGAACGCGTGAGGCGGGAGGTGAGGCTGGCGCCGTTCACCACGTTCAAGGTGGGCGGGCCCGCGGAGTGCCTCGTTGACGCAGCGGGTGCCGACGAACTCTCGCGGGTGCTGGCCGTCGCGGTTCAGGCTGGCCTCCCGGTGACCGTCCTCGGGGGCGGGTCCAACGTGTTGGTCAGCGACGCAGGGATCCGTGGAGTGGTCATCCGGGTCAGGGGCGGAGCGATCGCCCTCGAAGGGGAGTCGGACGTCAGGGCGGACGCCGGCGTCAGCTTGAACGGCCTGGTTCGCTGGACGATCGGACGCGCTCTCGCGGGGCTCGAGTCGTGGGCCGGCACGCCGGGAACGGTCGGCGGCGCCGTATTCGGAAACGCGCACTACCGGGGGCGGTCGATCGGCGAGCTGGTCCGGTCCGTGCGCCTCGTCGGTGCTGCCGGTGCCGTCGACGACGTCTTGGCGAGCCGGATGGAGTTTGCCTACGATCGCAGCCGCCTGCAGCGGACGGGCGAGGTCGTCCTGTCGGCGCTGTTCGCGCTGACGCCGGCGACGGACGCGGCGGTCCTGCGCGACACCGCGCGGCGGTCGCTGGCCGAACGGAAGCGGACACAGCCGCTCGACGCGTCGAGTGCGGGGTGTGTGTTCCAGAATCCCGACCCGGCGGTGGACTGCGTGCCCGATGGAATCCCGGCATCGGCAGGGGCGCTCATCGATCGTGCGGGGCTGAAGGGCCTGGCCCTTGGAGGCGCCAGGGTGTCGCCACTGCACGCCAACTTCATCGTGAACGAAGGCGGCGCCACCGCGTCGGACATCAGGCAGCTCGTCGAGCGCTGCCGCGACGAGGTCCGGGCGCGCTTCGGCGTGACGCTGCGTGAGGAGATCCGTTACCTGGGGGAGTGGGGGAGCCATGTCGACACTGCTGATTGAAGGCGGCCGGGCGCTGTCGGGCCGCATCGTGGTCGGCGGCAACAAGAACGCCGCGTTGCCGATAATCGCCGCGTGCCTGCTGACCGCGGAAGAGTGCGTGCTCACCAACGTGCCGCGGATCAGCGACGTGGAGGTGATGGCCAGGCTGCTCGTCGACCTCGGTGCCGAGGTGGACGGAATCGGCACCAGCACGCTGCGAATCCGGTGTGGGAGGGTCGAGCGCGACGAGCCTCAGAGCAGCATGGTGGGCCGGCTCAGGGGGTCGGTGCTGCTGCTCGGCCCGATGCTCGCACGCCGCGGCCGTGCGCACCTGGCGCCGCCCGGGGGCGACTTTCCCGCCCGCCGCACGATTGCCGTGCACCTGAGCGCGCTGAGGGCGCTGGGGGCGCGCGAACTCGAGGGCGAGGGCCACGTGCTCGAGGCGCCGGACGGCCTCTCGGGCGCGTCGATGTACCTCGAAGAGGCGTCGGTCACCGGCACCGAGACCGCGCTGCTGGCCGCCGCCGCCGCGCGCGGCGTCACCGAGATCCGGCACGCCGCCTGCGAGCCGCACGTCGTCGAGCTCTGCCAGTTCCTGACGAAGATGGGCGCGGGAGTGACGGGCGAGGGCACCCACACGATCCGCGTCGAAGGGGCGTCGCGGCTGAAGGGCGCCACCCATCAGCTCAGCGGCGACTACATCGAGGCCGGGAGCTGGGCGGTGGTGGCGGCGGTGACCGGCGGCTCGATCGATGTCGAAGGCGCGCGCGCCGCGGATATGGAGGTCGTGTCGTCCGTGCTCCAGCGGATGCAGGTGCGCTGCGCGCTCGACGACACGCGGCTTCGCGTCGAACGGTCCACGCCGGCCGGCGGGGCTCGCATCGTGACCGGCCTGTGGCCCGGCGTCCCGAGCGACCTCATCAGCCTCGTCACCGTGCTCGCCACCCAGGCGGCCGGGCGCACGCTCCTGCACGACTGGATGTACGAGCTGCGGCTGTTCGCGCTCGAACAGCTCAGCGGGATGGGCGCGGACCTGTTCCTCTGCGACCCGCACCGGATCATCGTGACCGGCCCCCGACGCCTGCGCGGGCGGACGCTCGACACCCGGGACTTGAGGTCCGGGATGGCGCTGGCAGCGGCCGCGCTCGCCGCGGACGGCCAGAGCCGGCTCGGACCCCTCGAGACGATCGAACGGGGCTACGCGGACCTGACCGGCCACCTGAAGTCCCTTGGCGCGCAGGTGGAGAAGGTCGAATAGCGGGCAGCGGTCCACGGACGCAGGGGGCTGCCCGCTGCCAGCTGGTTAGTGCTTGATGATCGGCTTCGGCAGGTCGCGAGGCGGCGCGTTGGACGGCAGCCCGGGAAGCTGGCTGTCGCCGTCGCGCCCGATCCGGAACGGCCGCAGGTCGACGTCCGACACGTCGAGGACGCGGATGATGTGCGGCGTGAGCGTGACGATGATGTCCGTCTCCTGACGCTCCTTCTTGGTGCGTCCAAACAGCCGGCCGATCACCGGCAACTGCGAGATTCCCGCGACCCCCTCCAGCGTCGTCCGCTCGTCGTCGCGAATGAGCCCGGCGAGGATGCTCGTCTCGCCGTCCTTCAGGCGGATCACGGACGAGACCGTCCGGTTGCCGAAGGTCGGGAGGCCCCCGTATCCCGTCCCCGAGATGCTGCTGATTTCGACCTTCAGCAGCAGCGACACGTCGTCGTCGTGGTGGGTGCGGGGCGTGAGGTCGATGTTGACGCCGATGTTCTCGTAGTTGAACGAGGTAACCGGCTGCTGGGCGACGCCGCCCGTCGCGATGGGCTGGAAGACGGTGGTCGGCACTGGCACGCGGTCGCCAAAGCGCGCCTGTGCGGCCACGCCGTCCACCGTGCGAAGCTGCGGGTTGGCCAGCACGCGGGTGTTCGTGTCGCCCCTCATGAGCCGGTAGTACAGCGCCGGCACGCCCGAGAGGAAGACGCCGGCCGAGGTCAGGCTCCTCAGGTCGAGCAGCGTCATGCCCGCGGTGTTGACGTCGACCGAGCCGCTGATGCCGGCGGGGTTGCTGGTGCCCGGCGAGGCGACCTGGATGCCGTAATCGAGCAGCCGCGACCGGTTCACCTCGAGCAGTTCGACGTCGACGATGACCTCCGGGCGGGCCTTGTCGATGGCCGCGATGATCCGGCCGGCCGCCTGCACACGCTCGGCCGAGTCGCGGACCGAAACCGCGTTGGTGCCGACGATCGGCGCAATGCGGCGGAGGTCGACCACCGCCCGCAGGAGGTCGATCGTCTCCTTCGGGTCGGCGTTGCTCAGGTAGAACGTCCGGACGACCTCTTCTTCGTACTCGCGGCGCTTTTCGGCCGTGTCCGGGATGATGGTGACCGTCCGCGGCGCCGTCACGCGATAGAAGTTCCGGGTCGTTCCGGCCACCGCGTTCAGGGCGTCGTGGAACGTGGTGTTGCGCAGATCGATCGAGATCGGAACGTTGTCGAACCCCGGGTCGAAGATCACGTTCACGTCGGCGAAGCGTGCGATCGCGGTGAAGACGTCGCGACTGCCGGCTTCGCGGAACACGAGCGACGCCGGAAGCTTGAGACCAGCGGGCAGGTCGAGCCCGGCCGGCGGCACGTCGCGGGTCCTCTCGATGAGCGTCTCGAGCTCGGTCTTGCCCTCGCGCGACACGGCGACCTTCGCGCGCAGCTGGTTGCGGGTCTGGCGCAGCTCCCTGTCGGCTTCGCTGCTCGACGGGTTCAGTTCCGCTGCGATCTGGTACTCGAGCAGCGCCTCCTCGAGCTTGCTGGCGGCCGCGTTCCGCCGACCGTTGTTGAGATGGTACTGCGACGCCCTGAGCTTCGCCCGTCCGAGTGACGTCCTCGCGTCGACGCTGTCCGGCTTCTCCTTGAGCGCGCGGGTGTACTCCACGACCGCCCGGTCGTAGTCCTGCACCTTCTCCGCCTCGCGGCCCTTGCTGAGCGCCGAGGTCGCGGCGCATCCGGCCGCCGCGAGGGCGAGGACGGTCAGCGCCGCCGCCGCACGCAGCCGGGCTTGCAGCGCGGCGCTCCGGCCGCGCCCCGCGATCGATTCCGCCCGGCGATCAGCGTTTTCGGTCGGCATCGGTGACGATGTCCACCCCGCGGGGGATTGTAAAGGCGAACGCCTGGTCACGCAACCCGACATTCTCACGCAGCTTCGTGAAGATGAACGTCGAGGTGCCTCCCTGCGAGTCGGTCGTGACCAGCCTGCGGATCTGAAGCGTCGTCCGGTCGAGCACCAGGACGATCCGGTCGTAGTCGTTCTGCGGCGCCCTGGGCGCCAGTTCGAGGGCGACGTCCGACGCGGCCAGGCCGGCCGCCGCCGCCAGACTGGGCGTGTAGTCGCGCTGGATGTTGCCCTTGCCCGCCAGGAACATCGCCGGGCTGCCGGCTTCGTCCGCGGGCGGCACGGTGCTGACGATGACCTGCCTGTCCTCGGGCACGTACAGGTACAGCGTGCGGCCGTCCGATACGAACTCCTTCCTCTCCGGGCTCGTGTACGTCCACCGCATCATGCCGGGCTTCTTGACCAGGAGCGTGCCGCGCTCGGTCAGCTTCTTCCTGAGGACGCCGCCCTCGTAAACGTGCTCGAAGTCGGCCGAGAAGTCGCGCACCAGGTCGTACTTCCGCTGCAGGTTCCGCGCGAGATCGGCCGCAGAGGGCAGCGCTTGGGGCGGCGGCCCGGCCGCGAGCCACGACAGGACGAGGAGGAATCGCACGAACACTGTGTTCACCCGCGGGATTCTGGGACCACGATATCACGCCTGCAGGTCCCCGGCCGCGAGCCGGACGGCCGTCAGTTCCTCGTACGCACGATGAACCTCGGCTGCGGCGCGAGCAGGCCGCCCGCCCAGGCGCGGAGCGATGCGCGGCCTGCGCCGTCGAGCGCCACGAACGACACTCCCCGATCGAGCGTCAGTTCGTGGTGCCTGTCGACGATGACGTGGCCGAATCCCATCCGCCGAATCGTATCGGCCGGCATCCAGCACTCGACCCGCACGTCGAGGGTGTGGCCCGACAGGTCGGCCTTCAGCCGGAAGGGCGCCGCGCCCGCCCTGCGAACGAGCGGCGGCTGACCGACGCGGCCCGCAACGATCGCGAAGCGGCCTTCCGGTACGCCGTGCACACCCAACCCCAGGTGTTCGGCGGTTGCGGCGAGATCGGTTCGATCGACTGGCGTTTCAGGGTAGGCCTCGATGACCGACAGCACGTAGGCCGTTCCCGGAGCCAGCGAGGCCACGCGTCGGGCCATCGAGGGGGCCGGAACGCGCGGGTCCTGCTCGAGGTCGTAGAGTCCGCCGTAAAGCTCTCTCACCATCGCAGCCGAGCCCTGGGTGAGCAGCACCGTTCGACCGAGCTGGACGTTTCTCGAAACCAGGAATGGGAAGGACAGGAGCGTGTCGGGCAGGTCGAACATGGCGAGGTCGGGCCGCGGGTGCTTGACGTAGTAATCGAGGCCGTTGTGGAGCTGCCAGTTCAGGTCGCGGCCCAGCACTTCGTGTCCGGTGTCCATGCCGGCAGTCAACCGGTCGAGGGCCAGCGTCGGCTCGCGATCCTCGCTGCGGTCCACCGCCGGGCACGTATCGGTACGCTCGCCACGCCGGGTAGGCGAGGAGGACGAGGGCTGCGACGGCCGCAGCCGTCGGTCGCCCTCTGGCCGCGAGCGTGGACACCGCCCAACCCGCCCCGCAGCCAGCCGCGAGCGCCGCCGCCCAGTGCGACCCCAGGTAGAACACGTGGACGTCGCCCACGTTGTAGGTGAAGGCGAACGCCCAGTTGACGAACCAGAGCGCCAACAGCATCGCGCCGAGGCGCCACCTCCGCCGGAGCAGGGTGGCGAATCCGAGGACGGCCGCCGCGGCGCCGGGAATCCCGAACTGCTGGCGGACGTCGAACCAGTACATCGCGAACCGGTCCGCGAGCGTGGAGGTCGGAATCCCGTAGACCATGTTCGCGCGCCAGTCCGACTTCGTCACGTCGAACCAGAACGTGCGCCCCAAATCGGCGAACGTGGCGCCGGGGTGCTCGGCGACGAGCCACCTCACGTTCCACGCGTACTGCATCGCGCAGAGAGCCGCCACCGAGACGGCCAGCAGCCACACCCGCGGCCGGAGCATCGACAGCGGGCCCTCGGGCGCCGACGTCAGCAGCAGCAGGGCGAACCCCGGCAGCAGGAGTACCATGGACAGGTGATTGCCGAAACCGAGAGCGCACAGCGCGAAGCACGCCGCGAGACGGGCCGTCGAGGGGCGCGCCTTCCACGCGAGGAGGGCCAGCAGGCACGCGCTCGCCAGGAGCAGGTGCAGCGCGTAGACCTCCGCGATGACCGCCTGCGACCAGAACGTGTACGAGCCCGCGAGCAGGAGTCCTGCCACCAGCCCGGCGGCGACGGTTCCGGCCAGTTCTGCCCCGACCAGGACGACGAGCCCGACGGCGACGGCGGCGGCAACCGCCGAGCCGAGATTGGCTGCCCGTGCGGCCTCGACCGGCAGCAGGCGCACCAGCAGGCCGTTGAGCGCGAAGTAGAGCGGATACGCCTGGCGCGCCACGAGCAGGTGGTCTCCGGCGATGGCCTGGAACGAGGCGGTGTCGCCGAGGTCCTGGCCCGGGAGCAGCGTCGAGAAGTAGAGGAGGAAGGCAATGGCCGCCAGCACGCCGGCGGCCACGAGGCGCGTGCGCGAAGACTGCACGTCTGTTCCTGCCGCGTCAGGCCTTGGCGGGCGGCGGCGCGGGCTTCGGCGCAGACTTGGTTTCGACCGGGAAGTTGGCGCCGGCCCAGTCGGCAATCCCGCCCTTCAGCACCGAGACCTTGAACCCCAGGCGGACGAGCTGAACGGCAACGCCCGAGCTGGTGATTTCGTCCGGGTCGGAGTCATACGCCACGACGTCCCGGTCGCGGGCGAGCGTCGCCTGGTCGATGGCGTCGTGCATCATCCGGACGGCTCCGGGCAGCCGTATCGTGCTGTGTTCGTATGGGTACTTGAGGCGGACGTCGAGAATTGTCGGGACCGCTGCCGGGTCCTGGCTCTCGAGCCGCTGCTTCAGATCTTCTTTGGTGATGCGCTGAACAAGCATGCCGTATTGTCCCCGCGGCATGCCGGCACAGTCAAGCATCAGGAGGGCTGGCGGGGGGCCATCTGCGCGATGGGCCGCGGCCAGAGCGGTGCGGTGTCGAGCCCAGCCGGGCGGTTGCCGACCAGCTGCCAGCCGGTCGAGCGATGGCCGCAGCGCACGCAGCGAAGGTGGATCGTCGAACGGTCGGACGTCACCACCTCCCGATGCTGGCCAAGCAGATTGCAGCTGATCCAGTCCCACATGGCCTTACTCCGTCAAGAGTGAAAGCGCAGCCACGAAACGGTAATCGCTCGAGCCGGTCCCTCTGGAGAATGGCCCGCCAATCGTGGTGTCGCGCAACTCCGGCACAAGCAGGGGCAAATCAGATGCCAATGTGATAAAATGAAAAATCTTGCCGGCTGTGCCGACAGGAGTCCTACAGAGTGGGCGGCTAGCTCAGCTGGGAGAGCGCCGCGTTCGCAACGCGGAGGTCGCAGGTTCGAGCCCTGTGCCGTCCACCAACCATAAGCCCAGACAGGCCCGCACTTGCGGGCCTTTTGAACGTACGGCGGATCATCACTTGGCGGGGTCGGTCTTCAGGTTGTGACCAGTTTGTGACCACGCCCACGGCTTTGAACGACTCGAGCGCGCTGATTCTTAGGTCTTGAGTCGGGTGCGTGTAGCGCTCCAGCATCCGCGTCGACGAGTGCCCGGAGATGGCCATCACCGTGTGATCGTTGTGCCCGGCGGCGATCATCCGGCTAAGGGCAGTGTGCCTGAGCGTGTGCAGTGTGACGTCGTTTCTTGGGACGATTCTGGCCCGCTCGACGGCACGGTCGAACATGTGACGGAATCCGTTGACTGTGTACGGCTGCTCGGTAGCCACGTTCGTGATCACGTACGGGTGGTACGGGACGTGGGGCAGAGCGTGAATCACCTCGACGATTTCACGGCTCACCGGAATACGTTTGACCTTTCCGTTCTTGGTCCTCCAGAACACCAGCTCGTCGTCGGTCACATCCTCCCATCGCAAATTCAGGAGCTCTCCGATTCGGGCTCCGGTGATGAGGGCCAGGAGGACGACCGCGCGCAGTTTCCCCGCGCATTCGGCCACCAGGCGCCGTTGTTCGTCCTCTGAGAGAATCCGCGTCCGCTTGTTGTCGACGGGGAGACGCTTGATGTTCCGTGCGGGTGATTCCGCCAACTTTCCCCTTTCGACGGCCTTCGAGAACATCGACTTTAGGGTATCCAGTTCTCGGTTGACGGTCGCGGGTTGAATAGGTTTTCGTCGGCTCGTCTGCAGGTGCCCACGCCACCGTCCCCGAAGGCGCGCACGCTTCCACTGTTCGATGTCATGAGGCGTGACCTCCCGGAGGAGCGTCGGACCAAAGAACCGGCCTGACGCTCAGCCCTCTGCCACCCGGGTGGAGGTCGTTGCGCTTCCGCCGATCTACGAGACGCGTCTGGCGGCCCTTTGGGCCGGACCGGCCCCGGTGGTCCTGAGCAGCCTCGACACGGATGGGCGCTACCCGGAGATCGCAGAGGTATTGCGACAGAAAGGGAGGCGGTCGCTGTGCCTCCTTCCGCTGACGACGGTCCTGCACCCGGTCGGTCTGATAGGTTTTGGGTCCGCCCGGGCGGGAGCGTACGACGAAGCGGACCTCGAGTTCCTCACGCGTGTGGCCGGACAGGTGGCGATCGCCATCGAGAACGTGCGCCATCATCAAGAGGCCCTGGCCTATCAACGCCAGCTGGTGGCGGAGCGCGACCACTGGCGGACCCTGCTCGAAATCAACAACGCGATTGACACCAATCTCGACCTGAGGTCGCTGCTGGCGGCCATCACGCCGAACCTCCGCCGCATGGTGGCGCACGACCATACCTGCCTGGCGATCCTGAACGACGGTGGCAAGCAGCTGGGTGCGTTCGCCGTGGACCCCGACCTTCCGGCCTGGGTCGAAGAAGTGGCGGCCTCGATCAAGCCTGAGGACACGCCAGTCGCCCTCTCGCTGGCGCTCCGCAGGCCCCTCGACGTCGATCCCGCCGAACTGAAGCCGCTGCCGGAACCGCTGAGAAGACGGGTGGACGGCGTCACCGCGAAGCGGATGTGCTTCGTCCCCCTCTTCACGACGCGCGGCGCTCTGGGCACGCTGTGGCTGGCCCGGCGCGAGGCCGAGCCCTTCACGTCGGAGGAACTCGAGCTCGCGTCCCAGGCCGCAGGACAGATTGCGCTCGCGCTGGAGAATGCGCTGGCCTTCGGCGAGATTGCAGGCCTCAGGGACCGGCTCGCCCGAGAGAACGTCTATCTCGAGGACGAGATCCGCGGCAAGCAGGACTTCGAGGAGATCCTCGGGGAGAGCAGGGCTCTCCAGCGCGTGCTGGCGCAGGCGCACAGTGTCGCGTCGACGGAGACCGCCGTGCTGCTGCTTGGCGAGACCGGCATCGGCAAGGAACTGATCGCCCGAGCCATCCATGCCATGAGCGGACGGCGGTCGCGGACGCTGGTGACGGTGAACTGTGCGACGTCGCCCGCCGGCCTCCTCGAGAGCGAGTGGTTCGGCCACGAGAAGGGCGCGTTCACGGGTGCGCTGGCGGCGAAGACGGGGCGGTTCGAATTGGCGCACCAGGGCACGCTCTTCCTCGATGAGATCGGCGATGTTCCGCTCGACCTCCAGGCGAAACTGCTCCGGGTGCTGCAGGAGCACGAGATCGAACGTCTCGGCAGCACGCGATCGATCCGGGTCGATTTCCGCCTGATAGCGGCCACCAACCGAAACCTCGAGGAAATGGTCGCGAACCGTGAATACCGGGCCGACCTCTACTACCGCCTCAGCGTGTTCCCCATCCGGATTCCGCCGCTCGTTCGTTACTTCGTTCAGCGTTACGCGAAGCGTCTCCGCCGCACAATCGACTCGGTCGCCCGCGACACCATGGATTCGCTGTGCCGATGGCACTGGCCGGGTAACGTCCGGGAGTTGCAGAACGTGATCGAGCGTGCGGTGATTCTGTCCCAGGGGCCGACGCTGCGCGTGCCGTTGTCGGGCTTGCAGGCTCAGGCGGCTCCGGCCGCGGGCGCGGTCCTGACGCTGGAGGGCGTGGAGCGGGAGCACATCCTTCACGCGCTCGACGAGACCGCCTGGGTCATCGGCGGGCCGACTGGAGCCGCCGCGCGGCTCGGTCTGAAGCGCACGACGCTGGTGTCGACGATGCGCCGCCTCGGCATCGTACGGCCGAAGCCCGTCGCGACGCGTTGAGCCCTGGTCCGACCCCCGGCTGGATCCCCGGCCGGCCAACCGGTGGCCGGTGTTCACATCGCAGCCGGCAGGCGGGCGTCGAGCGGTGGCGCGATCAGGAGTTCGAGCCGGTTGAAGAGGTTTGCCGCGCTGGTGTTGTGGTCCAGATCGACGTAGAGCAAGTCCAGTGACGGGTGGGCCCGGCGCAGCCGGCTCTCGATGCCGCGCGCGATCACCTGGTTCGCGATGCAGCCGAACGGCTGCAGGCATACCACCTTCGTCACGCCCTGCTCGGCCATGTCCATCACTTCGCCGCCGAGTACCCAACCCTCGCCGTACTGGTGGGTGAGCGAGAGGATGCGGCTCGCCTTGGCCGCCAGTTCCGCCGGCACGGGGAAGTGCACCGGGTAGCCGAAGCGCTCGAGCCGCCGGTTCAGGGCGACGAAGAAGCGCGCGAATCCGGCGTCGACGACGCGCGCGAGGGCGGGCACGACGCGGCGGCTGTCGAGTCCGGCGGCGCGGTTCACCATCGCGTTGATCGGTTCCTGGGCGAAGAAGCTGGCGAGCGGCGGAATCACGGGTTCGATGCCCTGTCTGATCAGCCAGTCGGCGAGATGGTGGTTCGCGAATGCCGAGTGCTTGACGTAGATTTCGCCTACGATGCCGACACGGGGCGCGTCCTCCCGCGCCACCGGGACCGCGCACATCTCTCTGCAGGCATGGTCGACGAAGTCGAGCGCGGCGCCGAATCCGCGCGCCTCGGTCGATGACCACTCGCGGACCAGCCGCTCGGCCAGACGAGCCGCCTCGCCCGGTGTCCGTTCCCTGACGGCCAGCGAGCGCGACATCATCGCGATCGCGTCGGTGACGACGATGGCCTGAAGGCCCAGCGTGACCAGTTCGCGGCGATTGGGCGTGAAGCCTGGCTGCTCGTTGAGGGCGTCTGACACTCCGATGCGCACCCCGAGGACGGGCACGTCCCCGAACCCCGCGCTGACCATCGCCTTCTTCAGGACGGGGACGTAGTTGCTGGCCCGGCAAGGCCCGCCGGTCTGCGTCAAGCCGACGGCGACATCCGCGCGCCGACCGCGGTAGGCGCCCAGCGCCTTGAGGATGTCGCCGACTGTCAGGATTGCCGGGTAGCAGAATCTCGTTGTTGACGTGCTTCAGCCCGAGTTCGAGCGACTCGCGGTCGGTGTCGGGAGCGACCTGGAAGCGATACCCGACCCGGGCGAACTCGGGGCCGAGCGCCAGGGACAGCAGCGGGCTGAACGGGGCGGTGATGATTGTACCGGTCGCGGTCCCGCGCCAGGAACGGCGGCGTCGAGGCGCGCCGCTCCATGCCTCGGCCGGCCGACGTTCCGGCGCCCACTCCCAGCGTCCGCAACCGCAGGCGGATCGATCCCGGCGCTGACGACTCGTCGATGCGCAGGAGCGAATGGGACTTGCCCGTCGAGGCCAGCCGTTCGGCGGCCTCGTCGGCGACAATGGCGTTGGGGCCGCAGCCGAACGAGTTGAGCTGCACGAGCTGCACGTCCGGCTGTCCGCTCGCCCAGTCCGCCGCCTGCAGCACGCGATTGGGGTACGTCCACTGTCCGAGGATGTGGGCGCTCGGGCCGTCGGTGCCGCCGCCTGCCAGCCACTGCGAGGACACCACGTCGTAGCCGAGGCCCGCCAGCATCTCCGGGACCCCATGATTCAGATAGGGGTCCAGGTGGTACGGCCGGCAGGCCAGGAGTGCGATCGGCCGCTGTCCGTCGCGTGCCTGCCGAACGGCCTTCAGCCCCAGTTCGCGGCGCTGCGCGAGGAACGCTTGGTAGTCGCTCCACGCGCGGTCGAACGCCGCGTCGAAGCCGTCGTGGTCGATGCCGGCGGCGGCCAGTGCCCGCTTCGCCGTGCGCTGCAAAGCCTTTCGGTCCTTGAACGATACGGGTGGTGTCGCGATGGGCGTGCGCTGCCGGAGGGCGGAAGGCACGTAGCTGGCGACCACCTCCGGGTAGCCGGTGACGATTGGGCAGTTGAAGTGGTTCGCCGCTGCTGACTCGCTCGCCTCGTACACCACCATCGGGAAGAGGACACGGTCGACACCCAGGCTGCCGAGCCGTGGCAGATGCGCACCCGCGACGCGCGCCGGCAGGCAGACGCTGTCCGAGCAGAAGCCCCTGCTCGCGTCTTCCACCATCGTCCGATCCGTCGGTCCGGACACGACCACCTCGTGGCCCAGACCGACGAGGAGCGCCGCCCAGAACGGGAGGTTCTCGTACGTCCCCAGGGCGAGCGGCAGGCCGATGCGCTGGCGCGCCGGGGCATCGGAAGGTCTGAGCGGCCGGCGGAGCAGCAGGTCGAGTTCGGCCGCGAGGTGGTTGATGCCCGCGTGTGCCTGCCCGCGCCCGCCGCTGAAAACCCGCTCGCAGCGGTTGCCGGACACGTGCCGACCGGCGGCTTCGAAGTCGACCAGCGTGACGGGGCAGCGGTTCTCGCAGCCGTGGCAGCGCACGGACCGCCTGCGTCGCACGTCCGGGAGGAGGAACGACGAGAGCGGCCTGGCCGGGGCCGGCGGCGCCGAGGCTGAGTCGCGAGCGTAGAGAGCCGCGCCCCACGCGCCGGCCAGACCTGCCTGGTCCGGGCAGATGACGCGCTTGCCGGTCAGCATCTCGAACGCGCGGTGCACGGCCGGGTTGAGGAACGTGCCGCCCTGCGCCACGATGGTGTCACCGAGCGCGTCGAAGTTGCGGAGCTTCAGCACCTTCTGCAGGCAGTTGCGCGCGACCGAGTAGGCGAGGCCGGCGGCGATGTCCTCGAGCCCGGCGCCCTCGCGCAGCGCCTGCTTCACCATCGAGTTCATGAAGACGGTGCATCGTGATCCCAGATCGCGGGGCGAGCGCGACCGGCACGCGGCGTCGGCCAGCTGCTCGGAGGTGAGCGAGAGACCCTCGGCGAACGTCTGGAGGAACGTGCCGCAGCCAGAGGAGCACGCTTCGTTGACGTCGATCCGGTCGAGCGTGCCGCGACCGACGAACAGCGCCTTCATGTCCTGGCCGCCGATGTCGAGCACGAAGCTCACATCGGGCACCAGGGCTCGCGCCGCCCGCAGATGCGCTTCGGTTTCGACCAGGCCTCCTTCGATTCGAAACGCCGCCCGCACCAGGTCCTCGCCGTAGCCGGTGGCCGCCGCCGCCCGCACCATCGGCGCGTCGAGTCCCGCCAGCGTCCGGCGGAGCGCTTCCAGTCCCCGCCGGCATGCCTCGAGCGGCTCGCCGCGGTTCATCTCGTATGCGTGCGCCACCAGTTTTCCGTCCCGATCGACGAGCACGAGCTTCGTCGTCGTCGACCCCGAGTCGACGCCGAGAAACAGGTCGCCGGCCGCCGCGTGCGGCGGGACGCGCGGGACCGGCGTGAAGCGCGCCGCCGTCCAGGTGGCGCGGGCGGCCTCGTTGTCGAACAGCGGGTCCGGACCGCGCTGGAGAGGACGGCGCCTGGTCCCCTCGGCCAGAAGCGCGCGGAGATCGGCGAGCGACATCGCGTGGCCGCGGCGGACGGCAGCCAGCGCGGCCCCCTCGGCGCATGCCAGCGCCCCGTGTGCGGGGAGGACCAGCGAATCCCGGCCTACGCGCAACACTTCGGAGAACGCATGGCGCAGGGCGGGGAGGAACGTGAGGGGGCCGCCGGTTACGAGGACGGGCGTCTCCGGGGTCCGGCCGCGCGCGAGTGCCGCGAGGACCTGAATGGCCGTCGCGTGGAACACCGAGCGCGCGACATCCGACGGGCTGACGCCCGCGCTCAGCAGCCCCTGCACGTCGGTCTTCGCGAAGACCCCGCAGCGGCTTGCGACCGGATGGAGCTGTTCGCCGCTCTGCGCGAGGCGGTCGAGGCCTTCGGTGTCCACCGCGAGCAGCGCCGCCATCTGGTCGAGGAAGGCGCCCGTTCCGCCCGCGCAGCCGCTGTTCATCCGGGCGTCGACGTGCGCGCCGGGGCCGAGAAACACAAGCTTGGCGTCCTCGCCCCCGATGTCGAGCAGCGTCCGCGCCTCCGGATGACGGCGGGCCGCCAGCGCGCAGAGCGCGCGTACCTCCTGCACGAACGGCAGAGCGAGACGCTCGGCCAGCCCCATCCCGGCGGAACCGGTGAATGCGACGAACACGCGGTCGGCGCGTGTGCCGGTGGACTCGTCGAGCAGCGCCCGGAGCGCATCGTCCACCCGGGCGTCATGGCGGCAATAGGCGGAGGCTTCGACGACGAAATGACGTTCGGAAAGGCGGAGCAGGGCCACCTTGGCGGTGGTGGACCCGACGTCGATGCCGATCGTGAGGGCCTTGTCGTCCACGGACCATCCCAGCGCTGAGAACCCGGTCGACAGGGAAGATACCCCGACTTGCCGCCACTGTCGAGGGGCGAGGGAAGGGGCCGGTGTGTTTTCGCCGCCTTCCGGCACCGGGCCGCGTGAAGCCGATGGGATTCAGCACGACGGGATTCCTTCAAGAGTTATAATGCGAGGGCTCATGACGCGCGCGGTCGCGCCAGCGCGACCAGCCACTTCCGAGAGGACTCGATGAACAAGCAGCGTCGATTCGGCCGGCGTGAGTTTCTCCAGGCGGCTCCGCTCGCCCTTGCTAGTGCCGCCGCGTTCCCGACCATCGTCAAGGCGTCCGCACTGGGCCGACAGGGAGCCGTCGCGCCGTCCGACCGCATCGTGATGGCCGGCATCGGCTTCGGCATGCAGGGGCCGTCGAACATGCGGACCTTCCTCGGCAAGAGCGAGGTGCAGTGGGTGGCCGTCTGCGACCTCGACGATGTGCCGCTCAAGAGGGCGCAGGACACCGTCAACACGCGATACGGCAACAAGGACTGCGCGACCTACAAGGATTATCGAGAGCTCTACGCGCGCGGCGACCTCGACGCGGTGTCCATCGCCGTTCCGGACCAGTGGCACGCCATCCTCTCGATCGCGGCCCTTCGAGCCGGCCTCGACGTGTTCGGCGAGAAGCCGCTCACCCACAGCCTGCGCGAGGGGCGGGCCCTCTGCAATGCCGTCAGCCGCTACGCGCGGGTGTGGCAGACGGGAAGCTGGCAGCGGTCGGAGGACAACTTCCACCGCGCGGCCGAGCTGGTGCGCAACGGCCGGGTCGGGAAGATCCAGCGAGTCGAGGTCGGACTGCCGTCCGGCTACACCGACTTCGCGCGCACGTTCGGGAAGGAGAAGATCGAGAGCCCGCCGCCCGGCTTCGACTACGACACCTGGCTCGGCCCGGCTCCGTGGTCGCCCTACTGCACGGCGCGCGTGCACATGAACTGGCGCTGGAACATGGACTACGGCGGCGGCCAGCTGATGGACTGGGTGGGGCACCACCTCGACATCGCCCACTGGGCGCTGGATCTCGAGCGGACCGGGCCGGTCGAGGTGAAGGGCACAGGGGAGTTCCCGACCAAGGGTATCTACAACAGCGCGACGAAGTACTGGGTGGAGACGAGGTACGCCGACGGGACGCCGATGGTTCTGGCCGGCGGCTACCCCGAGATCCAGAGCGGCACGAAATGGATTGGCGACGCCGGGTGGATCTGGGTGGACCGGGGCGGGATCGAGAGCCAGCCGGCCCACCTGATCAGCGAGGCCGTCGGGCCGAACGAGGTCCGGCTCTATCGAAGCCGTGACCATTGGCAGAACTTTCTCGACTGCGTCCGAAGCCGCGCGTTGACGATAGCCCCGGCCGAAGTGGCGCATCGGTCCGCGAGCGTCGGGCACCTCGGCGTCATCGCCATCCATACGGGGCGGACGATCAAGTGGGACCCCGCCACCGAGACGATCATCGGCGACCCGGGGGCAGAGCGCCTGCTGTCGCGCGCCTACCGGAAACCGTACCAGCTGCCGGCCTAGGGGCGAGGCGCACCATGACGACACCACGACACATCGCCAACCTGTCCATCCTCGCCCTCGCGATCCTGGGGCTCGCGCTTGCGGCGGCCGTACAGCCTGCGCTCGCGCAGGCGCCGCCGAAGGGGCCAACGCCTGCGGCGGGTGCGTCTCCCGCCTCGCTGGACGCCATCCTCAAGGAACTGGCGCAGTACGACGGCGGCATCGAGTCGGCTGCCGTGTGGCAGCTGCGCGACTACGTCAACGCCCGGAAGGACGATGCGGCCGGCCGCGCCGAGTGCGAGGCGAAGCTGCTGGCGTTCCTGAAGTCGCCCGCGAGTCCCGTGGCGCGGATGGCCGCGAGCCGGCACCTGCGCCTCATCGCGGCCGATACGGCCGTTCCCGCGCTGCAGGCGATGCTGGCCGACGACAAGTCGGCGGATTTCGCGCTCTACGCGCTGCAGGGCATTCCCGGCGCGGCGCCGGAACGCGCGCTCCTGCAGAGCCTCGGCACCGCGACGGGCGCGACGAAGGTGGCCATCGTCGCGGCGCTCGGGGAGCGCCGCGCCGCCGAGGCGGTGCCCGTCCTGGTGCCGCTGCTGCAGCAACCGGCGCTGGCCGTGCCGGCGGCGATTGCCCTGGGCCGGATCGGCGGCGACGCCGCGACGTCCGCGCTCGTGTCCTCGTTCGCGTCGGCGCCGGCCGCGCTGAAACCGACCGTGGCGTCGTCGCTCCTGGCGTCGGCCGAGTCCGCGCTCGCCGCGAAGGACGGCCGAACGGCGTTGCGGCTCTACGAGGCGCTGCTGGCAGATGCATCACTGCCCGCGGCCATCCGTCGTGGGGCGGCAGCCGGACGGATTGCCGCGTCGGGCGACCAGGCTCGTTCGGTGCTGCTTGGTTATCTGTCGGCGCCGGCCCCTGCCGCCGGGGCGGCCGCTCCGCTTCAGGAGGCTGCGATTGCGAAGGTGGCAAGCGTGTTCACATCCGCCGACATCTCGCAGGTCTGCGCGCTCCTGCCCGGATTGCCCGACGGTTCGAAGGTTCAGCTGCTGGCCGCGCTGTCCGGCTACCCGGGCGACCGGGTCGCGCCGGCCGTGCTGAAGGAACTGGGCAGCCCGACACCGGCGGTCCGCGTGGCGGCGTTCAAGACGCTGGGGACGGTCGGCGGCCCGAGCGCGGTGAAGCCTCTCGCCGACGCCGCGTCGCGGTCGAAGGGGGCCGAACAAACCGCGGCGCGCACGGCACTCGGAACACTGAAGGGCAGGGCCGTCGACGACGAGATCATCATGCTGCTCGGCCAGAAGCCTGCTGACGACTTGGCAGGTGAACTCCTGCTGTCGGTCGGCGACCGGCGCGTCTACCCGGCCAGGCCGGTCGTCTCGGCCGCGCTCGCGTCGCCGTCTCCGGCGGTCCGCGCTCAGGCCCTCAAGGCGCTGCGGACCATCGGCACGCCGTCCGACATCCCGGCGATCCTCGATTTGCTGGTCGGAGGGAGCGAGGAGTCCGACCGTACGGAGGCGGAGAAGACGGCGGTCGCGCTGGCGCAGAAGATCGAGAACCTGGACGGTCGGTCCGGCTCGGTGAAGTCGCGTCTGGCGGCCGAGAAGCGGTCCGACGCGCGCGTGCGGCTCGTCGGCCTGCTGCCCCTCGTCGGCGATCCGAGCGCGCTGCCCGTGCTGCGGACGCTTGCGGCCGACGACAGCGCCGAGGTCCGCGATGCGGCGGTGCGGGCCGTGACCTCCTGGCCGACGCCGGCCGCGCGGGAGGACATGCTGCGCCTGGCGCGCGAGTCGAGGGTCCAGACAAACCGCCTGCTCGCCATCGGCGGTCTCGTTCGGGTCATCGGCCTGGACCGATACCGCGACCCGCAGGCGGCGGTCGCGGACCTGGAGGAAGCGGCGGCGCTTTCCTGGAGGCCGGAGGAGCAGCGGCTGATCCTCGGCGTGCTTCCGAGGTTCCCGTGCGCCGCGGCGCTCGATCTGGCCAACGGGTTCGCGAAGGAGTCCGAGGTGAAGGAAGAGGCGCAGACGGCCGTCAGGGCGATTGCTGCGCAATTGAAGAAGGAGACGGTGACGAAGTGAAGACGCACACGTTCCGAGGCGCGGCCCTTGCGGCGGCGCTGCTGGCGTCCGTGGTCATGGCCGTGGGGCACGCGCAGGAGAAGGAAGAGCTGAAGCTCAAGCTCCCGAAGCCGATGTTCGTCGGGACGCCGACCAACATCAAGAGCCCCAATCTGGAGGTCGTGACGGGCAAGTCGCGCGGGCCGTTCATGGTGCCCGTTGGTACGAAACTGCTGTCGCTGAAACGGCCCGTCACGTCCAGCGACCGGCAGCCCGTCATCGGCGAGCTCGAGATGGTGACCGACGGTGAGAAGGAAGGCGGCGACGGCTACTTCGTCGAGATCGGGCCCGGGAAGCAGTGGATGCAGATCGACCTGGGCGCGCGGTACGCGCTGCACGCCATCCTGGCGTGGCACTACCACAGCCAGGCTCGCGTCTACCGCGACGTCATCGTGCAGGTGTCCGACGACAAGGACTTCCTGAAGGGTGTCACGACGATCTTCAACAACGACCACGACAACTCGTCCGGCCTCGGCGTGGGGAAGGACAAGGAGTATATCGAGGTGGCCGAGGGGCGGCTGTTCGACCCCAAGGGGGTGGCAGGCCGCTACGTGCGGCTGTACTCCAACGGGAACACCGTCAACGATCTGAACCACTACATCGAGATCGAGGCTCACGGCACGCCCGTGAAGTAGGGGCGGGCCTGCCCGCCTCCGCGCGAAGCGCCACGGCGAGGTCCCGCCGAAGCCGGGCGAAGGCGGAAAGGGCAGCGCCCGAAGCGGTTCGGCCTGGCCGGGCGGCTGGCCGCCGGGGAGCGCCTCAAGGCGCTGGTGGGCACCGGCGTTCGCGGTTGAGCGGCCGCCCCCCCCCAAAGGGGGAGACAAGCCGCCCGTCACTGGAGTATGCTGATCGGGCGAATTCTGTCCATCGGTGGGGCAGGTATTCGTATACAATTGCACGCCTGCGGATCCAATTCCGGCCCCGGTACCCGCGTGGGACTCAAGAAGGAGGCGACTGATGAAGCGCGTGAGCATGGTGGCAGTTGTGGCGTTGGTGGCGGCGCTCGTGGCGGCCCCCGCATTGGCGGCACCGACCAAGTGGGTGCGTGGCCCGGTGACTGCCATGACCGGCAATTCGATCACGGTCACGGTCAAGGGGACGGTGTCGACGTTCAAGGTCGAGCCGGCGACGATGCTGGTCGCCCACGGGGCGGGAACAGCGGACGCCCAGAAGGGCGGGGTGAAGCTGGGTGAATTCGTGAAGGTCGGCCAGTACGTCGAGGTCCGCTACACCGAGGCTGCCGGTGCCAAGGTGGCGACCGAGATTCGGCCGCTGGCGGCCGAAGAGGAGAGCGCGTCCAAGGAGGCGGATGCGACCGTGTCGGGCAGCACCAGCACGGCCGGCAGCATCGTGTCCATCGCCGCGAACTCGGTCGTGATCAGCGTCGACGGCAAGGACGTCACGTTCACCGTGACGCCGAAGACCCAGGTACTGGGGCCCGGCATGGGCACGAAGGCGCGCGAACTGAAGGCGGCGGGCCGGCCGTCCGTCATCACCGAGTTCCTCGGTCCGAAGGACCAGGTGGTGGTGTACTACACCGAAGGGCCTGCGCCGGCGGCCAGCAGCATCCGTCTGCTGCTGAAGGTCGCCCGGTAGGACGCGCCCGGTAGGATTCGACGAATGCGGGCGGGGCGGCTTCTGCCGTCTCGCCCGACGTGTTTGCGGCGCCCGCCTCCCGGACCCCACTCGACGGACGGTCCGGCCCCCACCGATATCCGATCGCCGACCGTCGATGGGGCGCCCGCCTCGCGGGGGCCCTACTCCAGCGGAGGCTGCGGGCCGAGGCGGATCCCGGCGATGTCGGGGTCTTCGCCGCTCGTGCGGTCCGGCGCCGGGGACTTCTGTGCGCTGGCCTCGGCGCGTCGCGCCGACTTCATCTGCTGGCGCTCGCGCTTCTTCTTCTCGCGTTCGCGCTTGAGGAATGTGGGTCTCGACTTGTTCATGCTCCTCCCAACCTTGGATCATCCCCACGATATCAGACCCGGGCGACGTTTTCACGCGGCACCTCGCCGCCGCCGGCATCCGCCGGCGCGCCGATCGGGCCGGCTGCCGCCCTCCGCACGACCCTCAGCCCGGCCAGCCACTCCTGGAAGTGCTCGAGGTAGATGTAGAAGATCGGCGTGACGAAGAGCGTCAGCGTCTGCGAGACGAGAAGGCCGCCGACCACCGCCAGCCCCAGCGGGCGCCGAGCCTCGGATCCCGCCCCGAACCCCATCGCGATCGGCAGCGTGCCCATCAGTGCGGCCATCGTCGTCATCATGATCGGGCGGAACCGCACGCGGCACGCCTCGTAGATCGCGTCGGCGGCGCTCAGCCGGTCGCGCCTGCGCGACTCGATCGCGAAGTCGATCATCATGATGCCGTTCTTCTTCACGAGGCCGACCAGCATGATGATGCCGACGAACGCGTAGATGTTCAGGTCCTGCTTGAACAGCAGGAGCGTGAGGAGCGCGCCGAAGCCTGCCGCGGGCAGGCCCGAGAGAATGGTGATCGGGTGGATGAAGCTCTCGTAGAGAATCCCGAGCACGACGTAGATGACGAAGATCGCCAGCGCGAGCACCCACCCCAGCCCCTTCATCGAGTCCTGGAACGCCTGGGCCGCCCCCTGGAAGCTCCCGGACACCGTGGCGGGCATCGTCTCGGCGGCGAGCGCCTGCACGCGCGCGACGGCGTCGCCGAGCGCCACGCCCGGCTTCAGGTTGAACGACAGCGTGACCGACGGCAGCTGCCCCGTGTGGTTGACCGACAGCGGCCCGGCCGTCTGGCGCGTCGTCACCACCGTCGAAAGCGGAACGAGCCTGCCCGCGTTCGACTGGACGTACAGCAGCGACAGGGCGGCGGGATCGCGCTGGTACTGGGGGGCCACCTGCATGATCACCTGGTACTGGTCGTCGGGCGCGAAGATCTGGGAGACCTGCCGGGACCCGTAGGCGGAGGTCAGGGCCAGCTCGACCTGGTCCACCGTGAGGCCGAGCGCGGCGATCTGATCGCGGTTCAGCGCGACCTCGATCTGCGGGTTGCGCAGTTGCAGGTCGGACGTCACGTCCTCGATGCCCTCGACCGCGCGCAACGCCGCTTCGAACTGCGGCGCCGACCGGTAGAGCTCCTCGGTGTCGGGATCCTGCAGGGTGTACTGGTACTGGCTACGCGTCATCATGCCGCCGATCCGGATCGCCGGCGGGTTCGTGAGGAACACGCGGATGCCCTGAATTCGCGCGAACTTCGGCCGCAGCGACTCGATCACCTGGTCCGCCGTCAGCGAGCGCTCCTCGCGCGGTTTCAGGTCCACGTTCAGCCGGCTGCCCATGCCTCCCACGTTGGCGGTGTAGCCCGCGACGTTGGGGTCGTTCGCGAACACGTCCATCACTTCCTTCAGGCGGCCGACCGACGCCTCGAAGCCGAGCCCCTGCAGCGTCTCGATCTGCCCCATCAGCTGGCCGGTGTCGACGCTCGGGATGAACCCCATCGGGATGATCGTGAACAGGTAGACCGTGCCTGCGAGCAGGAGCGCCGAGACCGCCATCGTGGCGCCCTTGAACCTGATCGTCTGGCGCAGCGACCAGGAGTACCCTCCGAGGAACGCCTCGAAGCCCCTTTCCATCACGTTGTAGAACCACCCGTGGCGGATCGAGTGCGGCGCCTTCAGGAACCGGCTGCACAGCATCGGCGTCAGCGTGAGGGACACGACGCCAGAGACGAGGATCGCCGCGCCGATCGTCACCGCGAACTCGTGCATCAGCCGGCCGACCACGCCGCCCATGAAGAGCACGGGGATGAAGACGGCGGCGAGCGACAGCGTCATCGAGACGATCGTGAACCCGACCTCCTTCGAGCCGTCGAGCGCAGCCTGCAGCCGGGTCTTGCCCATCTCCATGTGCCGGACGATGTTCTCCAGCATGACGATGGCGTCGTCCACCACGAAGCCGACCGAGAGCGTCAGCGCCATTAGCGACAGGTTGTCGAGGCTGTAGCCCATGACGTACATGACGGTGAACGTCCCGACGATCGAGAAGGGCAGCGCCAGGCTCGGAATGATCGTCGCCGACACGTTCTTGAGGAACAGGAAGATCACCAGCACGACGAGCACCGCGGTGAGCTGCAGCGTGAACTTGACGTCGTCCACCGATTCGCGGATCGGCACGGCGCGGTCGCTGCGAATCCGCAGCTGCACGGCGGCCGGCAGCTGCTGCTCGAGCTGCGGCAGCAGCGCCTTGATGCGGTCCACGACCTCCACGGTGTTCGTGCCGGGCTGTCTCTGGACGGCGAGGTAGATCGTGCGCGCGCCGTTGTACCAACCCGCGTTGCGCTCGTTCTCGACGCCCGCGTAGACGTGGGCGACCTCGTTCAGGCGCACCGGGTTGCCGTTTCGCCACGCCACCACGACCGCGTTGTACGACGAGGCGTCGAGCAGCTGGCCCGACGTCTCGATGACGAAGTTGCGGTCGGGCCCGTAGAGCGTTCCGGTCGGCCGGTTGACGTTCGCCGCGGCGATGGCCTGCGCCACCTGATCGATGCCGATCTGCCTCGACGCCAGCTGGGTCGGATCGACATCCACGCGAACGGCGAACTTCTGCGAGCCGAAGACGTTGACCTGCGCCACGCCGGTTACCATCGACAACCGCTGCGCGAGCAGGTTCTGCGCGTAGCGGTCGAGCTGCGCCAGCGGCAGGCTGGGGGAGCTGAGCGTCAGGAAGAGCACCGGCGAGTCCGCCGGGTTCACCTTCTGGAACGACGGCGGCGACGGCATGCCGGGCGGCAGCTGCCGCTGCGCGCGCGCGATCATCGACTGCACGTCCTGGGCGGCCGCGTCGATCGACCGGCTCAGGTCGAACTGCAGCGTGATGCTCGTCATCCCCTGCGTGTTGCTGGAGCTGATGGAGCTGACGCCGGCGATCGTGGAGAACTGCTTCTCGAGCGGCGTCGCCACGGATGCCGCCATCGTCTCCGGGCTCGCGCCGGGCAGGTTCGCGTTGACCTGGATGGTCGGGAAGTCCACCGTCGGCAGGTCGCTGACCGGCAGCAGCCGGTAGCCCATGATTCCGAAGATCAGGATCGAGAGCACGAGCAGCGTGGTCGCGACCGGACGACGGATGAAGGGTTCGGCGAGATTCATGGTGTCGTCCTTCGGTTACTGGCCGCCCCGTCGGCTGCCGCCGTCGCCGCGGCCCGGTGTCGCCTCGCCGCGCTCCGCGATCCGTGCGCCGGGCGTCAGGCGCAACTGGCCGTCCGTCACCACCACTTCACCGGCGGCGACGCCCCCGGAGAGGACCGCCTGGCCGCTCTGCTGGCGCTCGACGCGAACCGGGCGCATCTCGACCGTCCGGTCCGGCTTCACGACGTAGACGTACTGCCCGTCCTGCGACGCCTGCACGGCCGTCGCGGGCACGACCAGCGCGCCGGTGTCCGTCGTGAGGTTCAGCGTGACCTGCACGAACGCGCCCGGCCACAGCTGCCGCTCGGCGTTGGCGAAGGTCGCCTTCAACCGGATCGTGCCGGTCGCCGAGTCCACCGCGTTGTCGATGAAGCTCACCGCGCCGGTCTCCGGCGCCGCGGCCGGCAGGCTGATCGACTGGCTGGGCGTGGACGATCCGGGCGGCGGGATGGGGGGCGTGCCGGGGCCCTCCGGCGCCTGGCTCGCCGTGCCGATACCGCTCGGCATCACCACGGTCACCGTCAGCGGCTTCGCGGCCTGGTGGCGTCGAATCTCCGACAGGAACCGTCCGGGGACCGAGAAGGTGACGTAGACCGGCGACAGCTGGTTGATGACGACGAGGGCCGTCGCGTCGTTGGCCCGGAGGAGGTCGCCGACGTGCGCCCCGAGCGCGCCTGTTCGGCCGCCGATGGGAGCCGCGATCTCCGTGTACTGCGCGTTGAGCCGCGCCGTCTCGACCGCGGCCCTGTCGGCCGCCACGGTCGCCGTCAGCGCGGCCACCGTGGCCCTCTGCGTTTCGTACTGGTCGCGCGTCACCAGTCCGCGCTCGACGAGGTTCTCGTTCCGCGCCAGCTGGCTCTGCGCGTTCTGAAGCGTCGCCGTGTCGCGGGCGAGCACCGCTTCCGCCTGCCTGAGTGCGGCCTGGAACGGCCGCGAGTCGAGGCTGAAGAGCGGCTGACCCTTCTCGACCTCCTGGCCCTCGGTGAAGTGAACCGCGCCGAGCTGCCCGGTGACCTGCGCGCGGATCTGCACCGTCGAGATGGCCTCGACCGCGCCGACGGCCGGCAGCGTGACCGGCATCGCTTTCTGCTCGACGCGTGCGGTCAGGACGGGCACGGCGCCGCCCGCGCCGCGAGCTCCGCCCCGGCCGCCAGCGGGCGCCGCGTCGCTCGCTCCCGGCGGGGAGGCGCACGACAGCCAGGGGAGCGCACAGAGGACCACGGCGGCAAAGAAGCGGGTCTGGATCTTCATGACTAGCCTGCTATCTTGACATGTTTTCGGGGACGTGACGAGCGGTGCCGCCCGGCGGGCGGGAGCGCGGGGCGGCACCCGGGCTTCCCCGCGGGCGGGCAGCCCCGATGAGCCGATGACGGGACGGTTCCTACTGACCCGTGCCAAAGACCATGGTCCCGTAGATGAGCGTCCCGACGAACGCGACGAGGGCGATCGCCATGATGGGCACGTGCACCCGCGCACGTGCCGGGGTTTCGCGCGGGTTGGCCAGCCGGCTCCGGCGCCAGCCGAACCCGGCGTAGATCACCAGGCCCGCCTCCATCCAGATGATGAGGCGCAGCCAGGTGTCCTTGGGCAGGCCCCACATCACGTACAGGCACGACAGGGCGCCGGCGATGCCGACGACCCAGGCCCCGACCGATCCGCCCGGGACCTTGAACGGCCGCTCGAGCTCGGGGCTCGCGACGCGCAGGAGCGGGACGCCGACGCACACCAGCACGAAGGCCAGCAGCGTGCCGATCGACACCAGTTCGCCCACGAGGCTCATCGGCATCACGCCGCCGCAGAAGGCCACGAAGCAGCCCGTCAGGACCGTGGCGACGTAGGGCGTCCCGTGCTCCTTGTGGACCGCGCCGAACCAGGGCAGCAGCCCGTCCTTGCTCATCGCGTAGAAGATGCGCGTCTGCCCCATCATCATGACGAGGATGACGGAGGTGAGGCCCGACAGCGCGCCCAGCTTGATGACGAAGGTGAACACCTTCTGGGCGACCGGCGACCAGCCGCGCAGGACGACGATCTTGTCGATGCCGACGGCGATCGGGTCGGGCACCCCCAGCTGCTTGAACGGCACCACGCCGGTGAGCGTGAGCGCCACGAGGATGTAGAGGATGGTGCAGATGACGAGCGAGCCCAGGATGCCGATCGGCAGGTCCCGCTTCGGGTTCCTGGCTTCCTGCGCCGTCGTGGACACCGCGTCGAACCCGATGTAGGCGAAGAAGACCACGCCCGCGCCCGTGAGCACTCCGTTCAGGCCCCACCCGTAGGCGTTCACCTGGTTGCCGTTCAGCGTGATCATCTCCTTGGCCGGAACCAGCGCGGCCAGTCCGGTCGCGGCCGGATTCACGAACAGGTTCTCCGCCGAGATCAGGCTGATGCCCAGCCCGATGAAGACGAGAACGATCGTGACCTTGATGACGACGATGAGGTTGTTGACGAACGCGCTCTCGCGCATGCCGCGGTAGAGGATGGCCGCCACCGTCAGGCCGATGAACGACGCCGGGATGTTCCAGATGCCGAAGGCGTGCGTCACGCCGTCGTTGAGCAGGACCTGCTCCCATGGGCCTTTCGTGAAGCGCAGCATCGTGTCCGAGATGGGGATGCCGAGCGTCTTGTGCAGCAGGCTCAGGAAGTAGCCCGACCACGACGTGCTGACCGTCACCGCGCCGAACGCATACTCCAGGACGAGGTCCCAGCCGATGATCCACGCGATGAACTCGCCCATCGTCGCGTAGCTGTAGGCATAGGCCGACCCAGCGACCGGGATCATCGACGCCATCTCCGCGTAGCACACCCCGGCCAGCGCGCAGAGCACGCCGCCGATCATGAAGCTGTACACGATGCCCGGGCCGGCGTAGTTGGCCGACGCGGTGCCGGTGAGCGAGAAGATGCCCGCGCCGATGATCGCACCGATGCCCAACATCGTGAGGTTGAACGCCGACAACGTACGCTTGAGCTGCCCGCCCGCATGCGCGCCGTGAACGGCTTCGCCGGCGAGGGGGTCGTTCGCGTCGGCAATGAGTTTCGCCAGGTCTTTCTTGATGAACAGGCCTGCCATGTGCTGCGCCTCCGATGGAGAGCTGTCGGGACCGTGGCCGGGCGGCACCCCGCGCCGGGGTGCGAGCGCGAGGGGCCATTATAGGCCGAACCGTGTCCGGGCGGATGGCGATTCGGCCGAGCTCGACCGCTGGCGACCATCCCAGAAAGCCCCAGAAAGTTCCCGGTCGCCGCCGCGCATCGTGGTAGCATCCGACCCGGGTACGCACGCCGCCACAATCGAGTCGGGGAGGAGAGCAGGAGATGAGCGGATGCCTGTCTCGGTTCGGCGGCCTTGCGCCAGGCCGCGAAGAGGAACAGCAGAGGTACTTCAGGGAGAAGCGGCTCTACACGCTCCAGGTGGAGACGACCGACGCGTGTCCTCAAGCCTGCGTCTACTGCTATGCCGGCTCGACGCCGTCCGGCACGCGGGCGCTGGCCTCCGACGAGGTCCTCGCACTGCTCGGTGCGGCCGCACGACTCGAAGTGCGCGCGATCGACTGGCTCGGCGGCGATCCCCTCGCGCGGCCGGACTGGCATGACCTGATGACGGCGGCCCGCGCCCTCGGACTGACCAACAACGTCTGGACGAGCGGCGTGCCGCTTCGCGACCGTGAGGTGGCCCGGAAGGTCGCCGAGGTGACCGAGGGAGGCTTCGTGTCGGTTCACCTGGACTCCACGTCGGCCGACACCTACGCGCGGCTCCACCCCGCGGGAGACCCGAAGAACGTCGCGGCCATTATCGAGGGTGTCGACAACATGCTCGAGGCCGGCAAGCCTCCCGACGAGATGATCAACTGCATCACCTTCACGGCGCTCCAATCGGCGCAGGACGCGCACGACACGATGGACTGGTGGCTGCGCGAGAAGGGTATGCGGACCTGTCTCACCCTGTTCAACCCGGCGGGAATGGGCGCCGAGTGGCGCTCTCTCGTGCCGGGGGCGGAGGAGACGCAGCAGGCGTTCCGGGCGCGGGACGCTCTGAACCACGGCGAGCGCGGCGGATTGATCGCGGCGATGGACACCGACAAGTACTACTGCGGGACGATGGCGACCGTGACGTTCACCGGGGACGTGACGCCGTGCTCGGTCATCCGGCAGGGCGTGGCCAACATCCGGACGACGCCCTTCGAGCGCATCGTCCACGACCACATCGGCGCGCTGGTTCACGAAACGCTGCACGACGCCAGAGACATGCCCGAGCCGTGCGATCGCTGCCGGGAGAACACACACTGCTGGGGCTGCCGGGCGAGCGCCTATCACTACGGCGGCGACGCGAACGGCGTCGATCCGAAGTGCTGGGTGCTGACGCCGGTCCACGCCTCCGCGCCGCCCGTGCCCGACCGCACGGCCGGGAAGGGGAGGACATGATGAGCGCGGAACGCAGGCTGAGCATCGGCCTCGCCCAGGTTAACGAAGTCTACGAGGGCCCCGGCGGCATCCTCTGGGAGATGCTGATGGGCGAACAGATTCACGTCGGCGGCGCGCCCGAGACCGAGGCCCTGTCGCGGTGCGCCGGCATCACCGCGTCGAGCCGGGTGCTCGACGTCTGTAGCGCGCTCGGCGGGCCGGCGCGGCAGCTCGCGTCCACCACCGGCTGCACCGTCGTCGGGCTGGAC
The DNA here is from genome assembly GCA_963783255.1 of uncultured Acidobacteriota bacterium. GTDB lineage: Bacteria > Acidobacteriota > Vicinamibacteria > Vicinamibacterales > Fen-181 > FEN-299. The sequence goes on along the minus strand of CAWAMP010000022.1, from coordinate 389,162 downwards.
GGCACGGCGAGGATGCACGCCGAGGCCCAGCGCAGGACCCTCGTCGCAGGGCTGGAAGCGAGCGTCACGTTCAGCCTCGGCGACGCTCTGGATATGCCGTTCGACGCGGCGACGTTCGACGTCGTCTGGGGCCAGGACGCCTGGTGCTACGTGTCCGACAAGCGGCGGCTCCTCGCCGAATGCGCTCGCGTGGCGAAGCCGGGAGGCGTCGTGGCCTTCACCGACTGGATTGAAACGGGGCCGATGGACGACGACCTCTGGACGGCATTGAACACGTTCATGGTCTTTCCGTACATGGAGACCCTCGGCGGCTACGCGAGCCTCGCCGAGTCCGCAGGATTGGAGGTCACGCGGAGCGACGACCTCAGCCCGGACTTCGCGCGCCACGTCCAGTCGTATCTCGACGCGCTGGGTGGCAGCCATCGCGCCGGCATCGTCGCCGGCTACGGCCAGCAGATGTACGACGAGGTGGAGCGGGGCGTCACGATGTGGCGGGACGCCTCTGCCGCCGGCCTCGTCGGACGCGGCCGCGTGGTGGCGCGAAAACCGGCCGCGTGACGGGAGCGCCTGATGGACTGGGCCACCCGACACGACGCGGCAGCGGCGACCGTGGATGCCTGGATCGCGAGTGTCGGGGCCCAGTGGGACGAGACCCGGGGGACGGCGTGGAGCGACCGGGACCTGCTCGGGCACTTGTCGGCCTGGTCGGACTTCCTGTTCGACCAGGTGGATGCGCTTCTCGCCGGGCGGCCGGATGCGATTGCCGCCATCGACGTGGACGCCTGGAACGCGGAGCAGGTGGGGATCAGGCGCGGCCGGACGCCCGGAGAAGCCGTCGATGAATGGCGGCGGGCCTCGCGGCGCGCGAGAGACGTGGGAAGCGCCCTGCCCGACGAGGCGAGGCGCCGCACCTGGTCCGTCGCGTGGTCGCCGTCGCCGGTGACGATCGACGACCTGCTGAGGTTGTGGGTCGTGCACATCGAGCAGCACGGCGGACGGCTGCGCGCACGCCGGGATCGATAGCGGCCCGCGGCGGCGCTCAGCGTTCCGAGGACAACGCGACCGCGACGGCTCTTCGCGGAGGGATCGCCACCGTCGACGCCAGCCCCTGGCCCCCGCCGATTTGCAGCGCTTCGATCTTATCGCCCGTCTCGGCGTCGAACAGCGCTCCGATCATCGGGCGCGGAACGGCAAGAGTGAGAGTGGCGCCCCCTCTGGGCTGCCGCACGTAGACCAGCAGGTTCCGGCCGTTCTCGATGCCGTACGTCCACGCCACGTTCTCCGCGTAGCGCTGCATCGCTCCGGGTTCTCCCGGCGCCACCAGGCGCATCGTCCGCCAGTCGACGTGTCGCAGGATGCGCTCGATCGCGGGGGTGAACGACGCATCCCAGACCCACGTCCTCCTCCGCTCGAACGGGTAGCCGGCAGGGTCGGCCGCCGGGGCGAACGCGTAGCCTGGGCCGTCGCGGTTCGCGTAGCAGAGGGTGCCGGCCGTCGCGCACTCCGGCGGCGCGGGTGCCGGCCGGCAGGGCACCGGCCAGCTCCCGTCGATCACGAGCACCTTGGCGCAGCCGGGCGTTGCGATCGGCGCGAGGCCAGGCTCGGCGAACGAAAGGCGTTCGACGAATATTTCGGCGAGCGGGTTGTCGGCGGACGGCCACCGCGCCCAGATGATGTCGGCGGCCCGGGACGGCGTGCCGCAGCGTTCGGGCAGCCGCGGCTGGAAGGCCACCGCACACCACAGGCAGGAGCCCAGCGCAACCGGCGCGAGCCAGCGCAGACGTCGGGCCGGGACGACCGCGCCGGCGCGTTGAAAAGCGGGGATGGCGAGCGGGATCAGCCAGACGCCGTACCTGCTCATGCCAGGCGTGGCACAACTGTTGATGTTCGTCGACTGGGCAAACGAGAGCAGGAAGACCGCGGCAGCCATGAGGCCGAGCCAGATCCCCGAGCCCGCACGGCGCAGACGTATTGTGCTGGCGACCGCCACGGCCGCGCCCACGATCGTGCAGACGAGCAGGGGAGCGCTGAAGGCGAGGCCGAGGTTGGGATCCCAGAGCACGGCTCCCCATTCCTGGACGGTGGGCCAGCGCGCCAGCGTGCCCTTGATGAGCTGCGGCGTCGCAAGGCCCCACCGCCACCCGTAGTAGACGGGGTGGAGGAGGGCAAGCACCGCCGCCGCGGCCGCACCAGACAGGAAGCGCCAGTCGCGTGTCGCCCCCTTCCGCGCCATACCCGCCGCGGCGACGACGGCCACGAGGACCGCCGCAATCGGCGGATTCTGGGACGAGGCCGCCGCGAGGGCGACCATCGACCACCATGGCGCGTCGCGAAGGAGCGCGAACGCGATGGCGAGCAGCGAGAATGTGAAGACCTCGGTGTGGCTCTTGTCGATCCACCAGAGCACGGGGCTGCAGAACAGCGCGGCGGCGAACCACCAGGCCAGCCTCCGCGACACCACCCAGAGCGCGCCGAGGAACAGCAGCGAGTTGAGCCCGGCGAACGCGTAGTTGGGGTGCGCTCCCACCGCGCTGGCGATCCAGACGCCGGGCACCGCCAGCGCCGAGTACAGCCAGAAGTGGAAGAAGTCCTGGTGGCCGGCGGCGTCTCTCAGTTCGGCGTGCGTGGTCAGCGGAACGCCGCTGAAGTGCAGACGGCCGAGTTCCTTCTCCATCCGGGCCAGGTCGGCCGGTGCCAGCGCCGGCGGCCCGAACCTGGCCATGTTCATCGCCATCGCCAGGTACTCGTGTGCGTCCCCGACCCGCCGAGGAGCGGACGTCGCAACGAGCGCGGCCAGGAGCAGGCCGAACGCCAGGACGAGCGCTCTCTGTGGCATGGAAGGCTGAACGGTAGCACGAAACGCCGGCCCGAATCAGTGGCGGGCCAGAAAGGCGCGCGTGCGGGTGGCCATACTCCGGGGCCGAGCGGCGAGTTCCTCGCGCAGCCGTTCGAGCTCGGCCGGCGTGTCGACGTCGTACCAGACAGGAAGCCGGGCCACCGCCAGCCGCAGCTCCGCCGCGCGCGCGAGGGTCTCGGCGGCAACCCGGCCGGTGCTCCACGCGATTCCCTCGAAGAGCTCAGGCTGCGGCCGGCTCAGGCCGATCAGGTAGTAGCCCCCGTCCTCGGCGGGCCCGAGCACCACGTCGTTCGATGCGAGGAGTTCCGCCGCGCGCTCGAGGTAGGCCGCCGGCAGCGTCGGGCTGTCGGCGTTGAGCGCCACCACCCGCGCGCACCCCTCGCTGAAGAGCCGGCCCGTGGCGGCCGACAGGCATTCGCCGATGCTGGGACCTTCGACGGCGAAGACACGCGCTCGTGCCGGCAGGAGATGCCGCATCGGGCCGACCGCCCCGAGCGGTGATACGGCGACCGCCAGTTCGACTCCGCCCACGCCGGAGACGAGGTCGACGGTGTCCCCGAGCAGGGCCTCGGACAGCTCGGCGGCCTGGCCGAAGGTCAGCGGCGGGCACAGTCGCGTCTTGGCCCTGCCCGGCACCGGCTGCTTCGCCATGATGACGATGGCCACCCTCCGGCCTCCGGTTCGCCGCGAGCCGAGGATCACCGCGAAGATGTGGGCCGCCGCCAGTATCGTGCCCGGCAGCGTGCCGCCCACCTTGGAGCGGCCGCCGCTGCGGGGCCTCCAGGCCACTGGCACCTCGATGATCCGGAGCCCGGCCGCGGCGGCTTTGACGATCATCTCGGTCGGCCAGCCGAACGTCAGGTTCTCGATGGAAAGGGCCAGCAGCGTCGAACGCCGGACCGCGCGAAAGGGGCTGAGATCCGACACGCGCGCGCCGTGACGCGTCCGAATGAGCAGCGCCGCGAGCCTGTTTCCCAGGCGCTGGTGAAAGGGCATCGCGGCCGGGCGAATCGTTCTGGTTCGGCCCGGACCGAGCCGCGACCCGAGCACCAGGTCGGACGTCCCATCCGCGATGGGTGCCACCAGCGTCCGGATGTCCGCCGGGTCGCCCGCGCCGTCGGCGTCGAGAAGCACGACGACCTCACCATGCGCTGCCTCCACGCCTCGGGCGCAGGCCCGGCCGTAGCCGCGCAAGGGCTCGCGCAGGACTCGAGCGCCGCGTACGGTCGCCTCGGCCACCGTCCCGTCGCGAGACCCCCCGTCGACGACGATGACCTCCCCGACGATGTCTCGAGGGATCGCGTCAATCACGGCCCCGATGCTCTGCTCCTCGTCGAGCGCGGGGATGATCACGGACACGGAGGGATGCGACCGGACCACGCTAGTAGCTCCAGTTCAGCCCGCATTGCGAGCAGTGAGCGGGAGGTCGATCGCTCGCGAACGCGCGTCGAAACGCCTGATACCGGCTTCCCTGCCAGACTTCCTCAACCGGGTCGTCGAAGACGTTCCCCAGGACGCGCTGTTCGACGTACTCGCGGGCACTGCGGTGGCCGAACGGGGCGAAGCAACACGACAGCACGTCGCCGCCGGCGGTGATGTAGGTCGACGAACAGGGCCGGCCGCAACCCGACCAGGGGCGCTCACCGAAGTCGCGCCGGAGGCTCTCGACGGGCGTGGCGGATCCCGCGGCATTGAACGCGATGCCGCGCTCGCGGCACGCCTCCTCGCACCGGGCCACCAGGGCGAGCGCTTCGGGCGTCGAGCGGCGGAAGAGCGACTGCTCCGGCCGCGCCAGTCCCGCATCGAAGAAGACGAGGCGCTGGAGGTAGATCTCCCGGATACCGGTGCGGCTGGCGAGATCGACGAGCGCGGGGAGCTCGTGGAGGTTCTCGCGCATCGCCGTGAACCAGAGCGATACGGCAGGGGCGGCCGCTCTCCGGCCCCGCAGCCCGTCGACGAATGCCGTCACGTTCCCGAGCACCGTGTCGAACGCGTCGACCCCCCGGATCCTCACGTACGTCTCGCGCGTGGCTCCGTCCATCGAGAGCCGGTACTCGTCGAGGCCCGCATCCTCCAGCGCCCGGCCGCGTTCACCGGTCAGCAGGACCCCGTTCGAGTTGAAGAGGACGCGGGCCCCGCGCTCCTTGAGGTGGCGGATCATGCGCGGCAGATCGTCGTTCAGCAGCGGTTCGCCCAGGCCGTGCAGCACCACCCGTTCGAGCACCGGGAACTGATCGACGATGCGGCGGAAGTCGTCGTAGCTCAAGTCGCGGTCGCCCTCGCGCGGCAGCCACGTCCGGGGACACTGCCGGCAGAGCGCATTGCAGCGGGTGGTCGGCTCGACGTAGATCGAGCGCGGGAGCGGCGGGGGGGGTGTCGTCGTCATGTTCACGGGAGGCTGAACGGTAGCACGAAACGGCCTTCGGCCCGGCATCCCGGCCTCACCTCCGATCGCGTCGGGGCTTGACGGCCGGCCGCGGTGGCCGGATCCTGGACGTGTCCGGGGGCTGGAGTTCCCCGGGCTGCCGCCGTTCTGGCCGCGGGGATGGTCCCTCAGAACGCCGAGCGGACGAAGACGCGGCCACAAGTACGGCGGCCCGGTAATGAACAGCGACAGCTACACGGGGTCGACCAAGCGGCCCGACAACGACACGGCCGAGGGCCACGCTCTGAACCGGCGGGTAGACGTCCAAGTGATGGGGGAGAAGCGGGCGTCGGAGGAAACGTGGTGAGATACCTGCTCGTCGGAGCCGGCGGCGCGCTTGGCGCGATGGCCCGGTACGCGCTGGACGGCTTCATCCTGCGGCTGGCCTCGCCGTTCTTCCCGTCGGGCACCTTCGTGGTGAATGTCGCAGGCTGCTTGATCTTCGGTCTGATCATGGGGCTTGCCGACCAGCGGTCCGGCCTCACCCCGACCGGGCGGCTGTTCCTCCTGATCGGCCTGCTCGGCGGCTTCACGACGTTCTCGACCTACACATTCGAGACCTTCGAGCTCGTCCGGGATGGCCAGGTACGCGCGAGGACTTCTCAACGCGGCCGGCCAGGTGGTGGGCGGGTTCGCCGCGCTGTGGGCCGGGTTCGTCGCAGCCCGCGCCCTCCTGTGAGGTTCGCCATGAAGATCCCGACCGAGGGCAAACTGCTGCGGGTGTTCATCGGTGAAGCCGACCGATGGCACGGGCGGCCGCTCTACGAGGCCATCGTTGAGGAGGCGCGGGCCCGCGGGCTGGCGGGCGCGACGGTCTGGAAGGGCACGCTGGGATTCGGCGCCCACAGCCGGATGCACACGGCGAAGATACTGAGGCTGTCGGAGGATCTCCCGGTCGTGATCGAGATCGTCGACGCGGCAGAGAAGATCGAGGCCTTCGTGCGCGAGCGGCTCGACGAGATGGTGCAGGAGGGGCTCGTCACCCTCGAGCGCGCCGAGGTCATCATGTACCGCGGGCCGGACAAGCCTCGCGGGTGACAGCGGATGGCCCGCCGGAGGTATAATCGATTGTTTGGCTCCCGGGTCCAAGAGAGGGCCTACGGGGTGCCTGTCAAAGGAGGAAGACAGACCATGCGTGCGCGTTTTGGAGTGTTGGCTCTCGTTCTGGGTTTTGCCGTCATGACGGTCGCGTGCGGGGCGCCGCCGACCGCCGACATCGACGCCGCGAAGGCGGCCATCGCCGCCGCCTCCACGGCTGGCGCCGGCGACTACGCCGGAGCCTCGCTGAAGGCTGCCGAGGATGCGCAGGCCGCGCTCGACGCCGAGATGAAGGCCCAGGAAGGGAAGTGGTTCAAGTCCTACGACAAGGCCAAGCAACTGGCCGCTGACGTGAAGACAGCCGGCGAGAAGGCGGCGGCGGACGCCGCTGCGGGCAAGGAACAGGCCAAGGCCGACGCCACCAAGGCGCTGGAGGATGCGAAGGCCGGGCTGCGGGAGGCCGATGCCCTGCTGGCGAAGGCGCCGAAGGGGAAGGGCTCGGCGGCCGACATCGGCGCGATGAAGAGCGATATCGCCGCCGCGGTGGCCACGCTGGTCGAGGCCGACGCGGCTCTGGCGAACGGCAAGTTCCTCGAGGCACTCGCCAAGTCGGAATCGGCCAAGAAGACGGCCGCGACCGTCAAGGAGGCCGTCGAGGCGGCCAAGGCTGCCAAGAAGTAGTCGGGTCCGCCTCGCGTGGCGCGGTGCGCCGGCGGCGGTCATCGTCATCACCCTCCTGGCGGGCGCTTCGCTGACGGCGTACGTCGTCTCGTCGCGCCGCCAGGCGCGGATGCAGGCGGCGGCAGCGGCCGCCGCCGCCGCCGTTCGCGCCGCGCGCCTCGAGGACGCGGCCCGCTGGGCGCCGGACGAACTCGCGGGTGTCGAGCGTGCCGCCGGGCAGGCGCTCACGCGCCAGCGGGTCGTGCAGGAGGGCGCGTGGCTGGTGCCGGACGCCGATCCGGTCGTCGATGCCTGGTCCAGCGTCGAGCGCGGGGCGCGCCGCGCGACGGAACTGGCGCGCACCCGTCGCGCCGAAAGTGCCCGCTCCGCCGTCGGGCAGATCGACGAAGCCCGTCAGGCGATCTCGGCCGCCGAGACGGTCGCCGCGACGATCCACCTCGGGCCGGAACGCATCCTGCTGGCCAGAGCGCGAACCGTGCTCAACGAGGCGCTCGCCTACCAGCGAGGTGGCGATCTCGCCACCGCCGCGACGCGCGCCCGCGACGCCGCGGACCTCGCCCGGCAGGCGAGCGACCGCGCCGGCGATCTCGCGGCGCGATACGCCGACGAGGACACCGTCGAGCGGTGGCGGAGCTGGAAGAAAGAGACCATCGAGTGGTCTCGGCGCGAGGGTCGCCCGGCAATCGTGGTGCTGAAGGACGCGCACCGCATGACGGTGTACGTCGGCGGCGAACCGGCGAAGAGCTACACTGTCGACCTCGGCTTCAACTGGATTGCCGACAAGCGCCAGGAAGGGGACGGCGCGACGCCCGAGGGCCGCTACCGCGTCGTGTCGCGCATGGACCGCCTGTCCGCGGACTACTACAAGGCGCTGCTCATCGACTACCCGAACGCCGAGGATCGCGCCCAGTTCAGCCGGCGGCGGCAGACCGGCGATCTCCCGGCATCGGCCCGCATCGGCGGGCTCATCGAGATTCACGGCAGCGGCGGCCGCGGGCACGACTGGACCAACGGCTGCGTGGCCGTCACCAATCCCGAGATGGACGACCTGTTCGGCCGCGTCGGTGTTGGCACGCCAGTGACCATCGTCGGAAGCGACACCTATGGACCCATCGCCGAGTTTGCCGTTCGAAACAGGCGAGACGCCGCCGACCGCAGGCACTGAGCCCGGTCCGGCCGCCGCCCGTGCGGCGGCCGGCTCCGTCGACGGCCCTCGCCGGCCGGGCTCGACGAGGCGGGCGCCGCGCCGAATAGGGCCCGTCGCGGTCGACCGGCGGTCGATGGCCGTCGCCGCCGCGGCCGTCGGCCTCGTGGCCGGGTTCGCGTGGGCGGGCACGGGCTACCGCTACCGGCCGTACGTCGACGAACCCGCGCGCGTGTCCGGCAGCGTCCCGAAGAGCGAGCGGGAACAGAAGCAGCTCGTCTCGCGCCTCGACCGGCGGTCTCGGGAGCTCACCGCGCGGCTGAAGGCCGCCGCCCCGCGCGGCGTCTACATCGTCATCGATCAGACACAGAACCGCCTCTACCTGAAGAAGGACGACGCGACGCTGCTCGACGCGAAGTGCTCGGCGGGTTCGGGGATGGTGCTGAAGGAATCGGTGGGGAAGAAGCGCGAGTGGGTGTTCGACACGCCGCGCGGGCGGTTCGAGGTCCTGTCGATGCGGCGCGACCCGGCGTGGGCGAAGCCCGACTGGGCATTCGTCGAGGAGGGGCAGCCGATTCCGTCCAACCCGGCCGACCGCATCGAGACCGGGTCGCTCGGGGAGTACGGCCTCTACTTCGGCAACGGCTACATGATCCACGGAACGCTGTACGAACGGCTGCTCGGACGGGCGGTATCGCACGGCTGCATCCGCCTGGGGCGGGACGATCTGCGGAAGGTCTGGGCGAGTGCGCGGATCGGCACGCGCATCTTCATCTACTGACGCGCCATGACGAACCTTCGCCTGCGAGTCGGGACCGGCCTGGTGGCCATCGCCGCCGTCGCCGCCATCGTATCGGCGTCGGCGTGCGCAGGCCAGGACGCCGCGCCCCAGCGATCGGGCACCGCGGCGCGGGCGGTGCGGCTCCAGCGGCTCAACGGCTTCCTGCAGAGGCAGGTCGAACTGGCCGAGGGCAAGGCGTTCTACCTGGTGCTCGACCCGGGCGCGTCGGAGCTCGCCCTGATGCTGAGCGGCGCACAACTGCAGCGCTATTCCGTCATCGGCTTGCAGGTGGGTGAGCCCCGAGTCTCATGGTTCGCGCGCCGCGGCTCGCGGCCGTGGCAGGACGTCGTCTGGTCGCACGGCGAACTGGATCCGCCGCGCGAGATCGACAGGCTCGTCGTGCAGGCGCCTCCGCCGCGAAAGGACGCCGCCGAGCCCGATCCGCCGCCCGTGCCGCCCACGCCGGAGGAGATGTACCCCGTGCCGTCGCGCTACCAGGTGCGGTTCGACGAGGGGCGGTCCATCGAGGTGCGCCCGCTCGACGCGGATCGGCAGGCGGGCCGATTCGCGCGCTTCGGCGCCTGGTGGAGCGCGAAGTGGCACGACGTGGCGGCGGCGCTGTTTCGAAGCGACAGGGACTCTGTTCGGCTGCGCATCGTGCTGAACCCGAAGGACGCCGCGTCGCTCTACCGCTCGCTCCCGCCCGCGGTACGTCTGATCGTCCTTCCTCAGGATCGCCCGACCACGCCGGCGGCCGGACCGGCGCCCGGCGGGGGCCGATAGAGCCCGGACCTTTCAGCCGGAGTGGACTCGTCGCACAGTCTCGAACGGAGGGCAGCCATGAAGCCGGGACGATGGGTCGAGGCCGCCGTGGCCATCGTGGGCCCGTTCTCATTCCTGAGCCTGATTGGGATCTTCCTCGCGGGGCACGACATCTACCACGACTATGCGAGCCCAGAGGTGTGGGCGCGGGCCGGCCAGGCGCTCCCGGGCTGGTACGCTCCGTTCAACCGCACTCCGCTCGAGTGGAACATGATGCAGGTTGGCTTCCTCGTCGTCGTGGCCTTCCACGTGCTGCTGTTCGCGCGATACCTGATGAGGACTCGGACCGCCTGATTGAGGCGGCACGATTCGGAGCCGCTGCCGCACTGCGGGCGTGGCACACCGCGGTCCTCAGGAGGGCGAGCACGCGGGCTCCCGACACGGCTATCCGGGGCTCTTGCCGTAGACCTCGTGGTAGGTCGCCTTGAGGAACGCCAGGCCTTCGGTTGCCAGCGCTTCAGGCGAATCGGCGAGCTTGCGCCAGATCGCGGTCAGCTTCGCGATCTTCTCCATGTCGGGATCGAACGACTCGATCGTGATGCAGTCGTCGTAGCCCACTTCCTGCAGCGCCTGGAAGAACGACCTCCAGGGCACCAGGCCCGAACCCGGGATGCCCCGCTGGTTCTCGCAGGCGTGGACGTAGCCCAGGCAGTCCCCGGCGTCGCGCACCGCCTGCGCGAAGTCGTCCTCCTCGCGGATCATGTGGAAGGTGTCGAGGTGCACCTTCACGTTCGGCAGGCCAACGTCACGGATGAAGGCCACCGCGTCGCGCGCGACGTTGATGAAGTGCGACTCGAAGCGGTTCAGCGGCTCGATGCCGATCACGAGGTCCGAGGCCTGTCGCGCGTATTCGGCCACCTGGCGCGTCGAGTCGAGACCCCACTGCCACTCGTCCTCCGTGCGCATCCGTCCCGACAGGTAACCCCAGCCGCAGTAGATCGCCCCGGCGAAGACCTTCGCGCCCGCCTCGTTGCTCAGGTCCACGAGCCGCTTGGATAGCTCGACGCCCTTGCGGCGCACGGCGGGATCGGGGGAGATCGTGTTGCACTCGACGGGCATGCCAAAACCGGTGTTGATGCGCAGGCCGAGGTCATCGGCCGCCCGGCGCACCTTGGCGGCCGGGAAGTGGTCGACGTCGAACGGAATGATCTCGACGGCATCGAAGCCCATCCGCCTGCACTTGTCGAGCACCGGCAGGTCCTTCTCGACGAATGTCTCGCGAAACAGCAACGAGTGGATCCCGAAGATCACGGTCTCCTCCTATCGGGCCTTTCCGAGCAGGAACGGTGCGGTGCCTTCCCACAAGCTGAACGCCGTCAGCAGGGAGCCGATGACGAATGCCATGACGAGCACGGCGAGACCGAGAACAGCCATGATGGCCAGGAAGCTGGCCGTGGAGAGCGCCCACCAGAACGCCCGGGATTATAGCGCATGGTCCCAGGTTGAGATCGGACAACATGGGCGCACCCCGCCTTCCAAGCGCTCGGCAGCGGGGGTGACGTATGTGGAAAGGGCCACCGCGGTGGTGGCCCTCACTGAACTGCGCGCGATCGGCTTCTTCCGAGACAGAACCCTGGTCTACTGCACGCCGCACGACGCCGTGAACACGAGGCCAGGCCTGCCGGGCACGGCCTCGCCCGGCTTCGCGTCCCCGTGCGCCCTGTGCGCCGGTTCCGCGCTGACGCTCACCGAGATCAGGTGATAGCTGCCGTTGCCGGTGGCATGACAGAGCTGCACCTTCTGCGCGGCGTCTGCGTCCCCTCCGAAATAGTAGCTGTCATCAGAGGCCGTGTAGAGGACGCCGTCGGCGGCGGCCACCACCGTTCCGATGTTGTGGTACTGCCCCGCCACCGCCGTACCCGAGCCCGTGCAGGTCAGCGAGGCACCCGGCGCGGGCAGCATCTTCGGACAGGCCACGGCGACGCCACGGTCGTCCGTGACCGACAGGCTGGTGAAGGTGAGCGCGCTCCGATTGGTGATCACGTAGGTCCAGCTGACCGGGCTGCCGACCGGAATCGTCGGCCCGGGTGCCTGTTCGACGTGCTGACCGTTCACGTGTTTTTCGATGGTGACGCCGGCGACTGGCCCCCCGAAGTAGTGGCTCGCGTCCGAGGCGACGTACTCGCGGCCGCTGGCCGTGACGGCGACGGTTCCGACGTTGCGGTACTGTCCTTCTACCGCCGTGCCCGTTCCCTCGCAGGTCAGGGAGGCACCCGGCGCGGGCAACATCTTCGGACAGGCCACGGCGACCCCGCGATCGTCCGTGACCGACAGGCTGGTGAAGGTGAGCGCGCTCCGGTTGGTGATCACGTAGGTCCATGTGACCGGGCTGCCGACCGGAATCGTCGGCCCGGGCGCCTGATCGGCGCGTTGGCCGTTGGTGAGCTTCTCGATGCCCACGGGAGAGATCAAGCGGCACGCGTTGTCGAACACCTTCGAAGGATCGGCCGGAACGAGCTCGCCCGGCCTCGCGTCGCCGTGGGCCCGATGCGCCGGTTCGGCGCTCACGCTCACATCGACCGGGTGATACCCGCCGTCGTCAGCCAGGTGGCACAGCACCAGCTTTCCGGCGCTGGCTCCGCGCACCACCTGTTCCACCGTCGCCGTACCCGCCACGATGGAGACCTTCAGTTCGATCGCTTCCTGGTCGACGACATTCGCCAGGGACACGGTCGACCCGCCGCCCGAACCGCCGAAGACCAGCTGCACGTTGCCCGCCGGCACACCGCCGAGCTGGAAGCTGCCCGTGGCGTCAACCGACGACGTGACCTTGGTGCCAGCCACGCTGACCGTCAATGCTGATGACGGAGTGGCCTGGGCCCCGACCACGGAACCTGTGATCGTGGCGCCCGTTCCCGATGATGTCGTGGCACCCGGCCCCGACGGCGAGGTCGGCGAGCTGCTGCTGCAGGCGACCGCAGCGAGCAGCGCGGCACAGATTGACGCGATCAGAACACGATGAATGCGGTCGTCCATGTGGATCCTCTCTTCGCTTGCCATTGCACTCACCCGGGGCAACGCGTCCTCTCGTAAGGCAGTTCCCGTGGTCGTGGACCAGAGCGAAACCCGGCGGGTGAGGCCTAGACCAAAAGTATAACTCTGCAAGAACCGGCCCATGACCGACGATGCGATTCAGGCTGATATTTGGGCGTGACGACCTACGGGTCTGCTCAGACGGAGACTATTCTCCTTGCGCGCCGGGAACTGCGCCACTACCTTTGTCAGGAACTTGAAGGGCACGCGCGTGTCGGGCTGAGCTCGACCATATCCCACAACCAGGCCCGCTGGCCCAGTTCCCCGAAGAACCCGGTTCGGCAGGCCTGGTTCGCTAGCGGCGGGAAGTCGTTGACCGGGTGGTTGGTGATCTGCGACCGCCGCCCGAGGGCCGTCAGGTTCGCGTTCTGGAATTCCTCGTTCGACGGCAGCGAGACCGCCTGGCCATGTGGCGTCTCGAGCGACACCGCGCCGCGTGTCAACTTGCAGTTCGGCAGGTTGCCGCTGAGGGTCATGCCGACGTCGAGGAGCATCCACGGCTCGCCGACCGATGTGTTCGCGAGTCTGAACCCGAGGATGACGTAGCCCTGGTCGTTTTACGCCGCCAGAACGAACGCGCCTTCAATCGTCATGATCCGGGACACGCCGGGCTCGGGGATCTTGACTGTCGGCGGGTGCGGGCCCTGCGCCAGGCCATGGGCCGCCATCGCCGACGCCAGGGCGACGACCTCGCGGCCTCGAGTACCTCGCTCGAACGCCTCGCGGCTTCTGCGACGGTGTGGGCGAGCCGGGGACGTTCCACCTCCGCCCTTCGGGCTACGGCGGACAGCCTTCGCGTGTCAACTGGCTTGCCAGCCGTAGCTCGCCTGAGGAGAGGAGCCAGCCGGTGGCGCGATTGTCGTGACGAGCCGGCCATTGTCCCAACGGCTCCGGCAGATCCACTCGACTTCGACCGTTGCACCACTGTCGCCGCGCGCAGGACGGGTGATGAGGTTTCGCGTCTCGCTCCCGTCGAACCGGTACACCGCCACCATGGGACTTGGGCCCCACGTCGGGTCGTTGCTGACCGTCATCGATTCCGCGTCCTGGGTGATCGTGACGCGGCCGGTGTAACCAGATACCGGCTGGCCGGGGGTGGCCGCCCCGGGCGGGGAAGTTGAAGGCGCGCGCTGGCCTCCCACTGAGGTTGGACGCACCGGTATCGCCGGCGTCGTCGTGCGCCCATCCAGCGTGAAGTTCACGGTCACCGTCATGATTATCGGTACCGCTTTACCATCCAGCAGGGTTGGCGTGAACTCCCACTGGGACACCGCGTCGAGCGCAGCCTGGTCGAGCGCCGGGATCGAAGCGACCACCTCGGCATTGCTGACCGTTCCATTCGGGTCGAGTCTCGCCTCGATGATCACGGTTCCCGCTATCCGGTTGCGCTGCGCGTCAGCGGGATACACCGGGCGGATGTCCTTCACCTTCGTCGGCGCCTTGACGGTACCGCCGACCCTGACGGCGCCTGCGCCTCTCGCCGTCACTGGACGTGGACGACCGTTGACCAGGCTCTGCGCGGGGTCGAGCACCCATCTGCCCGAGAAATCGGGTGTCTGCGCTTGCGCGGACCGAGGACCGCAGAGTACTGCCGCGAGCATCATCGCGATCGACATCCGGGTCATCATGCCAAATCGTCTCCCACTGCGACTGCCGGCGAATCCGGCCGCGAGACCAATCATGAGCGGGGCGCCGAACTTGTCAAGACGCGGCGCACAGACGCGCGTGGCGCGGGGCACGTCAGTCTCATGCGTGACCACGGTCTGCCGCGTTCGGTACCCCAGACAATAGGCAAGATAAACGGGGTCTCCGCTGCGGCTGTGAACGCGACCCCCGCTATCAGACGCCGCCGCGCTTCGTGCCGAGGCCGCGCCCCGCCCAGAGACAGAACAAGGCCTCCGCCGATCGCATCGTACGCGCTAGAACGCCGCACCGGCGACGCCGACAAGGCCGAGCCGCATTTGCTCCAGTTCCTGGATCTTGTCGTAGACCTGCCTGCCCAGCGCCAGCACCCCTGGGCGGCGGGGGCTTTGTGGCTTTTTCTCCAGGTGCTCGACGGTGAGGGCCAGGATGTCGTAGAGGGCGAACAGGCGTTCCTGCACCTGCGGGTTGGCATGATACGCGGGCAGAAGCGCGTCGATGGCAGCTACTTGTGCGCGGCGCACGGCCATGGCTCCGGCCGAGCTCGCGCGTCTCCACGCGTCCAAGGTCATCACATCGGCCGAGTGCGCGCCCACCACATTCGGCATCCAGTAGGGCAGGCCGTTCAGCAGGTCTCCCATTGCCTTGGCGAAGAGCTGCTGCCGTTCCTGGATCCTGGCTGCGAGAGCCCTTGCCCACGTCCCGAGGGTGGCGGTCCCCTGGTAGACGAAATTGACGGGAGACTCGGCGTACAACTCCGCCTTGCCGGCACAGAGCGCCTGTACTACGACCCCGTGGGAACTCACGGTCTTGCTGATTGCGCGGTACGAGTGGAGCGTGGCGCGGTGGCGCTCCCACCACGCGCGAATCGCCTCAGCGTCCAGGCCGCAATGCACGTCGCCGAAGCGAACCGGAATTCTGATCCACACCGAATGAAGGCCGAACCTGGCGGCATCATTCGTAGAAAGCCACCTCCCGCTGGCGATCAGCTCCCGGTCCTCGCCATCCAGCCAGGTGATGTAAGTCCCGTCCGGCAACCGCAGCGCGGAGTGGCCTGCGACACCGGCATGGGTCCAGATCAGTACAGTCGCATGGGACATAACGGCCTCTTATTGCGGAATTGTACAGACGCCGGCCGTCCAGCGCCAGGGCCGAACAAAAGAAGTGCGGAGACCTGGATGCCGAGGCAGGGGCAGCTTCCGGATGGGTCGCCTTTCCTGCCGCGAGCGATGACGAAAGCGAAGGCTCCGGGGGGCATGCGCGGGGCGTAGCCGAGGCGGTTCAGGAGAAGTCCGGCAGGGCGGATTTGTCGCCGGGGCCGGCGACCCGCGGTCGACGGGACGCGGAAGACGTCCACAGAGGAAGCGACTCGGGCGACGGGCGGGCACACCTCCGGCGAGTCCGCCTCGGGGTGTCGGTCAGTGGCACGGCACGAAGGCCGACACGTCCGAGTCCTCTGCGAGGTCGCCGGGCGCGAAGTGGGTCGGCGCCCGCCCCGGGCGCAGCGTGGGCACCTCGGTCGGGAGGTGCAAGTGACGCAGGATGCGCGCGGTCACCGAGGGCTTATCGATCAGCGTGATCGACGCGTCTCAGAAAAAAACCGATTGTCGAGACAGAGAGCAAGCCGCAAGACCTCAATCTAGAAGGGGCGAAAGGTCGCCTGCAACGGCCTAGGATTTCCGAGACACGGTTGAGACGTAGCGCTTTGATGCCGAGTGGTTTGGAGACGACCGGCAAGACGGTTCCCTTCCGGCCGTCGGACTCCGGTTCCCGGTGACCTGCTCTGTCACGCGTTCCCGTATCCGGCTCCGGGCATGGTCACCCTCCAGCGTCCACGAGGTCTTGTTCCGCACCCTGTACCGGGGCGATGTGGTCTGGAACCGGACCAGGAAGCGGGACGAATGGGGCAGACACAAGGCATCGGCTCGGCCCGAGACGGAATGGCTGCGTAGGCCGGCTCCTGCCCTCCGGGTCGTGTCGGATGAACTCTGGCAGGCGGCCCATGCGCGGTTGGAGGCAAAGCGAAACCGCTATCTGCACGCCACAAGCGGGCGTCGGTGGGGCAGACGAAAGGACGACGAATCGAAGTACCTGCTGCCCGGGCTTGCGCGATGCGAGGTCTGTGGGGGTGGCCTCCACGTCCGCACTCGGAGCCATGGGAAGCGCCGCGTGCACTTCTACGCCTGCACGTCATACCACCAGCGGGGGCCGTCCGTCTGTCCGAACCGTACGGAAGGGCGAATGGACGTTCTCGACAGAGCCGTCCTGCAGACGATCGCGGGCGACCTGCTGACGCCGAGAGTGATCACGAGGGCGACCCGCTTGGTCCTTGAGACCTACGACTCTCCGAATCATGAAGCCGACATGGCCCGTCTGGAGGGGGAGGTCGCCAGCCTCGTCAGCCAGACCGACAGGTTGGCCGAAGCGATTGCTACTGGGGGCAACGTGCCGACCCTGCTGGAGAAACTCCGGGCGAAGCAGGCTCGGCTCGACGCCGTGCGGATGGATCTGGCGGCGCTCCGGACACGACAGTCGGTGCACGTCGATCTGAGGGCGCTGGAGCGTGAACTCGCCGGTCGGCTGGGGGACTGGCGGCGCGTCCTGTTCGGCAACATCCGCGAAGCCCGGACACTACTCCGGAAATTGCTCGACGGGCCCATTCAGTTCACGCCCAAGGTAGCCAGTGGCAAACAGGTGTACCAGTATCGGGGAAGACTGGCGATTGGTGAGGTGGTGTCTGGGCTGGTCGACCTACCAATGAATCTGGCGTCCCCGACGGGATTCGAACCCGTGTTTTGGCCTTGAAAGGGCCACGTCCTGACCCCTGGACGACGGGGACGCGCGAAAGGAACTCAAAACTATAACACGCGTCAAAGCGCTTCAGCAAAGGCGCGGCCGCCACTCGGGGCGGCCGCCGGCCGCAGGTCGCCAATCGCCAGCCGTTAGTACAGGAACATCGGCTTGCCCAGCATGTCGCGCACCCGCGGGCGATAGTTCTGCGAGTCGTACAGCGCCGTCACATCCACGCGCTTCTTCCCCGACACCACCATGTCGAGCGGCACCGTCGTGTAGATCCCCTGCTGGAGCGCCACCATGCGGCCCGTGTGGCCCATCGCCACCTGGTCGCAGGCCAGCGAGCCGAACGACACCGCCACCATCCGGTCCAGCGAGTCCGGCGCCCCCGACCGCATGATGTACGCCAGCTGCTCGTACATGACGTTCACGCCGGCGCGCTTCTTGATCTCCTGCGAGACCCAGTGGCCGATGCCGCCGAGCTTCTTGTGGCCGTACGCGTCTTCCTCTCCCGACTCGTGAATGTTCCCGCCCTTCGGGTGCGCGCCTTCCGACACCGTCACCAGCGCGTAGTTCGACGGGTTCCGCCGCCTGTCCTCCACGAGCAGCTCCACCAGCCGCTCGATTTCGAACGGCACCTCCGAAATGAGCGCGCGGTCGACGTCTCCCAGGTACGCCGCATACAGCGACGTCTGTCCCGAGTTCCGGCCGAACAGCTCGACGACGCCGATCCGCTCGTGCGATCCGACCGACGTCCGGAAGTTCGTGATGGCGTCCACCGACCGCGTGACCGCCGTCGAGAACCCAATGCAGTAGTCCGTCCCGAACACGTCGTTGTCCATCGTCTTCGGGATGGCGACGACGCGGAATTCCTCCTGGTTGAGGCGGCTGGCGAAGCTGAGCGTGTCGTCGCCGCCGATGGGAATGAGCGCCTCGAGGCCGAGATGGTCGAGTACGCGCAGAACGTGCCGTGTGCAGTCGATGCGGCCGTCGGCGCGTGCGACACGGTCTTCCTGCCGCACCCACTCCGGAACGTCCGCCGGCTTCACGTTGCTCGGATTCGTGCGCGACGTGTGCAGGATCGTGCCGCCCGTACGGTCGAACGTCCGGACCCTCTCCGGAGGGAGCGCCATCGTCCACTTCTCCTCCGATGCCGGGTCGTCCGGATTGAACTGCAGCAGGCTCAGCCAGCCTCGGCGCAGCCCGAGGACCTCCGTGTCGTGGTTGCGTGCGCGCAGCGTGACCGCCTTGATCGCCACGTTCAAACCGGGAACATCTCCGCCGCCAGTCAGGATGCCAATGCGTCTTGTGCCCATGATCCCCCTCGTGATGTCTGAATAACGTCGCCCAATGATAGCAGACGCGGGCGGCCGATTGTCCCGCCCGTCGACTCCTCGCAACTGTCTCGCGTTTGCCGCCACCCAGGCCATGGCCTCGAGCAGCGTCTTGTCGAATTCGCGTTCGTTGTCGCTGAAGCGGTGGTCCGCCGCCTCGAGAACCCACAGCCGCTTCGGATCGCGAACTCGAGGAAAGTCGCGAAGTCGGCGGGCACGTCCCCGGGCCGCAGGGTCGCCTTGCCGGACGTGAAGGCTTCCAGGTACCGCTTGCAGTCGACGCCCACCACGAAATACCCGTCGCGGGCACGCACGTCGGCGCCGTTCTCGCCGGACCGGCGGGCCGCGGGGCGGCTCGAGACGAAGTCGGGCGGCGAGATGGGCTTCAACCTGGGCATCTTCTCCGTCGAGGATCTGCAGGAGAAGCGCACGGTCATGGCGCGGCGCGTCAACGGTACGATCGAGGCATTCGTGACGTGGCGCCGTACCGGGCCGGCTGCGCCGTCGTCCTTGACGCCATGAGGCACCGGAGGGACGCGCAGTCTGGCGTGATGGACCTGCTGATTGCGGAGTCGGCGCTGCTCTTCAAGAAGGAAGGCCTCGAGGCGCTGAGCCTCGCGACCGCTCCGCTCGCGAACGTGAGCGAACAGGCGCCCGCGTCGCCCTACGACCGCGGCGTCAGGCTGATTTTCGATTACATGTCCGCGATTTACGCCTACCGCACGCTCTTTCAGTACAAGAAGAAGTTCGCGCCGTCCTGGGAGGCGCGCTACCTGGTGTTCCCGCGCGCCGATCTGCTGGCGCGGATTGCGTACACGCTGGTCAGGGTGCACTACTCCCGACACTGAGGGCGACGTCGTGGAGGGGGCGTCGACGGCCCCGGGAGCGCGCTGTGCTACGATCGAGAATCGGGCCGGGTGCGCGCGTCCGCATGCGGCCGGCCCGCGTCCTTTCAGAGGGCCGGTAGCTCAGTGGTAGAGCATCGCACTTTTAATGCGGTGGTCGTGGGTTCGATCCCCACCCGGCTCACCAAAGACACTCAACGAAGACTGGCAGCTACGCGGAGAATGCCCCTCCGCGAATACCCTCGACCATGGCGACAACCTCGACGTGCTGCGCCGGCACATTCCGGACGCATCGGCTGACGCCATGAAGCCCCTGGGAGAACGCGCCATGGAGAACGTGTGGCGAATGCTGTTCGCTGTCCTCTGCGCGTGTGCGGTCGGCCTCGCGGTCTTCGCGTGCGATGGGACACCTGCCCGGCCGACGCCGCCGACCACCTATACTCTGAGCGCGACGCTTGTGCCGGGCTACGAGCTTAGCGGTCCCTACTCCTGGACCCTCACGGGTCCCAGTGGATTCACGTGCTCGATGGGTACGTCGCACAACGTCTCATGCCCTCCCGCGTCGTATACGGCGGGTAGCTCCGTCACTCTGACGGTAACGAACCTGAACCCCGCGTTTGAGGATGTCCGCATCATCAACGGCCAGGGCTGCGATTCGGTAACGAGACTCGCCTGCACGGTAATGATGAACGACAACAAGACCGTGTCGATACAGGTCAGCGGCCCGATCTGACCCGGCGGGTATCGAAAGACGGGAAGGATGACGCGTCGAGGACCCCACCGGGCCAATGGAGGGGGACGAGGCCCCGCCCATTCGAATCGCCGTAGCGGACGTGAGAGCATATGGACACCGCGCTGATCACGCTTCTGCCTCTAGCTCTTCTCGCGGCGCTCTTCTACGGAGCCTCCAGGCAGCTGGGCCGGCCGAGCGGCTGGTTCGGGCGCCGCGTCATGGGAGAGGCGCTCAACCAGGCGAACAGGCGCTTTCTCGACGCAGCGGTGGACGCACTCGACCCGCGCTCGGGCGAGCGCATCATCGACGTCGGATTCGGCGGCGGCTATGCGATGGATTTGATCAGGGTGCGCGTGGCGCCCGCGCGTCCGGCAGGCGTGGAGATCTCCACCGCCATGGTCGAGCGCGCGCGCGAACGGTGGCGAGACGGCGTGGACCTGCACCTGGCGGACGTCGCGGCCATGCCGTTCGACGACGCGTCGTGCGACGGCGTGCTGTCGGTCAATACGATGTACTTCTGGCCGGATCCGGCCGCCGCCCTCCGGGAGATCAGGCGGGTATTGACGCCGAACGGGCGAGTCGTGCTCGGCATCCGGCGAAAGGCGTTCCTGTTGCTGTCGCCCGTCACGTGGTTCGGCTTTCGGCTCTATTCCGTGCGCCAGGCGGAGGCGCTGGTGCGCGATGCCGGCTTCGCGGTCGAGGTGAGAGAGCAGACGAGGGGGGAGCTGGTCGTGATCGGCCGGGCCCTACGATCCCCAGCGGCTCCGGCCGATACATGTTGAAGCGGGCGTCTTTGCGATATTGACGCCGCCCTCCGCCTGTGTCACGGTGGCTGTGGGGGAGTGCAGCCGGCGCCCTGCCATCCAGAAGAGGAGATCGGATGCGTTTTCCGAAGACCGTCCTCGCCGCCCTGCTTGCCGGTGTCGTCGCGCCGGGCGCCGTGGCGGCGCGCACGTTGCCGGCGGAAGAGCCGCAGGACCCGCAGAAACAGACGCTCGACGCGGTCAAGAAGGACACGCCCCAGAACGCCCTGGTGGGGTTCCTGGGCGTGAACTACGGCGGCGGCTTGTACGGCGGCGGCGTCTACCCGACCGACATGTTCGGCAGCCCGAGAACCTACGGCGTCTCGATGTTGTGGAGAGGCGACGGCGTGGCCGCGTCGGAGATCGACCTCGGGTACAACCCGGGCTTCTACGACGGCCTGCCCGTGGTGTCGCCCGACGGGTCGTCCAACATGTATACGCTCACGTGGAACTTCCTGCTGGGGCCGACCTTCTACATCGGCCAGGGCGGCCGGATCCGCCCCTACGGCCTCTTCGGCGGCGGCCTGATGCGGTCGTCGATCAGCCAGTTCACCAACTTCATGAGCGTCACGAACACGAAGAATCTGTTCACCTGGGACTGGGGCCTCGGCGTCTACGTCTACCCCGTGCGCCAGATAGGCTTCCGCGGCGATTTCCGCCGGTTCCAGGCGGTCGGCACGAACAACCTCGGGCTGGGCTGGGGCGAGCTCAAGGACTGGAACTACTACCGTCTCACCTTCGGCGTCGCGCTCGCGTTCTAGCCCGTCACGTGACATGCCGGTCGTCGTAGCGGACCACCTCTCAATCGCCTTCGGCCACCTGCCGCTCGTCGACGACGCGAGCCTGGTGATCGAGCCGGGGGAGCGGGTGGCGGTGATCGGCCGGAACGGCACCGGGAAATCCACGCTGCTCCGGATCGTGAACGGCGAGCTGGCACCTGACTCCGGCACCATCTGGAAGCCGGCCGGCGTTCGAACGGCGCGCCTCGATCAGGACGCGCCGCTCTCCGACAGCAGGCCCGTGTTCGACGTCGTCGCCGAAGGCCTGGGGGACCTGAGCGATCTGGTGGCCGCCTACCACCACGCCGCCGTGCTGGTGGCGGACGCCGGCACGCCCGAACGCCTGGACCGGCTCGGGCGGCTGCAGCACGAACTCGAGGAGCGCGACGGCTGGCGCGTCGAGCGGCGCGTCGAGCAGGTGCTTGCGCATCTCGAGCTGCCGGCGGACACGGCGGTGGACACGCTGTCGGGCGGGTGGCGGCGCCGCGTGCTGCTGGCGCGCGCGCTGGTGTCCGAGCCCGATCTGCTCCTGCTCGACGAGCCAACCAACCACCTGGACATCGACGCCATCGCGTGGCTCGAGACCTACCTGGCGGAGTTCCCCGGCGCGGTGCTCTTCGTCACGCACGATCGCGCGTTCCTCCAGCGCCTCGCGTCGCGCATCGTGGAGCTGGACCGGGGGCGCGTCACGTCCTGGCCCGGCGACTACGCGGCCTTTCTCCGGAAGAAGGAGGAGTGGCTGGCGAACGAGGCCGTGCAGCAGGAGAAGTTCGACAAGAAGCTGGCCGAGGAAGAGGCGTGGCTGCGGCAGGGCGTCAAGGCGCGGCGGACGAGGAACGAGGGCCGGGTTCGCGCGCTGCTGGCGATGCGAGAGGAGCGTGCCGCCGTGCGCGCCCGCATGGGAACGGTCCGGCTCCAGGTGGAGCACGCCGACCCGACGGGCAGGGTGGTGTTCGAGGCGGAGGGCGTGTCGAAGGCGTTTGCCGGGAGGACGGTCGTGCGGGGCTTCTCGGCCCGCATCATGCGCGGCGACCGCGTCGGTCTGATCGGGCCGAACGGCGCCGGGAAGACCACGCTCCTGAGGCTGCTGCTCGGCGAACTGGCACCCGACGAGGGCGCAATGAGGCAGGGCGCCAACGTGCAGGTGGCGTACTACGATCAGCAGCGCGAGCAACTCGACCCGGAGCGGACCGTGTTCGACACGATTGGCGACGGCAACGAAGTGGTAACGGTGGCCGGACAGGCGCGGCACGTGAACGGCTACCTGCGCGACTTCCTCTTTCCGCCCGAGCGCGCCCGGTCGCCGGTCAAGGCGCTCTCCGGGGGCGAGCGCAACCGGCTGCTGCTGGCGCGGCTGTTCACGCGTCCGGCGAACGTCCTCGTCCTGGACGAGCCGACCAACGACCTCGACCTCGAAACGCTCGAGCTCCTGGAGGCCCGGCTGGTGGAGTGGCCGGGAACGCTGCTGCTCGTCAGCCACGACCGGGTCTTCCTCGACAACGTCGTGACGAGCACGCTGGTGTTCGAGGGCGACGGCCGGGTGGCCGAGTACGTGGGCGGCTACGAGGACTGGGTGAGGGTTCGGCGGGCCGCTGCGACCGCGGCGCAGAAGGCCGCCGTGCAGGCGCCGGCGGCCGCGCCCGCCGGGGCGCGCAGGGAAGGGGCGTCAGGCGCGGTGCCGCGCAGGCGGCTGTCCTACATGGAGCAGCGCGAGTTCGACCAGTTGCCGGGACGCATCGACGCGCTCGAGGCGGAGCAGGAGGCGCTCGGGCACGCGGTTGCCGCGCCGGGCTTCTACAAGGAGGCGCCAGGCGCCATCAGAACGGCGCTGGCGCGGCTCGAACAAATCCAGCTCGAGCTCATCGCCGCCTACGCGCGCTGGGACGACCTGGATTCCAGGGGGACCGTGTGACGGGACCATCGATGAACGCGCGGCTGGTTCGACTGGTGGCGTTCGCCCTGCCGGTGCTGGTGTTCCTGCTGAACTTCGGCCTCTTCCAGGATCCCGTCAACAAGGTGATCCAGCGGGACGATCGCAACCGCGGCATCTCGGTCCGCGCCCACTGGCGCTGGTACGTCGATCCGACGGTTCTGGTCTACGACCTGCGCGACATGCCAGCCGGTGCGACCGGCGTCGACGCCCTGCGCCCGTTGCTGCACTTCGCCTACAAGCAGAAGGGCCGGCAGTTCGTGCGCGTGGACCTGGCGTGGAGGGGGACGAGGCGGTTTTCGATCAAGGGCGGCGACTTCGCCGAGCTGGGGCGCCAGTATGTCACCCGCAGCCCGGTGGACACGATGGTGGTGATGCCGGGGATTCTCTACCGGTCCGACGGGTCGAAGGCGTTTCCGGCCCGATCCGGCTCGATCACCGAGCAGACCTCCCAGCTGCTCGTCGACTTCACGACCTTCGTGAACACCTGGACGGCGCGGTAGCCGCCGGCGAGAGAGAGACAGGCGCGGACCGGGTCGGCGCGCAGGGCGACCCTTCGACCTCGCTCAGGGTCGTCCTGAGCATCGCCGAAGGGCGACTGTGAGGTCTGCCGAACCCAGCCGCCTCCGCGCGGAGCGTACGGCGGCGGGAGCCCGGAGCCGACGAACCGGGCCACGACTGGCGTCTCACCGCCGACGGAGCCCGCGCCACACCGACGAGCCCCGCCACCGTGCCGAGAGCCCAGCGCCCAGAGCCGAGGGCCGTCTAGTACCGGATCGGCGGGTTCTCGATGGTGTAGTAAAGCGACGAGATCGACGACGGCGAGCCGAAGAAGATCCCCTGGGGCTGCCGCCGGTGCGCCAGCATGTTGTTGTAGATCGTCCCGCTCTGCCGCAGGTTGAACCCCATTCCCGCCAGATACTGCAGGCGCAGGTTGCGGTCGCGGTTGATCGCCGCGTCCTTCAGCCACCCGCCCAGGTCGGACGTGCCCCCCGAGTAGGTGCCGAGCAGCTCGATCACCGACGGGAAGCCGATCTCCTGCAATGACTGCGCAATCGCCTGGTACTCGGGGCGATCGAGCTTCGCCTGCCACTGATCGATGTCGATCCTGATCGGCTCCGCCTGGCCGAGCAGCACGAGGTCGTACCCCGCATTGTTGATGGTGTTGGCGAACACGACGCCGTTCGGGAACGCGTCGAAGAAGGTCCCGATCTCGCTCTTCACCGCCTCCTCGTTGCTCTGATAGAGCTGGACGAAGATCGTGACGGCGCCGCCCGGGTTCAGGTGGCTCTTGGCCAGCTCGAAGAACTCCTTCGTGTAGAGCATCGCCGCGCCCTTCACCCAGGGATCGAGCGGGTCAGACGTGATGGCGTCGAACTTCTCCCTGGTCGTCGTCAGGAAGTGCCGCGCGTCGTCCACGTGCACCTTCACCTTCGGGTTGCGGATGACGTTGTGGTTGTAGCGGCTGAAGTAGGTCGACACGGTGCTGATGACGAGCGGCTCGATTTCGGCGATGGTCACCTTCTCGACGGCCGGGTCCACCGAGACCGCGCCGGCGGTCACGCCGGCCCCGCACCCGATGACGAGCACCGACTTCGGGTGGGCGGGGGTGAGCGTCGTGATGTGGCCCAGCATCCGCTGCAGGCGCATGTCCTCGGGGTCGCTCGACGCCTGCACCTTGCCGGCGTTGTGGTAGCTCAGGGTGCCGCTGCCAAGCCGCGTCACCGCGACCGACGAGCTCAGGCCCTCGCCTTTGTAGAGCACGTCGCCCTGGTTCGACTTGGTGGCCGTGAAGCGGCCGTAGGCGACCAGCAGTCCGGGCAGCTCCGGGACCGCCCGTGTCATCAGGGCCCCGCAGCCGGCCATGATGACGACGACCGCCGCGGCGAAGCCGAGCCACGCGCGCTTGCCGACCGCGCCGCCGGCGACCGGCTCGAGGACGACCAGCGCCGAGATACCGGCGAGCAGGATCAGCAACTGCTGCGTGTGCTGGCTGCCGATGGTCGAGATGAGGAAGAGGCTGGTGACCAGAGAGCCCACGATGGCGCCCACGGTGTTCGCCGCGTAGACGCGGCCCACGAGCCGTGCCGGGTCGTGCCCCTCCGACAGGAGCGCCGCCAGTGCGAGCGGGAAGCTGGCCCCCCAGAGCAGCGTCGCCGGCAGCGTCACCCAGAGGCTGCGGACGAAGTCGATCTGGAAGTTGAACCACGGGCTGTCGGCGAGCGACGGGTCGATGGGCCAGAAGGGGAGCGACGCCGCCAGCATGTAGGCGGCCCACGCCATGCCCGCGCAGAGCAGTGCCTGGCACCAGCCGAGCGCCAGCCTGGCGTGCCGGGCGTTCTTCGAAGCGGCGGCGCCCACGGCGCTGCCGAGGCCGATGCCCACGAGGAACGCCGCCAGAATCAGCGAGAAGGTGTACGTCGTCCCGCCGATGAGGAGCGAGAGCGACCGGGTCCAGACGACCTCGGCGGCGAGCGCGGTCAGGCCCGACAGCGCCGTCGCGATGTAGATGGCCGACGAGCCGGGCACGCTCTCGGACGTGGCCGGCGCTTCCGCGGCCGCTTCGTGAGGGGCGAACCGCGCGACGGCCAGCGACGCGAGGGCGACGAGAACGTTCAGGCCGACCGCGACGAAGGTCGCCGTGTAGAGGTCGAAGACGCGGAGCAGGTAGAAGCCGGCCAGCAGGCAGCCGAGCACCGCGCCGACGGTGTTGCTCGCGTAGAAGAACCCGAGCCACGACACGCCCTTGCGGGTCGACTCCACCCAGCGCGAGAGCGCCGGCAGCGTGGCCCCCATCAGCACCGTCGGCGGGAGCAGGCAGACCCCCGCCGCAGCCGCCCGCAGGAACACGCCCGCCATGCCGGGCCCCGCCCACGACGTGTAGACGCCGCCGACGAGCGGCACCACCATCAGCACGAGGAGCCCGATCGCACCGATCGCCAGCTCGATCACCGCGTAGACGCGCAGCGGGTGGCGGGTGGCGGGCACGACCCTCGGAAACAGCAGGCTGCCCAGGAAGAGGCCGCCCATGAAGGTGCCGAGCAGCACGCCCAGCGACACCGTGGACACGCCAATCACCAGCTGCAGCAGCTGGAACCAGACCACTTCGTAAACGAGCGCGGCGCAGCCGCTGCCCACGAAGAGCAGGAGCAGGATCGGAAGGGAGCGACGACCATTCATGAGTCAGACCTCGAAACCTCGCACCGCGACAGGCGGCGGCGAACCGACGGATTATATCGTCTTCGGCAGGCAGGCGCACGGGAGAGGATCTCGTGCGTGCCCCATCGCACGGTTCGCGCGGAGGCCGTCGATGCTGCGCATGCGTCACCTTTCCCCGGCGAGCGCGTTCCAGCAGCGGAACACCTCGAACACGTTCTCCGGGATGGCGCCGGGGCCGAACTCGCATTGCGCGATCACGCCGCCGTTGGCGTAGAGGTGCTCCCGCACCTCTCCCACCGCCCGCCTGACGTCCTCGAGCGAACCGAGCGACAGCACCGCCTGCCGGTCGATCTCGCCCCAGAAGGTGATCTGCCCCCGGTGCTGGCCCATCGCCGCCGGGCCCATGCAGGCGATCTGACTGTTCAGCGCGCTCACGCCGACGTCGATGAGATCCGGCAGGATGTCGAGAATCCAGCCGTCCGAGTGCATGAACACGAACTTGCCGGCCCTCCGGGCGGCGTCGCAGTACTGCCGGTAGATCGGCTTGTACAGCTCGCGCCAGATGGCCGGCGACACCAGCATCCGATCCTGCCCGCCCCAGTCGTCCATGAGCACGATGGCGTCGATGTCGGTTGCCGCCCACGCCTCGACCTCGGCGAGATAGTGATAGTGCAGGCGCTCGAACAGTTCCATGAACTCCGGCGGCCGCGCGAGCACATCCACGAGCGCCTGCTCCATGGTCCGGAGGAAGCACAATCGCTCGAACGGCCGCACGAGCGTGCCGGCCAGCACGAACTGGTCGGTGGCGGCGCAGAACGCGTCGACCGCGCCGCGATCCACGGCCAACGTGCACGCGGGTGTCTCGAACCCTTCGAGATCCCTCCAGTCCCCGATGCGCGGGTTCGTGACGAGGCCGAGCACGCCGCCGTGAACGTTCTCGAACCGGCATCCCCACTCGTCGATGTAGACGCCCTTCTGGTAGCGGCTGCCGACGGTGGGCGGCGGGTTCAGGTAGAGGGCCGGCGCGGTGACGATGTCGTCGGGGAACTCGGTCCTGAGGCGGAGGACCTCTTCGGGGTGCTGTTCCTCGGCCCAGGGGAGCACCCAGGCCTGGCGCGGCACACGCGGCGGCGACGCGAACTCCAGCGCCGATCGAACCAGGTCGCGCCGCCTCATTCGCTCCTCCCGTGTCCGCTCGCCGCCTCGGCGCGCGGGAAGCTCCGGTACCCGTCGAGGTCCACCAGCGCGCCCTCCCGCGCCCGGCCCGCGCGGTGATCGTCCTCATCATTCAAGCAGTCGTCCCGCAGCGCCATCGTCAGACCGGGTCGGCACTCCTCGGCGGTGTCGCAGCGGGCTACGACCCGTCCGAAACGCCGCGCTTGCCCCGCGCCGCCTTCACCGCGCCCCGGCGCTTCTTGCCCGCCAGCCGCTCCTCGCGCGCGCCGGCCTTTGGCTTTGTCCGCACGCGGCGGCGCGGGCGGCGGCACGCGGCGCGAACGAGGTCGACGAGGCGGGCGCGCGCGGCCTCGCGGTTCTGAAGCTGGGTCCGGTGTTCGCGACTGTCGATGAGCAGCACGCCACCGGCGGTGACCCGCCCGCGGGCGATCGCCACCAGACGCGACTTGACCTCGTCTGGCAGCGACGACCTCGAGACGTCGAATCGAAGCTCCACGGCCGTTGCCACCTTGTTGACGTTCTGTCCGCCCGGGCCGGACGCGCGGACGAACCGCTCGTCGAGGTCGCGTTCGTCGAGGGCGACGGTCCGGGTCACCTGGATCATGGCGTGGCCGTGCCGGCCGCGGCGTACTCGCGCGCCGCCTCTTTCCCGTAGAGGACCCGCAGGGCGCCCCTGGCGAGCGCCACCATCTCGTTCTCGCCGGCGTACACCGTGATCCCGCACGGCATCCCGGAGAGGTAGTGCCCGATGGCGTCCACGAGCGCCTGCGAGCGGGCCATGCCTCCCGTGAGGATGACGCGGTCGATCTTCCGGCCCTCGAAGGCGGGCACGATGGCGGCCGCCGACTTGGCGATCTGGTAGGCCATCGCATCGAACACCTCGGCTGCCCACGCGTCACCCTCGCCGATTCGGCGCTCGACATCCCGGAGGTCGGAGGTGCCGAGGAGGGCGAGCACGCCGCCCGCCCCCTTGATCATCCGTCTGATCTCCGCGTGGGTGTAGCGGCCCGAGAAGCAGAGGTCGGCGAACTGTCCGACCGGCAGGCTGCCGGACCGCTCGGGCGAGAAGGGCCCCTCGCCGTCGAGGCCGTTGTTCGCATCGACGTAGCGCCCCTGGCAGTGGGCGCCGATCGAGATGCCGCCGCCGAGGTGGCAGACGATGACGTTGATGTTCTCGTAGAACGTCTCGCTGTCGGCCGCGTAGCGCCTGGCGGACGCGACCTGGTTCAACGCATGGCTGATCACGCGCCGCCGGATGTCCTTGAAGCCGGTGATCTTCACCCGGGACGGCGCTTCGTCCACCACCACCGGGTCGACGATGAACGCGGGCTTGCCAGCCGGGGCGGCCAGTTCGTGGGCGATGAGCGCGCCGAGATTCGACGCGTGCTCCCCGCCGATGCCGGCGGAGAGGTCGTCGAGGACGGCCTGGTTGACGCGGTAGGTGCCGTGCGGAATGGGGCGGAGCAGTCCGCCGCGGCCGCAGACCGCGTCGAGGTCGGTGACCGCCCACCCCAGTTCCCCGAGCACGCGCAGGACCGCGCCCTTGCGAAGGTCGTACTGCCCGGCGATCGGCCTGCCGGCAAACGGCGCCAGTTCTTCCGGCGCGTGCTGGATCTCGCGCGAGAACGCCTCCTGATCGCCCTCGAACACCGCGATGCGGGTGGAGGTCGACCCGGGGTTGATGACCAGCACGCGGTACCGGCGGAAGAACGTGTCCTTCGGCGTCCGTGTCCAGCGGCCGTCGCGCTGCAGGCGCAGCACCGACGCCTTCAGGGCGAGCCGCACGTCCTCCGGCGTGCAGTCGATGGCAAGGTCGACTCCCCTGAACGCCACGCCGAAGAGGACCGGGAACTTCTTGGCCGTGGGAAACCGCGCCGCGTAGAGATGGTAGAGCAGATTGCCCGTCTCGAGGTTCGGGCCGATGATGACGTTCGTCCCGCCCACCAGCCCCTCCGTGCCGTAGAGCTCGGCGGAGCGGCGCGAGATGGCCGCGCTGAACTTCACCTCCCCGGTGATCCGGATGCTGGCGTAGCGCTGCCCGACCGTGACGCGCTTCTCGAGGAGGCGCGGAACCATCGCCAGCGCCCCGCGCACCATCTCGGGCGACGGACCTTCGTCGGAGCCGCGGTGCGAGTAGGAGACGATCGCCCCGTGGATCTCAGGCAGCACGTGCTCCGGGATCAGATCGCGCGCGACGGCGCACGTCCCGACCGCCACCTCCGCCAGAATCTCCGGCGTCATCACCGCGTTCACGCCCACGTCGCCAAAGACCACGATGTTGTGCGGGTAGTGGCCCTCCGGGAAGTCGTCGGGAAGGACGAAGACGCCGACCTCGGAGAGCACCGACCGGTTGGCGAGCAGCGCCAGCATCGGCCGGAAGTACTGCTTCGGGCTGTGCGACGCGCCGCCGACCACCATGTCGGCGTGGCCGCGGTGCACGGCGTAGATGCCGAACAGTCCCGGTTCGGAGACCGACTTCCGCGCGGCGTCGAGCGTCTGCGCCTCGCCCCGGCACTGCGGGTGCGTCAGGCAGTCGGCGGCGAACTCCTCGACCAGGTCGTCGCGTCGGTCGATGTCGACAAACGCGCACTCGCTCAGCGAGTAGGCGACACGCGACGTGTCGAGGTGGGCCAGGCAGGCGGCGGCCACATCGCGCACGGTCTCTTCTCTCGCCAGGAGGACCGGCTTGATGTAGCGGGTCAGATAGCACACCGCCTCGAGTACCCGGGGGTCCGTGGCCTCGGTGAACACGACGACCGGCCGGTCCTTCTGCGCCGCCAGGATCCGGCTGTCGAAGGACTCCTCGATCTTGAACATATGAGTGCCTCTCCCACACCGACCGGGGGCAGGTCATTTTCGCACAGCTCGGCGGTTCGCCGCCGGAGGAGGGCTGGCGCCACGGCGGCAAGGGCGACGGCGTCCGTCGGACGCAGGCGCGGGGCGGCTTCGGTTGATGGAATAATCAGGGATCTCCGCCGGTCCAATCAGGCGGGGGCAGGGAGCCGTGAGTGGATCCTGACCGAGAACTGGTCGATCAATCCCGGGCCGGTAATCAGGAGGCGTTCGCCGACCTGGTGCGGCGCTACCAGGTGGGAATCTTCAACCTGGCGCGGGTGTCCACGCGCAACCATGCCGACGCCGAGGACGTCGCCCAGGAGGTTTTCATCAGGGCCTACCGCGGGCTTCCGGCGTTCCGTGGGGATTCGGCCTTCCGGACCTGGCTCTACCGGATCGCGGTCAACGTGACGCGGACTCATGCGGGCCGGCCGTCGCTGTTCGGCTGGTTCCGGCGGGTGGAGCCCGGGGAAGCCGATGGCACCGATCCCCTCGACGCACTGCCCGCCCCGGACGCGGTCGAGGACTCGGTGGCCTACCGCGACGCCATCGACCGCGCGCTCGGCCGGCTGCCCGGGGACCTGCGGATGGCGGTCGCGCTTCGGGACATTCAGGGGCTCGACTACCGGGAGATTGCAGAGGTGCTGGACGTGCCGATCGGTACCGTGATGTCGCGCATCTCGAGAGGGCGGGAGAAGCTGAGGCCGATACTCGCGGACGCCCTGGGCTGGGCGGACAGCGGCCGCAATCGGTCAGGGCGTGCGGAGTAGCTCCATGCTGACATGTGAAACCGCCGATACGAGCATCCTGCGGGAGGTGGACGGCCTGCTCGCCGCAGACGAGACGGCCGCGCTCGACGCCCACGCCGCAGGCTGCGAGGCGTGCCGCAGGCGCCGGCAGGCGAGTCTGGACGTGGCGCGCGCCCTGGCGCTCCGGGCCGATGCGCCGGTGCCTTCCGGCTTCGCCGCGCGGGTCGAGGCCCGTCTGTTCCCAGAGGCCACCCCTGGCCTGCTGGATGCGATCAACTGGCGCCGGTGGACCACACGAATGCTGCCGGTGGCCGCAGCGTTCCTCGTCGTGGCGATCGTTGCCGGCGGCCGGGGCGCCGTGACCACGGCCGGCTCCACCGAAGAGGCGGCGGCCGACTCGTCCGCTGTTGCCGCTGACCTGTGGAGTTGGCCGGGGGAGGGCGACACCACGTCAGGAATGCCGACGCTGAATGCGGACGTGAGCGACGAGGAACTGCTGGCGACGATGTTGGGAACCGCGGTGTCCGAGAAGGAAGGACAGAGCGATGGACGATAAGCGAACGTTCGTCTGGTTCGGCGCCTTCGTGATCGTGCTGATGCTGATTGGTGTGGCGAGCGGCATCCTGCTGGACCGGTTCCTGATCCGCCCGCCCGGCTCCCGGCCGGGCTGGGGGGGCGGTCCTGGTCCCGGGATTGAGCAGCGCATGCCGCCGATGGGGATGCGGCCGGGCCCCGGCGGCCCGGCGCCAGGGCAGGGGGCGCTGCGCCCGGGTCTCGAAGACCGGCTCGCCCGGCAGCTCGACCTGACGGCGGCCCAGAAGGATCAGGTGAAGGCGATCCTCGAGCGTCGCCGGGCGCGGCTCGAGGAGGTTCGCGCCGAGACGCAGAAGCGGATGGAGAAGGAGCAGGCCGACCTGCGCGCCGAGATTCGCGGCATCTTGACGGAGAGTCAGCAGAAGCGGTTCGACGAGGTGATGGCGGGCGCCCCCGGGCTCGGCGGGAGAGGCATGGGCGAGCGCGGGATGCGGCGCGGCGGGGCGCGGTGAGATCGACAACCCAGGGTCTCGAGCGGTGACGATCAGAAGGAGAGACGACGATGCGACGATTCTACGGGCAGGGGATTCTGGCGATGGCGATGGTGATCGGGGTCGCGGCGCTGCTGGCGGCACAGCCGCCGGCCGGCGGCCAGGGCATGCGCGGCCAGGGGATGCGCGGCCAGGGGATGGAGGCTGGCGGCGGACCGATGGCCGCGCTCAAGCTGACGGCCGAGCAGCAGGAGCAGGTCAGGGCGATCCTGCAGGCCGAGCGCGACGAGAACCGGGCCACGATGAAGCAGGTGCGCGACCTGAGGAGACAGCTCCACCAGGCGGTTTTCGGGAGCGGCGACGAGGCCGCCGCGCTCGGTCTTGCCAGCGAGATCGGGGCGCTCGAGGCCAGGCTCCGCGTCCGCATGCAATTCGCGGTCGCGGCCGTGCTGACGCCCGAGCAGCGGAAGATCGTCATCGAGCACGAGATCGAGTTTCCTCAGGCTCAGATGGGACAGGGTGCCATGCGCGGCGGACGCGGGGGCCAGGCGCCTGTCAAGAAGTAGCCGTCGTCATGTCAGGCGTGGCCGGCCGGCACTTCGCAAGATCCCACGACCGGCACTTCGCAAGATCCCACGATCGCACTTCGCAAGATCGCAAGATCGCACGATCGCAAGATCCTCTACCGTCTCTTCACCGACATCGAGATTCCTTCTCCCGACGGCGTGACGATCGCCGTGAGGAGCGCGGGGTTCGTTTCGATCGCCGACAGGAAGTCGGGCATGTCCTTCCCCTTGTTGACGACGTTGTGGGCGAGGAAGAGCCCGCCGGCGTCGAGTCGCGGCAGCACGAGGTCGAGGAAGCGCTTGTAGTCCTTCTTCCACGCGTCCAGGAAGACGAAGTCGAAGGTGCCGGAGAGCTTCGGGACCTCCTTGAACCCGTCCCCCTGCACGACCTGGACGATGTCGGCCAGGCCGGCGCGGCGCACGTTGGCGGCGGCTTCCCGTGCGCGAACCGGGTCGAACTCGATCGTCACCAGCCGGCCGCCGGTGTCGCGCAGGCCCAGGCCGATCCAGATCGCGCTGTAGCCGCTCGCCGATCCGATCTCGAGCGCGCGCTTCGCGCGGCTCGTGACGGCCATCACGCGCAGCATCCGGCCGTCTTCCTCCGACACCGCCAACTGCCCGGAGTCCACCTGCTTGATCTGGCGCAGGAGCCGATCCAGGTCGGGGCCTAGCGCGGCCGGCATCGCCTGGGCCTGCGCGGCGGCGGGCAATGGCGGCAGCAGACAGGGGGCCATCGCAGCCACGACGGCGAGCGCGAGCAACCAGCGACCGGGCGCGGAAGCGGTGTGTGCCATGCCTCCGATCATCGCACATTGCCCGCGTGGCAGGGTTGCCGGCGACGCGCGCTCGCGGTTCACGCTCGCAGTTCACGCTGGCGCAATTGACACGGATGTTATACTCTCCCGTTCGACCTGCCAGCCCCTGCGTGCGCAGGTGTCATCCAGGGAGGCTCTGTGACGCCCATACTTGTCCGCCCGGTGAGGGAGCAGCTCGAGCACGACCGGGTGATTCGCCTGCTGCAGCAGCGCTGGCGGCGCAAGTACCTGGTGGCGATCAACCAGGGGAGCGAGACGACGGCCGCGGTCGTTCTCGGCGACTCGACGCTGTATCCCGACGTGGTGCTCGCGCCGCTCGGCAAGCCCAACAAGCCGGAAATCGTGGTCGAGGTGGAGACCGGCGAGTCGGTGAACCACCTCGAGGCCATGGCGGAATGGGCGCGGCTCGCCAGGCTGAAGGCGGCGTTCCACCTCTACCTGCCGGCGGGCTCCATGGAGCGCGCTCGACGCCTGTGCACCGACTACAACATCGAAGTGGACGAGATTCTGGACCTACCACCTCGTGGGGGACCAGATGCGCTTCACATCAGTGTACAAGGCGCCGCCAGCCCGCCGGGCGACCCGGAGAGCCGACACCGCGAAGAAGCCGGCGCCGCGCGCATCCGAGAAGAGCCGCCGGCCCGCACCGAAGCCTGCCGGGCGGAAGGCGGCGTCTGCCCGCCCGGCCGCCAAGCCGCGTAGTGCCAAGCCGCGTGGAGCCAAGCCGCACGCCGCCAGGGCCGCCACGGCCAGGACGGCGAGGCCGAAGAAGGCTGCGGCACGGTCCACAGCCAGGCCCGGGAAGCGCCGGTAGCGCACCCTGCCCTCCCGTCCCCTCTGGCGCTATACTGGGAGCATGACCATGCGACACCAGTGGCTTACCCTGGCGATGTTCAGCGCCGTCGCGCTGTCGCCCGCCGTGACAGCGCAGGCCCCGCAGCCGCCGCAGGCCCCGCCGGCACCGCAGGCCGTCTACAGGGGGGGCGTGGACCTGGTGACGACCGACGCGATCGCCCGCGATCGCGCGGGTCAGTTCGTGTCGGACTTGAAGCCGAGCGATTTCGAGGTCTACGAGGACGGCGTCAAGCAGGACGTTGTCCAGTTGCTGCTCTTCCATGGGGGCCGCCAGTACAGCCCGCTCGCCGCTCCGGTCCAAGTGCAGCGTGAAGGCATCGTCCTGCCGCCGTCCCGGCCGACCAACGACGCGGCCGGCCGGATCTTCATCTTCTTCATCGACGACCTGCACCTGGAGTTCCGGAACACGGGCCGCATCAAGGAACTCATCAAGAAGATCCGGCAGACCCTGGTGCACGAAGGCGACCTCTTCGGCGTCGTCTCCACTGGGCCGTCGTCGATCGCGATCGACATGACGTACGACGTGAGGCGGCTCGACGAGGTGGTGAAGAAGATCTCGGGCGCCGGCCTCAGGCCTCAGGAGATCATCGATTCCAGCAACGGCTCGCCGGAAGGCCCGAGCGAGGTGCGGTATCGGGCCCACACGGCGTTCTCGACGGCATACGACCTGATGGGGGAGCTCGAGAAGATCCACAACCGCCGGAAGGCGCTGATCTACATCAGCGGCGGCTACGATTTCAACCCGTTCCCGGCTGCCCGCAGCAAGGCCGAACAGGAACGGTTGGGGATCCCGGCGTCAACGGGGAGCGGGACTGACGGCAGCGGCCAGGCGTACCAGAACCCGACCGACGATCCGTCCGGGTTGTTCAACAAGCAGGGGTCGGAGTTCGCCGAAGCCGACCTGGCGCGGGAACTCGCCGAGCTCACCCGCACCGCGAACCGGGCGAACGTCAGCTTCTACACGATCGACCCGCGCGGCCTGGTGGGCATGCCGGACGTGGACGAGAACATCGACGCTATGGAGTGGCAGAACTCGCTGCGGAAGTCACAGGACAGCCTGCGCGTCCTCGCCGAGGAGACGGGCGGATTCGCCGTCGTCAACCAGAACGACCTCGAGAAGAACCTCAAGCGGATCGATGCCGAGACGAGCGACTACTACGTCCTGGGCTTCTACTCGAACAACCCCGATCCGCTTCGCCGCAACCGCCGCATCGAAGTGAAAGTGGTCAGGAGCGACGTCGCCACCGTCTGGTCGCGCAAGGGCTATTCGCTCAAGAGCCCCAAAGGCAAGAAGTGATCTTGAGATCGCGCGATCTTGAGATCGTGCGATCTTGCGACCTTGCGAAGTGGTAGAAGGCGGGGCGTCGGGATCCAAGTAATTGGATGCGAGGGGCTTCTCGTCCGTCTGCGCCGACCCTCCTTGCTCGCGCGGATTTTCTTGCTACGACTTCCTGAGGCCGCGGTAGAATCTGCTACTGGCCGGCGCACGTCGAAGACGTTCCGGGAGTTCCCGCGCGGCCTCACACCTAATTTCCAACTATCCATGGAGCCACGCATGCAGTTTCTCAAGAGGTCGCCCACCGCAGCGTGCGCGATCGCCCTGGCGTTCTCGCTGCTCGCTTTCACTCAACCCGCCGCCGCGCAGGGCGTCACGACGGGGACGATGACCGGCATCGTGAAGGACGCTCAGGGCGCTGTCGTCCCCGGCGTGTCCATCAGTGTCGTGCACGTGCCATCGGGCACCACCTACGAGACCGTCACTCAGGGTGACGGCCGGTTCTTCGTCGACAACATGCGTGTCGGCGGTCCGTACAAGGTCACGGCCGCCCTTGCCGGGTTCAACACCGAGGTGCAGGAAGGGCTGAGCATCAGCCTGGGCGTCAGCAGCGACGTCGCGTTCTCGCTGAAGCTGTCCGCGGTGAGCGAAACGGTGACCGTCGTCGGCAAGTCCGACGTCGTGTTCAGTTCGTCGCGCACGGGCGCGGCGACCGCCGTGCTGCGCGAGGAGTTGGCCTCGCTGCCGACGGTGTCGGGCCGCATCAACGACATCTCGCGCCTGACGCCCCAGTACGGCGGCGGCGGCACGTTCGCCGGCCAGGACAGCCGGATGAACAACATCACGGTTGACGGGTCGTACTTCAACAACTCGTTCGGCCTGCGCGCCCAGCCCGGCGACACCTCGGGCGTTGCGCCGATTTCGCTCGAGGCGATCGAGCAGGTGCAGGTGAGCGTCGCGCCGTTCGACGTGCGCCAGGGCAACTTCGTCGGCGCCGGGGTCAACACCGTCACGCGCAGCGGGAGCAACCGCTTTACAGGCTCGGTCTACTACCGCTATCGCAACGACTCGTTCGTCGGAAAAGAGGCCGGCGGATTGGCGTACAACCCCGGCGATTTCAAAACGACCAACCTGGGCGAGTGGTTCGGCGGCCCCATCTTCAAGAACAAGCTGTTCTTCTTCGAGAGCTACGAGTCGCAGACGGACACGCGGCCGCTGACGACGTTCATTGCGAACCCGGGCGGCGCTGCGGCCGTGGGCAACACGACGCGGGTGAACGCCTCCGATCTCACCGCCCTCAGTTCGTACCTGTCGTCGAACTTCAAGTACGAGACGGGCCCCTACGAGAACATCATGAAGACCACGCCGGGCAAGCCGTTCCTCATGAAGGTCGACTACAACCTCAACGGCTCGAACCGGATCACGTTCCGCTACAACATGCTGAGCTCTGAGACGCCGTCGAACCTGTCGAGTTCCGGTTCGCTCGGCCTGAGCCGGCAGACGTTCAGCAACAACTTCCTGAACTTCAAGAACTCGAACTACTCGATCCTCGAGAACATCAAATCGGCGATCGGCGAGTGGAACTCGGTTATCAAGGGGACGCTGACCAACAGCATGATCGTCGGCTACACGAAGCAGGACGAGAGCCGCGGAGATGTCGGCAAGCTGTTCCCGTTCGTCGACATCCTGGACGGTTCCGGCCCCACGTCTACCAGTGTCTACACCTCGGTTGGCACCGAGCCGTACTCGCCGAACAACGAGCTCCGCTACAACACCTTCCAGTTGCAGGACAGCTTCACGAGATTCGGAAAGAAGCACTCGCTGACCTTCGGCGGCGCGGTGGAGAAGTACCACTCCGAGAACGTGTTCTTCTCGGGCAAGCAGAGCGTCTACGTCTACAACTCCCTCAGCGATTTCTACTCGGCCGCGAATCAGTATCTGACGGACCCGAATGCGACGGTGTCGGTGGTGCCGGTGAGGATGTTCCAGGTCAAGTACATGAACCTCCCTGGCACGGACAAGCCGGTCCAGCCGCTCGACGTCTGGTACACCAGCTTCTACGCGCAGGACCAGTGGCGGCCGCGCTCGGACATCACGATTACGGGCGGATTGCGCGTGGACATCGCCAAGTTCGGCAACACGGCCTTCGCCAATCCCGCCGCCGATGCGATGACGTTCCGCGACGCGGCCGGCAACCCGATCAAGTACAACACCGGCGCGCTGCCGAAGGCGTCGCCGCTCTGGTCGCCGCGCGTCGGCTTCAACTGGGACGTCTTCGGTGACCGCAAGACGCAGGTCCGCGGCGGCACGGGCATCTTCACCGGCAAGCCGGCATACGTCTGGATCTCCAACCAGGTCGGCAACACAGGCATGCTCACCGGCTTCGTGGACCAGCGCACGAGTACCACGGCCTACCCGTTCAATCCCAACCCGGACCGGTACAAGCCGACGACCGTCACCGGCGCGCCGCCCGCGAGCACCAACCTCGCGGTCACGGATCCAGACTTCCGGTTCCCGCAGACCTGGCGGACCAACATCGGTTTCGACCAGAAGCTGCCCTGGGGCTTGGTCGGGACCGCCGAGTTCATCTACAACAAGGACGTCAACGGCATGGCGTACATCAACGCCAATCTCCCGGGCGCTCCGTCGGCGTTTACCGGCATCGATAATCGCGTACCGATGGGTGGGCACCAGTTGCAATTCGCCGACCGTCGGCCCCTGCATCACGCGCCTCAACAACGCGGCGGGCAGTGTGATTACCGAGAACATCGTCCTTCAGAACCAGAGCGTCGGCCGCTCGTGGAACTTCGCCGCCACGCTGGCGAAGACCTTCTCGAAGGGGTTCCAGGCCAAGGGCGCCTACAGCTACGGCGAGGCCAGAAACCTGGTTGATCCGGGCTCGATCGCGTCCGGGTCGTTCACCAACAACGCCATCGTGAATGATCCCAACAACCCGGCGCTGGCCTTCTCAGCGAACTCGCCGGGCCACCGCTTCTTCATCCAGGCGTCGTACACCAAGGAGTACTTCAAGTTCGGCGCGACGACGGTGGCGGCGTTCTACGAGACCCGGACGTATGGCAACACCAGTTACGTGTTCTCGGGGGATGCCAACCTTGACTCGGCGAGCGCGAACGACCTGATCTACATCCCGCGCAACCAGGGCGAGATGAACTTCACGGCGTTGACGCTGTCGGCGTCAGGGAGCCTTCCGGCGAAGACCTTCAGCGCGGCCGAGCAGGCGGCGGCCTTCGACGCGTACATCAGCCAGGACAAGTACCTGAGCCAGCACCGCGGCGAGTACGCTCAGCGCGGCGCGCTCTTCTACCCGATGGTCGGGCGCATCGACCTCAGCCTGACGCAGGACCTCTTCAAGAGCATCAAAGGGTTGCGGCACGGGGGGCAGATCCGTCTGGACATTACCAACTTCGGCAACCTGCTGAACCACGACTGGGGACAGGGCTACGCGGTCTACCAGAACCGCATCCTGACGAACCCGGCCGCTGACGCCAACGGGGCGCTTTCGTACCGCATGAACTACATCACGACCGCCACCGACCGGGTACTCGGTACCTCAGACGTTCCAGAGGACGGCCAACACCTCGGACGTGTATGTGCTCATGCTGAGCTTCCGCTACACGTTCCAATAGGGCGGACGACACGCCGGAAGACGAAGGCCGGGGCGACCGATTGCCCCGGCCTTTTTCTATCTCCCGGCCTTCTCGACCCGCTCGATGGCCACGTCGAGGTAGCCGCGGTCGAGTTCCATCCCCACGAAGTCCAGGCCCAGGCTCGCGCAGGCCACGGCCGTCGAACCCAACCCCATGAACGGATCGAGAACCCGTTTCACGCGGTCGAGCCCGTGCAGGCGGAGGCAGTAATCGGGCAGGCGCACCGGGAAGGTCGCCGGGTGCGGCCGGTCCTTCTCACGGCTGTTGATCGTGTCGTAGGGCAGGAACCACGCGTTGCCGCGGCAGCGGCGGTTGCCGGCCGCCGAGCGCCACCGCCCGACGTTCGACTGGTCCTGGTAGGCCACGCCGATAGCGGTCCGGTCCAGAGGGACCGCACCCGACGCTGTGAAATGGAAGATGAATTCGTGGCAGTCGTTCAGGAACCTCGGGCTGTTGATCGGTTTGTAGTGGCCGACCGCCAGGTCGCGCGACAACCCGGCCGCTTCGCCTGCGGCGTTCCGATCGATGACGATCGACTTCACCCAGTGGATGGTGTTCTGGAGGTGCAGGTGCGGACGCACGGCCTGCGCGATGTCCATCGCCACCCAGGGGTCCTTCGGCTTCGCGCCGACGTTCAGGAACAGGGAGCCGTCGGCCGACAGGACCCTGGCCACCGCCTCCACCCACCGGCCCGTCCACCGCAGGTAGTCCGCGCGGGGCACGGTGTCCTCGTAGGATTGGTACTTGATGCCGAGGTTGTAGGGCGGCGAGGTGACGACCGCACCAATGCTGGCGGGCGCCAGGCGGGGCAGGCAGTCGAGACAGTCTCCCAGGAAGAACTGAAGGGTCGCGCCGTGGCGGCGGAGCGTGGCGTAGGGCTCGGGGCTGGCGTCGTTCACCGTGCCAGGATCTTACGAGGCCTTGGCGACGGCGACAAGCCCGATGGCCGGGTGGTCGTCGGCGGCCGGGCGCACGCGCGGGACGGCGTGGTTGCGCCGGTGCAGGTGCGTCGCGCAGCTGCCGCCCTTCTCTTCGACGTACATGACTTCCCGATTGCCCGAAAGTTCGAGATACCGGCCGACGACGCATCCGCAGGCCAGCGTGGAGAAACCGAGGAGCCGAACGAGACTCATGACTGACTCCTTAGACCGGGGCCGTTTCAAAGTGCCTAAGCAACCAGCGTGCCGGATCTCTCATTGAGTCTTATCGGCTGATTTCGCCGTGACTTGAGCTGAGGCCAAGCGCCACCCGAACGGGGCCGGGCCAGGGATGCGGCGTCCTTGGATTGGCGTGCAGAATATTGGATCGACGCCGCTCTGCCAGGTTTGGCCTTGACACAAACCGGCCGGCAGTTCCATAAAGGTAATCCATGTCGCAGCCCCGCATCGTCCTCTACGCGACCGGGTCCTGTCCGCACTGCGCCGCAGCGCGGGCGGCGCTCGTGGCGGCAGGTGAGGCGTTCGTGGAACGCGACCCGATGGCGAGCGCCGACGCCCTCCGGGATCTGCTGGCGTGCGCCGCGTCCGCGGTGGTGCCCACCATCATCGTCGGCGGGCGAGCACTCGTCGGGTTCGACGCCGACCGGCTGGACCAGATGCTCATCGAGCCGCCGCTCGACCTGGGCGTGGCCAACGACTACACGGAAGAGGAACTCTCCGGCTCCGACGACGACCTCGCGGTCTGCGAGTAGGCGCAGGGCCTACACAAGTCCCGCTGATTAACCGAGATACACTGATATGGGGTTTGCTGCGCGCGGCCTGTCTGCTACAATCCCCCGGACGCGTTGCCCACTCCAGCTTCCGGGTTGCCGATGAATCTGACCCGCCGCCTGTCCGGTCCCGCTCCGCTGGCGCTGCTGCTCGCCGGGCTCACCGCCTGGCTGGGTGGCGTGTCGCCTTCGGGCGCGGCCGTTCCCGGCGTTCAGAAGACTGTTGCCAAGCCCGGACCGAAAACGGTGGCCCGGTCTGCGACTCCAGCCGCGGCGAGGGCCGGGAGCGACACGCCGGCCAAGACCAGGAGTGCCGCCCGCCGGCGTACCGCCGCCCGGGAAGCGGCCGTGCCTCGCTACAAAACGGACGCGGCGGGGGTGCTCGTCCCCGATCTGCACGCGGCGGCCGCGATCATCTACAACCCGCAGACCCATCAGGTGCTGTGGGAGGAGCACTCACAGGACAAGCGGTCGATTGCCAGCATCACGAAGGTGATGACCGCGGTCGTGTGCATCGAGAGCGACCCCGACCTGTCGCAGGTGGTGACGGTCGGCCGCACGGACACCCTGGCGGCGTCGACGACCTACCTGCGCGCCGGCTATCAGGTGTCGGTCCGCGACCTGCTGCACCTGCTGCTGATTTCCTCCGACAACGCGGCGGCCCGGACGCTTGCGCGCGTCTCGCCGTGGGGGCCCGCCGGGTTCGTGGCGCGGATGAACGAGAAGGCGTTGGAGCTGGGGCTGCAGAGTACGACCTACGCCGACCCGTCCGGCCTCGATGCCGACAACGTGTCGTCGGCCTACGACATGGCCAGGCTCATCGCCTATGCCTCGAGCGACGAGCGATTGTCGGCCATCATGCAAAAGCCGGAGTACAAGGTGACCCTGACGAGCAGGCCGGTCACCATACGCAGCACGAATCAGCTGCTGTCGCGGCCCGACATGGAGGGGAACGTCCTCGGTGCGAAGACGGGGTTCATCAGCCGGTCGGGATACTGCCTGGCAACGCTGCTGAAGATGCCACAGATCAACCAGCCCGTGGCCGTCGTGGTGCTGGGCGCGCGCACCAACGCGGCCCGTTTCACCGAGGTGCGGAACCTCTTCACCTGGATGACGACCCGGGCGCAGGACCTCATCGGGAAGAACGAGCCCGCACCCCAGGACCCGGACTAGCCGCGGTACCCCCTCCCAACCGCCGCCGCGTCCAGCGGCAGCGTCGCCACGGAATCCAGGGCCAGCATCACGGGGCGTCCACCCTGCCGGGCGTCGTACGCCTTGAGGTAGCGCCTGCACGCGTCGCAGGCGTACAGGCGGTAGCGGCCATCGGGACTGCCGAACGACGGCAGGGCGGCGCGGTTGTCGTTGCCGCAGAACGGGCACACCGCGTCGCCGAACGGCCACCGTGCCGTGCAGCGGCCGCAAATCAGCAGCCGGCCCCCCGAAGAGGTGAGGACGGCGAACTCGGGCTCGCCGCCGCATAGGGGACAGAAGCCGCGACGCCACGCGGTGAAGTCGACGCGCTGCTGGATGAGCTCGACGCACCGCTCGAGGAACGGCCGCATGGCGAGGGCGAGGACCTGGTCCATGGCGTCCTGGGACACCGGCGCCTTGGATGGCGGCGCGGCGCCGGCGGTTCCGGGTGCGGCCGTGGCGTTGAACCACCGGACGACGAACGGGTCGAGCGCGTTGCCGTCACGGGACACCGCCTGGATGGCGCGGTGGTCGTCCGACTCCAGCGCGTCGAATCGGCGGAGGACGTCGGCGGTCTGACGAAAGACCAGGCGGAATTCCGTCCAGTCGAGCGGCAGGTCCGCAAACCGCAAGAGCGGCGTGCCTTCGTCCTGCGCGCGCCGCACCCGGTCGGGCGAAAACTCCATCCAGGGGACGGCCGCACGGGCTTGCACCCGCCGGTGGACCTCCAGGAGCGCCAGGTGCAGGTCCGCCGCCTCGGCCAGCTCCGGCTGGAGGGCCTTCAAGCGTTTCAGCTCGGTGACCTCTCGGACTTCGTCGCGCGTCGACTGCGGGCGTGGGCCAGACACGGGGGGCATTCTATTCCGAATTCCAAATTCTCAATCCTCAATTCTCAATTTGGAATTCTCAATTTGGACCTCGGGCTCACCGTCCCTGCCGGCTGAGCCGGCGTCCGGCGTCCACTTCGCGCGCGGCATCCTGCGGGCGCCCCACGCGATTGTAGAGATCGGCGAGCACGAAGTGGCCGAGCGCCGCCATGTCCGGCGGCGGCTGATGGGTCAGCCCCTGCCGCGCGAGTTCGATGGCCTGCGCGAAGTTCGTGCCGGCGTCGAGGTAGGCCTTGGCGAGGAAGATCTTGCCTTCGGCGAAGTCCTGGCTCTGCTCGACGGCCTGTTTCAGCGACGCGATTTGCGCGGCCCTGTTGCCCTGCTGTTCGTAGATCCTCGAGAGATTGAACGCCGCCTTGAAGGCCGACGGGTGCAGTTCCAGTTCCTTGCGGTACTCCGCCTCGGCGGTCTGCAGGTCGTTTCGCTCCTCCGCGATGAGGGCGAGGTTGTAGTGGGCGAGGCGGACGGTCTTCTTGACTTCGAGCGCCGACCGAATCTCGCGCTCCGCGGCCGCCAGGTCGCCGCGCTGAAAGGCCATGACGCCGAGCGCGTTCAGCGCCGAGGCTTCGCGAGGATTGATCTCGACGGCCAGTCTGAAATTCTGCTCGGCCCTGGCGCGGTCGTCCCTGGCGAGGTAGATCTCGCCCATCTGGTAGCGCACGTGGGCGTTCTTCGGATCGATCGTCAGGTAGTGCTCGTACCCGGCCAGGGCGGCATCGTCCTGTCCCATCTGGCGGTAGACGTTGGCCAGGTTGACGACCGGCAGGTCGTAGTCGGGCTTCAGTTCGAGCGCCTTCTTGAAGTACTGAATCGCTTTCGGGAAACGGCGCAGCCGCGCGTTCAGGTTTCCCAGGTTGAACCACGCGTCGACGACGTTCGGGTCGGCCGCGACCACCCGCTCGTAAAGGGAAATGGCCCGCTCGAGGGACGCGGCGCTGTTCTTGTCCTCCTGGCGCCCCTCGCGGGCGTCGACCATCATGTTGAACAACTCGATCTTGTCCTTCGGGTCGGCCCGGTCGGTTCTCGAACTGCCGATGGTGGCGACGAACGACCCCACGTACCCGAGCGCGGCGAGGCGCGCGCGGGTCTCGGTATCGACCTCTGGCGCTGGCTTCGCCACGGCGTCGTCGCCTGCCGACGCGTTCTCCATCGCACGCAGGCGGGCGATCATTCCGTCGGCCGCCGACCGACGGTCGGCGTAGAGGTTCGTCCCTTCGTGCGGATCGCGCTCGAGGTCGTAGAGCTCGGGGCGCGGCGCGTCGATCACCTTGTAGCGGCCGGCTCGCCAGGCGCGCATATCGCTCCAGCCGAAGTGGTGCAGCGGGTACATCGCCTCCGCATACCCCTCGAGGTCCATCGTG
This sequence comes from uncultured Acidobacteriota bacterium, assembly GCA_963783255.1. GTDB lineage: Bacteria > Acidobacteriota > Vicinamibacteria > Vicinamibacterales > Fen-181 > FEN-299. Next base: position 344,252 of record CAWAMP010000022.1, on the reverse strand, counting down.
CCGCGGGCTCCGGTCATCAGCGGCGCGACGCTGACGCCCGCAATCCCCTTCGGCGGCGCAATGCCGAGCAGGTCGAGCACGGTCGGCATCAGGTCGACCGCACGAATGGGGTCGGCCACGCGCCGGCCCCGCAGGCCTTCGAACGGAGCACGGACGACGAACGGGACCCGCGTCGTGGCCTCGTAGATGAAGAAGCCGTGGGTGCCTTCACCGTGCTGGTTGAGGCTCTCCCCGTGGTCGCCGATGACCGCCACGACCGTCTTCTCGAGCAGCGCATTGCGCTCGAGAAACTCGACGACCCGGGCGATCTGGGAGTCGACGAACGCAATTTCGCCCAGGTAGGGGTGTTCGGCGTAGCGGGTCTTGAACGGCTCCGGCGGTTCGTAGGGCGCATGAGGATCGTAGAAGTGCAGCCACGCAAAGAACCGCTCGCCCTTCACCTTCTCCAGCCACGGAAGCGCGCGATCCACGACCTCGTTTCCGGGCCGCTGCACCTCGCCGATGCTGAAGCCCCGGGCTTCGGGCAGCTCGAACTGGTCCACGTAGGTGTCGAATCCCTGGTTGAGTCCCCACTTGCCGTCGAGGACGAACGCGCCGACGACGGCGCCGGTGCTGAGGCCGCTCGTCTTGAGCACGGTGGCGAGGGTGGTCTGCCTGGGCGACAGGAAGAACCCCCCGTTGTCGCGCACGCCGTGCTCGGGAGGAAAGCGGCCGGTGAAGATGCTGGCGTGCGCCGGCAGCGTCAGCGGGGCCACGGCCATCGTGTGTTCGAAGACGACGCCCTCGCGCGCGAGGCGGTCGATGACGGGCGTCTCCACGTTCTCGAACCCGTAGGCGCCGATGCGATCGGCACGGGTCGTGTCGAGGGTGATGACGAGCAGGTTCAACCCGGCCGGCCCGACGACGCCGGTGGCGCGCCCGAGATCGACGCCGCTCGCCGACCGCTCGGTACGGGTGGTCATGTACCACCAGCCGCCGGCCCCGAGCAGCGTCAACGACACGAGGCCCACGGCCGCGAGCGATCCGGCGAGCAGTTTCTTACGTCTAAGCATGCTGGAGCCATACTGGCCCATCGGCCCAAGAGCCGTCAACGGGCCGCAGGGAACCAAATACTTGGACGTCGGCTTCAGTTGGCTGGATCGAGCCGCGGGTGGTCAGCCCGGGCGAATTGCCAACAGACCCCTTGATCGTTTCGAGACAACAGGTTACGCTGTGCGCTCCCGGCTGACAGCACGCCGGGAATGTGGCAAGGCGTTTGAAGTACACATCGTATTGTGCAGGCTGTCTTCGCGTCGTCGGTCCGAAGGTCGCTCCGAACAACCAAGGAGGTGCGTGAAGTGAAGCATCAATACCGAACGTGGCGTCCGGCCTGGCGAGTCGCAGCACTCGCGCTGGTGCTGGCCGCTATTCCGCTGCCAGGCCTGGCAGGGGAGCCCGCCAAACCGGCGCCAGCGCCCGGGCTCCGGGCGTCGATGGAGAAGTCGGCGGCATCCCTGACGGTCGCGCTCGCGGATGCCAAGCCGGCACCACCCCCCGGATTCAGGGCGTCGGTTGAGAAGGGCGCCGGGTCGCGGGGCGCCGCCCTTGCGCAGTCCGCCCCGGCGGCGGACAAGTCGGAGCTCGGTTCGACGTCGTTCTTCAAGAAGCCGGTCGGGATAGTGGTGCTCGCATTGGTCGGGGCAGGCGCCGGTTACATGGCCTACTCGTTCAGCAATGACCGCATCCACTCGACCGTTCGGCAGACCCAGTAGGCAAGGAGGCAGACACATGAGACGAATCATCATTCTTGCCTTCCTTGCCGCGTTCGTGGCTTCGGCCGGAGCGGTCAGCGCGCAGTCGCTGACCGGCATCGTCACCGGCAAGGTCACCGACCAGCAGGGAGGCGTCCTGCCCGGCGTCACGGTGACGCTGACGGGGAGCACCGGTTCGCAGACCCAGGTGACGGACGCCCAGGGCCAGTACCGGTTCATCGGCCTCGCGCCGGGCAACTACTCGGTGAAGGCGGAACTCCAGGGGTTCAAGCCGAAGGAGCAGACGGGGCTCGACGTGGGCATCAGCAGAACGGTCGACGTGCCGCTGAGCCTGGCGATGGGCGCCCTGGCCGAGACGGTGGATGTCGTGGCCAGCACGGTCATGATCGACACCACCACCACGGCGACCGACAGCAACATGTCGCAGGATCTGCTGTTCAGCATGCCGATCGGCTACGGCAACACCGCCGTCAACATCATGAACTTCGCGCCGGGCATCAACGGAGGGGCCGCGTTCGGCGGGTCGTCCGACTCGGGCAACTCGCTGATGCTCGACGGCGTTGACGTCCGCGACCCGGACGGCGGCACGGCCTGGGCCTTCTTCAACTACAACATCGTCGAAGAAGTGCAGGTCGGCACCATCGGGCAGCCTGCGGAGTACGGCGGGTTCACCGGCGCGGTGGTGAACTCGGTCACCAAGTCGGGCGGCAACCGGTACTCGTTCCTGGCCGACTGGAAGTACACGAACAGAGACCTGGCCAGCGACAACACGGACCCTGAGCTGGTGGCGCAGAACTTGCTGCTCGGCGACCCCGGCCTCAACACGCTGCTCAACGACTACACGGTGCAGCTGGGCGGGCCCCTCCAGAAGGACAAGGTGTTCTTCTTCGTGAGCGCGCAGCGCTACGCGATCAATACGCACCGCTCGGGGACGAAGATCGAGCGCGAAGAGGTCAGCCCGCGGTTCAACATGAAGTTCACGTTCCAGCCGACCTCGAACGACAACCTCTCGGCCTCGCTGCAGTACGACAACTACAACCAGAAGGGCCGCGTCGGGTTCCTGATCCCCGGCTATGCGGCGACACAGGACCAGACGATCATTCAGGACTCTCCGGAGTACATCTGGAACGCCCAGTACCCGGAAGGTCTTCAACTCGTCCACGTTCCTCGAGGCGAAGTGGACCGGGTACTGGGGCTACTACGACCTCAACCCGGTGAGCATGGAGCCTGCGCACTACGACGGCGATTTCGACACCTACTGGGGCGGTGCCGGGTACGTCTCGCAGTATGACCGCGACCGCAACCAGGTCAACGTGGCGCTGACGAAGTACGCGGAGGCCCACGGCTCGCACACGTTCAAGTTCGGCGTCGAGATCGAGCGGAGCAACATCCGGAACCGCTTCGCATACAACACCGCCTACTTCTACGACTTTGGCGGCGCGCCGTCGTACGCCTACGGCTACTCGTACGATCTGAAGGGGAAGAACAAGCGGGAGTCGTACTACGCGCAGGATCAGTGGAAGCTCAACCGGGTGACGCTCAACCTCGGCATTCGCGCCGATGGCATCCGGGGAGAGGCCACGGAGACGGGCGACAACCTCTACTCGACGTTCTCCGTCGCCCCGCGCCTCGGGTTCGCGTGGGACGTGACGGGCAAGGGCACGTCGGTCGTCAAGGCCGCCTACGGGCAGTACTACGACGGCGCGGTGTTCGCCTCGTGGAGCCGGGCGGTGCCCGGCATGACGCCGAACTTCGTGTACATCCCGAGCGCGGACTGGTCCACACTGACCGTGGACAGCAGCACGCTGCGGCAATACGCGGTGAACAGCGACGTGAACCACCCGCGAGTTGACGAATACAACGTCGCCTGGGAGCAGATGTTCGGCAAGGACTTCAAGGTGACGGCCACGTTCATCAAGAGGGACTGGGCGAACTTCATCAACAGCACGCTGCCGGATGCCATCTGGTCCGGTACGGCCTACCCGTACACGAACCCGCTGACCAACCAGCCGATGACCGTCTACAAGTGGATGAACTCGTCCGACGTCGCGGACTTGACGATTGGCAACATCACGCAGGTTCCCTACAAGCTCACAGCGGGTGGCACGGTCACCAGCCCGGAGGCGGCGCGCAGCTACCGGGGCCTGATGCTGGTGTTCCAGCGCAGGCTGAAGGATCGCTGGCAGGCTCAGATCTCCTACGTCTACTCGAAGACGAAGGGCACCATCGACAACGGCAGCTACTCAGGTGTGTCCTCCAACCAGTTCGAGAACGCGAACTACGGCGTGATCAACACGGACGGATACGCCAGCTACGACCGGCCGCACGAGGTGAAGGTCTTCGCGGGTTATCAGATTCCCAAGATCGACGTCTCGATAGACGGCTACTACCGCTGGATGAGCGGCACACCCTACACCCCGTACTCTCGAATCAGGGGCAGCAACCTCGGCTGGCCGTTCTCGGGCTACGTGACGCCGAACCTCGCGGCGCCGGGCACGTATCGGAACGACAACTTCAACCAGACCGATCTCAGGTTTGAGAAGGTGTTCCGCGTCGGGTTCCACCGGCTTGGCGCCTATCTCGACATTTCGAACCTGTTCAACCAGTCCATCGTCACCGCCAGGCAGACGCGGTACCCATCCCGCAACCTGGCGGGGCCGAATGGCGAGGACAACATCGTGGACTTCGGCGACCCGACAACGGTCATGGGGCCGCGGCAGTTCACGATTGGCGGCCGCTGGTCGTTCTAGACGATTCGCGCTGGCGGTGCTGATGCGCCGCACGCTTCACGCCCCGGGGGCCGCTCGGTCCCCGGGGTTTTTCTTGTGTGCGCCAGGCATGGCGCGATGGCACCCATCCCGGGTGCCGTGCAACCAATAGCGAAAGCGATTTGGGAAGTGACTGGGAGGTGCAAGTCCTCTGGGGGCCTTGATGACAGGAACCCCTAGCCGAACGGCAACGGCGTCACCGCGAGGTGGGGTCGGAAGGAAGCCGCAGGCAAAGCTCCGGCCCGAGGAGCACGAACCGCAGTCGAGGCGCAACGCTGGTGGGCGAGAGGGCACAAGTACTCGAAGCCCGATGTCATCCGGACCGACGTGGCGTATATGCGGCGGGTAGATGGAGCGACGGTCACGCGTCTTACCCTGGGAGACCTGCGGCGGCGCCGATTTGGGCGAGCCCCGCTGCGAAGCGGGGTCGACCGCACGCAGGAGTCAGCCGCGGCCATAGTAGCGACGCGCACAGTCGTGAAGGGCCAAACACGACGAGCCAACCGCCACGATGCGTTCGCGAGAGGAAGCAGACGCCGCCACGAGGTCTGAGACGACCTCACGGATCCCGACGACTCCCCGCGGCACGGGGAGGGAGACGGACGCCGTGCGTCAAGCCGCTCCGGCACGCACTGACCCTGGCGGGGACCAGGCTCTGACGCTCATCGAGCAAGTCGTGCGACGCGAGAACCTGCTCGCCGCACACGCGCGCGTGGTGCGCAACGCGGGGGCACCGGGCGTCGACGGGATGACCGTCGACGAGCTGATGCCCTACTGCCGGACGCACTGGGCGCGCATCCGGGAACAGCTCCTCGGCGGCACGTATGTCCCGCAGCCCGTGCGACGGGTCGACATTCCGAAGCCGGACGGCCGGGGCACACGAACGCTGGGGATTCCCACGGTGCTCGACCGGTTCATTCAACAAGCTCTCCTGCAGGTGCTCACGCCTATCTTCGACCCGACGTTTTCGGACGGGAGCTTCGGCTTTCGGCCGGGACGTGGCGCGCATGACGCCGTCGTGTGCGCCCGCCGCCACATCGCGGACGGGTATCGGTGGGTGGTGGACATGGACCTGGAGCAATTCTTCGACCGGGTGAACCACGACGTGCTGATGGCGCGCGTGGCGCGCCGGGTCAAGGATGTCCGGGTGCTGGGCCTGATCCGCCGCTTCTTGCAGGCGGGGATGATGGCCGGCGGGCTGGTGTCAACGCGCAGGGAGGGCACGCCGCAAGGCGGCCCCCTGTCTCCGCTGCTGAGTAACATTCTGCTCGACGAATGGGACCGGGAGCTGGAACGGCGCGGGCACCGCTTCGCGCGCTATGCCGACGACTGCAACGTGTATGTGCGGTCGAAGGCGGCGGGCGAGCGCGTGCTGACCTCGCTGGAGCGCTGGCTGTGGCAGCGCCTTCGGCTGCGACTGAATCGGGAAAAGAGCCACGTCGCGCGCCCGTGGTCGAGGAAATTCCTCGGCTACAGCGTGACGTGGGACCGCGCGGCACGGCTGCGCGTGGCGCCAGCGGCCGTCCGACGGCTGAAGACGCACGTGCGCGGTGTGATGGCGCGGGGGCGGGGGCGACGCCTCGCCGCCACCGTGGCGGACCTCAGCCGGTACTTTCGGGGCTGGGTGGCGTATTTCCGGTTAGCCGAGGTGAAAGTCAGCTTCGAGGATGTCGACAAGTGGGTCCGTCGCAAACTGCGCGGTATACTCTGGCGCCAGTGGAAACGGCCACGCACGCGCATCCGCGAGTTGTGTCGGCGGGGGGTGGACCTGGACCGCGCACGTCGATCCGCTTCGAACGGCCGCGGGCCGTGGTGGAATGCCGGCGCGAGCCACATGCACGCCGCCGTCCCCTCGGCCGAGTTGCGGCGACTCGGCCTTGTGAGCTTGCTGGAGGAACATCAGCGCCTGATGCGCCCAGCGTGAACCGCCGGATGCCGACCGGCACGTCCGGTGGTGTGAGAGGTGAGGGCTAGCAATAGCCCTCACCTACTCGATACGCATCTGATGACGACATGGACCGTTGACACGTCGGGAGACGGCATGCGGCTGGACGCCTGGCTGGCCGCAAGGCCCGAGATCGGCTCGCGAGGAAAGGCGCGCGATGCCATCGCCTGCGGCAAGGTCTTCCGGAACGGCGCGGAGCTGACGTTCGCGGACGCCGGGCGCCGCCTGGCGGCGGGCGACACGCTCGGCTTCTGGCCGGACCGGCCAGGGAGCTCACGCCCGCGCAGCCGGGACATCGTCTCGGTGCGCCGCGCGCTGGCCGTCGTGCACGAAGACGACGCCATCGTCGTCGTGAACAAGCCGACGGGCTGGCTCGTCGAACCGCTCCCCGGGGAGGAGGCGGGCGAGGTGACGCTCGTCGACGTTCTGAAGGATCATCTGCGTCACCGCCGGGTGCGCCCGTTCGTCGTGCACAGGATTGACCGCGACACGAGCGGTCTGGTGCTGTTCGCGCTGAACGAGGCGGCGCGCGATGCGCTGAAGTCACAGTTCGAGCGGCGGACGCCGGAACGGGCCTACCTCGCCATCCTCAACGGCCGGCCGGTTCCGCCGAGCGGCACGTGGCGGGACCGCCTGGTCTGGGACAAGGACCGCCTGGTGCAGAAGCGTGCGCACGCGGACGAGGAGCGCGCGAAGGACGCAGAAGCCCGGTATCGGGTGGTGGAGCAGTTCGAGTGGCAGGCCCTCGTCGAGATTCTGCTGGTCACGGGAAAGCGGAACCAGATCCGGGTGCAGGCCGGGTCGCGCGGCCACGCGCTGGTCGGCGAGCGGCAGTACCGGTTCGGCCGTCCGCGCGATGAGGCGCACGAACCGGAGTTCGGCCGCCAGGCGCTGCACGCCGCTCGTCTGGCCTTCGTCCATCCGGTCACTCGCAGACGCGTGGAATTCACCGCGGCGCTTCCGGACGACATGAAGCGCCTGCTCCAGCTGCTGCGCGGCACCCACGACGGACAACCACAGAGGACACAAAGGGCACGAAGGCCTTCACGCTGAGGGCTTCGACCGGGCCGGGCCACAGGCCCGGGCGCCGCGCCGTCGCTCGGGCGCCGCGGCCCCGGCGTTGCCGGGGCGCGCCCGGTCGAAGCCTAACCGACCGCCGGGCTGACACGCGCGGTCGAGGCTCGTCTCTGTGTTCTCTGTGAGCTCCGTGGTTGAGATCCGTCGTTGAGATCGGGCAGGGTGGCGGACGGTGTAGACTGTTGGGCCGGGGGCGAGGTGACCATGGGCGCGCGGCGGATTCTGATGGTGAGCCCGGAGGCCGTGCCGTTTGCGAAGACGGGCGGCCTGGGCGACGTGGCAGGGGCGCTGCCGCTGGCGTTGGCGCGTCTCGGGCACGACGTGACGCTGGTCGTGCCCCGCTATCGGGGCATCGACGGGGGCACCGCACTCGAGCGGTTGCCGATCACCATCGGCGGCCGGCGGTTCGACGTGACGCTGGTTGAGCACTCTCTGGCCGACCGGGCGCGGGCGGTTCTCGTCGACTGTCCGGAACTCTTCGACCGTCCCGGGTTCTACGGCGTCGGCAACACCGACTACCCGGACAACGCCATCCGATTCGCGCTGCTCGCCCGCGCCGCCCTCGAGTTCGGCGCTCGAAGCGACCTGCGACCCGACGTGGTCCACGCGCACGACTGGCAGGCCGGCCTCGTGCCGGTCTACCTGAAGACGCTGTTCGCCGAAAGCGCGGGGATGGGCCGAGCCGCCCGCGTCTTCACGATTCACAACCTCGCCTATCAGGGCGTCTTCCCCCCGTCGGTGATGCCCGCGCTCGACCTCGGCTGGGACCTGTACGGCATCGAAGGCCTGGAGTTCTGGGGCCGTGTCAGCTTCTTGAAGGCCGGGATCAACCTCAGCGAGATCGTCACGACCGTCAGCCCGCGCTACGCGAAGGAAATCCAGTCGGCGGAATTCGGCTTCGGCTTCGAGGGCATCCTCGCGCGTCGGAGCGGCCGGATTCACGGGATCCTCAACGGGATCGACGTCGACGTGTGGAACCCCGGACGCGATCCCTACCTGCCGCAGCCGTACGGCCCGGACACGCTCGACGCGAAGGCCGCCTCCAAGCGCGCGCTCCTGGAAACGATGGGGCTTTCCGTCGGCGCGGAGGCCCTTGCCCGGCCGATCGTCGGGATGGTGTCGCGGCTCGTGGACCAGAAGGGATTCGACCTGCTGGCGGCGCTCGGTGAAGCCCTGCTCGGGATGGACGCGACGTTCGTGCTGCTGGGGAGCGGGGAAGCGCGGTACCAGGACGGCTGGCAGCGACTGCGCGACCGTGCACCCGACCGCGTCGGCGTTCGATTCGGGTTCGACGAGCGTCTCGCGCACCTGATCGAGGCAGGTGCGGACATCTTCCTCATGCCGTCGAGGTTCGAACCCTGCGGGCTGAATCAGATGTACAGTCTACGGTACGGTACCGTTCCGGTCTGTACGGGCAGTGGGCGGCCTCGATGACACGATCGACCACTGGGATTCCCGGACGAACAGCGGCACGGGATTCAAGTTCTGGGACCACTCGCCGGGGGCGCTCCGGGCCAGCCTGAAGCAGGCCCTGGACCTCTATCGCCATCGGGACAAGTGGCGGGCCGTTCAGCGAGCCGGGATGGCGAAGGACTTCTCGTGGGAGGCGTCCGCCGCCGAGTACGCCAAGGCGTACGAGAGGGCGATCAAGCTCAGGGCAGGAACCGCGTAACCGCAGACCGTCCGCGTGAATCCATGAAGAGGTTGCCACCCGCCGCGGGGGCGGGCCGGCGCCGTGGAGAAGGAGCAGCAATGGCATCCGAGCACATTCATTACGCGACCGATTCCTCGTTCGACGAACTCGTCAAGTCGGAGACCCCGGTTCTGGTCGATTTTTGGGCGGAATGGTGCGCGCCGTGCCGCCGGATTGCGCCGACGGTCGAGGCGCTCGCGACGGAGTACGTCGGCAAGCTCACCGTGGCCAAGATGAACGTGGACGAGAACCCGGCCATTCCGATGCGGTTCGACATCCGCAGCATCCCGACGCTGCTGCTCTTCAAGGGCGGCGCCGTCGTGGATACCGTGATTGGCGCCGTGGACAAGGACACGATCAAACGGATGGTCGACAAGCACGTCTAGTCCGACCTGCGGCTGGCGGCGGCCGGCCCGAGGCGTTCGGCGCAGGTCCAGAGAATTGCACCCGGGGCGTGACAGCGAGGACGTGGTCATGAGCGAGACGCGCGACGTCATCATCATCGGTTCGGGCCCTGCGGGACTGACGGCGGCCATCTACACGGCGCGGGCGAACCTCAGCCCGCTGCTCATCGAGGGGATGGAGGCGGGCGGGCAGCTGATGATCACCACGGCGGTGGAGAACTTCCCCGGCTTCAGCGACGGCGTGATGGGGCCCGAGCTGATGGGCGCGATGCGGGCGCAGGCCGAGCGATTCGGCACCGAAATCGTGCAGGGACTCGTGGCGCGGGTGGACCTCGGCCGGCGGCCGTTCACGGTCACCACCGGCGAAGCGGAGTACCAGGCAGGCGCGATCATCGTGGCCACGGGCGCGTCGGCGCGGCTCCTCGGGCTGCCGTCGGAGCGCCGCCTGATGGGCCACGGCGTGTCCACCTGCGCGACCTGCGACGGCTTCTTCTACCGCAACCGGCCGATCGCCGTCGTCGGCGGGGGCGACTCGGCGGTGGAGGAGGCGATCTTCCTGACCAAGTTCGCCTCACGGGTCACGCTGGTCCACCGTCGCGACACCCTGCGCGCGTCGAAGATCATGCGCGACAAGGCCGCGGCGAACCCGAAGATCGACGTCCGCTGGAACTCGGTCGTCGAGGACGTGAAGGACGTCGAGAAAGGCGTGGTGACCGGTCTGGTACTGAAGGACACGGTGACCGGGGTGCGAAGCGAACTGTCAGTCGACGGCGTGTTCGTGGCGATCGGGCACACGCCGAACACGTCGCTGTTCGCGGGCCAGCTCGATCTCGCCGCCAACGGCTACATCGTCACGCACAGCGGGACGCATACGAGCGTGCCGGGCGTGTTCGCGTGCGGAGACGTGCAGGATCACATCTACCGCCAGGCGATCACGGCCGCAGGCTCCGGCTGCATGGCGGCGCTCGATGCGGAACGCTTCCTCGAGAGTCTCTAGTCGATCCACCCTCCGCCTATCACTTCGTCCCCCACGTAGAACACGGCCGCCTGTCCTGCCGTCACCGCTGACTGCGGCGCGTCGAAGACGACCGCGGCCCGACCGCCGTCGAGCGGTTCCACCGTGGCGCCCGCCGCCGCGTGGCGGTACCGAATCTGGACGTCTGCCCGCACCGGGCCCTCGGGCGCCGCGCCGCGAATCCAGTTCACGTGCGCCGCGGCGAGCGCCGTCCGCAGCAACTCCTCACGCGGGCCGACCACGACGGTGTGCGCGGCAGCGTCGATGGCGAGCACGAACAGGGGCGCCGGCGCCGAGATGCCCAGGCCCTTGCGCTGTCCGATGGTGAAGTGGTGCACGCCCCGGTGCTGCCCGATCGTCCGGCCGGCCGTGTTCACCACGGGGCCGGGGCGAACGGCGTCTGGCGCCCGCTGCTCGACGACCGCGGCGTAATCGTCGCCGGGCACGAAGCAGATCTCCTGGCTGTCCCGCTTGTCGGCGACCGTCAGGCCGTACGACTTCGCCAGTTCCCGCACGGCGGTCTTCCGCATGTCGCCGAGGGGGAACAGCGCGCGCGCGAGTTGCGCCTGGGTGAGGGGAAACAGGAAGTACGACTGGTCCTTCGCAGGGTCGACGCCGCGGAGCAGACTCCAGCGGCCGGTCCCGGTGTCGTGCCGGGCGCGCGCGTAGTGGCCGGTGGCGACCGCGTCGGCTCCGAGTGCAGAGGCGCGGTCCAGGAGTTCGGAGAACTTCAGCTCGCTGTTGCAGTGCGCGCAGGGAAGCGGCGTGCGGCCCGACAGATACTCGTGGACGAAGTCGGCGATCACCGTCTCCTCGAACTGTCGCTCGAGATTGACGATGTAGTGGGGGATGCCGAGCGAGGAGGCGACGCGGCGCGCGTCGTGCAAATCGTCAATCGTGCAGCAGGAGCCGAACGCGGCGCCGCCTCCGCTCTGGTCGTAGAGCTGCATCGAGAGGCCGATGACGTCGTGCCCCTGCGCCTTCAGCAGCGCGGCGGCCACCGACGAATCGACCCCCCCGGACATGGCGACGACGATGCGGGACATGGGACTACCTTCGTCCGACCGCCCGGAGCCGCTCGACGACAGCCGGCAGGACGGCGAGCACGCGGTCGACCTCCCCGCGCGTCGTCGTGACGCCGACGCTCAAGCGGAGCGAGGACTGCACGCGTCCCTGCGGCAGCCCCATGGCGCGCAGGACGTGCGACGGCTCGAGCGTGCCAGACGAGCACGCCGATCCGGTCGAGACGGCGATGCCCTCGAGGTCGAGCGCGATCAGCAGCGATTCGGCGTCCACCCGCTCGAACGCGATGTTCGTGGTGTTCGGCAGGCGGGTGGCGCCCGCGCCGTTCACGGACGCCCCACGCACGGTGTCGAGAATGCCGGTCTCGAGACGGTCGCGCAGACCCGCCTGGCGCGCCGCCTCGCCCGAGAGCCTGGCCCGAGCCAGCCGGGCGGCGACGCCGAGGCCGACGATGGCCGGAACGTTCTCGGTGCCCGCCCGGCGATTCCGCTCCTGGCGGCCGCCCGTGATGACGCCCGACAGGGGCGTGCCCCGGCGAATCCAGAGCGCTCCGACGCCTTTCGGCCCTCCGAACTTGTGCGCCGACAGCGACAGCAGGTCCACCCCGAGCGCACGAACGTCGACCGGGATCTTGCCGACTGCCTGGACGGCGTCCGTGTGGAACACGGCCCGGCGGGTCCGCGCCAGGCTCGCGAGGTGGCCAACCGGCTGGATGGCCCCCGTTTCGTTGTTCGCCAGCATGACCGACACCACGGCCACGTCGTCGCCGAGCGCGTCCTCGAACGCCGGCGTCAGCACGACTCCGTCGGCATCGACCGGCAGGATCGTGACCTGCGCGCCATGCCGGCCGAGCGCGCGGGCCGTGTTGATGACGGCTTCGTGTTCGACCGACGTGACGATCAGGCGCGTGCGCGAGGGCGCCGCGGCGTCAGCGACACCCCGGAGCGCGAGATTGTCGGCCTCGGTCCCGCCGCCGGTGAAGACGACGTCGCCGGGTTGCGCGCCAATCAGCAGGGCCACCTCGGTCCGGGCATCGTCGAGGGCCGCCTTGGCGCGCTGCCCGTACGAGTGAATGCTCGAGGCGTTTCCGAACTCGTTCGCGAGCGCCCGGGCCGCGGCCTCGACGACTTCGGGACACGGCGGCGTCGTGGCGTTGTGGTCGAGATAGACGCGATCGTTCATGGGAGCTCGCGGGCCGGCCCCATGATCATAGCCCAGGTGGTTCGAGACGGCGGAAGATGTGTGGACAAGCCGAGAAGCGGTTTCATATACTGGCGAGGTTGCTGCAGGATCGTGACGTCGGAGGTGCAACATGTGGAAGCGTGACGAAAACGTGCGGCCGTCACCCGGGCGTGAACCGGTCGCACCGGTTCCTTCGGCAGGGATGCCCTCACCGCCGTCGGCGCGCGGGCCAGAGGTGGAGAGTCAACGGCAAATGGAAACGAAAGAAGTCGTCAACATCGGCAAGTCGGTCGTCATCAAGGGCGAGCTGAACGGGAGCGAGGACCTGACCGTCGAAGGCCACGTCGAGGGGAAGGTCCAGCTGAAGCAGCACGTGCTGACCGTCGGCCCCAACGGGCGCATTCACGCCGAGGTCTTCGCCAAGGTCGTGGTGGTGCTCGGGCAGGTGGTGGGCAACGTCACGGCGAGCGAGAAGGTCGACATTCGCGACAAGGGCGTCGTCGAGGGGAACATCGTCGCGCCGCGCGTGGCCATCGCCGAGGGAGCCGAATTCCGGGGCAGCGTCGACATGCAGCGCAAGGTCGACGCTCCGGCGCCGAAGTCGCCGCCGGCCGACGCGGCGCCGCCGGCCCCGGCCTCGCTCGTGCCAAGGTCGTAGGGCGCCTTCCCCGCGCATGCCAGGTGAGGGATTCCCTTTGTCCACCGCTCAGAAGGTGAAGGGGCTGTTCTCCCGTCTGGCCCCGAGGCGCGAACCCTCGGACGCGCCCGGGCCGGAGCCCGCCCCGGCTTCCGAGGAGCCGGAGGTCGTGGTTTCCACAAAGGCGCTGAGGAAGCTCATCGCGTTGCTCGGTGCGCGGCCGTGTCCGGCGCTCGTCGACCTCGGTCCGGTGGTCGGCTCGAACATCGAGTTCTTCGGCGAGCAGTTCGGCTGCAAGCTGTTCATCGCGGACATCCTCGCGGCGGCCGATTGGTTCACGCGCGAGCACGACCCGGCCGGCCTCCCTGCGTTTCTCGAGACCTGTTTTCCCCAGGAGGCCGCCAGCGTCGACGGGGTCCTCTGCTGGGACGTGTTCGATTTCCTGGACAAGCCGTCAGCCCGCGTCGTGGCCGGCCACCTGATGCGCGTGTTGAAGCCGGACGGCGCGCTGTTCGGTTTCTTCACCACGACCAAGCCCGCTCCGTCGCGACTCTCGAAGTTCGCGGTCATCGACGACGGCAGCCTGCGGCACAGGTGGTACTCGACGCCGCGCACGCGACAAACGGCGCTGCAGAACCGCGACATCATCAGGCTGTTCGAGCAGTTGAGGGTGTCGGACTCGTTCCTGCTGCACAGCAAGGTCAGGGAGATGCTGTTCCGCAAGCCCGCCTACCTGGCGAGCCCATAGCCGCTGGAACCGACCCATGCGCCCAGTTGTTGCACTGCTCACCGATTTCGGCGTTCGCGATCACTACGCGGGCACGATGAAGGGTGTCGTCCTCAGCATCTGCCCGGAGGCAACGCTCGTCGACATCTCGCACGACGTGCCGCCGCACGATGTCCTCTCGGCGTCGCTGGAGCTGGCCGCCTCCTACAAGTTCTTCCCGCCGGGCACCGTGTTCCTGGTCGTCGTCGACCCGGGGGTCGGGTCGACCCGGCGGCCGCTGGCCGCCGAGGCGGGCGACTATCGGTTCGTCGCGCCGGACAACGGCGTCCTCTCTGCCGTCTTCAAGGAGACGGCTCCGCGCCGCGTCGTCGAGCTGACGGAGCGCCGGTTCGCGCGTCCGACCGTGAGCCGGACGTTCGAGGGGCGCGACCGGTTCGCCCCGGCCGCCGCATGGCTGGCGAAGGGCACCGACGTCAAGGCGCTCGGCAGGGCGTTCTCGGATTACCTTCGCCTCACCATTCCCGACCCGGTCATCACGGACCACGAGATCCGCGGCGAGGTGCTCCGCGTCGACCGTTTCGGGAACCTGATCACGAACATCGACCGCCGGTCGTTCGACCGCCTCGGTCGTCTCGGCGAGATGACCGTGGAGATTCGGGCCGGCGATCACCGGGTCGGCCGGCTGGTGACGACCTACTCGGAAATCACGGCGGGCGAAGTCTGCAGCCTCTTCGGGAGCACCGAGCACCTCGAAGTGGCGGCCAACAGTGCCAGCGCGGCCGAGACGCTCGGTCTCGGGAGGGGCGCCGCCGTCGCCGCGATCCGGCTGGAGCCATGAACTTCGACCTGACCGAGGAGCACCGAGCCCTCGAGCTGAGCGTGCGCGAGTGGGGTGCACGCGAGGTGGCGCCGAGGATCCACGATCTCGACCGGCAGCACCGCTTCGATCCCTCGCTGTTTCCGAAGATGGCCGGTCTCGGTCTGCTCGGCGTCTCCATCCCGGAAGCCTACGGCGGCAGCGGCACCGACTACATCAGCCTGGGGCTTGCGAGCGAGGAGCTCGAGTACGTGGACACCTCGCTCCGCGTGATTCTCTCGGTGCACGTGGGCCTCAACAGCCTGACGCTGCTGTCGTGGGGAACCGAGGATCAGAAGCGACGCTACCTCGTGCCGCAGGCCGAGGGTCGTCGGATCGCGACGTTCGGCCTCACCGAACCGGCGGCCGGCAGCGACGCGCGCGGCATCCAGTCGATCGCCGTCAAGACGGGGGACCGCTATCGGCTCACCGGCGAGAAGATGTGGATCTCGCTCGCCGACGTGGCGGACCACTTCCTGGTCTTCGCCTGGTCCGATCTCGAGAAGAAGAAGCGGCGCGATCCGTCCGGGATGTCCGCGTTCGTCGTCGAGCGCTCGTTCAACGGGTTCACGAGCGGGACGCTGAAGGAGAAGTGGGGCATTCTGGCCGGGAACACCGGCTTCTTCAAGATGGAGGAGGTCGAGGTTCCCGAGGAGAATGTCGTCGGACGCCCGGGCGAGGGGTTCAAGATCGCGATGTTCGCGCTCGACCAGGGGAGATACACCGTGGCGGCGGGCGCTACGGGCCTCGTGCGGGCATGCCGCGACGCGTCGGTGAAGTACGCGCTCGAGCGCAAGGCCTTCGGCGTCGAGATCGGCCAGCACCAGCTGGTGAAGGCCATGATCGCGCAGATGGAATCGGACTACCAGGCCTCGCGCCTGCTCTGGCTCCGCGCCGGGTGGCTCAAGAACGCCGGCCGCCGCTCGACCAGGGAAACGAGCCTCGCCAAGTGGTTCGCCACGGTGGCGTCGGAGCGTGCCGCCGGGGACGCCGTGCAGGTTCACGGGGCGAACGGCTACTCGGACGAGTACCCGGCGGGCCGCTTCTACCGCAACGCGAAGGGCGCGGTCATCTACGAAGGCACGCGGGAGATTCACGCGCTCATGCAGGCCGACTACCTGCTCGGCTACCGCCAGGACCGGCCCGGCCGCTGTCGGCTTCCTGCCTCCGGCCCGAAGGCCGATCCCGGCGAATGACGAGGGCGGGCGACCGGGCAGTCCGCCGAACGCTGCCGGCCGGCCGACGCGGTCGGCGGTTGATGATACAGTGAACGTCGTGGAGAGGATGCGCGTGTCGCCCACCGAGCCCGAGCCCGCCGCGCTCGCGCACGCGGCCGACATCCTGGCGGGAGGAGGTCTCGTCGTCTTTCCGACCGACACCCTGTACGGTCTGGCGGCCGACCCGCGGAACGCGGGCGCCATCGCCCGCGTGTATCGCGCGAAGGGCCGGATGCCGGAACGGGCTCTGCCGCTGGTCGCCGGGGACCTCGTGCAGGTTGAGGCCCTCTCGACGTCGCTCTCCGCGACGACCCGCCGGCTGGCCGACAGGTTCTGGCCGGGCCCGCTGACCCTTGTCGTCGACGTCGTTCCGTCGGTGGTGCCCGACGTGCACGGGGGCACGGGAACGGTGGCCGTCCGGGTGCCCGACCAGGCGGTGGCGCGGGCCCTGGCCCTCGGCCTCGGTTTTCCGATCGTTGCCACGAGCGCGAATCGCACGGGCTCTCCCGCCACCCCCGTTGCCGACGTCGCGGCGTCGGCCCTCGAGCGCGAGGCGGATCTGCTCCTCGACAGCGGGCCGACGACAGGTGGCCTGCCGTCGACCATCGTCGATGCGAGGACCGATGCGCCGAGGCTGATCCGTGAGGGCGCGATTCCGTTTTCGACTGTCCTGGAGGCACTGTGAGCGCCGAGCGTGCCGCCCTCGTCGGGCTCATCACCGGGCCTGTGCGGCGCTCGGAAGCCGAACGCTCGCTCGACGAACTGGCCGGGCTGGCGACGACCGCCGGCGCGCGCGTCATCCTCCGTGTGCTCCAGGAGCGCGACCGGCCGGACTCCGCCACATTCCTGGGCAGCGGCAAGATTGCCTCGCTCGGGACCGCCTGCGACGAGGCCGACGTCGATCTCGTCGTCTTCGACCACGAGTTGACGCCCGCGCAGCTTCGCCAGATCGAAGCGCGACTGGCCCTGAAAGTGGTCGATCGCACCCAGCTCATCCTGGACATCTTCGCGTCCCGTGCCCGCACGCGGGAAGGCAAGCTGCAGGTCGAACTCGCGCAGCTCAAGTACCTGCTGCCGCGCCTGGTGGGAGGCAGCGACTGGCTGTCGAGGCTGGGCGGCGGCATCGGCACGCGAGGTCCGGGCGAGACGAAGCTCGAGACCGACCGGCGGAAGATCCGCCAGCGCATCAGCCACGTGAACGGCCAGCTCGAGGAGGTGCGCCGCCGGCGGCTCCAGCTGCGCGAACGCCGCCACAAGGCCTCGATTCCCACCGTCGCTCTCGTCGGCTACACGAACGCGGGCAAGACCACGCTCTTCAATCGACTGGCGGGCGAGCAGGCCGTGGTCTCCGACGCGCTGTTCGTCACGCTCGACCCGCTCGTGCGGCGGGTGCGGCTGGCCGACCGTCGCGAGCTGCTCGTCTCGGACACGGTCGGGTTCATCGACCGGCTGCCGCACACGCTGGTGGCCGCCTTCCGCGCGACGCTGGAGGAGGTCGTGTCGGCGGACCTGCTGCTCCACGTGATCGATGCCGGGTCGCCGGGCGTCGAGCACCGCGTGGCGGCCGTCAGGCGGACGCTGGAAGAGGTCGGCGCGGGCGACGTGCTGTCGATGGACGTCTACAACAAGTGCGACCTGCTCGACCCGGCCGAACGCGAGCGTCTCCAGCGCCGCGAGCCGGACGCGATGTGCGTGTCGGCCGCGACCGGACTGGGGCGCGCGGAGCTCGTCGACGCCATCACGGCGCGGCTGGCGCTCGACGTGCGGCGGGTGGTCGTCAAGCTCGATCTCTCGATGGACGCCGATCGGCGGCGGCTCGCCGAGATCTACAGGTTCGGGCGTGTGGAGCAACACACCGAGCAGAGCGGTCAGGTCTGGATCGAGGCCGACGTGCCGCGTCGTCTGTGGGGTCGGCTGCAGCGGGGAGGCCAGGATGAGGGCGAGTAGGCTGGCGCTGGCGGCGATCGCCGCCGCCGCGGCGCTCTCGGGCGGGTGTGTCCGGACGATCGAGCCGGCGCCGGCCGTGACCACGCCCCGCTACCCGGATTTCGTGTTCCCGGCGGTGCCGGCCTCGCTCGCGAGCGAGACGCTGACCGCGCTCCAGCAGCGCGGGTGGCAGTTCCTCCAGTCGGGCGACGCCGGCCAGGCGAGACGCGCGTTCAACGCGGCGCTGGCCGAGAACGGCCGGTTCTATCCGGCCGACGCCGGCCTCGCGTACGCCAGTCTCGCGGACCGCGACTATGCCGATGCCGTCGCCCGTTTCGATCGGGTGTTGCGCCGCGCCGAGGGCTATGTGCCGGCCATGGTCGGGAAGGGCGACGCGCTGGCGGGTGCGGGTCGGGTCGACGAGGCAATTCGCGTCCTCAACGAGGCGCTCGCCGCCGATGCCTCGCTCACCGACGTGCGGCGGCGCCTGGACGTCCTCGCGTTCCGGAATCAGCAGGACGTGCTTCGGGCGGCGCGTCAGGACGCCGAGACCGGGCGGCTGGATGAGGCCGCGGCCGGTTACGAGCGCGCCATCGCCGCGTCGCCCGACAGCGGCCTGCTCTACCGCGAACTGGCCGCAGTCGAGCGGAAGGCCGGCAAGTCGGACCAGGCGCTCGCGCATCTCCGGAAGGCGGTTTCGCTCGACCCCTCCGACGCGCGCGGCTTCGTCCAGACCGGCGAACTGCTCGAGGATCGCGGCGAGTTCGCGGGCGCGGTGGATGCGTACCTCAAGGCCGAGGCGCTCGAACCGGGCGAAGAGGCGAGGGCCAGGGTGGCGGCGGCCCGGTCGCGCGCCGACCTCGCACGCCTGCCGGAGGAGTACCCGAGCCATCGCGGGCGCGCCGCAGGTGACGCGCGGCGACCTCGCGGCGCTCATCGGCGTACGGCTGAGCACCGTGCTGAAGGCCGCGGCCGCCGAGGACGGCGTGGTCGTGACCGACGCCAGAGGCCACTGGGCAGCCCCCTGGATCATGGCGGTGGCGCGCGCGGGGATCATGGACCCCTATCCGAACCACGCGTTCGCCCCCGGGGACGTCGTGCGGCGCCTCGACCTCGCGCAGGCGGCGAGTCGCGTGCTCGGGCTGATCGCCGGACGGAGGCCCGCGCAGGCCCGGGCGTGGCAATCCGCGCGGCCGCGGATAGCCGATCTGCCGACAGAGCACCTGGGGTATCCTGCAGTGGCGATGGTGGTGGGGGCGAACGTGATGTCGCTCGTCGAGGGCGCCTCCTTCAGGCCCGCGCAGGCGGTGGGCGGCAGCGAAGCCATCGACGTCGTGACGCGCCTCGAGGTGCTGGCCCGATGACCACGTGGACGGTCGCCAATCAGCTCACGCTGCTGCGGATGGGTTTGATCCCGGCGTTCGTGATCATGATTGTGTACGGACGCCCGGGCTGGGCGCTGGCGACGTTCGTCCTGGCGGGAATCACCGACGGCCTCGACGGTCTCATCGCCCGGCGGGCAGGGCAGCAGACCAGCCTCGGCGCGTGGCTCGACCCGATGGCCGACAAGCTGCTCCTCGTGACCACCTTCGTCGTCCTCACCGTCCCCGGAACCGATCTGGTGAACCGCTTTCCGCTGTGGCTCACGATCCTCGTCATCACGAGGGACGTGGTCATCGTCACGACGGTGGCCATCGTGACGGCCGTCATGGGCGTGCGCACGTTCAAGCCGTCGATCTTCGGGAAGGCGGCGACGGCGGTCTACGTGGGCACGTGCGTCATCCTGATGTGGTTCAACTTTCTCGGGCGGACGTCGGTGCTCGTCCAGGTGGGGATCTGGACGTCGCTCGGGATCACGCTGCTGTCGGGCTTCCACTACGTCGCGCACGCCGCCCGGATCATCAACGCTCCCGCGGGAGACAAACGGTAGGCGACACGCTGGCAGCCGGCGTGTCCGTGTTCCGCTGGCCGCTGACTATATCGCCAGCTTCTTCCTGAAATACGCGATCGTCTGCGTCAGCCCCTGCTCGAGATCCACCTTCGGCTCCCAGCCGAGCAGCGTCCGCGCCTTCGTGATGTCGGGCTGGCGCACCTTCGGGTCGTCGGTCGGAAGCGGGCCGAAGACGAGCCGACTGCGTGAGCCCGTCATCCGGACGATCGTCCGCGCGATCTCCTCGACCGTCATCTCGTGCGGGTTCCCGAGGTTGACCGGGTCGTTGATCGACGAGGTCATCAGGCGGACGACGCCGTCCACCAGGTCGCTGATGTAGGTGAAGCTGCGGGTCTGGCGGCCGTCGCCGAAGATGGTGATGTCCTCGCCCCGGAGCGCCTGCGGGATGAACGTCGGCACGGCGCGGCCGTCGTGGACCCTCATCCGCGGTCCGTAGGTGTTGAAGATGCGCACGATCTTCGTGTCCACGCCGTGATAGCGGTGGTAGGCCACGGTGATGGCCTCCGCAAACCGCTTCGCCTCGTCGTAGACGCCCCGCGGGCCGACCGGATTCACGTTGCCCCAGTAGGTCTCCTTCTGGGGATGCTCCAGCGGATCGCCGTAGACCTCCGAGGTCGACGCCAGCACGAACCTGGCATTCTTTGCCTTGGCGAGCCCCAGTGCCTTGTGTGTGCCGAGGGCGCCGACCTTCAGCGTCGGGATCGGCAGTTCCAGGTAGTCGATCGGGCTGGCCGGGCTCGCCCAGTGGAGGACGACGTCGACCGGGCCGTCGATGTAGATGTAGTTGGTGACGTCGTGCTTGATGAACAGGAAGTCGCGGCTGGCCAGGTGCGTCACGTTGGCGATGTCGCCGGTCAGGAGGTTGTCGATGCCGACGACGGAGTAGCCGAGGTCCAGCAGCGTTTCCGCCAGATGCGACCCGATGAATCCGGCGGCACCGGTGATGACGACGCGTGGTTTGCTCATGGGGGGCTGCCCGACGTCAGTACGCGTGTTTGAAGAGCCCTTTCACCAGCGTGAGCCACATGATCTTCAGGTCGAGGCGGAGCGACCAGTTCCCGATGTAGTACAGGTTGGTACTCGATCCGCTTCTCGAGCGACGTGTTGCCGCGCCACCCGTTCACCTGGGCCCACCCCGTGATGCCGGCTCTCACCTTGTGCCGAAGCATGTACCTGGGGGTACTGCTGTTTGAACTGCTCGACGAAATACGGGCGCTCCGGCCTCGGCCCGACGAGCGACATCTCGCCCTTGAAGACGTTCCAGATCTGCGGGAGCTCGTCGATGTCGAAGCGCCGCAGGATCCGCCCGAGCGGCGTGCACCGCGGGTCGTCGTCGCGGGCCCATACCGGGCCCGTCTCGCGCTCGGCATCGATGTACATCGACCGGAACTTGTAGACGGTGAACCCCCGCCCGTCGAGGCCCATGCGTTCCTGGTGATAGAACACCGGGCCGGGCGACGTCAGCTTGATCAGCAGCGCGACGATCGCCAGCGGGATCGCGAGCAGCAGGATGGCCGCGGCCGACATCACCAGGTCGACGGTCCGCTTGATCGCGCTGTTCAGCCCCTGGAGCGGCACGTCGTGGATGTTGATGATCGGGACGCCGTCGAGCTCCTCGAGCCGCGCCCTGATCGCGATGAACTGGAGCAGGTCCGGGACGACCTTGATGTCCAGGCCCTCGCGGCTCGCGTCCTCGACGACCTGGACCACCTTCGTGTGCTCGTCGAGCGGCAGGGCGACGTAGAGCTGATCGATGCGCTCGCGCTGGATGATTTCGCCCGCTTCGGCCAGGGTGCCGACGAGCGGCAGCCCTCGGTAGCCCAGGTGATCGCCGCCGGCCCGGTCGTCGACGAACCCGATGATCTGCAGGCCGAGGTCCCGGTGCTCGAGAATCCGATCCGCCACGAGGCGGCCGAGTTCTCCCGAGCCGGCGATGAGCACGCGCTTCAGGCCGATCCCTGCCCGCCAGCGGCGCTCCAGCGCCTGCCGGACCAGCTCGCGGGACGAGAACGTGAGCGCGACGTTCAGCGCGAGGAACATCGCCCACACGAGCTGCGACACCTCGAGGGCGCCCACCTGCTTCAGCGCGTCACTGACGTAGTAGGCCTGGAAATACAGCGTGGACCACATGCCCAGCACGACCGCGATGATCGTGCCGACGAACACGGCGAAGAAGTCGTCCACCCGCGACCGTCCGCGGCGGAGCCGGTAGAGGCTCTGGAGGTAGTACGCGAACACGACCAGGCCGGCCACCAGCGGCAGGACCCTGATGTAGCGCTCGAACGGCGGGTACCCCTTCGAGACTGGCAGCCCGCTCTCGAAGCGCAGCACGTACGCCAGCACGAATGCCAGGGCTGCCAGCATCGCGTCCGACACCACGTGGAAGGCGACGAGCAGCCGG
Source organism: uncultured Acidobacteriota bacterium (assembly GCA_963783255.1). GTDB lineage: Bacteria > Acidobacteriota > Vicinamibacteria > Vicinamibacterales > Fen-181 > FEN-299. The sequence goes on along the minus strand of CAWAMP010000022.1, from coordinate 321,679 downwards.
TTGTATCGCTTTACCATGAATCCTCGGCCGCGGGGGCGGCCATCGTTTCCTCGATCACCGTCCGGAACCTCTCGGCGAACCGCGCGCGGCCGAACCGCTCGGCGTGCCGCCTGATGGCCGCCGCGTCGAATGCCGCGCCCAGCGCCCGGCGGATTCCCGCCGCCATGGCGTCGGGCGTCTCGGACGGCACCAGGACGCCGGTGACGCCGTCGACGACCGTCTCCACGGCGCCGCCCCGGCCCAGCGCGACCACGGGCGTTCCGCACGCCTGGGCCTCCACCGGGACAATCCCGAAGTCCTCTTCCCCCGGCAGCAGGACGACGCCCGCCTCGCGGTAGCAGCGCCGGATCTCCTCGTTGCTGCAGGGGCCGAGGAACTCCGCCCCGGGTCCCGCCAGCGCGCGAAGCCGGGACTCCTCCGGGCCGTGCCCGACGACGCGCAGGGGGACACCGGCCTGGCGGCAGCCCTCGATCGCCACGTCGATCCGCTTGTAGGGCACCAGGGCCGACACCACGAGCGCCGTCGCCGAGGACGCCGTGGCATCCGGGCAGTAGAACTCGGTGTCGACCGGCGGGTAGATCACGGTCGAGTTGCGATTATAGTATCGCCGGATTCGGCGCGCAACGTGTTGTGAGTTCGCAAGATAGCGGTCCACCCGGTGTGCGGTCGAGGCGTCCCACCGGGCCAGCCAGGCCAGGATCGGCCGGAGCGCCGCCGCACGGGTCGCGCCGAGCCTGGCCGGACCGAAGTACGCGTCCCGCTGGTCCCACACGTAGCGCATCGGCGTGTGGCAGTAGCAGAGGTGCCGCGCCCGTCCAGGCCGGATGACAGACCTGGCCGCGCAGTGGCTGGTGCTGATGACGAGGTCGAACCGATCGAGGTCGAACTGCTCGACGGCGAACGGGAAGAGGGGCAGCAGGTGACGGTAGAACCGTCCGGCGCCGGGCAGCCATGCCAGCGCCGAGGTGCGCGGCGTCAGCCGCTCGATGGTCGGCGACACGCTGCCGGGCACGTGCACGAGCGTGAAGAGCGCCGCGGCGGGGTAGAGGGCGCAGACGGCCTCGAGCACCTTCTCTCCGCCCCGCATGCCGGTCAGCCAGTCGTGCACCAGCGCGATGCGGGGCGGGCGGACTGCGGCCGTCATGACGTCTCCGGCCGCTCCATGACCTCGCCGTAGACCTCGCGGATGCGTCGCACCGACTGTTCCCAGGAGTACTCGCGTGCCCTGGCCATGCCACGAACCCGGAGCCACGCCCGCAGGTCGTCGTCGGTCAGGGCGCGCCGCATGCCGTCCGCGATGGAGGCGGAACTGTAGGGGTCGACCAGGACCGCGGCGTCGCCGACCACCTCGGGCAGGGAGGAGACGTTCGATGTCACGACCGGCGTGCCGAAGTACATCGCCTCGAGCGGCGGCAGGCCGAACCCCTCGTAGAGCGAGGGGAAGACGAAGACGCTCGCGAGCCGGTAGAGCACCGAGAGCGTCCCGAGCGGAACGAACCCGAGGAACCGCACGTGCTTGTGCAGCTTGTGGCTGTGCACGGCGCGGCGAAGGCCCTGGTATTTCGAGATCTCGTCGCCGATGATGACGAGCTTCAACGCCTCGAAGGCCGATTCCTGGCGGAGGGCGTGGAACGCCTCGATCAGCCGCTCGAGGTTCTTGTGCGGCTTGATGTTGCCGACATAGAGCGCGAACGGGTCCTTCAGCTGATAACGGACTTTGACCCGTTCCACGTTCTCGTCGGTGGGCTGGAGCGTCAGCCGCTCGTCGATGGCGTTGTGGACCACCGTGATCTTGTCGGCGGGCACGCGAAACCGGCGCAGGATGTCCAGCTTCGACGCCTCGGACACGGTGAGGATTCTGTCCGACCTGTGCGCCGCCACCCACAGCTGCAGCTTGGCATAGGCGTACGCCAGGCGCCCGGGCAGGTACTGGGGGAACATCAGGTGGATGCAGTCGTGGATCGTCACGACCGACCGGCAGTGAATCGCCGGCGGGAGGACGTAGTGCGGCGCGTGAAAGAGGTCGATGTGCTCCCTGAGGAGCGTCATCGGAATCCGGACCTGCTCGGAAACCGAGTACGGGCCGGCCGGTTCGACCACCGCGCGGAAGTTGTGACTCGGGACCTCGATCTTCGAGCGATCCTGGGGCCGGCAGATCAGCACGTACTCCGTCTCCCGGTCGATGCGGGCCAGCTGCTGGACCAGGTTCCGGATGTAGGTGCCGATGCCGAAGTCGTTGTACTTCCGGACGTCGATGGCGATGCGCACGGCTAATGATAGCGGAAGTCGGCAGGAGCGGCTCACCCCTGAGGCAGCTGGCCCTTCAGGCGCAGGTAGCCCCGCAGCACCCGGTGCCACCCCGGATGGTGCTTGGCATAGAACGCCAGGTGGCTTCGCCGGTACGCGGCCGAGGCGGCCGAAGGGTTCCGCGACCGCGACCGGCCCCTCAGGTGCCGGACCTCGACCGACGGGACGAACCGGATGCGGCGGCCGCGCCCGCGCACCGCGGCGCAGAAGTCGACGTCTTCGGTATAGAGGAAGAACCGCTCGTCGAGCAGCCCCACGGCCTCGGCGTCCGCGCGCCACACGAGCAGGCACGCGCCGCTGACCCAGTCGACCTCCTGCGGCGTGGCCAGCGACCGCTCCACACGCCGGCTCGCGGGACCCCAGCCGCGCTCGTAGAGCGCGGTCGTCAGCTTCTGCCGCGCCTCGTTGAAGGGACCGATCATCCGGCCGATCGACAGCTCCGGCCGGCCTTCGCCGTCCAGCAGGCGGGGGCCGGCAATCGCTGCTTCGGGATGGGAGCGCAGGTCGTCGAGGAGCCCGTCGATGGCGCCGCGCGGCACCTCGGTGTCGCTGTTCAGGAGCAGGATGAGCCGGCTCTCCGTCGCGCGGATCCCGATGTTGTTGGCCTTCGAGAAACCCAGGTTCGCGCCCGCGTCGATGGCGAGCACGTCCGGGTAGCGGCTTCGCACCATGGCCAGGCTGCCGTCCTCGGACGCGTTGTCGACGACCACCACCTGGTGCGTGGCGGACGGTGGGGCCAGGGCGAGCGAGTCGAGCGTTCGCGCGAGGTCGTCGCGCGTGTTGTAGCTGACGATGATGACGGCCAGTTCGGTCATGGGCGTACGCCGGCGGCCTCGAGCAGCGCGCCGAGCGTCTGCCGCCCGGCGCGTTCCCAGGAATAGCGGTCGAGAACGGCGGGCGCTCGCGAGAGCACCGCCTGCCTCGCCTCGGCGTCGAACAGCAGCGCGTCGATCGCCGACGCGGCGGACTCGACGTCCGACGTTCCGACGTAGCGCGCGGCGTCCCCGTAAACCTCGCGGGCCACCGGCGTGTCGCCGACCAGGATGGGCACGCCCCAGGACAGGGCCTCGAGCGGCGTGAGGCCGAACCCCTCGTAGTCGGAGAGGAACACGAAGGCTCCGGCCCGCGCGTACAGCGCCGCCAGGGTCTCCTCGCTGACATACGACCGGATGACCGTGCGGTCACCCACGCCGGCCGTGCGTGCCATGAGGTCGAGGTCCTGGTGAGGGAACGTCCTGTTGTCGCCGACGATCTCGAGGCGCACCTCCGCATGGCGCCTTGCGACGACGGCCACCGCCTGGATCGTCTCCGGGAGGTGGCGCCTGTTGAAGATCGAGCCGACGAACAACACGGTTGAGTCCCGGTCCCGGCCGGCCGGCGGTCCCGGGCCGCCTTCCGGACGCGTGAGGCCGAGCAGTACGACCCGAATCCGGCCCGGCGGGATGCCAATGCGGCTCGCGATCTCGCCGGCCGAGAACTCCGAGTCGGTGAGCACGCGGCCGGCGCGGCGGGCGGAGGCGGTGGCGAGCATCCGCTGGCGGATGCGCGTTCTCACCGGGAACCACTCGGGATGCGCCAGGAACGACACGTCGTGCATCGTGAGCGCCGTCGGTGTCCGAATGCCGATCGGTGCAGAGTAGGCCGGGGCGAACAGCACGTCCGGGCGGTCGCGCCTGACCGCCGACGCCAGCGTGATCTGCTCCCACCAGGTCCCGCCTCGCCCGGGGAGGACTTGGACCCGCGTCCGCAGGCGGCGCACCGACTGCCGTGCGGGAGGCATCTCGATCTCCTGCGGCGCATACAGGGTGACATCGTGCGCCGACGCCTCCGGCAGGCCTTCCCACGACGACAGGAGGCGGGACAGGTACCGGCCGACGCCGGTCGGCCGGCCGCAGAGTTCACGAGCGTCGATGCCAATCCGCACGTGTGTCAGCCCCCGAGCCGGGCGCGGCGCGTTTCGATCGCGCGCTGGTACGCCGCCCGCGTCAGTTCCGCCGCCCGTGCCCAGCTGAACGACGCCGCACGCCGAAGTCCATCCTCACCCATCCGGCGGGCCAGGGCGGGGTCGAAGATCACCCGCTCCATCGCCCGGCTCATCCCCGATACGTCCTCGGGATCGACCAGCACTGCGGCCCCGCCGCTCACCTCCGGCAGGGCTCCTCGCGTCGACGCCACCACCGGGATTCCGAGCGACATCGCCTCGACGACGGGCATCCCGAAACCCTCGTCGAACGACGGGAGAACCAGCAGGCGGGCGCCGCCGTAGACGGCCTGGCGCTCGCTGTCCTGCACGTAGCCGTGGTAGTCCACCCGACCGGCCAGCGGTGGACGTGCGATCGCCTCCCGCCAGGTTTCTGAGCCGGGCACCACGGCTCCGGCCAGCCTGAGCGGCGGCGCGTCCGGCCGGCGGGCGATCAATGCGGCGTATGCCGCCAGCAGCCCGTCGACGTTCTTGCGCGGCTCGAGCGTGCCCAGGAACAACACATAGCCGCCGGACGGGTTTCCCGGCTCGCATCGAGGCGTCGGTGCCCAGTGGGGAATGCCGTGCGGGCACACGCTGATCCGATCCGGGTCGATGTGCAGCAGGCGGCTGGCCTTCTCCGCGACGTGCTCGGAGACGACGATGACGGCGTCCGCAGCAGCGGCGTGCCGGGCCACGAGCGCGGGATAGGCGTGCCGCATTTCGGCGCGGGTCCGCTCGGGATGCGACAGGAAATCGAGATCGTGGATGGTGACGACTCCGGCCGCGTGTCGCGACGGCAGGAGCAGCGGCGCGGGGGAGTGCACCACGTCGTAGGTGCGGCCGGTGACCCACTCGACGGGCGGCCAGCCCAGCCTGTGCCATGCCGCGTTGAGCCACCGCACCGGTATCCGCCTGTCCACCACCCGCACCCGGTCGCCAAGGTCCCGGCAGTCCGCCGGGTCGGGACGGTCCTTCCAGGAGCTGGTGAAGACCTCGACCGAGTCGGCCGCTCCGCGGCCTCGGCCGATGCCGTTCCGACCTCCGGGCGGGCCGTCCCCGTTCCGCTCGGCGAGGGCGCGGGCCAGCTGGTGCACGTACTCCCCCACGCCGCTCCTCTGCCTGAGGGCGGGACGGTAGTCGAGCAGGATCCTCACGAGAGGACACTAGCCTGCGGCGGGAGTCGAGCGCAAGTGGTAAGTGCTTGTCCTTCAGTATCTTGACAGGTGTTTGTGGTTGTGCTAACGTCGCGGCTTTTGAGGGCATCTGTCCGCTCCGCGCCGTCGACCGAGGGGGGCTGACCAGGATGAGAATCGCCGTCTTCGGGACTGGCTACATCGGTCTGGTCGCGGGCGCCTGCTTCGCCGAGACCGGCAACGACGTCGTCTGCGTGGGCCGCGACCAGACGACCATCGGCGCGCTCCGCCGAGGGAAGCTGCCGGTGTTCGAGCCGGGCCTCGCGGAACTCCTCCGGCGCAACCGGGCGGAGAAGAGGCTCGTCTTCACCACCCAGGTCCCCACAGCCGTCCGGACGTCGAAGATCGTCTTCATTGCCGTCGAGACGCCGGAGGCCGTGGCGGTCACCCCAGACCGGTCGCTCGTTCTGGACGCAGCCCGCCAAATAGCGAAGGCGATGAACGGCTATACCGTCATCGTGAACATCGGCACGGTTCCGGTGGGCACCGCGGAGCGGGTCCGGGAGATCATTCGGCGCGAGACGATCCACCCGTTCAGCGTCGTCAGCAGCCCGGCGTTTCTCGAGAGGGGCGCCGCGGTCGACACGTTCATGAAGCCCGACCGCGTCGTCATCGGGGCTGACGACCCGAGGGCGACGCAGGTCATGATGGAGCTCTACTCGCCGTTCACCAGGACGAGCGTGCCGGCGATGGTGATGGACTGCGCGAGCGCGGAGATGGTCAAGTACGCGGCGAACGCGATGCTCGCCACGAAGGTCTCGCTCATGAACGAGATGGCCCGGGTTTGCGAGCTGGTCGGCGCGGACGTCGACCAGGTCAGGAGGGCCGTCGGCGCGGACCGGCGCATCGGACCGGGCTTCATGTCGCCGGGGCTGGGCTTCGGCGGCAGCGGCCTGACGCGCGACGTTCGTGCGATCCGGAACGCCGCGGTCGAGAAGGGCTACGATATCCAGGTGCTCGACGCCGTCGAGCGCGTGAACGCGAGGCAGCGGACGCTGCTCGTCGACAAGATGGCGGCGCACTTCGGGTCGCTGGCGGGCCGCACGATAGCCGTCTGGGGCCTGGCCTTCAAGCCGAAGACCGACGATGTGCGGGAGGCTCCGGCGGTGGCAGTCGTGGAGGCGCTGCTCGCGGCGGGTGCCAGGGTCAGCGCCTACGACCCCGGGGCGATGAAGGCGGCGCACGGGGTCTTCGGGGGCCGGGTGACGCTGGTGACGCGGGCCTACGACGCGCTGGTCGGAGCCGACGCGCTCGCGCTCCTGACCGAGTGGAACGAGTTCCGGAAGCCCGACTTCGCGAAGATGCGCGGCCTGATGCAGTCGCCCGTCGTCTTCGACGGCCGGAACATCTACAATCGGGACCAGATGAAGGCCGATGGGTTCACCTACTACGCGATCGGACGGTAGGCGGGGGGCGGTCCTCGTCACCGGCGGCGCCGGCTACATCGGCAGCCATGCCGCGAAGGCGCTGGCGGCCGCGGGCAGGCCGGTCGTGATCTACGACAACCTGTCGCAGGGGCACCGGGCGGCGGCGCTCGGCGCGGACCTCGTCGTCGGCGACACGCAGGACGTGGCGCTGCTCCGCTCGGTCATGGCGAGCCGCGGCGTGACGGCGGTGATGCACTTTGCGGCGTGGGCTGCGGTGGGCGATTCGGTGCGGGACCCGGCGGGCTATTACGGGAACAACGTTGGGGGCACGCTGTCGGTGTTGAGGGCGATGGCGGAGGAGCGGGTCGCGTCGTTCATCTTCTCGTCGACCTGCGCCGTGTTCGGGGAGCCGCAGGAGGTACCGCTCGTCGAGAGCCACCCGACGCGACCGATCAATGCCTACGGCGAGACGAAGCTGGCCGTCGAGCGCGCGCTGCCGCACTACGAGCGCGCCTACGGCATTCATTCGATCTGCCTGCGGTACTTCAATGCCGCGGGTGCCGATCCGGACGGCGAACTCGGCGAGGATCACCGTCCCGAGCAGCACCTGATCCCGCTGGCGCTGGAGGCCGCGACCGGCGGCGTGCCGCTGCGGGTGTTCGGCGATGACTACCCGACGCCGGACGGGACGTGCCTCAGGGACTATATTCACGTGACCGATCTCGCGGCGGCTCACCTGCTCGCCCTCGAGGCGCTCGAGCGACATCCGAGGTCGGACGTCTTCAACCTCGGCAACGGGACGCCGTTTTCCGTGCGGGACGTGCTGCAGGCGGTGGAGCGCGTGACGGGGCGGCCGGTGCCGCACACGGTCGGCCCGCGCCGCGCGGGCGACCCGGCCGTGCTGTACGCCACGAACTCGCGAATCCAGGCCGAACTCGGGTGGGCGCCGCGGCTGGCCGACCTCGACACGATCATTGCGACCGCCTGGCGGTGGCTCCAGGCGCATCCGCGGAAGTACCAGGGCGTCGATTGAATCCGCTCATTCGACTGTTTCGCTTCTCGCGCCCCTACCGGGGCCGGCTGGTGGCGGCCTTCCTGTGGATGATCCTGTACGCCGCCGGCGCGGCCGGACTGGCGAAGCTGATCCAGAACGTGTTCGACCAGGTGCTCGAGAGCGGGCAGAACCTGGCGCTGGTGGCGACGGCCATCGTGGCGGCGAACCTCGCCAAGGGGCTGGGCGGCTACTTCTCGGCCTACCTGATGTCGGACGTCGGGCAGCGCGTCGTGATGGACGTGCGCAACCGCCTCTTCCGGCACATGCTGAACCAGTCGGCGGCGTTCTTCGCGCGCCGCAGCTCGGGGCAGCTGATGTCGCGGATCACCAACGACGTCGGCCAGATCCAGCAGGCGGTGTCGGAGACGATCGGCGACCTGCTGCGCGAGTCGCTGGCGCTCGTCGGCTACGTCAGCCTCCTTTTCTACTACGACGCGAAGCTCGCCCTGGTCTTCCTGACGGGCGCGCCGCTGGTGACGTATCCGCTGGCGCGGCTCGGCAGGCGGCTGCGGAAGACGTCGCGCCTGAGCCAGGAGGAGCTGGAGCACCTGTCCCACGTCAGCGGGGAGGCCTTCACGGGCCATCGCATCGTGAAGGCGTTTGCGACCGAGGCGCACGAAGGTGAGCGCTTCGCCAGAGCGTCGGCCCGGCTGTACCGCGCGAACATGAAGGTGACGGCGGCGCTGTCGGCGCTGCCGTCGATCATGGAGGTGCTGGGCGGCGTCGGAATGGCGGGCGCGCTCTGGTACGGCGTGAAGGAGATCGCCGCAGGGACGCTCACCAAGGGCGAGTTCACATCGTTCTTCGCGGCGCTCTTCCTGATGTACGGGCCGGTCAAGAAGCTGAGCCGCGTCAACGCGAACCTCCAGCAGGCGGCGGCGGCCTCGGAGCGGATCTTCGAGATCCTCGACCTGCACTCGGAGGTGGTGGACCGGCCGGGCGCCGTGGCCCTCGAGGGCCTCTCCCGGGGCATCGAGTTCCGCGAGGTGGGGTTCCGATACGACGACGATCGCACGCATCGAATCCTGCGGGGCGTGTCGCTCAGCGTGTCCGCAGGCGAGATGGTGGCGATCGTCGGGCGCAGCGGCGCAGGCAAGACGACGCTCGTCAACCTCCTGCCGCGGTTCTACGACGTGACCGCGGGCGCCATCGCCATCGACGGCATCGACATCCGCGACGTGACGCTGGCCTCGCTGCGCTCCCAGATCGGGATCGTGACGCAGGAAACCGTCCTTTTCGACGACTCGATTGCCGGCAACATCGCCTACGGGTCGCCGCACGCCACCGAGGGGCAGATTGAGGCCGCAGCCCGCGCCGCGCACGCGCACGACTTCATTGCGGCGATGCCGAGCGGCTACCGGACGATGATTGGCGAACGCGGGCAGCGGCTGTCGGGCGGGCAGCGGCAGCGCCTGGCGATCGCGCGGGCGCTTCTCAAGAACTCGCCGATCCTGATTCTCGACGAGGCGACCTCGTCGCTCGATTCCGAATCGGAGCACCTGGTGCAGGAGGCGCTGGCGAACCTGATGGCCAACCGGACGGCCATCGTCATCGCGCACCGCCTGTCCACCGTCCGCCGCGCGAACCTGATTGTCGTGCTCGAGCGCGGCCGCGTCGTCGAGGCGGGGCGCCACGATGAACTGCTGGCGCGGCCGGGCGGCGCTTACGCCAGGCTGTACGCGATGCAGCTGGCGACCGGGAGACGGCCGGCCGACCCGGCGCCGGGGCAGTTGTTCGAGTAGCTAACAGCTGACAGCTGCCAGCTGGCAGCTGACAGCGGATCCCCTGTATTCTGTCCCTATGCTTCGTTCCATGACCGGCTTCGCGTCGCTCACGAGGGAAGACCAGCGGGCGACGGTCGGTGTGACCATCCGGGCGGTCAACCACCGCTATCTGGACGTTCAGGTGCGGCTGCCCCAGAGCCTGGCGGCGAGCGAAGCGACGTTGCGCGGGCTCCTGCAGCGCCACGTGGCGCGGGGGAGGGTCGAGCTGAGCGTGTCGGTCCAGCTCCGCGAGCCGCCGGCTCCCGAGGTCGAGCTGCACGGGGAGTTCGTGCGGAGGCTGGGCGACGCGATCGAGCGGGCGCGCCAGCAAGGCCTCGTCAGCGGGCACCTGACGCCCGGGGATCTCGTCCGCATTCCGCAGGCGCTCGTGTTCAAGGAGCGGGCCGCCGATGCACCCGAGACGGCCGGGGAACTGGCCCGGCTGGTCGAATGCACGGTCGAGGAGACCGTCGGCGAGCTGGACCGGATGCGCCAGCACGAGGGCGAGCACTTGCGGGCGGACCTGGACGGGCGCCGCGAGGCTCTGGCGGTGATGATCGAGCGTCTGGCCGCGGCCGCCGGCCAGGGTCGAGCCGACCTCGAGGCGCGGCTGGCCGAACGCGTGAGGGAGCTCGGCCGCGACCTGCCGGCCGATCCCGCCGCGATTGCCCAGGAGATTGTGAGGACCGCGGCGCGTTCGGACATCAGCGAGGAGGTCACGCGGTTTCGCGCGCACCTGGCGCACTGGACGGCCCTCACCGAGAGCGCGGAGCCCAGCGGCCGGAAGTTCGATTTCCTCTTGCAGGAGATGAACCGCGAGATCAACACGATCGGGTCGAAGGCGGACGGCCTCGCGGTGACCGAACTGATCGTCAACGCCAAGGCCGAACTGGAGAAGATGAGGGAGCAGGTGCAGAATGTCGAATAGGCGCGGCTGCCTGTTCATCGTTTCGGCGCCGTCGGGAGCGGGGAAGACAACGGTCGTCGGGCGGATGGTGGACGCGACGCCCGGGGTGGGCATCTCGCGGTCCTACACCTCGCGGCCGATCAGGGCCGGCGAGCGCGAGGGCGTCGACTACAACTTCGTGTCCGCGGCCCGCTTCGCCGAGTTGAGGGACGCGGCGGCGTTCCTGGAGTGGGCGGAGGTGTTCGGCGATCTCTACGGGACCAGCCGGCTCGACACGGAGGCGCGGCTGTCGTCGGGCGACGACCTCGTGCTCGTCATCGACGTGCAGGGCGCGAGGAAGGTCAGGGCCGCCGGGGTCGAGAGCGTCGGCATCTTCCTGATGCCTCCGTCGTTCGGCCTGCTCGAGCAGAGGCTGCGCGGGCGGAGCCGGGACCCGGAGCCGGCCATCCTTCGCCGGCTGGCCACGGCGCGCGAGGAGATCAAGGCGTTTCCGGAGTACGACTACGTGGTCGTCAACGACGAGGTCGAGGCATGCGCGGATCGCGTTCGGGCGATCGTCATGGCCGAGCGCTCCCGGCGCGACCGCATGCGGGCTGAGGCCGAATCAATCGCATCGACGTTCGCCACTTCGCCAGGTCGTTAGTTCGCCACGTCGCAGGATCGTTGGTTCGCCACGTCGCAAGCTCACCAGTTCGCCAGTTCGCCAGTTCGCCAGTTCGCCAGTTCGCAAGATCGCAAGATCGCCAGTTCGCAAGATTACAGAGTTCTGCATATGTCTCTGATCGCGCTCGGCGTCACCGGGGGAATCGGGGCCTACAAGGCCGTCGAGGTGGCGCGCGGCCTCCAGAACGCGGGCCACGACGTTGTCGCCGTCATGACGCAGGCGGCCACCCAGTTTGTCGGGCCGCTGACCTTCGAGGCGATCACGGGGCGCCGCGTGATCACGGGCCAGTTCGAACCGGGCGCCAATGCCGACATCCAGCACATCGCCCTGGCGTCTTCCATCGACCTGCTGATCGTAGCGCCGGCGACGGCGAACATCATCGGCAAGTTCGCCAATGGGATCGCCGACGACTTCCTGACTTCGCTCTACCTCGCCACGCGCGCTCCCGTGCTTCTGGCGCCGGCCATGAACACGAACATGTGGGAGCACGAGGCGGTCCGGCGGAACCTGCAGGTGCTCACGGCGCGCGGCGCGCAGGTGGTGGACCCGGGAGACGGCTTCCTGGCGTGCGGCTGGACGGGGAAGGGCCGGCTGGCCGATCCGGCGGACATCGTCGCCGCCGCCGACGGGCTCCTGAAGCCGCCGCAGACGATGCGCGGTGTCAGGGTTCTCGTGAGCGCGGGCCCCACCCACGAGGACATCGACCCGGTTCGGTACGTCGGCAACCGGTCCAGCGGGCGCATGGGCTACGCCATTGCGGCGGAGGCGGCGCGGCGCGGAGCGGCGGTCACGCTCGTGTCGGGGCCGTCGGCGCTCACCGCACCGTCGGGAGTGGAAGTGGTCCGCGTGCGGGCGGCCGTGGAGATGCGCGACGCGATCGTCTCGCGGGCGGATTCCGCCGACGTCGTGGTGATGGCCGCGGCCGTCGCCGACTACGCGCCGGTGCGCGCGTCCGGGAAGATCGCCAAGGACGCCGGCGAAATGGTGTTGCGGCTGGCGAAGACGCCGGACATCCTGTCCGAGCTGGGCGAGCGTCGCGCGGGCGGCGAACTCGGGCGAACGCTGCTCGTCGGGTTTGCCGCCGAGACGAGCGACGTGGTGGCGCGGGCGCGGGACAAGCGTCGCCGCAAGCAGGTGGACCTCATCGTGGCCAACGACGTGTCGCAGCCCGATCGCGGGTTCGACTCCGACCAGAACGCGGTGACGATGGTGACGGCCGAGGACGAACAGGACGTGACCCTGCGCTCGAAGGCCGACGTGGCGCGCGCGATCCTCGACCGGATCGAGGCGATGCGGGCGCAGCCGCCGGCTCCCGCCGCGGCGCAGGCGAAGGGCGGGGAGTGACGTGGATCCTCGAGAGCAGCTGGCCGAACACCTGGTCTTCCTCACCGAGCTCGGCATCGACGGCGTCGGGCGAGGAGCCGGCGTCGAGCGGGGCTTTCCGCCGTCGCCCGAGGGCTTCGGCGGGACAGGCAGCCCCGCCGAGTCGCTGGACTCGATTCGCGCCGACCTCGGCGACTGCACGCGCTGCAAGCTGCACACGCTCGGCCGGCGCCAGATTGTCTTTGGCGTCGGCAATCCGAAGGCAGCCCTGATGTTCGTGGGCGAGGCGCCGGGGCGCGACGAAGACATCCAGGGGATCCCGTTCGTCGGCCGTGCCGGCCAGCTGCTGACCAGGATGATCGAGGCGATTGGCCTAGGTCGCGAGGACGTGTACATCGCCAACGTCATCAAGTGTCGCCCGCCCGAGAACCGCAATCCGGAGCCGGACGAGGTGGCGGCGTGCGAGCCGTTCCTGTTCAGGCAGGTCGGGGCCATCGGCCCCGTCGTGATCGTCGCGCTCGGGACGTTCGCCGCCCAGGCGCTGCTCAAGACGCAGGAATCGATTTCGCGGTTGCGCGGCCGGGTCTACAAGTACGGTGGCGCCCAGCTCATCCCAACCTTCCACCCGGCCTTCCTTCTCAGGAGCCCCGATCGCAAACGCGACGCCTGGGAAGATTTGAAGAAGGCGCAGGCGCTGCTGGATGCCTCCGGCGTGGCGCGGGGCTTCAGCCCCGCGAACACCGCCGACCCGCAGGCGTGACATGCCTCGCCTCGTCGCGGTCGCCGTCCCCGTCCCCGCCCTGGAACTCCTGACCTACCGCATTCCAGAGGGCCTGGATGTCCCCGTCGTGGGGGCCCGAGGACCTCGTGCCGCTCGGCGCGCGCCGCGTGACGGGCGTCGTGACTCACCGGGAGGCTGCCGCACCCGCCGAAGGCCGGGCGCCCGCGCTGAAAGACGTGATCGACGTGTTCGACGGCACGCCGTTCGTGCCGCCGGGAGTCGTGAGCCTGGCTCTCTGGGTGGCCGACTACTACGCGTGCGGACCGGGCGAGGCGATGGCCGCCGCGATGCCTCCCTTCGCCTGGGTCGAGAGCGAGTGGCGGGCCCGAATCACCGCAGCCGGCGCCCGGCAGGTGGAGCAGCGACGCGAGTCGCCGCGGCCCGGTCTTCGAGACTCGATCCTGTCGCTGCTGTCGGGCGGCTCCTGGACGCCGCTCCGCTCGGTCGCCTACCGGCTGGAGCACATGGGAACCGCCCGCCGCGGCAGGCCCGTCCCGGCGCGGGCCGCGGTCAGGGCCCTCCAGGCGGAAGGGCTGGTGGAAGTCGACGACGTGCTGGCAGGGCAGGCCGAGGCGTTCAAGACGATTCGCATCGCCGGGATCGTGGCGAAGGGGACGGAGGCGCTGGCCGGTTCTGAGGCCCTGGGCCCGAAGCAGCGCGAGGCGCTCGCGCTGCTGGCCGCCGCGCCCGCGGGAATGCCCGTCGCCGGGTTGCGCGAGCGCGGGGTGTCGTACGACGTCCTGCAGCGCCTGGGCGTGCGCGGCCTGGTGGACATCCGCCGGGAGGCGACCGAGCGCGATCCCTTCGACACGTCGGTGCCGGCGGCTGCCGACGGCGCGGCGACGGCGGAGGGGCGGGTCCTCACCAGTGAGCAGGCCGCGGCGTACGAGCGGCTTGGCCGCCTTGCTGCCGAGCGGCGATTCGCCTCCGCGCTGCTCCACGGCGTGACGGGAAGCGGCAAGACCGAGGTCTACCTCCGGCTGGCCGGCGACGTCTGCGGGTCGGGACGCTCGGTGCTGGTGCTCACACCCGAGATCGGCCTCACGCCGGCGCTGGCCGGGGCGTTCAGGCAGCGCTTCGGCGACCGGGTGGCGATTCAGCACAGCGGCCTCTCGGACGGCGAGCGCCACGACCAGTGGCAGAGAATCCGCCGCGGCACCGTGAGCATCGTGGTCGGGACCCGCTCGGCGGTGTTCGCGCCGCTCGCGTCGCTCGGGCTCGTGGTGGTCGACGAAGAGCACGACGGCTCCTACAAACAGGAGGAGACGCCCCGATACCACGGGCGCGACGTGGCGGTGATGCGCGCCAAGCGCGAGGGCGCGCTCGTGGTGCTCGGCTCGGCCACGCCATCGCTCGAGAGCTATCAGAATGCCTCGAGCGGGCGCTACGAGCTGCTCGCGCTCGACCGGCGCATCTTCGACCGGCCCCTCGCGGAGGTGACCGTGGTCGACATGCGCGACGAGTTCGCCGCGCGCGGGCCCGACGTGGTGCTCAGCCGGCCCCTCGTCGACGCCATCGCGGCGCGGCTGGCGCGCGCCGAACAGGTGCTCCTGCTGCTGAACCGGCGTGGCCTGGCGACGGCGGTCTTCTGTCGCCAGTGCGCCGGCACGGTCGAGTGCCGAAACTGCAGCGTGTCACTGACCGTGCACGGCGCGCCTCGCGCGCCGATGCGCGCGCGGTGCCACTACTGCAACTACTCGATCGTCGTGCCGACTACCTGTCCCGCCTGCGCTGCGCCGTATCTCGTCCAGGCGGGCTTCGGAACCGAGCGGGTGGAGCGGGAAGTCGTCGCCGCGTTTCCGGGGGCGCGCGTGGAGCGGCTGGACCGCGACGCCGTCCGCCGCAGGGGCGCGGCCGCGTCGCTGCTCGGCCGGTTCGGGCGTCACGAGATCGACGTGCTGGTCGGAACGCAGATGATCGCGAAGGGGCACGACTTCCCGCGCGTGACGCTCGTGGGCGTCGTGTCGGCCGACATCGGCCTCGGGCTGGCCGACTTCAGGGCCTCGGAGCGCACGTTCCAGCTGCTCACGCAGGTCGTCGGCCGTGCCGGGCGGGGCGAGGAGCCCGGCGCGGCTATCATCCAGACGCTCTATCCGGAGCACTACAGCATCCGGCACGCCCGCCGGCAGGACTACCGCGCGTTCTTCCAGGACGAACTGACGTTCCGGCGCGCGATGCACTACCCGCCGCACGTGGCGCTGACGAGCGGCATCGTGCGTGCGAGCACCATCGCCGGCGCGATGGCCGACGCGGGCGCCATCGTGCGGGCGCTGAGAGAGTCGGGGCGTGACGGGCACTTCCAGGCCCTCGGGCCGGCGCCGGCGCCGTTCGTGAAGCTCCGCGGCGAACACCGGGCCCAGTTCTTCCTGAAGGGCAGCCGTCGCGCGGCCATGCGCGACGCGATTCGCATAGCGCTCGAGGCCCACCCGGACCTTCGGCGCCGCGTCATCGTCGACGTCGATCCGATGACGGTTCTTTGAAGAGGCTGGAGTGCCGCCCTCCGCCTTCCGTCCTCCGCCTTCGTCTACTTCTGGATGAGATCAAGCGGCTCGATGGGTGTCGGCGTGAAGCTGAGCACGAAAACCGCCAGCGCCACGAAGGCCAGCACGAGGCGCGTCCGATCGAGGGGAATGTGCTCGTCCGTCGTCCGGGGATGGTTCGGCCCGAACGCGAACAGCATCGCGATCATCAGCACCGTCCACACCAGCCAGCTGAGCGAGAAGAACGTCAGGACCACCGCTACGCCGACTGCAGCGACCGTGACTCTCGTCGAATGACGGCCCAGCACCGCGTACGAGATGTGGCCCCCGTCGAGCTGCCCGATCGGGAAGAGGTTCAGCGCCGTCGCCAGCAGCCCGAACCAGGCGGCGAAGGCGATCGGGTGCATGTTCAACGAGTAGCCGTCCTTGATCGTGCCCCAGATCATCCACGCGGCGGCCTTGAAGGCCAGCGGTTCGCCGAGCGACATCATGCCTTCGGCGGCTTTCGGCAACGGCACGACGTGTGACAGCGCGAGGCCGACGAACAACGCCGGGATGGCCACCGCGAAGCCGGCGAGCGGGCCGGCGACGCCGATGTCGAAGAGCATGCGCTTGGTGCGGATCGGCTGACGAATCCGGATGAATGCGCCCAGCGTGCCGGTCAGGAAGAACGGCGGCAGCGGCAGGAAGAAGGGGAGCGTCGCATTGACCCGATGGTACACGCACGCGAAGTAGTGACCGAACTCGTGCGCTCCGAGGATCGCGAGGATCGTGCCGCTGTACCAGAGGCCGCGGGCGAATGCCGGCCAGTCGAGTCGGAACGGCACCTCCCGGAAGTCCGCCTGCCAGCCGTGGTAATGGCCGGCGCCGACCAGCGTCGTCGTCAGGAGCGTCGCCAGGAAGAGCAGGACGTGCACCCAGACCCGGTCGCGCGGGTAGGCCGCGCGCAGGTAGTGATCGGGCAGCCCCTCGCGGGACTCCACATCGAGCGGAATCCGCGGTACACTGCTGTAGCCGACGACGAAGGGTGGCGGCTGGACGGGGACGTCTTCAGGGGTGGGAGCCAAGGGACCGTTCAGCTGATGTTCTGCAAGTCTTTGCCTGGCTTGAACCTGATGGTCCGGCCCGGCGGGATGCGCACCTCTTTGCCGGTGCGTGGATTGCGGCCGATGCCTCGTTTACGGGGCTTGACCTGAAACACGCCGAAGCCGCGCAGTTCGATGCGGTCGCCGCGCTGCATGGACACCCGCATCGCATCGAAGACGGCATCCACCGCCAACTCGGCCTTGACCTTCGTAATGTCCGCGGCTCTCGAGACCTCGTTGACGATGTCCACCTTGATCATGCGCTTCGGCTCCAGGGAAACTGCTAACCATCATAGGTAGAGAGACTTACACTGTCAAGTTCGTTCGGGGCGGGTCGAGCGGCGGAACATCGGGCGGCCGCTCGGCCGGGCCGTTGACGAAAGGAGCCCGTGCAGAAACGCGCCATGCCGATCGTCGTCCTCGTCGGGCGGCCGAATGTCGGGAAGTCCACGCTGTTCAACCGGATCACGTCGTCGCGGCGTGCGATCGTCACCGACGTCCCGGGGACGACCCGCGACGTCTTCGCCCAGCCGGTGGTGTGGTGCGGCGTCGCGTTCGAGCTGACGGACACCGGGGGGATGCACGGCGCCAGCGAGGACCCGCTGCACGCGCTCGTGCTCGAGGGGGGCAAGCGGGCCGTCGAGACCGCGGACCTGCTCGTGCTCGTCGTCGACGGACGCCAGGGGCGGACGACCGGAGACGATGAAATAGCGAGGGCCCTGCACGCGACCGGCAGGCCGATCATCCTTGCCGTGAACAAGATGGACGATTGCCGGGCGGCCCAGGGCACGCTCGAGTTGTATCAGCTGGGCATCGACCCGGTGGTCGAGATTGCAGCCGAGCACGGCACCGGGGTGGGAGACCTGCTGGACGAAATCGTCAGGCTGCTGCCGGCGGCGAAGCCGGGGACGGCTGCTGCTGACGGCCCAGACGCTCCGGCCGGCCGGCCCGAGACGAGCGTGGCCATCATCGGGCGGCCGAATGTCGGGAAGTCCTCGCTCGTCAATCGGTTGCTCCGGGAAGAGCGGGTGCTCGTGAGCGACATGCCGGGCACGACGCGCGACACTGTCGATTCGCTGCTCCGGTGGAACCGCCGCGATTTCCGCATTGTCGACACGGCGGGCATCAGGAGGCCGGGGAGGGTGGCCCGGTCGGGCCCGTTGGAGTCGGTCAGCGTCATCGTCGCCCGCCGGGCCGTCGATGCGGCTGATGTGGCGGTGGTGGTGATCGACGCCGTCGAAGGGGCCACCGAGCAGGACGGCGCCATTGCGGGAGAGGCTGAACGGGCCGGGTGCGGAATCGTCGTCGCCGTCAACAAGTGGGACCTGGTCAAGGGGAAGGGGCCCGACTTCTCGAAGGTCTTCGACGACGAGATGAGGCGGCGGCTCAAGTTTCTGGAGTACGCGCCGGTTCTCCACATTTCGGCGATGACCGGTGAGCGCACGCCGAAGCTGCTCGAGACGATTGACCGAGTGGCCGATGCCAGGAAGAAACGGGTCGGCACAGGCGAACTGAACCGGTTCGTGGCGTCGGTCACGGCCGCCAATCCTCCCGCGAGTCCGGGACTGAAGGCCGTCCGCATTCTCTACGCGGCGCAGGTGGCCGTGGCGCCGCCGTCATTCGTGTTCTTCACGAACGTGGCGACGACGTTTCACTTCTCCTATTCGAGGTTCCTGGTCAACCAGCTGCGCGAGGCGTTCGGGTTCGTCGGAACGCCCATCCGCATCCAGGTGCGGGCGAGGCGGGACCATCAGGGCAGCGGCAGGAAACGCAAGGCATAGGTCCCGCGCGTCGGCCCTGGCGGGCTGCGTGCTATACTTCGGCCTCCACGCCGTGACAGACACTCCAGTCGAGATTCCGGATCGGGCAGCCTTCAGGGCCGCGGAAGTGTGCGAGATCGTGCAGATCCCGCCGTACGTCCTGCGGTCGTGGGAGAAGGAGTTCCCGGGCCTCGGTGCGGCCGCGAGGCCGGGCGGGCCGAGGATCTACCGGCGCTCGGACGTCGAACAGATCCTGCGCATCAAGCAGATGGTGTTCGCCGAGGGGCTGACGCTTGCGGGCGTGCGGAACCGGATCGCGGGCGAACCCGAGGGGGAAGCGGAGGCGCCGATCGAGGCTGCGCCGGTCGCCGTGGCGGAGGATGTTCGCAACGGCGTGGTCGAGGCGCGACGCGAGCTGCGGGCGCTGCTCGAGATGCTGTCGGAGCGACCGTCGGCGGCTGAGGGGCCGCCAGATCCGGAGGCCGCAGCGGTGGCGCACGCGGTTGCGGCCGGCAGCGCGGCGGCCGCTGCCGATGCGACGACTCTTCCGCTGCTGAATGGTGTGCTCGACACGCCGCCGAAACCGCGGCGGAGCAGACGCGCGGCCAAACAGGCGCCGTGGGGCGCGCCAGGTGAGGTAGAATGATCGGACGGGTCGGGGCGTAGCGCAGCTTGGTAGCGCACCTGAATGGGGTTCAGGGGGTCGCTGGTTCGAATCCAGTCGCCCCGACCAAAATGCCTAAGAAAAACGGCCGGTTCCAGAGATGGGGCCGGCCGTTTTCGCGTCTGGGTAGCACATAGGTAGCAGGAAGGCAGTCGGTAGCGGCAGGTTGCACCCGTCACGTCGTCGCCCGCATCCGCGCTGCCTGCTCGCGCGCTGTCGTCACGTTCAGGCCCGCCGGTTCGCGCCGGCGGGTCCGCGCGATACGCCGTGCGATGACCGCCTTCGAACTTCGCCATGCGACGGCCGGCGTCGGGTGCAGTGGCCTGTTAGGCCTCGCGGGTCGAATGCTGCCGCAGAAACGCCAGCAGCCGCTCGCGAGCCTCGCCGACGGTGCCGCACACGCCGCGCTCGGCTAACGCGACCGCATCCGCGATCTTCAGCCAGCCGCCTCGAATGGCGAGTCGCAGGCGCTCTGCTTCACGCTTCTGGGAAACCATAGTGGCGAAGGCCGAACGTTCTGCCGCTCAGCCGCGAGCGGGGAGTTCGACTTCAATCATCAACTCAACTCCTGGCCGCTGCTCGTCGGCTGCAGCGGCGTGTCAGGCGGCTGCTCGGTGACCGCAGTGAGGCCCTCGCACTCGAATGCGATCTCCCCGTCGTGTGGGCTTCGTCCTGTGGGCTTCGTCCTGTGGGCTTCGTCCTGAAGTACACACATAAGACTGACCTCTCCCAAAGTGCGAGGATGTCGCAACAAAGGAGGGGCGGATGTACGAGCGCATGTACGAGGAGCTTCAGTCATTGGATCCGCGGCAGCGTCGACGGGTGGAACAGCGCCTGGCGGTCTTGGGGTATGCCTCGACCTGCACCATGCACGCGGCCGCCCTGTATTTCGGCCTCTGGTACCGAACGGTCCGCCGATGGCGCTTTCGGTATCGTGAGGGCGGAATTCTAGGGTTGGTCCCTCGATACCGGCCTGAGCGTCGTCGACGAATCACCCCAGAGGTCCGGGAGTGGATCCGCGTGGCCCGCACCGAACATCGATTTGGGAGTGCCCGGACGAAGGTGTGGCTCCATCGGGTTCACGGCATCTGCCTCGGCATTAGCACCATCCAACTGGTGTTTCGGCAGATGGGACTCGGTCGGTTGCGCCGGACGCCGAAGCGGCGTCCACGCCAACTGCGGCTCTTCAGCAAGGACACGCCGGGGGAGTCGGTCCAGGTCGACGTCAAGTTTGTGCGCGTCAATCGGCAACGGTACTTCCAGGTACACGGCGCTGGATGACTGCACGCGGTTTCGGGTCTTACGGTTGTACCGCTACCTCAACGCCCGAACGAGCCTGGCCTTCTTGGCGGAGACCCGAGCGGCCTTGCCCTTCCCGATTCGACAGATTCAGTCGGACCACGGCACGGAATTCCCCTTGGATTTTCGGCTCTCCGTGGAAGCCCTCGGCATTCGTCACCGGTACATCAAGCCGCGCCGGCCTCAGCAGAACGGCAAGGTCGAGCGAAGCCATCGGATCGATCACGACGAATTCTGGAGTCGCCACCGATTTACCTCGTTCGATGACGCCGCCGACGCGCTCAGGCGGTGGGAGCATGTCTACAACGTCGAACGCTTCTCCCTGGCTCTGCAAGGACGCACGCCGGCGGAGACGCTAGCCGACCGGCTGCCGCTCGTTCTTCCCCCGCTACCGTCTCTCGAGAGGCGAGCGAGCACGGCCCCCTCATGAGCGAGCGGGGCCGCGCGCAGCTCGCCGACGCGTCAGGGCGGCGACCGTATCACAGGAGAGGTCAGTCTTGACTGGACAGAACAGGTGTGGGCTTCGTCCTTGCTCCGTCGGCCGAAACGGCGATAATGCTTCCTTGCATCTCTCGTCGACGACTTCTGGACACCGCTGACGGCCGGCACGACCCGGGCGATCGATCGGAAGGGCGGCATTCTGAAGAAGAGCTGAACGTCAGTCGTCCTGCCTTCCGGCCGGCATGCGGGGGGCGGGACCAGCCGAAGGGGTGGCATGAACAAGTCCGCGAACACCATTCTCGTCAGCGCCTGGATCTGGGCGGCCGCGGCCGCTTCGGCCGGGCAGACCCCACAGGCCCCGGCGCCGCGAGCAGCGTCGCCGCAGGCTCAATCGGCGCCCGTCACAAGCCGCCTCGAGATCTACGACATCGCTACGAAGACACGCACCGTGGTTCGGCAGTTCGACGGCCGGATCGAGGCGCCGAACTGGACGCCCGACGGGAGATTCCTCGTCTACAACAGCAACGGCCTCATCTTCCGGATCCCGGCGGCTGGCGGGGAGCCGCAGGCGATCGACACCGGCACGGTCAAGAGCTGCAACAACGATCACGTGCTGTCCGCCGACGGGAAGGTGCTCGCCATCAGCGCCCGGGGCCCCGCCGGCCCCTCGCAGGTCTTCTGGCTCCCGATCACCGGAGGCGAACCCACCCTCGTCACGCCGGCGAGCCCCAGCTACCTTCACGGGATCACGCCCGACGGCAAGCAGCTCGCGTACTGCGCGAGCCGCAACGGCAACTACGACATCTACGTGATCCCGATCACCGGCGGGGAGGAGAAACGACTGACCGTCGAGCCGGGACTCGACGACGGTCCGGAGTACTCGCCCGACGGCCGGATCATCTGGTTCAACTCCGTCAGGACGGGCCTGATGCAGGTATGGCGGATGAACGCGGACGGCACCGGGCAGACGCAGATGACCTTTGACGAGGCGAACTCCTGGTTCCCCCACGTCTCGCGCGACGGCAAGCGGGTCGTGATGATCGTCTACGCCAAGGGCGACGTCGAACCTGGGTCGCACCCGGCCAACAAGAACGTCGAGCTGCGCTTGATGCCGGCCGCTGGCGGAAAGCCCGAGACAATCGTCCGCCTGTTCGGCGGACAGGGCACGCTGAACGTGAACTCCTGGGCGCCGGACAACCGGCGATTTGCGTTCGTCAGCTACGAACTGGTGAGGTGACCGCAGCGTCACCGTCGCCTGGTCCGGGTGGGCCTTCGATCAGCAGACGTGGCGTCCCTGCGAGTCTGGCTTTCTCCGGATCGAGCCCGGCTTCGGCCAACTGGTCACCTTCCGGTTCATCGACCCGGAGAGCTTCGAGTCCCTGCCGCCGCCGCTCACTGAGGACCGGGTCGCCGCGATTCACCGGCATCTGCTCGGCAGCGCGAACGGAAGGCGCCGGCGGCGCCTCCGTAATTGACCGGAATGCCGTCCGGGCGTAGGGTGATTCCAATACATCCGGCCGCTCCACGATTCGGCACAGAGGTCCACTCCGATGTTGCACCGCTGGCGTTGCCGTCGTGGCCTTGCTTTCCGGCCCTCGGAGCGACGGGTTTTCATGACCCGGTTCGCACCCGCTTCTCGCATTCGAAGATCAGAACAGCCGCAGCATCTGACGCTGCCCGGGCCGACGCGCGGCCGAGGACTCCGCCGCCGCGTGACTGGGACCGGCCTACAGCGGCATCGCTGGTCAGCGACCCGTATTCCTTGCCGCTCTGAAGGAGGGTCCCCTTGAACACATCCTCCGGCGCCCGTCAGTTCGTCACGTGGGCATCCCTCGCCGCGGTCCTCATCGTGTTGTTGCCCGCGTTCGCGGCCGGGCAGGAGCCTGTACCTCCGGCAATCCGCGCACCAGGCACGTCGCAGCGGTTGCTCGCCCTCGACATATTCGGAGGGTGGGCGCTGTGTTGCGACCCGATCGAAACTCCCGGCACGGGAGAGGACACGAAGGAGAGCGGCGGGAGCGGGTGGGAGGTCGGAGCGACTGTATTCTACGGAAGGCCCTGGCTAGGCTTCAGGGGTACGGTCGGCCGCACCACGACCCTGGACCTGCCAGTGTGGCAGGTCACCGCCGGTCCGCAGGTGTCAACTGGCAAGGCTCTCGCCCGTTTCATGGCACACGCCCTCGTAGGCTATGCCAAGACGAGCGGCGTGACCCCCTCGCAAAGCAGTGTCGTGTGGGCAGTCGGGGGGGGAATGGACCTGGCCGTCTTGCGGATTCAGATTGACTACGTCCGGCTCAGTCTCGATGGACTGCAGAAGAACAACACCCGCGGGTTCGTTGGATTGGTCCTGCCACTGTGCTTCCGAGCATGCGGGGACTACTGGGCGCTCATCGGAGTGTGACTGAGAATCTCGCAGCTGCCGGGCAGGCGACCAGAACCGCTACGGCGGTTGCCCTCGTCACGTACCGTCACCCGATCAGAGCGCCTTGGAGTTGGGGCCCGCCCCCGCCGACCGAGGCGCACGTCGAGGCTATAGATGTGGCGGCGCCGGAAGCGGGCGACATCCACAAATGCGCTGCGGGATCAGAGCCGCGCTCAACTCGGCTGACGGGTTGATTCGCCACCAGCGAACGCGAAGCCCACCGCCTGGGCGGGATTCCCCCGCCGCCCGACCGGGCCTGGAGTAGGATGGGGCCGCGGCACTGGAGTCCGACTATGAGCGACGGTTTCGAGCGAGAGGTCCAGGGCGCCGCGGTTGCAGGATGGTGGACGGTCCTCATTGCCGGAGCGGTGGTACTGCTGCAGTGGGGGTCCTACCACTTCGTCATGTGGGCACGGCCTTCGTTGGTACTCACATTGTCGGGTTCGGACAGTTGGCCCGAGGTTCACCACTGGTGGCTGACGGGCACAGTGGTCTTGAAGGTCTTCGTGTTCGTCCTGGCGCTTCCGTGCCTCTGGCTGACGCCCTGTGCCAGGCAACTGCGGAAGGGGAGACGCGCCTGAGTCTAAGGGGCGGAGCGCCAGCGGCGCGTTGACGTGGCCGTCAGCTGCGCTGACCGCATTCGGTACCGGGTGAGACCCTGTGTGCCACGGTCGAATACGCCGCGGCAGCGGATGGAGTTCAGGGGGCTGGCTCTGAACCAGTCGCCCCGACCAACAACACGACAGTTGACGACCTCGGACATGCCACGGTCGGCTGCTCTGATATCGCCGACGGTGCTGGACGGGGCACCGTTCCTGAGGCTACGATTTGCGGGTCGAGACAGGCGGTGTTCCCTTGCGGTTCTTTGCGAAGGGCCGAGCAGACAGTGAGGTAAGGAAGACGGGCAAGGGGCGCGACGCAACTGTCTGAAATCGATGGCGGTCGGTGATTGCGTCGGGGGTGCGTATGGTCCGGCCGAGGAAATGGACGTGCTGCTGCGTGTTCGGAACGATCGTCGTGGTGGTGGGTGCGGCACATCTGGGCACAGGGCCGCTCGCGGCGCGGTCGGGTCCGCCGGCGCTTCTCGCTGACGGCCCGTCAGCGTCAGACCCCGCACAGTTTGCCACCGGCATCCCGAGTGTCCTCGGATTCCTGGAACGCTGCCCGACGGCTGACCCCATGTACATCGCGATGCGCGGCCAGTTCGAGGTGCGCGTCGACGGGCAACTCGTGCCCTCTGCGATTACCTGCACTGAGCCCTTCTCGGCGCAGCCTATCAACCAACTGACCGACGAACTGATCGCACTTCAGGTGATCCGGGCCGCCTATTACATGAGCATGGGCACCGAGGGTGGCCTGCCGTGGACCTCGACGAGTTTCTGGGCCTGGATGACCTCGAACGTCTCGGGCGTGAACATCAAGAGCGCGCCGGGCCAACTCTACTGCTGTGACGTCATCGACGGAAGGCGGTACATTTCCACGTCGCGGCAGGACGCGACCCAGAGAGAATACAAGCGATTCTGGCCAGGGATGTCCAGCACGCTGGCCTACTACGCTCATGAGATCAGGCACGCGGACGCCGGAGCGCCGCCACACACGACAGGCTGCCAGGCGTTTCCTTCGCCCACGGGTCCCGCGGGATGCGACGCGACATACGATCTCGGGAACCTCGGCTCATACGGCGTCCAGGTCCTGGTTGAACTCCGCCTGGGCAACGGGCCTGATCAACGTAGGCATTGCCTGTGCCGCATTGGACACGGCGCGTGAGTACGCCCAGTGGCATGTGGACACCGCCAACGGAACCAGATCGAGGTTCGTCACCGGCATTCCGCCCGTCATCACACTGACAGAGCCGTACGGAGGAATCTGTTCCGAGCCGGTCGCGGCTCCTCTGGTCACGGCCGTTGTGCCGAGTACCGGACCGACGCTGGGAGGGACGCTCGTCACGCTGACGGGGACGGGATTCGCGCCCGGTGCCTCGGTCACGATCGGGGGAATAGCGGCGACGGGCGTCTTGGTGGTCAGCGCGACGACGATCACAGCGGTCACACCGGCGCACGCGGTCGGCGTGACGCCAGTCGTGGTGACGAACGTAGACGGTCTCTCAGGGACGCTGGCCGGCGGTTTCACATACGGCGGAGGGGGCGTCGCGGACTTCAATGGCGACGGGAGATCCGATCTGGTGTGGCGCAACGGCGCGACGGGTCAGAACGTGGTGTGGTTCACGGCCGGGACCACGGTCCTCGGGCAGGCGCTGCTGCCTGCGGTCGCGGACACGCAGTGGCATCTGGTGGCGGCGGCTGATTTCAGCGGCGACGGGAAGCCGGATCTGTTGTGGCGCCACCGGACGACGGGACAGAACGTCGTGTGGTTCATGAACGGGGCGACCTTCGTGTCGCAGACGTTGCTGCCGCCCGTCACCGATGCCGCCTGGCAGATTGCGGCGGTGGCGGACGTCAACGGGGACGGATGGCCGGACCTGCTGTGGCGGAACCGCACGACCGGACAGAACGTGGTGTGGTACCTGAACGGGGCGACGTACCTGTCGCAGGCGTTGCTGCCCCAGGTGGCCGACACGGCCTGGCAGCTGGCGGCGGCGGCGGACTTCAATGGTGATGGAAGGCCGGACCTCCTGTGGCGCAACCGGACGACCGGGTTGAACGTGGTGTGGGTCATGAACGGGGTGACGTTCGTGTCGCAGACGCTGTTGCCCGCGGTGCTCGACACCGGGTGGCGGATGGTCCAGGTCGCGGACATGAACGGGGACGGCCAGGTGGACATCGTGTGGCGGAACCAGACGACGGGCCAGAACGCGGTGTGGTACCTGAACGGGCTGACGTTTGTGTCGCAGGCGCTGCTGCCGCCGGTGGCATCGCCGTGGGATCTCCCGAATCCGCAGGGGCTGGCGGGGACGGCTGCAGCGGACTTCGACGGCAACGGGACGTCGGACGCGGTGTGGCGGAATGTCTCGAATGGGCAGAACGTCCTGTGGCTGATGAGCGGGACGACGTTCGTGTCGCAGGTGTTCCTGCCGGCGGTGGCCGACGCGGCGTGGCAGGTCGTGGCGGCCGGGGATTTCAACGCTGACGGGAAACCGGACCTGGTCTGGCGGAACCGGACGACCGGGTTGAACGTGCTGTGGCTGATGAACGGGACGACGTTCGTGTCGCAGGTGTCGCTGCCGAGCGTGGCGGACCCGGCCTGGCAGATCGTGGCGGCCGGGGATCTCAACGCTGATGGAAAGCCAGACCTGGTATGGCGGAACGGTGCGACGGGTCAGAACGTGGTGTGGTTCCTGAATGGGACAACGTTCGTGTCGCAGTCACTGCTGCCGCCGGTGGCGGACCCGGCGTGGCACGTCGCAGCGGCCGGGGACTTCAACGGCGACGGGAAGTTGGATTTGGCGTGGCGGAATCAGACGACCGGGTTGAACGTCGTGTGGGTCATGGACGGGACCACGTTCGTGTCGCAGGCGGTGCTGCCCAGCGTGACGGACACGGCATGGCAGTTGGCGATGGCGGGCGATTTCAACGGGGACGGGAAACTGGATCTCGTCTGGCGGAACTACACGACGGGGCAGAACGTGGTGTGGTACCTGAACGGGACAACCTTCCTCGGGCAGGCGCTCCTCCCATCGGTGGCCGACACCAACTGGACGCTGCTGCGAGACCGACGATGACTCGGGGCCGTTTTGCATTTGAGGCGACCCCGACGCTGCGGTTCGGCTGCAGGCGTGGTCAGCCGCCGCCGCCCTTCATGCGCGGGCGGATGTCTGTTCTCGGTTGTGGGCGAGGACCTTTGCGACGGGCGCCAACCATCCCTTCGCGTCCCTCGGCTTGAGCACGCACTCAACGCCGAGTGTCGCGGCGTCGGCCTCGAGCCCGCCGTCCATCTCCCCCGTTGTCACGATGGCGCTCAGGTCAGGATGCTTGGCCCGCGCACGCAGGATCACGTGGAGCCCGTTGTACTCGCCGAGGCGCTGATCGGCAATCACGAGGTCGGGGGGGCTGCTGGCCAGCCGGCAGCCCGCCTCCGCGAAGGTGGAGGCGCCACGGGCGTGATAGCCCGCATGGCCGAGAACGCTGAGGGTGTCGACCAGCCCCGCGGCATCGTTGCTGACCACCAGGATGTGCGTCATCGGTTTCCTCCACCGTGGCCCCGCTCGGCGGACGTGCCGCCGCGCAGCTGGGATTCTCGACGAGAGTCACAGCAAGGTTCGCACCAGCACTCCGGTGGGCGACGGGCCAGGCCGCTGAACATCACAACCCTTGTATTGTCAGTTCGTTATCGGGTTCCGTGATGCGGCAGGCGGCGGGCCGGTACGACTAGGGAATACTCAGGCAAGATGGGGAATGTGAACTTGGTATACAGCGCCGGGTGTCTCGACGGTGGAGCACGGCTTGCCTTGGCGGTCTTTCGGCGTGACAATGCGACGGAACTGGTGTCACGTGGACGTCACGTGGGGTCAGGTCTGGAAAGTGCGCATGATGCTCGCTTCCCAGACCTGACCCCGCGCACGCGCCGCACGCGCACGCGTGACCCCACGCACGCGGGCGTCGGCCAGACGCGCCGCCGGCAGCTCCTCCGGAGCCCGGCCGCCGTCACCGCTTCACCGGCACCTTCGCCTTCAGTTCCTCGAACCAGTTCTGGATCAGGTTGATGTGCGTGATCTCGACGACGGGCTCTCGCCGGATCCGCGTGACCAGAAACCGGCGGCCGTTCCGGTCGAGATCGTAGCCTCGCATAGGGCCACATCGGATGAACGCGAAGTCGAAGAGCGGCTGCGGTCGCCCTACCCACACGTCGGGCGAGAGCCGCAGATCGACCTTCATCATCTTGTAGGGAGGCAGTGACACGTAGAACAATTCCCGCCCGTCCGGAGACCACGCCGGCTCTGTTGCCCCCTGGTTGGAGACCAGGGTCTTCCGGCTCGCATCGGGAAACGACCGAAGGTACACCTCGCCACGACCGGTCTCGTTCGAAACATAGGCCAGCCACCGTCCGTCCGGTGAGAACTCCGGAAAGGTCTCATTCGAACGGGTCTGCAGAAACGGCCGGGTCTTCTGGTCCTGTGCGTCGTAGACAAGGATGTCCCAGCCGGTTTCGGCGGTAGAACGGACGAGCGCCAGGAAGCGGCCGTCCGGGCTCCAGGAGGAGGGCCACGCCCACTCGGCGTCCGCCGCAAGAGGTTCGAGCTTGTCGCTGCCTTGACCAACCGATACCTGCCAGGTGTTCATCGGACCGGCCGACGACCACCCAAAGGTCAACCGACGCCCGTCCGGGTGCCACCGGGGCGATCCCGCCAGACCTTCGGGCGGAGACACCCGTGTGGAGGCCCCACGTTCCAGATCGAACAGCCACAGCGGTCCGGCCTGCTGGACGAACGCCACCTGCCGGCCGTCGGGCGAGAGCCGCACCTGCATGTTCACGTCGCTCCTGTCGAAGCCGGCGACCGTCTCGATCCGGCCATCGCGGCTCACCCAGACCAGCTCGTCGTCGCGAAAGTGATTGACGCCGCCCGCCGCATACGCAAGAGAGCCCGATCCCGACACACTGAATTGCCCCGCTCCCGAATGCTCCAGGCTGCCCTCGACATTCAGCGCCTGCTCGACACCCTGCACGATAGGAACTGCCGGACCGACGGCCAGCCGAGAGGGGTCAAACGGTGCCGCCATCAAGACGCCTTGCCGGACAAAGACGAGGTGCCCGGTCGGAAGGTAGCGCGCGTCAGCGGCGTCCTCGACGATCACCTGCCTCGTTCCACCACCGATGGAGACTGCCTCAACACGTGCCCGATGGCCCCAGCCGTCGGGCGTCACCGTAAACAGGAGCGTCCTGCCATCAGGCAAGAGGAAGGGCAGCATGTGCTCATAGTCCCGTTTCGGATCGACGCGTGTCAGGTCTTCAGCGGCGCCCACATCAGCCGGGATCCGTCGGAGGCCGCCGCCGAATCCCTCTCGTCCCAACAGGACCGTCCCATTCTCGGTCCAGAACGCACCCATGGGCGGAAACCGACCTGCGAACAGATCCGTCGTGATTCCCCCGCGCCTCGGGACTTTGCGCAGGTTCCCGCTGGCCCAGAAGCCGATCCAATTCCCATCGGGGGAGAAGAACGGTTGTGTCGCTCCTTCCGTGCCCTTGATGGGTTCGGCGTCGGCCCTGTCGAGCGCTCGCAGGTACAGCATGGCTCCCGCTGCGCTTCCATCGCGGCTCGCGCTGAACACCAGGTGACTTCCATCGGGAGAGAAGGCGAACTCGGTTCGGGTGGGAAAGGCTGACCCTGTGAGCCGAGTGCCGGCTGGCAGTTCGATGGTCGAGCGTACGACCGTCGGCGTTGGCGACGGCCGAAGACGCCAGCCGACGAAGGTTGCCAGTAGCGCGACACCGATCAGCCCAGCGGTTCCGGCCAGGATCAGGCGGGCCCGTCGGCGGCGGGGAAAGGGCGTCGCTGCGAGCACTCCACTCGTGTCACGCATCCAGCGCAGGTCGTCCGCCACGTCGTGGGCCGTGTCCGGGCGTTCCTCAGGTTGCTTCGCGAGGCAACGGCGCACCAGCCGGTCCACCGATGCCGGCGTCAGCGGCTGAAGGGTCCCCAGCGGCGCCGGCTCCCGTTCCAGAATGGCGCCGATGAGGCTCGCCGCGCTCGTGCCCTCGAAGGGCCGCTTCGCCGTCAGCATCTCGTAGAGGATCGCGCCCAGCGCCCAGAGGTCCGTCCGCGCATCCGCCGGCTTGCCCTCGACCTGCTCGGGCGCCATGTACTGCAGCGTGCCGACGATGGCGCCCTCGCTCGTGAGCGGCCGCTGCTGCGTCGGAGCCGACGCGAGGCCCGCGGCCGCCGCCTGCTCGCCATGCCCCTTCAATTTGGCCAGACCGAAGTCGAGGAGCTTGGCACCCGTCTTGGTCAGCATCACGTTGCCGGGCTTGAGGTCGCGATGGATGACGCCCTGCCGGTGTGCGGCTGCAAGCGCGTCCGCGATCTCCGTCGCCGTCGTGAGTGCCTGCTCCAGCGCCAGCGGCCCCTTCGCCAGCCGGTCGGCCAACGTCTCACCCGTGAGCAGTTCCATCACCAAGTAGTCGACAGCCCGATCGTCCGTGCCGTCTTCCGGCGCGCCGCCTTCGCCGACAGGCCTCGGCGCGCCAAGCCGCCTTCCCGCCTTGTCCGCGGGCACGTCACGGCCAACGTCGTGAAGCGTGCAGATGTGGGGATGGTTCAGGCCTGCGATCGTCTTCGCCTCGCGCTCGAAGCGCGCGCGACGATCCGGGTCGGTGCTGACGTCAGGTGGAAGAACCTTGATGGCGACGCTGCGGTCGAGGCGGGTGTCAGTCGCTTTGTAGACCTCGCCCATCCCGCCTTCGCCGATGATCGACTGAACCTCGTACGGTCCCAGGCGCGTGCCGGCAACGAGGCTCATGGGAACCTCCAGGCAGCGGGCGGGAGACGACGTGAACGGACGGATTGTAGCACCAGCGGACCCGCCGTGGCACAGCGACGTTGGCACCGTGTTTGCGCCCACACCTCCGCGCCGGCGCCTCCACGAGAGGCCACCGCCATCGTCCGCCGGTGGTACACTGGATTCGTGCGATCCCCACGGCGGCTACTCGCGCTCGGCTGCGCCCTCGCGGTGCCCCTCCTCCTGGCACAGCCCGGCGTCCACGGCCAGGCGTATCGATCGGGCGTGGACCTGGTCGTCGTCACCGCGACCGTGCTCGACGGTGACGGCCGGCTCGTGCCCGGACTGACTCAGAGCGACTTCCACGTCTTCGACGACGGCGTCGAGCAGCGCATCGTCCAGTTCAACGGGGACCGGGTCCCCGTCAGCCTCGGCCTCGCCGTCGACGTCAGTGACAGCATGTACGGCGTGCGGATCGCGGCGGCGCGCACGGCGATCGACCGCTTCGTTCTGTCGCTCCTCGACGAGGGCGACGAGGCGTTTCTCATGGTGTTCAACCACGCGCCGACCATGAGAGCGCCGTGGAGCCGCCCGCGGTCGCTCGCGGGCCGCCTCGACCGCGTGACGCCGTCCGGCGGCACGGCGATCTTCGATGCGGTCATCAAGGCAGCGTCGATGTTCGACACGCGCCGCTTTCAGCGTTGCGGCCTGGTGGTGATTTCGGACGGCAACGACACCGCCAGCGACGCATCGCTTCAGGACACGCTCCGCCGGCTGAACCAGACCGACGCGTTCGTCTACGGGATTGCGCTCGACGCGCCGGGAGGCGCCGCGATCAACCGCGAGTTCTCACCCGAAAGCCTGAACGATCTCGCGGGCCAGACCGGCGGTTACACCGAGGTCATTCACGAGCCGTCGGAGCTGACGGCCGCCGCGGAGCGGATCGCCAACGAACTGAACCACCAGTACACGCTCGCCTACGCGCCCCAGCGGGCTCCGGACGGCCAATACCACGGCATCCGCGTCAAGACTGGCGACCCGAAACTGACGGTCAGGTCCCGGCGGGGATACACGCACGTCAAGGGGAAGCCCGGCGGTCCGGGCCGATAGAGAGCAGGCGGCAGACCCGAGACGCGGCGTGCGGAGCGGCGACTCGGAATTGCGCTCAGCTTTCCACGAGTTCCGCCAGCGGCGAGAAGACGCTGACGCCCAGCAGTGACGCCGGGCCCTCGAGCTGAGGCACCTGCTCGAACCGGCGCTCGCGAAGCGTGCGCCGAACGCGCTCGATCAGTTCGCGATAGGTCAGGCCGCCTCCAGATGCCGCAAGCGCCTGGCACAGGTAGTACGTCAGCGCGCCGTGGTAGTCGCCGTCGATGAACGAATCGGCCGACGACTGGTTCGATCGGCAACCCGCAATCAGGATGGCGCCGCGCCTGGCCGCCCGGGACCCGAATCGTCTGACGGCCAGGTCGGCGTGCGGCTGCCGCGAGGGTTCGACCGGAGGGCGCGCGTACCGGCTTCGCGCCGGGGGATTCGGGCCGACCGCCTCTCGCAGGCCGGTGCCCGAATGGCAGCAGTCGAGCACCACCGTCAGGTTCACTCCGGCGGGCAGGTCCTTCACGATCGCGTACAGATCATCGTCGGTGAACGGGTCGTCCCAGTCGAGGTCGTAGGGACAGATGATCTCGTCGAGCCCGTCGTCGAGTTCGTCGCCGTGGCGGTCGGGGACCTGCGATCCATGGCCGGAGTAGTGGAAGACGAGGACGTCGCCGGCGCGCGCCCCATCGAGCAGCCAGTGAAGACGGTCGACGATGGCCGCGGTTGTGGCTCGCGCGTCGGTCAGCAGTCTGATCGAGCCGTCTGCGCCGAACCCGAAGTGCTGGTAGAGCAGATCGCTTACCTGCCGAACGTCGTTGACGCACCCCTTGAGGGTGTTTTCGGGATCGGGGTAGGCGTTGATCCCGACGAGCAGCGCCCTCTTCGCCATGGCACCTCCAGTTGCGGATCGCGCGTGCAGCCATGATCCGGCAGGCGGGCGCTGATGACAACGGGCTGGGGTTGGATTGTGTGCAACGTCGCGGCGGGCGCAATCGACGGGGGCGCACCCGACGTGCGCCCCCGCGACCGGGAAAGGTGAGCCTGGAACCGCCGTCTAGTTCGACGCCTGCAGGAAGCTCTGCGTCATCTCTGCCCACTGCGACTCGGTCAGCAGCGACGGCCCGGGCGCGATGAGTTCGCCGCCGTCCGCGGCCGCCATGCCAAGCTGGTGTTCGAAGAACTGCGACAGCCGCACGGCCTCGCGCGAGAACCAGCCGCGCGACTCGTCACCGTGCGGCAGTGCCGTGTACGACGAATCCTCGGGCTGTACGGCGTAGAGCCAGCCGCCGCCGTACGGATCGTTGTGCAGCCGGGTGGGATCCGTGGCGACTCGCCGGTTGACGGCCACGACCCGGCCGGCCACTGGAGCCGGAATGGCCGCCCGCCGCTTGCCGCAGCGGACGATCGCGACCGGCTCGCCAGCGCGCACCAGCTGGCCGGGCGCGGGCAGGATGACCTCGCTGATTCGAGCCAGCACGTGCTGCGCGAGGTCGTCGATGCCGACGCGCAGAGAACCGCCGTCGCGGGCCTGCAGCCACGCGTGGCCTGGCGAGAAGAACACGCCGGGCCTCCACATCAGGCCGTCGACGCGGGTCAGGCCGAGGGCGCGGCGACGCGCCAGCCCGACGAGGCGGACCACCGCGAGACCGGCGAGGAACACGACGGCGAGGACTGCCAGCACCACCAGCAGCACCGCGAAGCGCGCGGCGAGGAATGCGAGGAAGACGCCGATGTTCTGAAGCGCGTCGAGAAGGGCTTGCATGGCTCACTCCCTTTCCTGGAATGGCTCCTACTTGTGACAGGTCGTGCAATCGTCGAAGTTGTGCGCGGTCTTGCCGTGGCAGGCTCCGCACGCCCGCCCCTTGAGCATGGCGGCGTGCGTCGTCGGCTCACGCTTCACGCCGGAGGCCGGCTTCACGATGGGCGCAAGTTTCGGGTGGCACACCGTGCAGTCAGGCTTCGCCTGGTAGCTCAGGTGGCTCGTGTGGCTGAACGTCACCTTGCCGGGGCTGTCGCCCGACTGCTTCAGCGTGAGGTCCGCCGGCAGCTTCGGCATGTTCTGAGCGACCGCCGCTCCTGCGGCGCCGATGACGATGGCCGCCGCCAGTATCCACAGCGCGGGTCGTCTACGCATGGCGGCCTCCCTCTTCCGTCAGGAAGAACCGTCGGGCCACGCGGTCCCAGTCGCCGGGGGACAGGCTCCGCGCCAGCCCGTCCACGAGCTGGCCGCCGTCGAGGTAGACCTTGCCGAGTTCCATCGGAGCCATCTCAGCACCGAGCCTCTCGCACACGGTGTCCATCCACCTGCCGGCCAGCGAACCCGACATCAGGTTCTTCAGGTTGGCGGCCAGCCGCGAGCTCTTCACCTTCAGCATCCATCCGTCGCCGTAGGGCGAGTCCTTCGCAACGCGAGACGTGTCGCCGAGCCGGCTGTTGACCGCGACGACCGTCCCGTCGACCGGCGCCAGCATCGGTATCGAGGCGCCGTCCGCATCGAGGAACAGCGCCGATTCGCCCTGGGCGAGCGACGAGCCCACGGCGGGCAGCTGGATGCGGCCGAGCGGGCCGACGAGCTTCTGCGCGAAGTCGCTGATCCCGACCGTCACCGTGTCTCCGTCGTCCAGACGGACCCAGGTGTGCCCGGGGTGAAAGAAGAGGTCAGCCGGCACGTGGAAGAACCCCGCCAACTGATCCGCCCAACCGGGCGCCACGGACCGCACGAACACGGGGGCCTCGCGTTTCGGGCTGGCGAACTTCCAGAAGAGGAAGAACAACGGGATGTAGGAGACCGCGAGCACGTACTCGACGGCCTTGATCCAGTAGATGGTGATGAGGTCGTGACCCATCGAAGTATGCCTCCGCCCTAATGGGCCTGCGGAAAGTCCGGGTGCTCGCGGAGCACCGGCATCCGGTTGACAATCCAGCGAAACGTCATGATTCCAATTGTGACGATCGTGACCGAGATGATGATTTCCATGAGGGCGGGCACGTAGCGCTCGGCCGCGTTGTAGTTGAACGCGATGACCGACAGGTTCAGGCGGTTCACCACGATGCCGAGGACGGTCCAGCCGGCCACCCAGCGAGCCATGGCCGCGTTCTGCCGCCGGACGGCGACGGCGTAGAGCAGGCACGGCGCCAGGATGAAGCCGAGCATCTCGAACATGTACCAGTAGCCGTAGGGCGTGAGCAGCAGATCGAACCGGCCGCCGTCGACCAGGCCCTGGAGCTTCAGGAAGAAGTAGGCGAACAGCACCACGGCGGCGCCGCGTGCCAGACCGAGCGTCAGCGTGTCCGCCCGCCCGTGGTCCTTCGGGTCGATCTGCGACCTGAACACCCGGTGCGAGATGCCGCTCTCCACGATGACCATGCTCATGCCGGCGATGATGGCGGACACGAAGAAGAAGACGGGCACGTAGCCCGAGTACCAGAGCGGATGCACGCGGTGCGGCATCATCAGGAAGAGCGCGCCGAGCGACGATTGATGGAGCGTCGACAGGCACAGCCCGAGAATCGTCAGCAGGAGCGTCGCGCGCAAGGCCCATTCCCTGGCCTTCTTCAGCCCCAGCCACTCGAACGCCGCCGGGCTGAACTCGAGCGCGAGGACGATCAGATACAGGCACACGCACCAGCCCACCTCGAACATCACCGAGCCGGTGCCGTAGGAATAGACCATCGGGACCGGCAGCTTCCACGGTCGGCCGAGGTCGGCGCACAGGCCGAC
This sequence comes from uncultured Acidobacteriota bacterium, assembly GCA_963783255.1. Taxonomy (GTDB): domain Bacteria; phylum Acidobacteriota; class Vicinamibacteria; order Vicinamibacterales; family Fen-181; genus FEN-299. The sequence goes on along the minus strand of CAWAMP010000022.1, from coordinate 285,996 downwards.
GACCACGAACGTGTAACCGAGGAAGCCGGTCAGCACCGCGGGCCGGACGATGGGGTGGTACTCCTTGAGCCCGAGCACGTAGACGGCCGTCGCCAGCGTGAAGCCGCCCGCGGCCAGCGCCACACCCGCGAGGACGTCGAAGCCGATCCAGAGCCCCCACGGGTTGATCTGCGTGAGGTTGCTGGCTGCGCCGATCCCGAATACGAACCGGTAGATGAGGACGGGGATGCCGACCGCGAGGATGAAAGCGAACACCGCATTGCCTGGCGTCAGCAGCGACTTCAGGTAGTCGCGCACCGACATCCCCATGAGGAGCTTCTCGGTGATGAAGGAGCGGGCGTCGAACCCTCGGGTCATCGTTGCGTCAGTCATGATGCGCCTCCCTGCCCGTCTGCGGTTCGCTGGCGGCCTGTTCGCGCCGCCTGGCGAACGAGTAGAGCCCCATCAGGAGCGGAGGCCACAAGGTCAGCACGAACGGCACCGCCGCGAGCGCGGTGCGGGTGAGTTCCGGCGGCGAGGTCGGGCCAAGGTCGGTCCGGAACCCGAGCGATTCGAACGGCACGTCGGTGATGTAGAGCCAGTTCGTCCCGCCCGCCTCCGTCTCTCCGTAAATGTGGTGCACGTACTTCCCTTCGTTGCGGTAGATCCGGGCGCGCGCCTCCTCGATCAAGCCGGCGCGGTGGCCGAACTGGAGGGCGCCTGTCGGGCAGACCGACGCACAGGCCGGCTGCTGGCCCTGCGCCTGGCGGTCGGCGCAGAACGAGCACTTGCTGATGTAGGGCGCCGGCGAGTCGAACTCGAACTTCGGCACGTCGAACTGGCAGGCCACCATGCAGTACCCGGCATCCCAGGCAGCGCTCCTTGTGATAGACGACCGGCCCGGCCGCCGTCTTCTCGAGCGCCTTGGCGAGGCAGGCCGACGCGCACGCGGGGTCGAGGCAGTGCATGCACTGCGTCTTGACGAAGCGCGCCTCGCCCTGTTTCGAGTCGGCGGCGCCGCGATTCACGACGGTGTAGACCTTGATGTCCGTGGGCCGCCGCTTCAGGAACACGGCGTCCTGGCCCGAGAGCGCGGGCTCCGGCAGCCCGTTCGTTTCACTGCACGCCGCCTCGCAGCCGCGGCAGCCGACGCAGCGTGTGGCATCCACCAGTACCGCCGGTGTGTCCACGGGACGCTGCGTCGACGCGGCCGCAGGCGCGGGCCTGGCCACGACGCCCGCCGCACCCGCGGCGCCCGCGAACTTCATGAAGGTTCTACGACTGAGGTCCATACGGGTCTCCGGGATTCGATGCGTCACCTGGTGTGGGCCGCCAGGGACGAGAGTGAGAGGACGATACATCCAACGAGCGACAGGGCAACTGCGAGCATCATCGCTGCACCCCTTTCTGAGGCTCGGCCTTCTCGAACAAGGCGACGTGGTTCGGGCAGTCCTTCAGCCGCTCAGACAGGTCCTTGAAGAGCGGGCACTGCTGGAAGTCCCCGCCCAGGCAGGGATTTGCCGAGGCCAGGCTCTGCAGAGGCACCATCTTCTTGACCGGGTACGCCCGGCAGAACAGCATCACCACTTCTTTGAGGTGTGGACAGGACATCGGATACCCCTCTTCACAGACGGCTAGAGCAAGGCTGGTGCCGTCATCGAGAGAAGGGCGACATGTCTAGATAAGTTATTGCGAATCAGTATCTTAGAGACAGCAAGCGGATGATCTACCAAGGAGGGTCTGGGCCGGCGTGTTGAGAATCACAACAGGCGGTTCCTTACGATTCGACCGTAAATGGCCAGAATCCGCGATTTTCGGCCGAAAAACAGCGAAAAGCAGCGAGTGTTGAGAAATGCTACGAGGCGTTGACAAATTGAACAGGTCGCCTCGTCTGCTAGTCGGCACCGTTCCCATCAGGCTCCGGCTCGCCATCCTTGCGCAGCTGGTATTTCCTGAGCTTGCTATAGAGCGTCGCCCGATCGATGCCGAGCGTCCGGGCCGCCTGGCTGATGTTGCCGTGCGACTCGTGGAGCACGCGGCCGATGTGGTGCCGCTCGACGTCCTCGAGCGACGCCATGCCGGGGGAGCCGTCGACGCACGGCGGCCTCCGAAGGCCGAGGTCCGACGCCTCGACGACGCGGCCCGCGGCGACCACCATCGCCCGCTCCAGGATGTTGCGCAGTTCGCGCACGTTGCCGGGCCACGTGTGCGCCATCAGGATCCCCATGGCCTCGGCCGACACGCCGTCGACCTGCTTGTGCATCTCCGCGCCGAGTTGTTCCAGGAAATGTTCGACGAGCAGCGGCATGTCCTCGAGCCGGTCGCGCAGCGGCGGCAGGTGGATCGGGATGACGTTGAGCCGGTAGAAGAGATCTTCCCGGAAGGAGCCGTCGGACACGGCCTTCTGGAGGTCGCGATTGGTGGCCGCGATGATCCGGACGTCGACGCGGACCGGCTCGGATCCGCCGACGCGCATGAACTGGCGGCCTTCGAGCACGCGAAGCAGGTCGAGCTGGAGCTTGGCCGAGATGTCGCCAATCTCGTCCAGGAACAGCGTGCCGCCGTCGGCCGTCTCGAAGGTGCCCTTGCGGCGCGCGGCCGCGCCGGTGAACGCCCCCTTCTCGTGGCCGAACAGCTCGGATTCGAGCAGCGTCTCGGTGAGCGCGGCGCACGACACCGCGACGAACGGGCCCTGGCTGCGCGGGCTCTCGGCGTAGATTGCCCGCGCCAGCAGTTCCTTTCCCGTCCCGCTCTCGCCGAGGACGAGGATCGTCGAATTGCTGCGCGCGGCGGTCCGCGCCAGATCGAACAAGGCGTGCATCGCCGGGCTCTTGCTGATCAGATCGCGGAAGTGATAGTCGCGCTTGAGCACCTTGCGCAACAGGACGTTTTCCCGGACGAGCGCCTGCTGCGCGACAATCTTCTGCACCATCAGGCTCAGTTCCTCGGGGTCGAACGGCTTCACCAGGTAGTCGTACGCGCCGAGCTTCATGGCGGCGACGGCCGTGTCCACGGTGGCGTACGCGGTCATGATGACCGCGGCCGCGTCAGGCTGCGCCTTCCGCGCGATTTCCAGCACCTGCAGGCCGTCGATGCCCGGCATCTTCAGGTCGACGAGGAGAATCGACCACCGCTCCTTTCGAATCCGATCGATCGCGGTCTCGCCGTCCTGGGCGGTCGCCAGCGTGTAGCCGTCCTTCTCGAGCCAGGCCGACAGCGATTCGCGGACGATTTCCTCGTCGTCGACGATGAGAATGCGGGTCCGTTCTCTACTCATGGTGTCCGTGTCCTTGGTGACGGATCTCGCCGTAGCGGGTCCGGCAATCGTGGCACAGGTCGGGGGCCTTGGCGTCCACCTGCCCGAGGGTGACCGACCGCGCCATCACGCACGTCGCCAGCTGGCAGTGCAGCAGGCCGAAGGTGTGGCCGAGTTCGTGGACGCACTCTTTCACGAGGCGCGACGCGAGCGCGCTGCCGCCGGGGCGGAAGCCGTTGTCCGACTGCAGCCGCGCCGTCGAGACGACCGCCGCCGTTCCGCCCAGCTGAGCCTCGCCATAGACGAACGTCAGAATCGGAATGAAGAGATCCACGTCGGTGATCCCGACGATCTTCGTCGATTGCGCAGGGCGGCTCTCGATCAGCCACTTCAGGATGCGCGTGGACGAATGCTGCTGGCGCCGCGGGTCGAACGAGTCGGCGGGCCGATCGTGGCCCAGCCACGCCCGCGCCGGCACGCCGAACACGTGTTCGGTCTGGCGCCGGAGCGTGCCGAGCACCTCGTGATCCGCCGTGCCGCTGCCGATCCACCACAGATAGACGTGCACGCGACTCTGATCTCCCCTGGACGGGCCGACCCGGACCGCCCTCTAGGACGGCTCAGGCACGGCGCTGAGCGCCGGCGTCGGCGGCTGGGCCGGCGCGACCGGGAGGCGGACGATGACCGTCGTGCCCTCTCCGACCCGGCTCTTGACGTCGAGCGAGCCGCCATGCCGCTCGATGATGCCGTACACCACGGACAGGCCGAGGCCGGTGCCCTTCTCCTTCGTCGTGAAGAACGGGTCGACGATGCGGGACAGGTGCTCGGGCGCGATGCCGGGCCCCGTGTCCGCCATTCTGACCTCCACGGCCCCATCCGCCGTGCGCGCCGTGACCGTCAGCGTGCCGCCGGCATTCATCGCCTCGCACGCGTTCAGCGCGATGTTGACGAACGACTGGCGCAACTGGCCGAAGTCGGCCATGACGGGGGGCATCGGCTCCAGCTCTTTCACGAGCGTCACGTTCTGCATCTGCAGGCGGTGGGAGAGCAGCGAGAGCGCCTCGTCGACGACCGCGCTGACGTCGATCCCCTTCAGGCTCGGCGGCCGCTGGCGCGCGAAGTCGAGCAGGTTGCGGACGATGGCGCTGCACCGATCGGTTTCGCGCTCGATCAGGCGGAGGTTGCGGACGGCACGCTCCCGCGCCGCCTCGGACAGCTCGCCCTCCTCGTGCATCCGTACCAGAAGCTTCGCGTAGGTCAGGATGCCTGCCAGCGGGTTGTTGATCTCGTGCGCCACCGAGGCCGCGAGCTTCCCGAGCGACGACATCTTCTCGGACTGAATCAGCTGGGCCTGGGTCTGCTTCAGGGCCGCCGACCGCTCGTCGATCTGGCGCTCCAGGTTCTCGTTGAGGTGCTGGAGGTCGGCGCGAGCCTGTTTCAGCGACGCCGTCATCGCGTTGAACGATGACGCCAGTCGGCCGATCTCGTCGGACCGCGGTATCGAGATCGGCTGGTCCAGGTCGCCCTGAGCGACCCGTTCGGTCGCCCGCACGATCCCCCCGAGGGGGCGAATGACCGCGCCCCGCACGAAGAGACCGACCGCTGCCGCCAGCAGCAGGATCCCGACGGCGGAGAACAGCGTCGTGCGTTGCCCGAGCTGGGCCACGGCGCGGTCCTCGGCTTCAAGCGACATGGCGATGTCCACGACGCCGAGGACCTGCTGTGCCGCGGGGTGGTAGTGGCAGGCGCCTGCCGAGCAGCTGGGGTCGTTGTAGATCGGCGTGATCATGGCGAGCACGCGATGGCCGGCCCGGTTGAAGATCCGGCTCCGCGAGGGGACATTCAGCCGGACCAGCGGCTGGCCCGCTGCGTGGCAGGCGTAGCAGGCCTCCGCGCTCTTGTCGACGAGGCGGCCGATCTCGGCGCGGTCCGTCGAAAACGTGACCCGGCCATCCTTGTTCAGCATCCGGACCTGCTCGATTCCTTCGAGCCGTCCAATCATCTCCATGGTGCGATAGGCGCCGGCGCGCTCGTCGCTCTGCATGAAATGGTAGGTGCTGGCCTTGATCGTGTCGCTGAACTGCGCGGCGCCGCGCACGACCTCCGCCGTGAGGTAGGCCTGCTGGGCCCGGAGGCTCATGCCAATGATGACCGCGCCGCCCAGCACGGTGACGAGGACGACCACGGCCGTCGCCTTGACGCCAAGCCGGTTCCACCAGCGGGAACGAGGCGCTGCAGCAGGGCGGGCTGTTGGTTCAGGTGGTGCCTGGGAAGGCATCGTGCGACTCCTGGCCTGGGCGCCTGACGGCCACTCATTCTACAGCGATCACCGGTCGTCAGAACCGCAGATGTTGAGAATATCAACGCCTGCGCCCGGCCATTGGCGCAATAGCGGTTGTGGACGCCGGGACGCGGCAGTATATAATCGCGGCGGCACGGCGGCCACGCGTATGACCCTCCCGGGATTGATCGTCACAGGCGCGTCTGGGTTCGTCGGGCGGCACCTGATTCCCGCTCTCCGCGACGACTACCGGATCTTCGCCGTCGCCCGCCGCTCGCAGCACCGGAGCGGCATCTCGGCGCATCCGAACGTGACGTGGCTGCAGGCGGACGTTTCCGAACGGCCGCAGATCGGGCCGATCTTCCGCCAGATCGCGGACCTCGGCGGAGCGGACGCGGTGGTCCACCTGGCGTCGCACTACGACTTCAGCGGCGTCCAGGACCCGGAGTACTGGCGGACGAACGTCGTGGGACTTCGCAACGTGCTCGAGGCGGCCTCGGCCACGCTCGTCCGGCACTTCGTGTTCTCCAGTTCCGTCCTGGCGTGTCGGCCACCGCGGCCGGGCCGTTCGATCGACGAGGAGAGCCCCCCGCACGGCACGCATATCGCCGCCATCACCGCCCGTGAGGGCGAGGCGATGACGTTCGAGTTCAGCGACCGGCTCCACCCCGTCATCGTCCGATTCGCGCCGCTGTTCTCCGACTGGTGCGAGTATCCGCCGCTCTTCATGTTCCTCGAGACCTGGCTCTCCCGGGCGTGGAACCACCGGATGCTCGGCGGACAGGGACGCTCGGCAGTCCCGTACCTGCACGTCAACGACCTGGTGCTGTTTCTGCTCGAGGTGCTGGCGCGCATCCAGGAGTGGAAGCCGTGCGAGGTCCTGATGGCGAGCCCGGACGGCGCCGTCTCGCACCGCGAGCTCTACGAGGCCGCCACGCTGGCCTACTACGGGGCGAGGCACAGGCCGATGCTCGTGCCCAGGGCGCTCTGCGGCCCGGGCATCCGCTGCCGGGACCTCGTCGGGCGGCTGACCGGCCACCGGCCGTTTGAGCGGGTGTGGATGGCCGAGTACATCGACACGGTGATGGCGGTCGACGCCAGCCGGACGCGCAGGCGGCTGGACTGGGCCCCGCGTCCCCGCCTGGACATTCTTCGCCGCATGCCGTTCCTCATAGAGAACCTGAAGACGGATCCGGTGAGGTGGGCCGAACTCAACCGCGCCGCGATGAAGGGCGTGCGCGTACCGGCGAATCTCAAGCTCCACTGGCTGCTCGAGCTGCACCAGGAAGCGGTCATGCGCGACTTCGTCGGACTGCTCACCGGGCCGGCCGGGCGAGCGCGGTTCGGCCGGTACCAGGAACTCACGCGCGAACAGCTGCAGTGGTCCGTCCGGCTCATCTATCGGAGCCTGCTGAACGCCGTCCGCACGCGCGACAAGGGCGTCTTCATGGGCTACTGCCGCGACCTCGCGGAGCAGCGGTTGAAGGAGGGCTACAGCGCCAGCGAACTCTGCGGGGCGCTCGAGGCGCTCAATCTGGTGTGCTGGCGGGTGCTGCGCCGCGACCCCGAGTCGCAGGGGCTGCGCGAGGCCATCTTCGACTACGTCACGTCGACGCTGCGGTCGGGCTGCGACCAGGCGCAGGAGGTCTTTGAAGTGGCGGCGGCGAGGCAGCACCGGGTCACGAGGCAGGCAAGCGGAGGGACGGCGTAATCGTGTGATCTGGCGATCTGGCGATCTGGCGATCTTGCGATCTTGCGATCGTGCGATCTGGCGATCTTGCGGGTGGCGAGCGTGCGAGGTGCAAGTGCCTTGGCCGCAGAGGGTTATGGTTGGCATCGGGACGACTCCCAGGGCCGCCTCGGGTGTTTTCCCGATGGGGAGTCGGGACTTTATCTTCGATCGGACGGGTCTGTGCCTGATTGTCGGGACGCCGCCGGGCGACTACATTGTGATCAGACAGTGACGCTCACCCCGGCATTCATAGGAGAGACGGATCATGATGACCAAGCGAATCGGCGGCACGGCGGCGAAGAACGGCTTCTACTGGAACCTGCGGAAGTGGGAAATGACGTTGGTGCCCAAGCAGGGAGGCATCCTGCCCGGCGACGCCTCGGACAAGTACCTCAAGGTTCCCGTGGTGGCGCTCCTGCTGTTCGCCCCGGTGATGGGCGCGGTCTATGCGATGTTCCTGCCGTTCATCGGCTTCGCGCTGCTGTTCACGTTCCTCGGCAAGAAGGCCCTCGCGATGGGTCGTTCCGGGGCCGTCGACGTGGCCGCGACGATGACGCCGGACTGGCGGCCGGGCGAGGCCTACCTCGCGAGCGGGAAGAAGCGGCGGTCGGCCGACGCGGAGAACGGGGACGTCGTGGACCCGGAGTCGCTCGACGCGTCGATCCAGGGGACCCAGCGCCACGAACCGCGTCGCCCCGACCTCCACGACTAGGCCCCGAGCGAGCCCTCGGCTCCACTCGAGGCGAGTCGAAGGGCTAGGGGGCGACCCTGATGACGCCCTGCTGGATCGCGAACTTGATCAGGTCGGTCCGGCTGTGCAGGTCGAGCTTCTGCATGATGTGTTCGCGGTGCGACATCGCCGTCTTGACGCTGATGTCGAGCAGGTCGGCGACCTCCTTGTTGCTGTGGCCTTCGGCCACGAGTTTCAGCACCTGCTTCTCTCAATCGGTGAGCGCCTCGTAGGGGTCGGCGGCTCGGCCGGGGGTGGCCGACCCATCGTGCTCACGCATCGCTTCCCTGGCGACATCGGGGTCGAGGACGAGCCCGCCGCGGGAGACCGCGCGGATGGCCGAGGTCAGTTCCGACCCGGCCGCCTTCTTCAACACGTACCCAGACACGCCGGCCTTGAGGAACCGCCGGATGTACTCGCGGTCCTCGTACTGGGTCAGGACGAGGATCTTCGCCTGCGGGTTGTCCTTGCGGATCTCGAGAGTGGCCTCGAGGCCGCCCAGCCCCGGCATGGCGATGTCCATCAGGATGACGTCCGGGGCCAGGCTCCGGGCCAGCTCGATGGCCTGCTGGCCGTTGGCCGCCTCGCCGACGACGGTGATGTCGTCCGAGAGCGCCAGGAGCGCGCGGACGCCGTCGCGGACGATGGCGTGGTCATCCGCGATCAGAACCCGGATGCTGTTCAAGCTGCACCTCCTGGCTGAGTGGCACCGTCACCGCGATTCGAGTCCCCTGGCCGGGCGCCGAGTCGAGTACCAGCGTGCCGCCGAACAGTTCGACCCGCTCCCGCATCCCGAGCAGACCGAGACCCCGCTCGCGCGCGGCCGGCGGCGGAAGGCTCTCGGGCGAGAACCCCTTGCCATCGTCCTCGATCTCGATCGAGATGCGGTCTTCGCGCTCGAGGCACTGGATCAGGACGGAGTCCGCCTCGGAGTGCTTCGCGATATTGGTGATCGCCTCCTGGCAGACGCGGAACAGGGCGGTCTCGAGCTCGGGGACGAGCCGGTCGGCGACGCCGCTGAACTCGCAGCGCACGGCGATGCCCCGCCGCTCGAGGTGGCGCTCGGCGTACCAGCGGATGGCCGAGAGCAGGCCGAGGTCGTCGAGCACCGACGGGCGCAGGTCGAAGATGAGTCGGTGCAGCTCTTCGAGCGTCCGCACGGTGAGGCCCCGGGCTTCGACGAGCCGCTCGCGCGACGCCTCGGAGGGCCACGCGGCGAGCGCGGTCTCGATCTTCATCGCCAGCGCGCTGAGCGTCTGGCTGGTTTCGTCGTGCAGCTCGCGCGCGAGACGCTTGCGTTCGTCCTCCTGCGCCGAGATGACCTTGCGCAGCAGTTCCTCGCGCCACGCCTCCCGCTCCTGAAGCTGGTGGTAGAGCCCCTCCAGTTCGTGCGTCCGCTCCTCGACCCGCCGCTCGAGATCGAGGTTCGCCTGCTCCACGTGGCCGATCGAGGCCCGGAGCGCCATGCGCATCTGTTCGAAGGACCGACCGAGGCGACCGACTTCATCAGCGCCCAGGTCCGGGATCGGCTGGCTCAGATTGCCGTACGCGATCCGTTCGGCCGAATCGGTGAGCAGCGCGATCGGGCCGCGGACGCTGCGCGCGGCTCCCCAGGCGAACAGGAGGGCGAGCCCGAGCAGCGCCGGCCCGAGCCACAGGATGGTCCAGCGCGCCGACCGGGCCTGCGCGAACGCGACCGATTCGTCCTGGCGGATGAGGACGCCCCAGCGTGCCGAGGTCATCGGCGCCAGCGCCAGCACCATCTCGGCGTCCGCGCCCGTGCCGTCCCGCACCGTGCCTCTCCGGTCGCGAATCGCGGAGGCGATTTCCGCCGCGTCGTCCCGCTGGCGGAGGCGCCTCGCGCGATCGGTGCTGGCGATGGTCAGGCCAGTGCCATCGAGGACATCGATCGAGCCGCCAGGCGCCATGCGGAATCCGTCGAGGACCGAGGAGAACCGCGAGCCGTTCGGGTCGATCTCTCCGGCGGCCACGAGCACGACCTGGCCCCGCCAGTCCCGGATCGGGACGAGGAGATAGAGCCGGCGCGGCGCTGCCGACGGGATCATGTTGGAGACCGCGGGACGCCCGGTCGTCACCGCCGTCTGGATGTCGGCTGCGTCGGGCACGGCGGCCGGCTCGCCTCGCGCGGGCGGCTCGCGAAGCAGGACCGTGCCCGCCGGGCCGACGAGCGCGACGTGATCCACGAGACGCGCACGCAGATACGCGTCGCGGATGGCGGAGCCTTCGGGAAGGACTTCCCGGCCAGCCCGCCCGACCGCCATCGACGCCGACACCCCCTGCAGCACCTCCATGTCGCCCTGCACGATGGAGTCCATGTGCTCCGCGACGGCTTGCGCCAGGAGGAGGCGCTCGGCGGACAGCCGGGCTTCCATCCGGTTGATCGCCACGAACGAGGTGCCGCCGAGAATCGCGAGCGCGGCGAGAACTCCCGTGCCGACGAGCAGCACGACGCGCGCCTGGATGCTTCGACCGCTCCAGTCGCGGCCGACCGGGATCTGAGTCATGACTGGGTCCGTTCCAGGCTCGCGGCGAGCCGGAGCAGTTCTTCGACGGGCCCCGCGTATCGGATGGTCACGCGTCGAGTGCCCGCGGTCCACGACAGATCATGCAGCAGCAACCCGCTGGACGCCAGCCCCCGGGTCAACGTCGCCGTATGGCGGCCCACGGGCACGTCGACGGTCATCAACTCCTGGAGCGGTTCGACCAGATGGGCCGGCGGGGGGGCCGGGGCGCCGATCGATTGCGCCAGCACCAGTCGCTCTCGGGCGTCGGCGCGGCCGGCCGCCCTGACGACGAGCCACACCGGCGGGCCGGGCCACGCGTCGATGCGGACGGGCGGCCAGTCGACCGACTGAGGCACTTCGGCCGGCAGCCAGAGCCGCGCGCCGACGGCTCGCTCGGCCTCCGCGACGGTGCGATAGATCCGCACGCCGTGCGGCGTGCCCGCCACGAGGGACGGCACGCGATCGGCCGCCTTCAGGACGAGGGCGAAACCCGCGGCGATGACGATCCAGGATCGAACGGCGCGAAAGCGATTCGACATCCAGCCTCGTTACACGACGAAGAACACCAGCCCGAACGTGCCGAGCGCCGCCAGGGCGACGAGCGCGGGCCCTGCCGTGACGGGAGGCCGGTCGAGCGCCTGGCGCAGCCGCGCGCACCGCCGCTCGAGTCCCGCCCGGCGGATCCGCCAGAAGACGAGTTCGAATGAGGCGTGGCCGTCGGACGGCGGGGGGTGTCCCGCATCGAACAGCAGCCTCATCGCGCGGACCAGTCCCTCCGCGTGCCCGAGGACCTTCGCCGCCGCTTGGTCTGCGCGCCGCTCGATGTCATCGACCACCGCGCGGGCGATCCACTGAGCCGCCGGGTTGAAGAAGAGCAGCGCGCGGGCGGCCACCAGGACGTAGCCCCAGGCCGGGTCCCGGTGTTTCGCGTGAGCCAACTCGTGTGCGATGGCCGAGTCGAGTTCCTCGGGCCCGAGCCGATCCAGCGTCGTCGGCGATACGACGAGGACCGGCGTCGCCGCGCCCTCGCAGAGCAACACCGGGAACGGCGCGTCGACGACCCGGATGCCAGGGGCCGGGATGCCGAAGGCTGCCGCGTGCCGGCCGACGACACCGCGCAGGGCGGCCGTCGTCGCATGCCAGGGACCTGCCGCGGCCGCGCGCTCCGACCGGCGCACGGCGTCCGCGAGAGGGGGAAGGGCATCGCGCAGGAAGAGCGCCGAGCCGGCGCCCGCCGCCAGCATCAGCGTCAGGTCGCCCAGGGCCAGGCCGCCGACGCGCAGCTGGTTCCAGCGCTCCCCGGCAAACAGCGCCCAGCGTGCGACGAAGACGGGGCTGCTGCGCACGGGCGCGATCAAGAGCAGCAGCGGCAGCCAGAGGACGGGGGCCGCCAGCGCCAGCAGCCGGAGGCGCAGCCTCCAGGCGCCGTCCTCCACCTGCCAGACCCGCAGCAACGCCTCGACGAAACACGCGGCGACCAGGCCGTGCAGGATCGACTGGGACAGGAAGGCGAGGGGCATCACCTCACCACGGCCGCTATTCCGCTTCTTTCTTCAGCCGCTCGTATTCGAGTTCGTGCTCGTGGTGGAGCCGGTCCATGCTGATCTTGCCCGTGAAGATGGCCGTGTCGAACGGGAAGACGTCCGGATTGAGATGCGCGTTGTAGATGTGCCACAGCACGACGATCAGGAACGCCATGAAGCCTTCGTTCCCGTGGGCGAGCTTGGAGGCCGGCACGATCTCGCCGGGCAGGTAGGTCGTCGTCAGGATCGGGAAGAGCAGGACGAAACCGGTCGACACCATGATGAGCGAGCCGAGGACGAGCCCCCAGGTACTCGAACTTCTGCTTGTAGTCGAACTTGTCGAACTTCGCCGGCTCCGCGACGGCGCCCATGTAGTACTGAAGCTGCTGGATGGCGTCGAGGAAGTCCTGCCTGGTGGGCAGCATCGCCAGCGTCGTTCGACCCATCGCCACGCGCGCCGCCACCCACCCGAGGTGGGCTCCCGCGGCAACCGAGGTACAGGACGCCAGCCACCCGGTGGAACCACCGCACCTGCTCGATGCCGCCCAGTGCCGAGATGATGGCGCGAGCCCAGGACGCCTCGAAGAACTTCTGCGGCAGCCCCGTGAGGGCGAGGATGATGAACAGCGACATGACCGAGAAATGCTCGGCGCGCTGCTGGAGCGTGAAACGAGTAACGTAGCCTTTCATCGGTTGACCACGATCCGCCAGAGGTGCAGGAGAATCTGGAGGACCAGACCCCCGACCATGAACGGGATCAGAATCGCGTACCCTATCTTGACCGCGTAGACCAGCGGCGCGTTCCGAAGCGTCGGCTCGTAGTGCGACAGCCACGCGGCGGTGAACTTCTGGGTGGCGCCCGGGTGGCACCGCTGACAGGTCTTGAGGATGTTCGCCTGGATCACCCCCGAGTTCGGGGCGTCGGTCTTGGTGATGTCGTGCACGCCGTGGCAGTCGATGCAGAGCGCGACGACCTGCGTGCTCTCGGTGGTCCCCGACTTCTGGAGCGAGGCCGTCGTCCCGTGGAAGTCGGCGAGGTAGGTCTGCATGACGGCCGTCGAGAGGTTGTACTTCTTCATCATCGCCGGCTGCGTGTGGCAGCTCGCGCAGAGCTCAGGGCTCTTCAGCCGCCAGCCCGGCGCGTGCGGCCCCGCGATGTCGTGCGAGCGGTGGCAGTCGGTGCACGTCGGGACGTCCGCGTTCTTTTCCTCGCTGAGCGCGCGGCCGTGCACGCTCTTCGCATAGGTTGCCGTGACCCCGCCGTGGCAGGCGGCGCACGTTTGTGAGATCCGCGACCGGGGCTGGGAGGGCGGCGTCACGCCGTGCGCGCCGTGGCAGTCGACGCAGACCGGGGCCATCCGGTCGCCGCGGGCGACGGCGGGGTAGTGGACGCCGTCCTGCGTCTTGCTGTAGTTCGCGAAGTGGCACCGCTTGCACGCCTCGTAGTAGGCCACGGTGAACTCGCGCCGCGTCTTGAACGGCTTGGAGGCGTGCGGGACGTCGGTGATGTCGGCGTGACAGTCGGTGCACCCCAGCTTTCCGCCGTGAACCGAGCGCGAGAACTCCTCGCGGTCCACGAAGAGGCCGCGCGTCTCGCCGCTGGGGAGCGTCACCGACATCGCCTTGTCGCCGTGGCACGACAGGCACCCTTCGATGTCCTCGTTCTTCGCCTGCGGGACACCCGGCGCCTGGACCGTGACGGCGACGATGAGGGAGAGGAAGAATGAATGCAGCATGCTGGCTGTAACCGCGAACGGCACCGAGCCGCCCGAATGGCCGTATCGAGCACACCCCCCGTGCCGGCGGCGCAGTCTACCAGAAACGCAAGGAAAACAGACGGGTTGATGGCTCTGCGGCCCCGCACCGGCGGGATGATGGGAGAAATTCAGCAGTGTTGCCCGGCACCGCTCTGAATTGGTGTTGAATACTACCACGAGTCGGGGCGGGTCAGAACGGATTCTGTTTTTCGAGCGTCAGGACATAGGCCGTCAGGCTCGCCAGCGAGTCGTCGCCGAGCGCCCGCCACGGCGGCATGGCCGTTCCGGGTACGCCGTCGCGGATGGATTGGAAGACGCCCTGCGGCGTCACCGACCGCCGCCATGCCGCGCTGGTGAAATCCCTGGGCGGCGCGGCGAAGGCCGACGCCCTCGCACCCTGTCCGTCGCCGCGCTCTCCGTGACAGAGGGCGCACGAGCGCATGAACAGCTCCCGCCCGTTGCGGCGAGCCTCATCGCTCCGCAGTCGGGAATCGAGATCCGGCGGGACGTCAGCCGGCCGGCTGCAGCAGGTGCAGGCCGCCGCGACCAGCAGGATCGCCCGCGCGAGACGTGCTGTCCGGGTCATCTGCGGCCTTCATCTCCAGCGGGAATCCCAGGCGCTCGGCTTCGCGGCAGACCTCTTCGACGAGGGACGGCATGGCCGCGAGTACCGGCGCCGACAGGCCGACGCCGAGCTCGGTGGTCGACGGCACGATGCCGAGGAGCACGAGCGTGGGCGGGACCCGTCCACGCCAGCGGGCCGCTTCGATCAGATTGGACACGCCCACCTGGTGGACCGACAGGCGGGCCGCGACGGCGGGGCCCACGTCCTCGCCCTCGAGGCGCACGAGCGAGCCGACCGGCTGGTCGGCCTGAATCGCGTCGACGAGAATCGCACGCTCGGCGTCTTCCAGGTAGGGCAGGAGGGAGAGGCCGAGCGTGCCCCCGTCCAGCACCCGCGCACCGTCCGGGATGACCCGGGTCCCGGCGATCTCCCGTGCCACGAACGCGCCGAGCCCGTCGTCGCGGCACAGGAGGTTGCCGAGCCCCAGGATCAGGAGGGACGAGCGGCTATCCATGCGTGTCCTTGCGGTCGATGAACCGGTAGCCGGAGTAGACGAGGTCTTCGCGCGGCACGAACTTGTAGCCGGAGAAGATCGACTCGACCGTGGCGTTGGCCTCCACCTGCGACATCAGGACCGCGCTGTAGACGTGGTGCAGCGCAAACCCGATGAGCATCCACATGAACCCGTGATGGAGCCAGCGCGCCATCGACAGCCCGCCGAACACGGGCACCAGGAACGTGAACAGCCGGAGCGGCGAGCCGACGTGCGCGCTGACGGAGTAGAGCGCGAGGCCCGTGCCGATCATGATCAGGTAGATCACGAACACGAACGAATAGGTGATCCCGGCCAGCGGATTGTGGCCGACGAACCCCGGCGGCTTGCGCATCCGGAACAGGTAGTAGTTGAGCGTGGGCCAGATCGCCTTCCAGCGCTTCGTGCGCGCCGGCACGAACTTGTCCCACTTCGCGTAGTTGTTCCCGACGAACATCCACCAGGCCCGGCTCAGGACGGCGATGCCGAAGACGATGGCGAACGAGTAGTGGACCAGCTTGAAGAGCCCCATGAGCGACCGCTGGCTGATCACCCCCGTCGTCATCAGGGACGGATTGGCGATGTAGAGACCGCTCAGCGACAGGACCGCGATCGACCCGGCGATGAGCCAGTGGCAGACGCGGACCGGCCACTCCCAGACGTACACGCGCACGGTTTCGGAGAGGGCTTTGTCGCCGATCATGCCAGCCTCACTCGCGCGACTTCCCGCTTGCGCGCGTCAAGGACGTGAACGCCACAGGCCAGGCACGGGTCGAAGGAGTGGATGGTCCGCAGGATCTCGACCGGCTTGGTCGGGTCGGCCACGGGCGTGCCGAGCAGCGCCTCCTCGTACGGCCCGCGGAGGCCGGCGGAGTCGCGCGGTCCCGCGTTCCAGGTGCTGGGCACGATGCACTGGTAGTTGGCGATCGAGCCGTTGCGAATGTGCACCCAGTGGCCGAGGGCGCCGCGGGGCGCTTCGTGGAACCCGGCGCCGGAGGCGTCGGCGGGCCACGACGCCGGGTCCCACTTGGAGTTGTCGTGGATCCGCAGGTCGTGCCGGGACATGTTGTCCGCGAGTTCGTCGAGCCACTGGCCCTGCTTCTCTGCGAGAACCAGCGTCTCGATGGCGCGCGCCGCCACGCGCCCGAGCGTCGAGAACAGCGCCTCCGGGCCGACGCCGAGCTTCTGCAGCACGACGCCGACGAGTTCTTTCACGCGCGGGTGCCCGGACGCGTAGGCGACCAGCATGCGCGACAGCGGGCCGACTTCCATCGGCAGGCCCGCGTAACGGGGCGACTTCAGCCAGCTGTACTTCGCAGCCGTGTCGAGGCGCTCGTACGGCGGCTTCGGCCCGGTGTACTTCGGCTTGGTCTCGCCCTGGAACGGGTGGAGGGACGCCTCGTCGCCGCCGCCGTACTCGTACCACGAGTGGCGGACGTTCTCGGTGATCTGCGCCGGGTCCAGCCGCTCCACCCGGGACAGGTCACGGTTGCGGATGACCCCGGAGGGGAGGAACAGCCGCGCCTTCGGTCCGTCGTCTTCGGGGTACTCGCCGTAGACGAGGTAGTTGCCCGCCCCGGCGCCGTAGCCCGCCCAGTCCTTGTAGAAGGAGGCGACGGCGAGGACATCCGGGATGTAGACGCGCGCAACGAAGTCGTGCGCCTTCTTGATGAGGCCTCGCACGGCGGCCAGCGTGTCGGCGTTCAGCGACGACTGCTTGTCCGGGTCCACGGGCGTGGCCATCCCCCCGACCAGGAAGCTCTGGAGGTGGGGGTTCTTCCCGCCCAGGATGGCGTGCACCTTGATGACCTCGCGCTGCCACTCGAGCGCCTCGAGGTAGTGCGCGACCGCCATGAGGTTCGCCTCGGGCGGCAGCTTGTAGGCCGGGTGGCCCCAGTAGGCGTTCGCGAACGGGCCCAGCTGGCCGCGCTCCACGAATCCCTTGATGCGGTCGCGCACGCCTGCGAAGTACTTCGAGCTCGAGAGCGGCCAGTCCGAGATCGACTCGGCGAGCGACGAGGTCTTCGCCGGGTCGGCGCCGAGCGCCGACACGATGTCGACCCAGTCCAGCGCGTGCAGGTGGTAGAAGTGCACGACGTGGTCCTGGACCGCCTGCATGGCGATGATTAGATTGCGGAGGAGCCGTGCGTTCGGAGGAGGCACGGCGCCGATCGCGTTCTCGACGGCGCGAATCGAGGCGATGGCGTGCACCGTCGTGCACACGCCGCAGATCCGCTGGGTGAACACCCACGCGTCTCGCGGGTCTCGCCCCTGCAGGATGAGTTCGATGCCGCGGAACATCGTGGACGACGACCAGGCGTCCTTGACCTTCCCGCCGTCGACCTCCGCCTCGATCCTGAGGTGCCCCTCGATCCGGGTGACGGGATCCACAACGATGTGAGCCATCACTTTCCTCCCTTCTTGACATCACCCGGTTCGGCGGGCGGGGCAGGGGGTTCAGGCGCCTGGCGCGACCGCTTCACGTAGGAGATGACGCCGTGGGCGGCGAAGGCCGCGGCGATGCCCACCGACGCGGCCACGCCGACCCGGTCGACCGTGTAGCCGGGGCCGAGGAACGGCGGGCCTTGCAGGTGGTTGTAGAACGGGGTCATCCTGTCCCAGAAGTCCGCCTCGGCGCACCCGACGCACGGATGCCCGCACCCGATCGGCCAGTTGGTGCCCTCGTTCCATCGAACCCGGGGGCAGTTCTGGAAGGTCACCGGCCCCTTGCAGCCCATCTTGTAGAGGCAGTACCCGATGCGATGGCCTTCGTCGCCCCACGCCTCGACGTACTGGCCCGCGTCGTAGTGCGCGCGGCGCTCGCAGTTGTCGTGGATCAGCTTGCCGTAGGCGAACAGCGGCCGCCGGTACTGATCGAGCGGGGGCCACGCCTTGAACGTCAGATAGTGCACGAGCAGCGCCGTGATGTTCTCGGCATTGGCGGGGCAGGCCGGCAGGTTGACCAGATTCCGGAGGCCCGGCACCGCGTCACCGACGCCGAGCGCGCCGGTCGGGTTGGGTGCCGCAGCCGGAAGTCCGCCGAACGCGGCGCAGGTGCCCATGGCAATCGTGGCAGCCGCCCCGCCGCACACCTCGCGGGCGATCTCGAGCGCCGACCGGCCGCCGATGGTGCAGTAGGCCCCGTTCTCGAAGGTCGGGATCGACCCTTCCACCACCACGAGGTACTGGCCCGCCTTGCCGGAGACCACCTTCTGCAGCGCCTCGTGGGCCTGCGTGCCGGCGGCGGCCATGATGGTCTCGTGGTAGTCCACCGAGAGCGTGTCCAGAACGATGTCGGCCACCGTCGGACGGGCCGCCCGCAGGAACGACTCGGTGTTGCCGCAGCAGTCCTGGAACTCGAGCCAGACCAGCACCGGCTTCTCGACCTGCTGGATGGCCTTCGCGACCTTGGCGGACAGCGAGGCCGGCAAGGCCAGCGCCGAGGTCATGACGGTGCAGAATCCCAGGAACTCGCGGCGGGAGACCCCACGCCGTCGGAGTTCGTCCATGAACCAGCTCTCGCGATCGCTCATAGGTCACGTCCTTTGGTGAACGGGAACACCCGAGACGACGTCCGACGACTGTCCGTGGTCGATGGAAATTGGAAAGCCTGCGCCCGAGCAAGCAATTGGAGAGCCAGTCTACCTAAGTCGCTGGCGCGTGGCTAGTTGTTTTCTTGGGGGGCGGAGGGACCCTGCCGAAGCGCCGGAATCCCGGCAGGAGCGGGGCCTACGCCGAGTGCTCCACCACCCAGCCGTCCCTCAGCTGGATGACCCGGTCGCTGTAGGCCGCGTTGGTCTCGGAATGGGTGACCTGGACGATGGTCGTGCCGTCCCGGTTGAGCGTCTTGAACAACTCCATGATCTCGCGGCCCTGGGCCGAGTGGAGGTTGCCCGTCGGCTCGTCGGCGAGAATCACCTTCGGGCTGGCGACGACGGCGCGCGCCACCGCGACCAGCTGCTGCTGGCCGCCCGAGAGCTGGTTCGGGTAGAGGTCCTTCTTGGCGACGATCTGGAAGCGATCGAGCACGTCGCAGACGATGGCCTGCCGCTCGCTCTTCCTCACGTCGCGGTACGACAGCGGGATCTCGAGGTTCTCGTAGACGGTGAGGTTGTCGAGCAGGTGGTAGCTCTGGAAGACGAAGCCCATGTACTGCTTGTGCAGCGCCGATCGGGCCTTCTGCTTCAGCGTGTGCACCGGGTGGCCGAGAAAGTCGTACTCGCCGGTCCACGCGCTGTCGAACATCCCCATGATGTGGAGGGCCGTGGACTTGCCGGCACCCGACGGCCCCATGATCGAGACGAACTCGCCCTCGCGGATGTCAGCCGACAGTCGGCGCAGGACGTAGGTGCGGCCGACGCCGTGCTCGTAGCACTTCTCGATGTTGCGAAGCGCGATGATCGGCGTCACGCCGGCAGGGCCTCCATGTTCTGGTCGACGACCAGGCCGTCGAAGAGATGGATGTTGCGGTCGGCGTGGCGCGTGAAGCGCGGGTCGTGCGTGACCATGCAGATGGTCGCACCCTGCTGGTGCAGCTCCCGGAGCAGTTCCATCACGGCTTCGCCGTTGCGCGAGTCGAGGTTGCCCGTCGGCTCGTCGGCGAGCAGGATCAGCGGGCTGCCGACCAGGGCGCGCGCGACGGCCACGCGCTGCTGCTGGCCGCCCGACAGCTGGCTCGGGAGGTGCTTGGCTCGGTGATCCATGCCGACCTTCGTCAGCGCCTCCATCACCCGCGTCTTGCGCTCCGCCGACTTCATGCCGCGGTAGGTGAGAGGCAGCTCGACGTTCTCGAAGACCGTGAGATCGCCGATCAGGTTGAAGCTCTGGAAGATGAACCCGATCTCCCGGTTCCGGATTCGGGCGCGTTCGGCCATGTTGAGCGTCGCCACCGGCTGGCCGTTCAGCTGATAGCTGCCGCCCGTCGGGGTGTCGAGCAGGCCGAGGATCGACAGGAGCGTGGACTTGCCGCAGCCCGACGGCCCTGCGATTGAGACGTACTCGCCCTTCCGGATCTCCATGCTGATGCCGGCGAGCGCGTGCGTCTCGACTTCGTCGGTGTAGAAGATCTTCGTGACGCCTTCGAGTTGAATGATCGGGTGCTGCGATCCGTTGCCGCTCATCGTTCCTCCAGAATGCCTGTCAGCGCCCGGCTACTTCAGGCGGACGCGATCGAACGCGTCGTACTGGGACATGTCCGACAGGATGACCCGGTCTCCCTGTTTCAGCCCGGACTTCACCTCCACGGTGTTCACCGACGTCTTGCCGATCGAGACGGTCGTGCGCCTGCACGTGACGCCGTCGGCATCCACCCTGAACAGCCGGATGGTGCTCTGCTCCTGGCCGTAGGTCGGCCGTCCGACGTACAGGATGTCGTCGAGACGCTCGAGCTCAATCGTGCCGTCGACGCTCAGGTCGGGCCTGGCCCCTTTCGGCAGCTCGCCTTCGAGCGCCACGTCCACCGTGACCGTTCCGTTCTGCACGGCCGGGTCGATGCGGGACACCCGACCGGGAATGATGCCGTTGCGCGTATCGATCGACGCCACCTGGCCGATCATGATGTCCTTGGCCCGGGTTTCCGCGATCTTCAGCTGGGCCTTGAGGTGGCTCTGGTCGGCCACGCGCGCCAGGTTGGTCCCCGGGCCGACCTGCTGGCCGACCTCCACCGGGACCTGCTGCAGCATTCCGGTGATTCCCGCGCGGACGTGAAGCTGGCTGACCTGGTTCCGCCGCAGGCCGACCAGGGCGCGGAGCCGGTTCACCTCCGCCTGTTGCACGGCAAAGCGCGACTGCGACGATTCGCGCGTGGACTTCAATCGCTTCTGCTCGATCTCGTCGCGGACCTCGAGGTTGTCCGACCGGACCTGCGAGAGCTTGGCGTTGAGGGCCGAGACGAGCCCTTCCTTGGCGAGTTCCGCGTCGGCCTCCGCCTGCAGCTTCGCCTGGCGGTACTCCGCGCGCACCTGGCCGGCGCCGGCCTCCTGCGCGAGCAGCTCGTTGGACACCGTCGCCTGCAGGTTGACCGACTGCGCTTCGGCGGCGTTCAGCTGCTGCTCGGCCTCGAGCAGCGCCTGCGTTTGTGTCGGGTTGCTCAGCTCGAGGATGACGGTATCGGGTGCGACCGGCGTGCCCGGGTACACCACGATCCGTTCCACGCGGCCGTCGGTGGCCGCGGGAATCCATCGGATGACCTCGGGCACCAGCGTGCCGAGTCCCCGTTCCTGTCGGATCATCGGGCCGCGCTTGACGGTGTCGATGTAGGCCGTCCCGCTCTCGACGGTGGGAGCGGCAGGCTTCAGGCGCGAGAGTGCCACCGTGACGACGGCCACCGCCACCAACACGACCACCGCGCCTATCGCGCGGCGGATCTGCTTGTTACGGGCGACGCTCGAGGGACGCTGGATGTCCATACCTGGTCCGAAGGCACGAATGCCTTGCGTCTTCGTGCCTCGAAGGACTTAGACGTGAGTGACCGCAAAAAAGGTCACTGACCCGGCCGGCGCCCCCCCGGGCGGGCGGCCCGACTAGCGTTTCAGCTTGAACGTCGCCGGGACGGCAACCTCGTCGGCCGCTACGGTGGTCGAAACGCTCAGCAGGCTGGTGATCGCCGTCATGAACGTGGTCCGGGTGTCGCTTTCGGGAGAGGCTTTCGGTGCCGCGTCGGCCGGCTTCGGCTCTTCCTTCTTCTTGCCGAACCGTCCGAGCATGCCGCCGAGGCCGGCCGGCGACGACCCGGCCTGCTGATCGTCCTGCTTCTTCTGAGCCGCCTGCTCCTTGGTCTGGACCGACTGCATCGTCGAGGTGGTCTCGATGGGCGTGCCGTCCAAGTTGACCTTTTCCTTCTCCAGTCTGGCCATCCCGTCCTTGAGTCCGGGGTACATGGCGAAGACCTGCGCCATCTGCTCGGCCGAGGGCATGGCCGTATCGAGCGCCATCTTCTTCCAGTAGCGCATGTCGAAATCCATGACCTCCTTCATCGCTGCGATTCTCGGCGCCAGCCACGAGTCGAATGTGATCAGCATGCCGCCGGCCTGGTCGAGCGTCTTGCCCTTCTCGTGCATCGCCATGGTCATGATGACCTGCCGGCAGTCGTAGCCGTTGATCTGGCGTCGCTGGCCCGTTTCCTTCGCGCTGAACTCGAGCTCCATCTCCTTCGCGTTCGGATCCTTCTTCCCCTCGGCCGCCCGCTGTTTGCGCGCTTC
The DNA here is from genome assembly GCA_963783255.1 of uncultured Acidobacteriota bacterium. Classification (GTDB taxonomy): domain Bacteria; phylum Acidobacteriota; class Vicinamibacteria; order Vicinamibacterales; family Fen-181; genus FEN-299. Next base: position 263,917 of record CAWAMP010000022.1, on the reverse strand, counting down.
CTCTTCGGCCTTGGCGCGCGCCTCCTCGAGCTGCTTCCGCATCTCGGCGAAGGTGACGACCTTGTAGGTCTTGTCCTTCAGGTTCAGCTCGTAGACCTTCTCTTCGGCCAGGTCGATGATCTCGGCGGTGTCGCCGCTGGTGGTGAGCTTCCGGTCGCCCTTCACCGCCACGGTGCTGACCGTGCCTTCCTTGGCCGCCTTGCCGCCGAACATGCCCATCATCCGGCCGAGCATGCCTTCGAACTTGAGCTGGGATTTCTGGGTCGACTTCACGTCTGCGCCGGCCGCGGCGGCCGTGGCGAGCAGTCCCACCAGTGCAAGCGTCACGCCGAGTCTCAGGCGATTCATTCCAATTCCTCCCGCCATCGCTGAACGATCGTCCCCGGCGCCGGCGGCACCATGCCGCTTAAACCGGGGGGACCGAGCGCATTGTAACAAAGAACTACCGGCAGCTTCCCCCGGCCGTCTCGAGCGCCGTCTTGATCTCGGCTTCGGCGATTTCGAGGACGTCGAAGCGTTCGTAGCCCCAGCCGGATCGCTGGACGGCCCAATAGCGCTTCCCGCCCGCGCGAAACGACCCGAGCGGCAGGGTGTAGAGCAGCCCCTCTCGCCTGTCATCCGACAGCGCGACCGTCAGGGTGATCCGCAGCGGCGCCTCCGGATCGATCGTGACGAAACCGACGGTGTAGGTCAGCGGCTCCGCGCCGGTCCTGTAGCCGCGGCCGTCGGTCGACACCTGTCCGTAACGCTTGACGCCCTCGAAATAGAGCACGGTCGTTCCGGGACGGGCCCCTGGCGAGCGGGAGAGGAGTTCGAGCGTGAGGGCCTTCTTCCTGCGTTCCGGCTCGGAGAGCTCGGGCGGGGCGCGGCGGCCGGCCATCAGCTTCGTCTCGGCGTCGGTGACTTTGGCGGCCACATCCGCGGCCACCCCGACCCAGTCGGCAGACTGGGCGTTGAGGACCTCCAGCGACTCGACCAGTACATCCCCCGTCGATGCCAGGCCGTCCTTCGGGTGGGGCTGCATCCCGGGCGGGCCCAGCGGTTCGAGCGACGAGTAGTCGGTCAGGAGCGCGACCTGCGGCTGGCATTCGACCGTCAGGCTGCCCATGCCCTTGACGTACACGACGCGGCTGTCCCCGCGCGCCGGCCACACGGTCCAGAAGCCTGCGGGGCGGCCGTCGGGCCACCACGATTTGGGTGAGCCGGCGACGGCGATCGGGATATCCGGGCGCTGCCCTGGCGAGGGCCAGTGGTTGGTCCAGCGGCCGCGCCCATAGCTGGCGAAGGGGATGACGGCGCCGTCGCGCCTGAGCACGCCGAGCGTGAACGCCTGGTCGCCCTTCGGCGCCTGCACCTGCGAGCCGTCCGCCTGGGGCGTCCGCACGTGCGCGTGTGGGAGACCGCTCGCCGTGAGCGCGAGCAAGGCAGTCAGGAGAAGTCGGGGACCAGGCGTGCGGCGCATTGTGACCCTCGGTTCGTGCGCGGCGGGCGGGCTAGCCGCCCCGCGTGTGCATCTCCAGATGGGGATTCTCTTTCAACGCGGCCGCCGGGATGTAGATGCCCCGCTCCCGCTCGGCGGCGCGCAGCTCCGCGCCGCGGTCGCGACGCCCGCGCCAGGTGTTCTCGATGAGCGCCGCCAACTCGCCCCTCGACGCCCCGGACCGGAGCGGTTCGCGCAGGCCGACCCCGCCCGTCGCGTAGAGGCACGTCAGCCAGACGCCGTCGGCCGTCAGCCGCGCCCGGTCGCACGTGCTGCAGAAGGGCGACGTGGTGGAGGCGACCAGCCCGAACACGGCCCCGTCGGGCAGGCGATAACGGTCGGCAGGCGCCCACGTCGTCGCTCCCACGGGCTCGACCTTTCCGTAGTGCCGTCCTATGCGCTCGAGGATCTCCGCGCCAGGCATCACCCTGTCCGGCGACCACCGGGTCGCGCCCCCCACGTCCATGTACTCGATGAACCTTACCTCGGCCCCGCGCGGGCGCGCGTATTCGATCAGCGGCACCACCTCATCGTCGTTGACGCCCCGCATCACGACCGTGTCGATCTTGATCGTCTCGAAGAGCCGGGCGGACGTTTCGATGCCAGCCAGGACGCGCGCATGCGTGGTGAGCCGGGTGAGCGCCTCGAACCGGTCGGCACGAAGCGTGTCGAGGCTGACCGTCACGCGCATCAGGCCGGCCCGGCGCAGCGAGTCGGCGTGCTCTGCGAGCAGGACACCGTTGGTCGTCAGGGCGAGGTCCTTCACGCGACGGTCGGCGGCGAGCAGGCGCACGAGATCCGGCAGGTTCCGGCGGAGCAGGGGTTCGCCTCCGGTGAGGCGGACCTTGTCGACGCCGAGCGCGGCGAACGCGTCGACCGCACGGCCAATCTCCTCGAAGGAGAGCAGGTCCTCGCGCGGGAGCCAGGCGTAGTCCTCTTCGGGCATGCAGGTACTGGCAGCGGAGGTTGCAGCGATCGGTCACCGACACGCGCAGGCTCCGCAGCGGACGCCCGAGGAGGTCGAGCAGGGGCATGCCCAATCGTAACCCGGAACGGCGGCGCGAGCAGCGGGCAGCTGGTAGCCTGCGGCGGATGGTTGACAGCGGATCGGGCGTCACATGCCGTCCGCTGCCAGCTGACTGCTGCCAGCTGTCAGCCTGCCGCGTCCCACCGTCCCGGTATCGGAGTGGCGCACCCGGGGCATGCGCCGTCCGGCGTGAGGCGGTATCGCCGGACGAGGTAGCCCCTGCGCTCGATGAGCGTGTCGTGACAAGCGGGGCAGCGCGTGTCTTCGAGGCTGCCGACCGAGCCAGGGATGTTGCCGGCGTACACGAATGCGAGCCCCGCCTCGCTGCCGATTCGCGCCGCGCGCTGCAGCATCGCCGCGGTCGTCGGCCCGTTGCCGCTCATCCTGTAGTCCTCGTGATACGCGGTCACGTGCCATGGGATCGCGGGAGACACCTCCGCGAGGAAGCCCGTCAATCGTCGCAGCTCGTCGTCGGAGTCGTTGAAGCCGGGTACCACCAGGGTGACGACTTCGACCCAGCACCCGACGCGGCGCAGTTCCGCGATCGTGTCGAGGACAGGCTGCAGGCGTCCGCCGAGCCGTCGGTACTTCGCGTCGTCGAAACTCTTGAGATCGACCTTGAACAGATCGACGATGGGGCCGAGGAAGTCCAGGACCTCCGGGGTGCCGTGACCGTTCGACACGACGCCGGTGGCGAGTCCAGCCGCCCGCGCCTGCCTGAAGATCTCGCCTGCCCACTCCGCCGTGATCAGGGGTTCGTTGTAGGTGCTCACGACCGACCGTGCACCGGCGCGCAGCGCGGCCCACACCAGTTCCTCGGGCGTGACCGTTTCAGTGTGCAGCGCGGCCTTTGGATCGCGGAGGGCCTGCGACGTGATCCAGTTCTGGCAGTAGGCGCAGTGGAAGTCGCACCCGAGCATGCCGAAGCTGAACGCGCGGGTGCCGGGGAAAGCGTGATAGAAGGGCTTCTTCTCGATCGGGTCGCACTGCGCGCCGGCGACGTAGCCCCACGGCACCATCAGCCGGCCGTCGCGGTTGAAGCGCACCTTGCACACCCCTTGCGCGCCGCTCGGAATCGGGCAGCGGTGGCCGCAGGCGAGGCACCGCGTCCAGTCGCCGTCGTAGCGTTGGTACAGCGTGCCTTCGCGGGTCTGTTCGGCGAGCGCGTCGGAGAGGGAGCGCACGGGACCCCCTTCGTCAGAATCCGGAAGCCAGGAGCGAGAAGCCAGAACCAGCCAGCAATCGCACCGCCACGAATCCCCGAGCGCCGCCCTAGCGGCCGGGGCGAATCAGCTCGGAGAACTGCAGATTGAGGACTGGGTAGCGCGCCCAGTCGCGATAGTTGAAGTGCCACCACTCGTTCGGCTCGACGCTGAACCCCTCGGCCTCCATCGCCTTGCGCAGCAGGTCGCGCGCGATGCGCTCGGCGGCCGTGCCTCCTTCGTAGGCCGGATAGGCCCTCGGCGACATCTCGTCGTAGGCGCTCGGCATCGCGACTTCGCGCCCGGTCTCGAGCGAGTACAGCGAGAGGTCCACCGCGCAGCCCCGGTTGTGCTTCGAGCCCTTGGCCGGGTCGGCGACGAACTCCCGCTTTTCGGGCGGCGTGACGTCCCAGAAGATCTTCGTCACCGACCACGGGCGATACCCGTCGAAGACCAGCAGGCCGTAGCCGTCGGCCCGGAGCGCTCGGCTGACGCGCACGAGGGCCTCGGCGGCGGGCCGCTGGAGGAATGCGCGGGCCTCGGTGTATACGGGCCGGCCCACCAGGTTGTCGGAGGTGGCGTAGCGGATGTCGAGCCGAATCGTCGGATCCAGCGCGGCGACTTCGACGAGATCGGGTTTCACGAACTCGCCGGACTCGCGGGGCGATGCCTGCGGCGCCGCCGCGCCCCGGCCCGCCGCCGCGCCGCACAGCAGGGCTGCGACGAGCGGGAGGGCGAGGACGGCTTTGCGCATACGCCTAGCTTACGCTAATCTCTGACGCCATGACACGGACGGCCACTCAGGTCCCGGGCCTCGCCGAGCGCCTTGTATCGCTCGACGTCTTCCGCGGGCTGACGATGGCCGCGATGGTCATCGTCAATGACCCGGGCGATTGGAGCAACGCCTACTGGCCGCTGCTGCACGCGGAGTGGAACGGGTGGACGCCCACCGATCTCATCTTCCCGTTTTTCCTGTTCATCGTCGGCGTGTCGATGACACTCTCGAAATCGACCATGGGTTCCGGCTGGCGTGTGGTGCGCCGGGGCGCCACGATCATGGCGCTCGGCTGGCTGCTGTCGCTCTTTCCGTACTTCCGGTTCGCGACGCTTCGGCTTCCAGGCGTTCTGGTCAGGATCGGGTTGTGCTACGTCGCGGCCGCAGGGATCTACCGCCTAACAGCGTCGCGGCCGGTGCGCGACGATCGGCGTCATGCCGTGCGGCTGATGTCGTGGGTTGCCGGCCTGACGGTGGCCTACTGGCTCGCGATGGTCTTCGTGCCGTATCCCGGCCACAACCCTGGCGACCTGACCCCTGAGGGTAATCTCGGCGCGTTCATCGATCGGGCCGTCCTCGGTCAAGACCACATGTGGGGGAAGCGGCCGTGGGACCCCGAGGGGCTGCTGAGCACCGTGCCCGCCATCGCGAGCACACTGATGGGCGCGGTAGCGGGTTTCTGGCTGCGCGCGCCGGTCGCGGGTGCTGCGCGAGCGGCGCTGATGGCGGCGGCCGGGATCGCGGCGATGGCAATCGGCTCGCTGTGGGACCTCGCGTTTCCGATCAACAAGAACCTGTGGACGAGCTGGTACGCCTGGTTCATGGGGGGCGCGGCGGCGGTCGGCCTGGCGGCGTGCTACTGGACGATAGACGTGAAGGGCTGGCGTTGGTGGACGAAGCCATTCGTCGTGCTCGGCGTCAACGCGATCGCGCTGTTCGTTCTCGCCGGCCTGAGCGCGAAGACGCTGCTGCTGGTGAAAGTGACCGGTGCCGGTGGGAACACACTCTCCCTCTACGCGTACATCTACCGCACGTGGTACGAGCCGCTGGCGGCGCCGAAGAACGCCTCGCTTCTGTTTGCGCTGAGCTACCTGGTCGTGTTGTACGTGGTCCTGTGGGTGATGTACCGGCGGCGTGTATTCCTGAAGGTATGACCGAAGGGCGAGACAACGCCCCGGGGGAAACGCTCTCGGCGGATGCGATTGTCTGCTACGATGCGCGACGAGGGCAGGTGCTCCGAGCCGGCATGCCGCATGCGTGAGGGAGATCGATGACGGGACCTGAGGCCTTCGGCCTCGAGCTGCGCCGCGCCCGCGAGAGGAAGGGGCTGACGCTCGAACAGGTGTCCGAGCAGACGAAGGTGAGCGTCTCCCATTTTGCGGGGCTGGAACGCGCGGACATCTCCCGCTGGCCGGCCGGGATCTTCGGGCGTGCCTTCATTCGCGGCTATGCCGGCGCGGTCGGGCTCGATCCCGAGGAACTCGTCGCCGAGTTTGCGCGGGTCTATCCGGAATCACCCGACGGGCGTCGCACCGCGAGCCGGGCCGAGCGGCCCTCGAATGAAGAGGCCGGGCGAGCGGACGTTCCCTCGGAATCAGGGGGCGAGGGTTCCGCGTTCCGGCTCGTCCTCGATCCGTCGGCACCGGCGGGTCGTCCGGGCGGCGCCGCGAGAGCGGCGCTGCGGGTGGCGGCGGGCCTCGTCGACGTCCTGCTTCCTCTGGGCGTTGCGGGCGCGGTGGCGTTCGTCGCAGGCCGCGAGTGGTTCTGGCTCGTCGCGGCCTCGGTGGGAGCGGCGGGCCACGTCGGCTTCTTCGGCATCACCGGCGCGACGCTAGGAGTGTGGCTGTCGCGGCGCCGGAGGGGCACTGCGAACGTGGTGCCGCTGCCGACCCAGCCTCGTCGACGGGCGGATGCCGACATGGGGCAGGTGGTCAGGCGCCACGTGCCCCGTCACCCCTCGTCTCGCCCCCCCGGCCATGCGCATCGGATGCGCCACTGACGGCGGAGGCCATGCCGCCCAGCCCTGACGCTGCTTCGGACAAACCGGCGCCTGCCAGGCGCGGTGTGCTCGGGCTGCCGCGGCCGGTCTGGATGCTCGGCGTGACCAGCCTGTGCACCGACACCGCGAGCGAGGCCGTCTACCCGCTGCTCCCGTTCTATCTGACTCGCGTGCTCGGCGCCGGTGCGGTCTCGTTGGGAGTCATCGAGGGCTTCGCCGAGGCCACGAGCAGCGTGCTCAAGATCCTCTCCGGGCACGTCTCCGACCGCTGGAAGGTCAGGCGCCCCCTCGTGATTGCCGGCTACGGCCTGTCGTCTGCGGTCCGGCCGCTGACGGCACTGGTGGGGTCCTGGCCGCAGCTGTTCGCCGTGCGGTTCGCCGACCGGGTGGGGAAGGGGGTGCGCGGCGCGCCTCGTGACGCGATCCTGGCCGCGTGCGCCACGCCGTCGAATCGCGGCCTCGTCTTCGGCTTTCACCGCGCCATGGATCACGCCGGGGCGGTGCTGGGGCCCGTGCTGGCGTCGCTGTTCCTTCTCGTGTGGCCCGGCCGCTATCGCCTGCTGTTCGCGCTGACGCTCATCCCCGGCGTGCTGGCGGTGGCGTCGCTGTTCCTCGTCAAGGAGCCTGTCGTCCCAGGCCAGGGCGTCGCGCGGCCGGAGACGGGCCAGGCGGATCTCGCCGCGTCGAACTGGCGGCAGCTGCCGTCGCGGTTCTTCGTGCTGCTGGCGGTCCTGTTCGTCTTCGCGCTCGGCAACTCCGCCGACGCCTTCCTCCTGCTTCGGCTGAGCGATGTGGGCGTCGGCGCTGCCTTCATCCCGCTGCTGTGGGCGATGCTGCACGTGGTGAAGGCCTTGACGTCGGTCTGGGGCGGCGCGAAGTCCGATCGACTGGGCCGGCGCGTCGTGATCGGCGCCGGGTGGGTGATCTACGCGCTCGTCTACATCGGCTTCGCAGTGAGCACGTCGGTGACGGCGCTGGTTGCCTGGATCCTGGTCTACGGGATCTACTACGGCCTCTCGGAAGGGACCGAGAAGGCGTTGATCGCCGATCTCGCCCCGGCGTCGCTCCGCGGCACCGCCTTCGGCATATACAATGCGGCGTCGGGTTTCGGTTCGTTGGGCGCGAGCGTGGTCTTCGGCTTCGTCTGGAAGGCCGTGAGCCCGCAGGCCGGGTTCGCCATGGGCGCCGCGCTGGCGGTGCTGGCCACGGCGCTCCTCGCAGCATTCGTGCGTGACGGCCGCGGCGCGGCGCGTTGAGGTGTGGCGCGGGGCTTTCCGCCTTCGCCTAAGGGCTTCGGCGGGACAAGCAGCCCCGCGAGGTGATAGATGACCCGTATTCTCGTGACCAACGACGACGGTGTGCGGTCGAAGGGCATTCGTGCGCTGGCTGAGGCCCTGGAGCCGCTCGGTGAGGTTGTGACGGTAGCGCCGACCCGCGAGGTCAGCGCCATCGGGCATGCGCTGACGCTGCACCATCCGCTTCGGCTCGAGCACATCCGCGGATTGACGTGGGCGCTCGACGGCACCCCGACCGACTGCGTGAACATCGCGGTGGCAGCCGTTCTGAAAGGGCTGCCCGACCTGGTGGTGTCCGGCATCAACAAGGGGCTCAACGTCGGCGACGACGTAACGTACCTGGGGACCGTGGCCGGCGCCCTGGAGGGAGCGCTGCTCGGCGTGCCAGCGATCGCCGTCTCGCTGCAGCAGGGGCCTGGGGAATGGGACTTCACGGATGCGGCGCGGGTCGCCCTGGACATCGCGGCGCGCGTGCTGGCGGCCGGGCTGCCGCCTCGAACCTTCCTCAACGTCAACGTACCGAGGCGGTCGCCGCTGGGGATTCGGGTCACGACGCAGGGCCGGCGGAACCACGCGACGACCGTGGCCGCCCGCCACGATCCCAGGGGGCGGCCCTACTACTGGATTGGCGAGGGGCAGGACGAGTGGGTCACGAACGGGAACTCGGACCACGAGGCGGTCCGGGCCGGTTGCGTGTCCGTCACGCCGCTGCAGTCGGATCTGACCGCGTATGGCGCGATGGACGCCGTAAAAGAGCTTGGTCTCGAGAACGCCACTGAGGTAAGATAACCTCCTTGGGTCGGGGCGTGGCTCAGCCTGGTAGAGCACTCGGTTCGGGACCGAGGGGTCGGTGGTTCGAATCCACTCGCCCCGACCAGCTTCTTCGTGCAGCCCTCTGAGGTCCCCGGACTTCAGAGGGTTTTTTCTGTACACTGCGGAGGCATCATGGGTACTCGAGGCCGCGAAATCGTCGGGATGGACGTCGATCAGCTGATCGACATGCTGAACCGGGCGTACGCCAGCGAGTGGCTCGCGTACTACCAGGTACCTGGCTCGCAGCACGCGTTCTCAGGGGGCCGATGAAAGACGCCGTGGCCGCCGAACTGAACCTGCACGCGGCCGAGGAACTCAACCATGCCGTGCTGCTGGCCGGCCGCATCGTCCAGCTGGGCGGGACGCCGATCCTCGACCCGAAGGACTGGTTCCACCTGAGCCCGTGCGCCTATGCCGCGCCGGCGGATCCGTACGTCGGCGCGATTCTGGAGCAGAACATCGCCGGCGAGCAGTGCGCGATCACGTCCTACAAGCAGTTGATGGACACGACGAAGGACAAGGACATGGTCACCTACAACCTCGCGCTGACCATCCTGCAGCAGGAAGTCGAGCACGAGGAGGACCTGCAGAGCCTCGAGGAAGATCTGAGGCTGATGCTGCGGCCGGCAGGCGCGTGAGCGGAGGGGCACACCGAGGACAGCCCTGTCAGTCGGAGGTGACCATGCGCGTCTATCTCGCCTGCACCGTGCGCGGCGACCGCGGCGGACTGCTCGCCGCTCGCGCGATTGCCGACCGCCTTCGCGCGCTCGGCCACGAGGTCCTCACCTCGCACCTCCTCGAAGACGGGGTTGACGACGCCGAGGCGTCGCAGTCCGAACAACATGTGTTCGAGCGTGATCGAGCCTGGCTGGACTCGTGCGACGCCGTTGTGGCCGAGACCTCCGGTTCGTCCTATGGCGTCGGTTTCGAGGTCGGCTACGTCACGGGGCGTGCGGCATCGACGGGGCAGCGCGTGTTCGTGATCTACGATGCGGCTCGCCGTCACCAGTTGTCGCGCCTGATGCTGGGGTATCGGGATGCGCACGGGGCGGTGTGCGGCTACCGGACGCTGGACGAGGTGCGGGCGTTCATCGACGCGCACTTCGCTCAAGCCTAGCCGCTCCCCGGGCCGTCGGGTATAATCCGTCGTTCGCGCGGACGCGCCGGAGCCAGTCGCAGATGTTGATCGCGCGCAGGATGCTCGTGTCCGGACGCGTTCAGGGCGTCGGCTACCGCTGGTTTGCGATCGAGCGCGCGTCGCTCGAGGGCATCACCGGATGGGTGCGGAACCTGCCGGGGGGCGAAGTCGAGGTGGTGGCCGAGGGCGACGCGGAGGGGATGGACCGCTTCGAGCGCGCGCTGCGCCAGGGCCCGGGAAGGGCCCGGGTCGACGACGTCGCGGCCGACAGCCTGGTGCCGACCGGCCGATTCGCCACCTTCACCGCACGCCATTAGTCAGGGCAGACACCGATGGACACATTGAAATCTCGCATCCGCCACATCCCCGACTTCCCGAAGCCGGGCATCCTCTTCTACGACATCACGACGCTGCTGGCTGACCCCGTCGGATTCAAGGGCGCCATCGACGCCCTGTGTGCGCCCTATCAAGACCAGGGCATTTCGCTCGTCATCGGCATCGAGAGCCGGGGGTTCATCCTGGGCGCAGCCGTCGCCGACCGGCTCGGCGTGGGCTTCTGCCCGATCCGCAAGCCGGGCAAGCTGCCGGCCGCCACGATCAAGGAAGCGTTCAGCCTCGAGTACGGCACCGACGCGATCGAGATCCACGCGGATGCGGTCGCGCCCGGCCAGCGCGTGCTGATCGTGGACGACGTGCTGGCGACGGGCGGCACGGCGAGCGCGGCGGTGAGGCTGGTGAAGCGGCTCGGCGGCGAGCTACACGGACTGGCGTTCCTGATCGAACTCGAGGCGCTGAAGGGACGCTCGCTGCTGACGGGCGAGCGGGCCTACTCGGTGCTGAAGTACTAGCCATCTCGCGATCGTGCGATCGTGCGAACTGGCGATCTTGCGAAGTGGGGACCCGGGGAATCTTGCGATCATGCGATCATGCGATCGTGCGATCGTGCGATCTTGCGATCGTGCGATCTTGCGATCGTGCGATCTTGCGATCGTGCGAAGTGGAGATCCTGCAAACCGGGCGCTGGGCGGACCGCGGTCCGCGCCGTGCGATGCGCCACGGGCGACCAGATCACCGAGAGTCGGGTCGGTCCTGACGACCTCGTCCCGTTCGGCAAACGTGGCGAAGTCAAGCTGGTCTTCAACAGGCAGACAACGCCTCACTCCAGTTTCCAACCTGCCTGATACGTGCGGCGGAGGTGTTGATTCGCCTCATCGAGGTTGGTCACTTTCATGTTCACGCTGTCGTACTCCAGGCGCTGGCCGGGGTACCGCAGAGCCAGATTGCCGAGCAGCACGATCTCGGTCAGCGGCCCGGACACTTCGAAATGGGAACTCGCCGGGCCGCGGCCCAGCATGGCGTCGAGCCACTCCCGGTAGATGCCCTGGGAGCGGGGGAGGGTCTTGGGCGGCTGCGTGAACTTCTGCATCGCGGTTTCGGGAATCAGCCGCGGGCTCTCTCCGTAGCAGCCGCACATCAGCGTGCCCTTGGTGCCGTAGAACAACACGCCGCCGTCCTCGTCGCCCATGCGACGCCCGACCTCGAGCACTGTGGGGCGGAAGGGCGTCAGCCCGCCATCGTACCAGCTCATGACGACACCAGGTCGGCCCCCTTGGCCCGCGAACTCGTACCGGATGATGCTGGCAACCGGATAGGTGTCCTTCGTGCGCGGCGTCGTGGCGACGGCTTCGACGGCGACCGGATGGCGGAGCCGGAGCGCCGAGACCGGCGTGTCCATGATGTGGCAGCCCATGTCCCCCAGAGAACCGGTCCCGAAATCCCGGAAGCCGCGCCAGCGGAAGGGGAGGTAGATCGGGTGGTACGGCCGGTCGGGAGCGGGCCCCTGCCACAGATTCCAGTTCAGTGCCCGGGGCAGTGACGGCGTCTCCTTGGGCGCCTCGATGCCCTGGGGCCACATCCCCGCTGGCCGGTTGGTCCAGCAGATCACTTCAGTAACGTCCCCGATGGCTCCGGCCTGGATCCATTCGTAGATCAGCTTGTTGCCTTCCATGGCGTGGCCCTGATTGCCCATCTGGGTGGCTGCCTTCGACCTCCCAGCGGCCAGGGCCAGCGCGCGTGCCTCGTAGATGTCATGCGTCAGGGGCTTCTGGCAGTAGACATGCTTCCCTCGCGAGAGCGCCGCCATGGCGGCGACCGCGTGAAGGCTGTCAGTGGTCTCCACGGTAACGGCGTCGATGCCGGACTCCTTGTCGAGCATCTCGCGGAAGTCCTCGTACGCCGCGCAGCCCTTGTAGGCCCCGGCGCTGCCGGCCTCGGCGTAGGTCTTCTCAATGATTCGCTTGGCTGCGGCCCGCCCGGCGGTGCCGCCGAAGTAGAACTCCCGATAGTCCCATTCCTCCATCGGGTCCGCGACGGCGACGTACTGGAGTTCGGGGAACTTGATCAGGTTGCCGAGGTCCACGAGTCCCTGGCCGCCGCAGCCGATGATCGCGACGTTGATCTTGTCGCTCGGCGGAACGTAGCCCGGCCCGCCGAGCACGCGGCGCGGGACAATGAGCACAGTCCCCGCCCCAGCCGCTGAAGAGGCGAGAAACTTGCGCCGTGTGATACCGGAATCCTGCGGCCGGCTGCTGTTCTGCTGCACGCTCATCCTCCTGGAATAGTGATCGCACGAGGTGCCACGCTTCCACCGGGACGCTCTACTTGTATGCCATCGGGCTCCGGCGTTCAAGCGCGGAAGCAGGACGTGAGGCCGAACCTGCGCGGCGTCGCACGTGCCAGCGTCACGGGGGCTGACCGGCGCATGACGCGAGGGAACGTCGCGGGGCGGCCTCTATGCTAGGATTCTCGGGATGAGGTACGTGGGCAGCTTCGCCCCGTAGGCCGCGGTGATCGCGCCCTGTCTCACGGTTCTGGGCTGCATCCCTCATGCATCCCGAGGATTACCTGGCTGGGCGACTTGTTTTGACGGTGACAGCAAGCGATAGTCGTGCAACAGTTCAGTATTGTGCGCCCGTAGCTCAGCAGGATAGAGCATCGGTTTCCTAAACCGGGGGTCGCGTGTTCGAGTCACGCCGGGCGCACCACCTCAACACAATCAGCACAAGCAGATAGGCAAAAGGCCCGGTTGAACATCAACGGGCCTTTGGCGTGTGGTGGTGTCATCGTGGTGCAAGAGGCCGCGCCGCGTCAGGTTCGCCAACCGTCGAGCGCAGACGAACGTCAGCCGTCGAGGTGACACGACCCGACCGGACATGAGAACGTCGTCTAGCAGACGCGGTCCCTCCTTACCAGCGGAATGAGCAGGTGTTCCGGGCCGGTTCTGCTAACCTACTCTCGAGAGGAGAATCCCGTGAACAGGGTGGTGGCACGATTCGCCGACGGTCGCGTGCTCAAGGGCACCACGGCGGACTTCTCCCCGACGAAAGACCTCTTTCACCTGACCGTGGCGCCTGCCTCGGCCGGAGCGCAGCCGGTCAAGGTACGCATAGCGGAGTTGAAGGCGGTGTTCTTCGTGAGGGACTTCGCGGGTGACCCGGACCGCCACGACCGGCAGGACTTCGACCCGTCACGTCCGGCTGCCGGGCGCCGAATCAGGGTGGTGTTCAACGACGGCGAGGTCATGGTCGGAGCGACCACAGGCTACCAGGCCGGACGGCCCGGGTTCTTCATGGTGCCGGCGGACGGCGCGTCGAACAACGAGCGCTGCTACGTCGTCACAGCAGCGATCCGGGAGGTCAGCTTCCTCTGACGCGGATGACGGGCAGCGGGCCGTTCGCGCCCCGACCGACATGACCGGTCCAGCCCGTTCGCGGTGGCGGGGCGGGCCGGCGTGCTCCCGGTGCCCCGTTTTGGGTGTGTCTGGCTCGTGGTGCAACCAGCATCGTGTCGAGCACTTCCGCACCCGCCGCGCCACCTTCCAATGGATGTATCGGCCGCCGCGGCCAACGCAACAGATGCCACGCCCACGCGAACCTCGCTCGAACCGCCGGACACAACGGCCATATAATGCCTCACGTTCGGAGGTCAGCATGCGCCCTGCCTGGGTCGCGTCCGTACTGTTCGTCCCATTCGCTCTCGTGCTCGGGGCCGTGCCGCTCATCGCCGACCCGCTCCCCGAACGGTCGGACCGGCTGGTCAGCTATCAGATCAGCGTCCGACTGAACCCGGTTACTCATCAGCTCGACGGGCGCGAGACGGTCACCTGGCGAAACCCCTCGACCGAGAGCGTGTCGGACCTCTGGCTGCACCTCTACTTGAACGCCTTCAAGAACACGTCCAGCACATTCATCCGCGAATCGGGGGGACAGCTGCGCGGCGATCGCATGAGCGAGAACAGCTGGGGCTGGGTGGACGTGACATCGTTCCGGCTCGCGGACGGAACCGACCTGACGGGCGCCATCCGGTTCGAGCATCCCGATGACGAGAACGCCGAGGACCGGACGGTGATTCGCGTGCCGCTGCCGCAGGCGGTGCCTGCGGGCGGCTCGGTCACCTTCGACGTGACGTTCAAGGCTCAACTGCCGGAGGTGTTCGCGCGGTCGGGCTACAAACGCGACTACCACCTGGTCGGTCAGTGGTTCCCGAAACTCGGCGTCTACGAACCGGCGGGAATGCGAGGGCGTGCGACCGGGGGCTGGAATTGCCACCAGTACCACGCGAACTCGGAATTCTATGCGGACTACGGCGAGTTCCACGTCGAGATGACGGTCCCCTCCCGGTTCGTCGTCGGCGCCACCGGCGAGCAGAAGGCGCGAGTCGACAACAGGGACGGAACGACGACCTACACCTTCGTTCAGGCGGACGTGCACGACTTTGCCTGGACGGCCGATCCATCGTACGTGACGGTGCGGCGCACGTTCTCCGCAAACCGCGACGTGACGTCGGAGGAGTACGCCCGGGCTGCCGCGCTCCTTGGCAGGTCGCTCGAGGAGGTGCACCTTTCGGATGTCGAGATCACGGTGCTGGTGCAGCCGGCCCACATGCCGCAGGCCGAACGCTACGTACAGGCCGCCAAGGCCGGCCTCAAGTGGTACGGCCTGTGGTACGGCCGCTATCCGTATCGCACGCTGACCGTCGTCGATCCGCCGCAGGAGGCCTCGGGTTCGGCGGGCATGGAGTACCCGACGTTCATCACGGGCGGCACCTCGTACCTTTTCAACTTCTGGCCGTTCAGCGGCATCCGCGGCGCAGAGGCCGTCACCGTGCACGAGTTCGGACACCAGTTCTGGTACGGCATGGTCGGGAACAACGAGTTCGAGGAGGCGTGGCTCGACGAGGGCCTCACCACGTATTCGACGGGCCTGGCCACGGAAGCCGAGTACGGGCCAGCGACCGCCAACGGCCAGTTCCTGACGTTGAAGATCGGCGAGATGGACATGCTCCGGGCGATGGTGAGCGCCTTCAGCCGGAGCAAGGACGTCATCGTCAAACCGGCCTGGATGTACGCGGGCGACTATTCGTACTACGCCTACATGAAACCGGCTGCGGCGCTGCGCACGCTGCAGGGCCTGCTCGGGACGCGGACCCTGGCGCGGGTGCTGAGGACGTACCAGGAGCGATGGCGGTTCCGGCATCCCTCGACCGCCGATTTCTTCGCGGTGGCCAGCGAGGTGGCGGGTCAGGACCTCGGATGGTACTTCCGCCAGGTGTTCCTCGGCAGCGACGTGCTCGACTACTCCGTGGACGCGGTCTCCGCCAAGCCGGTCGAAGCGACGCGCGGTGTGGTCGAGCGGCAAGGCAAGCGGGTGACGCTGAACCCGGAGAAGCCCGATCCGGCAAGGCCGGCGGCGCAGTACGAAAGCCGCATCCTGGTTCGCCGCCTGGGCGAGATCGTCTTTCCCGTCACGATCGCGATGAAGTTCCAGGGCCGCGGCGTGGAGCGAATCGGGTGGGACGGCGTCGACCGCTGGAAGCGCCTGGTCTTCGTTCGACCCGAGCCGCTCGAGTGGGCGTCGGTCGATCCCGACCACACGGTGCTGCTGGATGCCAACGGGTTGAACAACGCGCGGCGGGTGCAGCCGGACGCGCGCCTGGCGACGTGGTGGGGCGCACGCTGGCTCGCGGCGCTGCAGCAACTCGTATCCTTCGTCGGCATGTGAGTCGGTACTCGACAGGAACGGCAATCATGATCGGACGCGCTCTCGGTGAAGGAGTTCGGTCGGCGACGCGGCGGCCCGGCCTGGTGGCGCTGCTGTGGGCATGGAACCTCGCGCTGGCACTACTGCTGGGGCTGCCGTTCTGGATCTGGATTGCCACCGTGACCAGTTTCGCACCCGCGACGGACGTTCTGCTCGACGGTCCGGACATCGGTGTCGTTGCCCAGTTGGTCCTCGGCGATCCGAATGTCCCCTCGACGCTCGCCGGTGCGGTCGTCGGCCTGGTGCTGCTGTCGCTGGTGTCGGGCGCCTTTGTGAGCGGCGGCATCCTCGAGGTGGTGATGATCGAGGGCGACGGCCGGCCGCTGCTGCACCGGTTCTTTCGGGGGGCAGGCCACTTCTTCGGCCGATTCCTCAGGCTGCTCGGCATCGCAGGTCTGACGCTCGTCGGAGTCACGGCGGTCGTGGGATGGGCGGCCGGCGTGGCGACGCGGCCGATGGAAGCCCGGGGTTCGGAGCCCGGCGCGCTGTTTGCGTCGGTCGTCGTCCAGGCGGCCGTCGGCCTGACCCTGGCGTTCTTCGTGCTGGCGCTCGACTATGCGCGGGTCATGGCGGTGCTGTCGGGCTCGAGGTCGATGGCTCGGACGTGGTGGCGGGCGCTCCTGTTCGTGGTGAGGCGCACGCCCGGCGTGGCCACCATCGGTCTGCTGGCAGCCATCGGTGTCCTGGGTGCGATGGCGGTGGCGGCGACGTTCGACATCGCCTACGGCGCGCGGACGTGGGCCGTTATCGTCGGCGCCATCGTCGTGCACCAGGCGATGGTCGTCGTTCGCACGGCGGTCCGCGTCGGCCAGATCGGCGCGCAGGCGCGCTACTGCCGAGACGCTCTGCCGGCGCCGGCACCTCCCGCAGCCGGCGTTCCCGACCCCGCTCCGCCGACGGTCGAACCCCTCTCGGAACCCGGGACCGTGCCTGCGTCTCAGTTGCCCGAATGAGGCGAGGCGCCGGCGTGTCGGCAGGGATGGCAGGGATGGATGCGCCCGCGTCGTTCTCCGCTATAATCGAAGGGTTCTGAACAGTCCTGGCGTCGCTTCCGTGAGGGAGCAGGCGCGACATGCCGCTCGCTGGGCGGCTGCTGGTTCGAAGACATGAAAAGCACAGAACGCCATCGCCTGAAGGAAAACGAAGTCGCCTCGACCGTTGTCCGGCTCACCGAGACCTACGACGCCTACAAGCACCAGATAACGATCGGCCTTATTGCCGCCGTCGTGATCGTCGCGGCGGTGGGTGGGTTCCTGATGTGGCGCAGTCAGGCCGGCAGCCAGGCGGCCGCCATGCTGGCCGACGCGATGACCGTCGAGCGTGCGCAGGTGGCCCCGGCCCCCGCCCCCGGCGCGCCGGCGCCTCCGTCGGTGCCCGCGGGCAGCTATCCGACCGAGAAGGCCCGCAACGAGGCGGCCCTGGCGAAGTTCACCGCCGTCGCCGATGCGTACCCCTCCTCTGACGCGGGCATCGCCGCCCGCTACCACGCCGCGGCCATGCTGACCGCGCTCGGCCGCCACGCCGAGGCCGAGAAGCGGTATCAGGAGGTCATCGACCGCGCCGGGACGTCGGTCTACGGGCAGATGGCAAAGCTCGGCAAGGCGGAGGCAGAAGTGGCGGCCGGGAAATTCGACGGCGCCATCGCTGTTTACAGACAACTGTCGGCCGACAAGGAAGGCCCGCTCCCCGTGGACGGAATCCTGATGCAGCTGGGCCGCGCCTGCGACGCGGCCGGAAAGCCCGCCGAGGCCCGCCAGGCGTTCCAGCGCATCGTCGACGAATTCCCCCAGTCGCCCTACTCGCTGGAAGCCAAGCGGGCGCTGGATCAGATCAAAGGCTAGCGCGCAGCGGGCGGCTGTCAGCTGGCAGCGGAGCGCAGGCGGTCCGCGGACAGCTGGCAGCGACCAGCTGACCGCTTCCGCTACGCCATCTTCGCAAATCGGTAGCCGAGGATCTTGTAGATCAGCTTCGCGCAGAGGAAGTTCGGCCCCACCATGCCCGGCAGCGGGCAGAGTTCCACCACGTCGCAGCCCACGACGAGACGCTTTGTCATGACGGCCCTGACGAGCGCCATCGTTTCGTGCCATGAAAGCCCGCCCGGTTCCGGCGTCCCCACGGCGGGCATGATGGCCGGGTCGAGGCCGTCGCAGTCGATGGTCAGGTAGACCTTGTCGGTGAGCGACGCCACCACCTTGTCGATCCACGCGGGGTCCTGCCGCATGTTGTGGTCCCAGAAGACGCGGGTCCGCAATCCGGGGATCGCCTGCGACTCCTCCTTGCACAGGCTCCTGATCGCCACCTGGGTGCAGGGTGCGAATTCGACGATCCGCCGCATCGCGCAGGCATGGCTGTAGCGGCTTCCCTGGTAGGAATCGCGCATGTCCGCGTGCGCGTCGATCTGCAGGACGGAGAGATCGGGCGTGCGCGCGGCCAGCGCTTCGACCACGGGCACACTGACGGAATGCTCGCCACCCAGCACGACCAGGAACTTCTCGTGGTCCAGAATGTCGGAAGCGACGCGTTTGATCTCGTCGAGCGCGACGCGGATGTCGTTGTACGGGAGTTCGATCTCCGGCAGGGTGTAGATGCCGCGGTTGTACGCCTCGCTCTGCGTTTCCTCGTCCCACAGCTCGACCTGGCCCGACGCCAGGAGAATCTCGCGCGGGCCGTTCCGGGTGCCGGTGATGTAGCTCGTGGTTCGCTCGAACGGCACGGGCAGCACGACGGCCCTCGAGTTCTCGAAACTCCTGGAATGTTCGAAGCCGCCGAAGTTGAGAGGCGCGTGATGGTCGTAGTCCGGTGTGTAGGTCATGGGCTCCATCATTGTAGCGGGGAACGCTCAGAACGACGGGCCGAATCGGACGTAGGCACCGGTTGCGCCGCGGCCGGTCGCGGCGTCGTGGGTGCGTGCGACACCGGCTGTCAGCGTCAGCGGCAGCTGGAAGCCGACGACCGTGTCGATCGAGGCCTCGAAGCCGACCGAGGCCTTGAGCCGAGCGCTCGGGTACTCGCCGCTCCACGCGTTGCCGACGTCCGCGAATAGGGCTGCGTGGAGCGCCCGGAGAAGGATTGGCCACGTCCCCTTGCCGCGCTCGATGCGCCACAGCGGCTGGCGCCACTCGACACTCGCCGACGCGATGCGGCTGCCGGTCGCGACCTCGTCCTGGAATCCGCGGACCATGCCCAGCGCGTCGCTTCCGAAGTTCACCAGGCTCCCGGCGGAGGACGTGCCGCCCAGGAAGAACTGGCGCCGCACGTTGCGGTCACCCTCCGCGGTCCCATATCCGGCGCGCGCCGCGAGGACCGCGTGAGCGCGATCGGGGCGCCAGTAGGCCCGGACCTCCGCCGTGAAGGCGTCCGCGTTTCCGTCGGCGCCGAACGCGGTGCGAACCTGCTCGGACGTAACCGCGGCAGAGACGCCGTCCTCGACGCTGATTGACCGGCCGTACTTGAGCGCCGTGTTGAGAGTCCAGGCGGCTCGGAACGCATTCCGGAACGCCGTCGACGGCCCGCCCGTCCACGTTCGCGTTTCCCGTTCGACGTCGAACTCGGCCTGCCATGCCTGCTGGTGCCTGACCCGCCGAACGGGCAGCCGCACACCCATCGCCACGTCCTGTTCGCGAAGTTCGGCGTCGGGCGCGCCGGTACCGGATTGGGGGGCGACGGTCAGAAACGAGGTCGTGTCGGACGCGACGACGTAGAGCGCTGGCAGCCACCGGGAGTAGACGTAACCGGCGCTCCAGTCCGGCCGCCCGCCGTGAGCCCCTCCGATCGCGCTGGTCTCGGCGAAACGCCACATGACCGAGGCGCCGACCGAATGCCGCAGCAGGACGTCGTCTCCGGCCACCGTGATGCCCGCCCGGACGTCGCCGTTCCGCGTGTCGACGAGCGGCGTCCACGCCCGCGGAAGGAGCGTCGGGACCGGCGAGTAGGCCATGGCGGTCGTCCCGGTGTCGGCACTCCCGTTCGTCTGCCACGCCTCCCCGCGGTTCGATGCAGGCTCGGCCTTCTCGCCGCCGTCGGGCGCCTCGGTCGAGCCGTGCCGCATGGCCTCATCGAGGTCCAGCAGGAACAGGTCGTAGCCGGTGGCGCCGGAGCCGACATAGACGAGTGCCCGGCCGTCCGGCGAGACCTCGGGCGACAGCGCTCCGCCCGGGACGTTGGTGATCGGACGCACGCCGTCGCCGTCCACCGAACTTGCGTAAATCTGGAACGACCGGTGCTCCCGGTCCGAGGCAAACAGGACAGTTGCGCCGTCGGGCGTCCAGGTTGGCGCGATGTTGCGGGACGTCGCCGAGGCCGCGGTCACGTGCTCGCGGCCGTCGGCGATGTCGAACACGACAACCTCGGACGGACCGCCGAGGCGGCGGCGCTCGACGGCGAGCCGGCGGCCGTCTGGCGACCAGCGGGGAGCGCCGAAGCTGGCGCGCCCGTCCCGGGCGATGGGGACCGCCGCGGTCTTCAGCGAGAGCCTGCCGCGCTGGTCCCGCTCGACGGCGAAGACCGCCAGTTCGCGCCGGCCGTCCTCCGCCACCCGCACGCACGCGAGTTGGCGCCCGTCGGGCGAGACATCGGGCTCCAGCAGGCGCTGGTCGCGTGTCAGCCGGTAGGACCGGCCGGTCTGCGCGTCGGCGGCGTACAGGTCGCTCCGCCAGGCGACGTTGTCCCGGAGTTCGAGCTGGTCGAATACCAGCATGCCGCCGCGGGAGCTCAACTGCGTGCCGCCGAACCGGTCGAGGACCTGCCGGTCGGCCCCGCTCGCCACATCGATGCTCACGAGCGCAGGAAAGCCGTCGGGGTCCTGCGCGGAGAAGACGAGGGTCCTCCCGGACGCGTCGAACCGGGGCGTCCTGACGTAGAACCCGCGCCGGGTCAGGCGGCGTCCCGGCGGCGACAGCCCGGGCAGGGCTGAGGCTTCGGCCCGGACATCGCGCTGGAAGTCCGCCCAGAGCGTTCCGAGGCTCTGGCCGAAGACCTTCGCGGTTGCCGGAGACGAAACGTAGGGGAGTCGGCCGGCCGTGTCGTTGGCGAGGCGTCCGACTGCCACTTCTCCGAAGCGCTGGTAGAGGTAGTCGTAGAACCACGCGCCCTCGAGGTACGGCCCGAGACCTCCGGGCCATTCCACGGTGCCGCCATTCACGCGGTCGATGGGCTCCCCGCCCGGCAGCAGCGCGCGGTTGCGGACGATGGCGGCCGCGTCGCCGGCATTCAATCGGCCGAGGCCGGTCGCCTCTGTCTCCCAGTACGTGGCAAACCCTTCCACCTGCCAGGTCGGCAGAAAGAGATTCGGGAACGCGATCGGCGCGCGGCCGAGGACGGCCCGCGCGACGGCCGCCCATCCGACCGACTGATTCAGCTGGAGGATGTGGACGTACTCGTGGACGAACACGAGCCGGAGCCAGTCGTCGGTATTGCCGGTCGAGTCCGAGATGGCGGGCCAGACGGCGTTCAGGCGCACGGTGCAGTAGGGCACAGGCGTGGCCCACCCGTTGGCGTCATCGCTCTGGTTCGCCAGTACGACGTGCGTGAGCGGTGGCGCCTGCAGACGCACGCGGGGAGGCAGCGTCGAACGGACCGACTCGGCGATGGCCGCGAGCCGGCGCGCCAGGGGTTCCATGCCTTGGTGGTAGTAGATCCGGAAGTGCCCGGTCGCGAGGACCCGGAATCTGAGCGGCGGCCGGTACTGAGCGCCGGCGTCGCCCGGCGACAGCAGCAGCGCCACCACCAGCAGGACGCCCGCCGCGCGCGTCATGATTCCTGCGCTTCGCGTTTCAGCTCCGCCAGCAGCGCGATCGCCTCGAGCGGGGTGATGCGGTGCGGATCGAGTTCCCGGAGCCGCTCGACCAGCCGTTCGCCGACCGGCGGGAGCGACTGGAAGAGGCCCAGTTGCTGCTGTGGCGCGGTTGCGGTCTGGCTGAGGGACGGACGTCCTCCCCGCGTCAACTCGTCCTGCTCGAGCGCACCGAGGATCTCCCGCGCGCGCGCGACCACGCCCGGCGGCAGCCCGGCAAGGCGGGCGACCTGGATGCCGTAGCTTCGGTCCGAGCGGCCGGCCACGACCTTGCGGAGGAAGATGATGTCGTCGCGCCACTCCCTCGCATCCACGTGATAGTTGACGACGCCTGCGATGCCGTCGGCCAGGTCGGTGAGCTCGTGATAGTGGGTGGCGAAGATCGTCTTCGGGCGGCAGCGGGGGGCCGTTGCCAGGTACTCGGCCACGGCCCACGCGATGCTCAACCCGTCGAAGGTGGCGGTCCCCCGCCCGATTTCGTCCAGAATCACGAGACTGCGCGATGTCGCCGAGTGCAGGATGTTCGCCGTCTCCTGCATCTCCACCATGAAGGTCGACTGCCCGCGGGCGATGTTGTCCGAGGCACCCACCCGCGTGAAGATCCGGTCGACCAGTGCGAGCTTGGCCTGCCGGGCCGGTACGAACGACCCGGCCTGGGCGAGCAGGCAGATGAGCGCCACCTGGCGGATGTAGGTGGACTTCCCGCCCATGTTCGGGCCGGTCAGGATCACCAGCTGGTGCGCGGCGCCGTCGAGGAGCGTGTCGTTGGGCACGAACGCCTCGGCGGAGCGCCTCTCGACCACGGGGTGGCGCCCGTCGACGATCTGGATCTCGTCGCCCTCGTGCACGTGCGGTTTGGTGTAGTTGTTGACGGTGGCGGCTTCGGCCAGCGCGGCGAGGGCGTCGAGCGACGCCAGGGCCCGCGCCGAGTCCTGGATGCGCGGGGCATGCGCCGCCACCTCCGACCGCAGCGCCTCGAAGATCTCGATTTCCCGCTGGAGGATCCGCTCGTCGGCACCGAGCACCTTCTCCTCGTATTCCTTGAGGGCCGGAGTAATGTACCGCTCGCCGCCGACGATGGTCTGCTTGCGGTGATAATCGGGCGGCACGGCGTGCAGGTTCGACTTCGAGACCTCGATGTAGTACCCGAACACGCGGTTGAAACGGACCTTGAGCGACGCGATCCCCGTTCGCGCCCGTTCCTGCTCTTCCATCTCGGCGATGACCTGCTTGCCGGACCGGCTGATGTGCCGGAGTTCGTCGACGGTCGCGTCGAAACCCTCGCGCACGAATCCGCCGTCGCGGGCGAGCGCCGGGGGCTCGTCGATGAGGGCCGCTTCGACGGCGGTCCGGACCTCCGGCACGTCGTCGAGTTCCGCGGCGAGGCTTCCGACGAGCGGTGACTGCATGTCGCTCTGGATCATGCGGAGGCGGGGGATCGCGCCCAGAGACTGTTTCAGCGCCACGAGATCTCGAGGGCCGGCCGAGCCCAGCGCCGTTCGCGCGACCAGCCGCTCGAGGTCCTGGACCGACTTGAGCGTGTCGCGGAACCGGCCGCGCTCGGTCGTCTTGAACGCGAAGTCCTCGACGGCATCGAGCCGGTCGCGAACCCGCTCGAGCGAGAGGAGCGGGCGCAGGAGCCACTGGCGGAGCAGCCGGCCTCCCATCGCCGTGACGGTCCGGTCGATCTCGTCCAGCAGCGAACCCTGCCGCCCGCCGGCCGAGGCCTCGACGACTTCCAGGTGGCGGAGCGTCACGGGGTCGACGACGAGCGTGTCCGCGGTCTGCCGAAAGCTGGCCGCGCGGACATGAGCGAGGTCGACCTTCTGGGTTTCACGCAGATACCGGACGAGCCCGCCGCCGGCGCGAACGGCCAGGGGGCGGTGTTCGAGGCCGAACCCCTCGAGGCTCTTCGTGCGGAACTGCTCGAGCAGGCACGACCTGGCGGCCTCGGTTTCGAACCCCCACGCGTCGACGGTGGTGGCGGGAATGCCGAGTGCGGCGACTGCGGGAAGCAGGCCCGAGATCGGGAACTCCGCCGGGACGACCAGCTCGCGAGGGCGCAGCACCGCCATTTCGTCGGCCAGCGCCCGCCCGCCATCCTCTCCCGAGTATTCCGCGCAGAGGAACTCGCCCGTGGACAGGTCGATGAGGGCAACTCCGAGCGCCCGGACCGTCCGTTCGTCCTGGGCGGCTCCGTCCCGGCGGGACGCCGAAACCTCCGGCGCGATGGCCATCAGAAACGCGGGTTCGCGGGCGTCGAGATACGCCGCATCCGTCAAGGTCCCGGGCGACACCACGCGAACCACCTCGCGCCGCACCAGCCCCTTGGCCTTCTTCGGGTCCTCGACCTGCTCGCAGATGGCCACGCGGAACCCTTTTCTGACGAGCCTTGCCAGGTAGCCGTCCACGGCGTGGTACGGCACCCCGCACATCGGGATGCTGCCGCCGCTGGCGTCCTTGCTCCGCGAGGTCAGGGTCAGTTCCAGTGCCCGCGCGGCCACCAGGGCATCCTCGTAGAACATCTCGTAGAAGTCGCCCATCCGGAAGAACACGATGGCGTCGCGGTACTGGCGCTTGGCCTCGAAGTACTGCCGCATGGCCGGCGTGGCCTGGGCGGGCGCGACGGGCGGGTTGTGATCGGTGGAGGACGCCATGAAAGTCAGGTTCCAGACAGTCTACAATAGGGCGTCGCTCCGATGCTGATTCTTGCGCTCGACACCACGACGCGCGGCGGAAGCCTGGCGCTGATGCGCGACGGCGGCCTCCTGGAGGTGTTCGCGGGCGACGCGTTGCGGACGCACGCGACGCGCCTGCCGGGCGACATCCTCGACTGCCTCGCGCGCCATCGGCTGGCGATCGACGACGTCGACCTCTACGGCGTCGCGGTCGGTCCCGGATCCTTCACGGGCCTGCGCATCGGGATTGCGACCGTCCAGGGACTGGCCTTCGCGAACGACCGCCCGGTCGTGGGCGTATCGGCGCTCGACGCCCTCGTCGAGGCCGGCGATGCGGTCGCCCCTGGTCGCACCGGCCTGGGCAGCCTGCGAGCGGCATGGATGGACGCGCAGCGCGGCGAAGTGTACGCCTGCCTCTACCGCAGGTGCGCCGAGCGGTGGGAGCCACTGGGCGCCCCTGCGGTCGGCAGGCCGCCGGACCTGCTGGCGGCATGGGGGGCGGAGTTGGCGGAGGCTTCCGCCGAGTTCATCGGTGACGGCGCGATTGTTCACGCGGCCGTCCTCGAGGAGTTCCTCGCCGCGCGCGCGCGCCTTCTCGCCCCGGTTCCGCCGCTGGCCGCGGCGGTTGCCGCGATCGCGGCCGGACGCGCCGCCCAAGCCGGTCCGCCCCATCGGATTCGTCCGCTTTACGTGCGCCGCCCGGACGCCGAACTGGCGCGGGATCGACGCCGGGCTGGAGCGATGTGATGGACCGCGGCAGCCGGAGTGTGTCGCCCGAGGCCGACCCCTTGTCTGGAGCCGCGCCGCGCGGGTGGGCCGTGGAAGCGATGAAGGAAACCGACCTCGACGAGGTCCTCGACATCGAAGCGGCGTCTTTCACCAATCCCTGGACCCGACCGATGTTCGAGCAGGAACTGCTGAACACCGGGGTGGCCTACGGCTATGTCCTCAGGACCCCGGAGTGGCGCGTTGCGGCGTTCTGCACGGTGTGGGTCGTGGCCGACGAACTGCACGTCAACAACCTCGCGGTTCGGCCCGAATGCCGGGGAGCGGGCGTGGGGCGGGCACTTCTGGAGTCTGTCATCGGCGCCGCGGTCTCGCTGGGCGCGCGGCGAGCCACGCTCGAGGTTCGTCGGGCGAATCGCGCAGCCCTCAAACTATACGAACGACTGGGTTTTTCCGTTGTCGCCGTCCGGAAAGACTACTACACGAACCCCGTCGAGGACGCGCTGATTCTCTGGCGGGATGAGCTGGCGTCAACCGGCGCCGCCAGGGGGGAAGGAGCGGCTTGAAACCCTGGGTACGATGTGGTAGCGTGCCGCTAGGTGGCCCCGTCGACCCGTTGATTCCATCCAAGGAGGCTGAGAATGGCAGACTCACGGGATTTGAAGCCGTTGCTTCTCGAAACCGACGAGGAGTTTCGCCAGCTCGCCAGCAAACACCACGAACTCGAGCAGCGGCTGCACGAGCTCACCGCCAAGCAGTACCTGTCGGGCCCCGAGCAGCTCGAGGAGGTCACCCTCAAGAAGCGAAAGCTGCAGTTGAAGGACAAGATGGAAGTCATCGTCCGGCGCCACCGGGATCAGATGGTGCCGGCCGGAGTGGCCCCGAGCCTGCAACGCGGCTAGGCAGCGGCGGCCGCAATCGCGTGTGTGCGTCGAGAGCCGGCTCGGAAGCCGGCTCTTGACGTCTAGGTCCGCTCCCCGTCATCGGCCTGGTGCTCATGAAGATTGACCGAGCTGGAATCCCGTTCGTCGGCGCGGCGCTGCTCCCGGCTGTCGGCTTGGCGGCGTTCGGCTGGTTCCTGTGGTCGGCGGCGTTCGTTCTCCTGGCCGTCGCCATGGCGCTGTTCTTCCGCGACCCGGATCGGCTCGCCCCGGCCAGCACGGCGCTCGTCGTATCTCCGGCCGACGGCCGGGTGATGATCGCCGGGGCGCCGCCCGCGGGGGCGGCGCCGGCGGGCGAGTGGGTCCAGTTGAGCATCTTTCTGTCGCCTCTCGACGTGCACGTCAACCGGATCCCGGTGAGCGGGACGGTGACGCGCGTCGACCACAAGCCGGGGAGCTACAGGGCCGCCTATCGGCCCGAGGCCACCATCGAGAACGAGCGAAGCGAGGTGTGGATCGACACCCCGACGTGCACGGTCGTCTTCCGTCAGATCACCGGGGCGCTGGTGCGGCGGGTGGTCTGCCGCGTCCGGCCGGGCGACGAGGTTCGGGCGGGCGATCGGTTCGGCGTGATGAAGTTCGGATCGCGCATCGACCTGTTCCTGCCCTCGGGAACGCCGCTGCTCGTGGGGGTCGGCGACCGGGTGCGCGCGGGCGAGACCGTCCTGGCCCAGCTGACAGGGGCCGGCGAAGCGGGCCGCGCGCCCGCGCTCGGCCACTGAGAGGATGCATGCCGCTTGATCTCGGACCGGAGCGCCGGCCCGCACACCTGAACCCGTCGAGGCGGGCGGCCGACCAGAAGCGCCGCGGGCTCCGGCGGGGCGTGTCGCTGCTGCCCAGCCTGTTTACCGTCGGGAACATGTTCTGCGGCTACGCCTGCATCGCCCACGCCATGCACGGCGAACTGGAGGCTGCGGCGCAGTTCATCGGGATCGCCATCGTCCTCGACATGCTGGACGGGCGCATCGCCAGACTGACCGGAACGGCGAGTGCGTTCGGGAGGGAGTTCGATTCGCTGGCCGACGTGATTTCGTTCGGCATCGCGCCGGCGATCCTCGTCCTCCGCTGGGGCCTCGAGCCGCTCGGACGGCTCGGCTGGGCCGTGGGGTTCGTGTTCGTGTCAGCTGGCGCGATCCGCCTCGCGCGGTTCAACATCCAGGCCACCAGTGACAAGCGCTACTTCGTCGGGCTGCCCATTCCGGCCGCGGCCGCCGTACCGGCTTCGACGGTCTTCATGTATCCGTACGGGCTGCACGACTACGCGAGCGCGCTGCCTGCGCTGGCGCTGATGCTGGCACCCGCGCTTCTGATGGTCAGCACCATCCGGTTCAGGAGCTTCAAGACGGTAGACCTCGAGGCGCGTCGGTCCTACAAGCTCCCGCTGGTGGTGGCGGCCGTCTTCTTCGCCATCTGGGCGTACCCGCGATGGACGCTGGTCGTCCTTGCGTATTCCTACCTGCTGTCGGCGTTCGTCGGACTTGGCTGGACGCGGCTGCGGCGGCGCGGGTCGGGCGAACGAGGCGGACAGCCGGCCGACGCCGAGGAGCCGGTCGCGGAGAACCCCTCCTAGCGGAGGCGCCCGGAACCCTACCGCGGTACCGCAGGCAGCACGATTGTGACCGTCGTCCCCCGGCCCGGCCCGCTGGCCACCCCGATGGTGCCGGCATTCAGTTCGACGTTCCGCCTGGCAATCGAGAGCCCGAGGCCGGTTCCCACGGCCTTGGTGGAAAAGTACGGCTCGAACAGGTGAGCCAGCGCGTCCTCGTCCATTCCCACACCCGTGTCCGACATCGTGAGTTCGACTGATCGATCGCCGGTGCGCCGAATCCGGAGCGTGACCGTGCCGCCGCCCGGCATGGCGTGCAGCGCGTTGTCGATGATGTTGGTGAGCGCTCGGCCAATCAGCACGCGGTCGACGAGCAGGTCCGGCAGAGGGCTTTCGATGAGCCGTGCGAACGTCCAGCGGCCGCCGGCGCCCGCCTCGTAGGGCTGGACCACCTCCTCGACGAGTTCGGGCAGATTGACCGGCGCCAGTCTCGCCGTCGGCGAGGCGGCGAAGCTCGAGAACTCCGATGCAATCTGCCGGAGCAGCCGGACCTGGGACAGGATGGAGTCGACACACCCTTCCAGCACCGGCCCGAGCGGGTGCCCTCGGTCGGCGTGGACGCGGCGCAGGTGCTCGGCCGAGAGCTGGATCGGCGTCAGCGGGTTCTTGATGTCGTGGGCCACCTGGCGCGCCATTTCCGCCCACGCCTCGAGCCGGTGGGTCCGCTCGAGTTCGTGGCGCTGATGCAGCAGCTCGGCCGCCATCCGGTTGAAGGCGTCAACCAGGCGGCGGAATTCGTCGGACGAGGTGGCCGCCACGCGGGCATCGAGGTCGCCGCGCGCAATGCGCCGCGTCGCCCGGGTGAGGCGGTTCACAGGGTCGGCGATCCGCTCGGCCATCGGGTAGCCGATGGCCGCACCCATCAGGATGAACAGCAGGGCGGCGAGGACGAGTCGGCGATTGAGGTCATCGATCTCGCGCTCGATCTCCTGCTGCCGGAGCGTCAGCGGGACGGTCAGGATCGCATCACGATCCGCCGGCCGCAGCGGCGCAGCGGCCACCATGTACCGGAAACCGGCGGCCTGTTCCTCGGCGATGACCGTCGGCATGCGGTCCAGCACGATGCCGCGGTACACGTCCGCGGGCGTCCGGGAGGGCAGCAGCCCCGACGCGAACAGGTCGCGCTCGCTGGTGGCCTGCAGTCGCGCGCCGCTGAAGATGTTCACGTCCTGCCCGATGACCCGGCTCAGTCCGACGAGGGCGTCGTCGCCGAGTTCGGCGCTTGGCTGGACGCGATAGTCCTCGATCATCTGCCTGGCGATGACCGTCGTCTTGTGTGCGGCCGACTCGACGTCCGAGCGGAGGCGGTCGGCGATGTAGACGCGCGTCACGAACGCGAGCGCGACGACCGGCACGACGGACGCTGCGACGAATGCCAGGAACAGCTTCCGGTAGAAGCTCTCCCTGATCTCGCGCAGCAGCGCGCGCCCCGACCGGAGGCGGCGCACGCCGATGGCGCGAAACACGACCGAGCCGACGAGGATACCCAGGTAGGCCACGCCGACCAGCGCCGCGAGTTCCGCGACGTTGATCAGGTGCTCGATCGGCTGGATGACGGGGTACCCGAGGGCGTAGATGCCGGAACGATCGTTCTGCAGGTACACGTGGGAGGCTGTTCCGCCCGCCGAGAGGCGGGTCCAGAACGGCTTCCGGGAGGCGTAGATCCGTGCGAACAGCGCGTCGTCGATCGGCCACGCGCCGGCGCCGGACACGTACAACGCCGTCCGGCTCCACCCGTACGCCGCGAGCACGATGTCGCGACCCCGGACCTCGTCGGGTCGTTCGGTGGAGCGTCGGCGGAGCAGTTCGATGTACGGGTTCTGGGACGACAGAAACGACAGGGTGCTGTTGTCGAGGATGACGTGGATGACGATGGCGCCCATGTGGGTGCCGCCCGGGCCGCAGATGTTCCGGCCCGCGTGCAACAGCTGGCGTTCGTGGGCGCCGAACGGGCTGATTTCGCCGAACGTGCGCCACTCGCAGCTGTCCTCCTTCCAGAGCTGGCTCGTGGTCTCCTCGGGCAGGTTGAGCGCGAAGCGGCTGACGAGGACCTCGGACGCGTCGTAGAGCTCGATGGCCGACGAGACGCGGTGCCGTTCGAGCGCCGTCCCCTGCCACATCAGGAAGGCGCTGTCGGTCCTGACGCTCGTGCCGGGCGTCGGTGTGGACGCGGACACCGCCGCCTCGAGCGCCCCTGTGCGGGCGTCGATCTCCTTCTGCGCGGCAGCGAGGCGAGCCTGGAGGTTCTCGCGCTGGGTCAGCACCTCAGGGCCGAAGCGGGACTCCACGACCCTCCGCTTCGCACCTTCCTGGTGGAACACGAGGGAGGGGTACATCGCGACCGCGGGCGCCGCGAGGGCGACGAAGCCGACGGCGAGACGGTAGCCCTGGGAGGCGTGCCGGAGTCCGGAGAGACCCCTGGGCCTGAGGAACGCCGCCGCCGTGATCGCTGCGACCGTGACGAGGCCCTCGACGCGCGGAAGGCCGGCCAGCTGTCTGTTCCACGCGAACGCCCAGACCGCGGCGATCGAGACGCCCCAGACGGCGAGCAGCGACAGCATCACGCGCTCGTCGCCGCGGCGGACGCGCCAGCGGGCCAGCGACAGGCGGACGGCAAGCACGATGGACCACGCGAACGCCGCGTGCAGGCACACGAGTCCCAGCGCCATGGCCATCCGGTCCGTCTCCCAGGGGTGAGGAGAGAACCGGAGGATGTCGACCGTCGCCTGCTTGAACGTGTCCGACAGGAAGAGCTCGTACGCGATGACGGCCACCGCCGCCGTCAGTCCGGCGGCGGCATGTTGCGCCAGGAGGGCGACGGCCGGCCGATTGCCGACCCGGGCGGCGCCTCGGCGCCCGCGGAAGAGTTGACGCCATCGCTCGATCGGGCTCGCGATCAGGACCACGACGGCCAGGGCCGCAAGCGCCGTCAGCAGAAAGTCGGCCGGATGCCGGGCGAGCACGCCCAGGAGTGGCGAGTGGTAGACACCGGGCGAGAGGACGGGCAGATCTCCGGCGGGCAGTGCCAGGACGAGGAGCCCCCGAGCCAGCGCGACGAGGACGACGGCGGCCAGCGTCGCTGCGACGTGCGTGCTCACGGTCCTCGCCGCCGAGCGGCGGTCGATCACGGGGCCGACGAGCAGCAGGGCGGTCAGCGCAAGAACGAAGTAGACAAGGCTTGCGACCGTCCGGCGATGATCCCGTCTGGCGCGGGTGAGGGTCTCAGGATCGACGCTCGCGTCGACGAGGGCTTCACCGGACGGCGACCGCACGACGAAGCTGTGAGAACCGTTCCCGCCGCCGGCTCCTTCGTGGTGGGCCTTCAGCGACACCGGGCCGAACGGGGTGTCCATGCCGAAGCGATCGGGCGAGGCGTTGACGACCGCCGTCTGCTCAGAGAACACCGATTCTGCGGCGACGACGCCGAGCCGGACAGCGGTTCCGCCGCTGCCGGAGATCACGGGTTGCGTCGATACGAGCCTGAAGCCGAGAGGCCCCGGGGCGACGAAGAGCGCGGGCGGACCGGAGAACCGGTCGGGTGTCGGCCTCCCGCCGCGCTGAGCCCCGGCGAGTTCCGCCGGCCGCCCGGCCCAGGCGAGCGGGGTGCCGTCGAGACCGTAGACCGTCACGGCCAGCGGTTGGGCCGCGTCGCGTCCGATGAGTTCGGCGGCGCGCTCGAAGAGCGCTCTCAGGTCGCGTTCCTCAGCGGGTTGCCTCGAGTACGCGTTCGGCCTCGGCTGCCTCGGCCCGCGCGACACCGCCGAGCGACGAGGACATGCGCGCGAACGCGGAGCGCACCTCGCGCTCGACTCGGGCCAGGGCCGCGCGGTCGTCGGCGCCCAGGCGGGCCTGCTCGGTCAGCCAGCCTCCGGCCGCGACCAGGACGGCGCTGGCAGCGCCAATCGACGCGATCAGGAGGAACGGTCGTTTCCGCGGGTCCGCCCACATGTGCTGAAGTCAGGATACGTCAGCCGCACGGCAGGGGGAAGGGGCCGCTTCAGTGTTATAGTGGGCGGGCGATCCGAGCCGGCGTCTGGCCTGCCCGGAACGCACTCCCACCCATGACACAACCGGGCAAGGCACGGACAGCGCTGAAGCGGGGCTCGCTCATCGCGGCCGCGAACTGGCAGGTGGTCGCCATCCAGTCTGTCGCCGACACGACAGCCAAACTCCTGCTCGCGGTGCCCATCGTCGGCGGCGGGGTCCTGGTGACCACGCTACTCGGCCGGGACCTCTGGGACGTGCTGGCCGGCGATCTGCGACAGATGCTGTTCGGAATCGCCGGGACGCTGATGGCCCACCCTGTGGCGCTGGCGTCGTACCTCCTCGGGTTCGCGCTGATCCTCGCGGGGGGCGCGGGCCTGATGTTCCTCGTGAAGGGCGGTACGGTAGGCGTGCTGGTGCTCGCCGATCGATCGGCCGGGCCGGTCGAGCGGCCGCCGCTGCGGGCGGCGGGCTTCCGGCGGGCTGCGCTGTTCTCAATCGAGGCGTTCACCGCATCGGCAGCCGGTCTGTTCCGGCGGTTTCTGGTGCTCGGACTCGTCCTGATCATCGTCTACGTGATCGTGGCGGCGCTGTCGGTGGCACTCGCCTACGGATTGTACGGCCTCGGCGGCGAGCGTCCGCTCCTGCTGGGCCCGGTCGTGGCGGTGGGCGCCGCCGTGTTCGTCTCGATGGTGACGATCGTCAACGTCTTCTACCTGCTGGTGCAGATCGTCCTGGCCGTGAACGACAGTCGCGTCGGCGCCGCGATGCGCGAGGCGGGGCGGTTCGTGCGCGGCGAGTTCTGGCGGGTGTCCCGGGTGTTCGGGGTCACGCTGCTCCTGCTGGTGGTGGCGACGCTGCTGTCGGTGGTGGCGACGTGGGGCTTCTACCTGATCGCGTATGTGCCGCTCGCGGGTCTGGTGGTGCTGCCGCTCCAACTGGGCGCGTGGCTGCTCCGCAACCTCGTGTTTCAGTACCTCGGCCTGACGGCGTTGTCGGGCTATCTTTCTCTCTACAGGTCGAGCGCCGGTGCCGCCGCGGGCGGCGAGTTCGTTGGAACGTCCAGGTGAGGGGTGCCATGGTTGACTACGATTGGTTCTTCTCGGTGGCGGCCGCCAAGTCGCAGGGCTCCGCCATCCGCAAGATGGGCGTGATGGCCGTGCGCGTGCCGGACATGATCTCGTTTGCGCCCGGCTATCCGGACCCGGCGGTGTACGCGTGGGACGAGTTTCGCGAGATCGCCGCTGAACTGCTGAACGGGAAGGACGGATCGGTCCTCCAGTACGGACCGACGCGCGGCTGCCGACCGCTCGTGGAGGCGTGCCTCGAGTTGCTCGGATCGCGCGGGATTGCGGCGACCTCAGAGCAGTTGCTCGTCACGACCGGGTCCCAGCAGGGTATCGATCTGATCGGCAGGGTGCTGCTCGATCCGGGCGACGTCGTTCTGGTCGAATTGCCGGCCTACACGGGAGCGATCAGCGCCTTCAGGAACACCGGGGCCGCCCTGGCAGGCGTGAAGCAGGAGGCGTCGGGCATCGACCTCGACGACCTCGAGCGTGTCGTCGCGAGAGAACGCGCCGGCGGCCGGAAGGTGCGCTGCCTGTACGTCGTCCCGAATTTCCAGAACCCGACCGGACTGATGCTGTCGCTCGAGAAACGGAGACAGCTCCTCGCGTGGGCATCGAGGGCCAATCTGCTCATCGTCGAGGACGACCCTTACGGCGCTCTCTACTTCGAGGACACGGCGAGTGTGTCGGACACGCGGCCAATCAAGGCCGACGACGACGAGGGGCGGGTCATCTACCTGAGCAGCTTCTCGAAGACGCTCGCGCCCGGATTCCGCGTGGCGTGGATGGTCGCGCCGGAGGCGGTCGCGGCCAAGCTGGACCTGTTCAAGCAGACCCAGGACCTGATGACGCCGGCGCTCGACCAGCACATGGTCTACGAGGCGTATCGGAGAGGCATCCTGACGAGCCGGCTGCCCATGCTGCGGCGGTTCTACCAGGAGAAGCGCAGCGCCATGCAGACGGCGCTTCGAGCCGAACTCGGCGACCTGATCACCTGGCCGGAGCCGAAGGGGGGCTTCTTCTTGTGGGCCACGCTGCCCGTGCGCTGCCGCACGGACGAGATGCTGCCGCGAGCCATCGAGCAGCGCGTGATCTACGTCACTGGGAGCGCGTTCTTCGTGGACGGGTCGGGCGGGAACACCCTGCGCCTCTCGTTCTCGCTGCCGTCGAAGGAGAAGATCGTCGAGGGTGTCCGCCGGCTCGGGCGGGTGATCCGGGAGGAACTGGCGGACCCCAGGGCGCCGGTGGAAATCTGACGCGCGTCGCGCGCTACCGCGCCGGCTCCAGCAGCTGGGCGACGCCCTCGCCTGAGATGACGAGGAGCCGGGCGGCGCGGTCTGCGCCGCCCGGCAGGAGTACCACCGTTCCCGGGACCTCTCCCGCGAGCTTCACGCTTCCGGCAGGCTTGCCGTCTCCCGCGCGGAAGGTCGGCAGTTCGGAGGAGACGCCGGGCACGAACAACACCTGGCCGATGAGGAACGGCCCTCCGGTTGGCCGGTGCGGGAGCGCGGACTTCCATCGCTGGTCGCCGCCGGTCCGGTTGAGCGCCCGCAGGACGTTGTCGAGCGAGACGAAGTAGACGCGGTCCGCGTCGACAGCTGTGGCTCCGACGATCGAGGCGCCCGTTCGCCAGCGCCACTTCATCTTTCCGCGGTCCGAGGACAGGCAGTAGAAGAACCGGTTGCTGGCGCCGACGAAAAGGCGGTCGCCGAGGGGGTGGAGCGTCGTGCCTTCCGCCGGCAGCCTGGCCTCCCAGAGCGGTTTGCCCGTCTCGAGTGCGAGCGCGGCCACCCGGCCGTCCCGGAGCGCCAGGTAGACCTGGCGGCCTGCGACGACCGGCTGGATGCGGGTGCTCGCGCCGAGGGATCGCGTCCACAGCGTCTCTCCGGTTGCGGCCCGAAGCATGATCGCCCGGCCGGCCTCGGTTACGACGAGCAGCCAGCCCCCCTGACTGTGCAACGGGGCCGCTGCGGTTCCGTCGGTCGGTACGCGCCAGCGCACAGAGCCGTCCCGGGCGGCTCGCGCCTCGATCTCCTCGTGGTGGGCCAGCAGCACGAGGCCGTCCGCCGTCGCCGGCGGGGCCACCACGTCGCCGATTGCGACCGACCACATCGCCGCGCCGTCCCGGAGGGCGATCGCCGCCAGCCGGGGGCCGTCGAGCAGGAGGTAGGCCGCTTCCGCATCCACGGCCGGGGCGGCGACGGGTGTGCCGGGCAGCGTGACGGTCCAGGCCGTCACCGCAGCGGGCGGCCGCGCCTGGGCCGGCGCCTGCGCGTGGGCCTCGGAGAGCGCGGCAAGGAGGACGGCGGCGATTCGAACCGGGCGAATAGGTGGGCGCCACTGCACGCCGCTATAATACCGTCAGGCGCTTCTGCACGTCTTGACGATTCAACGAGACATCGCCTCGATGGCTGAGTTCATTCACCTTCACCTTCACACCGAGTACTCGCTGCTCGACGGCGCGTGCAGAGTCGACGAACTGGTCGAGCAGGCCTCGCGGCAGAAGGTGCCGGCGCTGGCGGTCACCGAGCACGGCAACCTGTTCTCGTCGGTCGTCTTCCACGACAAGGCGAGAAAAAAGGGCGTCAAGCCGATCCTCGGGTGCGAAGCCTACGTGGCCACCGGCAGCCGATTCACGAAGGGCGGCGGAATCGGCGAGAGCAGCCATCATCTCGTGCTGCTGGCGGAGAACCGCGAGGGGTACGCGAACCTCATCAAGCTGGTGTCTGCGGCCTACACCGAGGGGTTTCACTACCGCCCGCGCATCGACAAGGAGCTCCTGTCGCAGCACTCGCGAGGGTTGATCGGGCTCAGCAGCTGCCTCAAGGGCGAGGTCCCGTTTCACCTGCGGACCGAGCAGGAACAGCGCGCCCTCGAGGCTGCCGCCACCTACCGCGACATCCTGGGCCCGGGCAACTTCTTCCTCGAGATGCAGTATCAGGGCATCGAAGACCAGCGCGCGGTCAACGTCGGCCTGCAGCGCGTGGCGACGACACTCGACCTGCCGCTGGTGTGCACCAACGATGTGCACTATCTCAACCGGGAGGACTTCCGGGCGCACGACGTGCTGCTGTGCATCGGAACCGGCAAGACGGTGAACGACGCCGAGCGTCTGCGCTACTTCGGCGACCAGTTCTACCTGAAGTCTCCCGAGGAGATGGCGCGCGTGTTCGCCGACGTTCCGGGTGCGATGGCCAACACCGTGCGCATCGCCGAGCGGTGCGACGTCGACCTCGGCAAGACGGTGCACCAGCTGCCGGAGTTCGAGGTGCCGGAGGGCCTCGCGCTCGACGAGTATTTCGAGCGGATGGTCTGGGAGGGCTTCGCCCGGCGGCGTCCCCGGCTCGAGGCCCTCGCGGCCGCCGGGAAGCTCCGGCGGAGCCTGGACGAGTACGTCGAGCGGGTGGCGTACGAAATCGCGATGATCAAGCGGATGAAGTACGCGGGCTACTTCCTGATCGTCTGGGACTTCATCAGCTACGCGCGCGAGCGCGGCATTCCAGTGGGGCCGGGCCGAGGGTCGGCCGCCGGCAGCGTCGTGGCCTACGCGCTCAACATCACGGACGTCGACCCGCTCCACTTCGACCTGATCTTCGAGCGGTTCCTGAATCCCGAGCGGGTCTCCCTGCCGGACATCGACATCGACTTCTGCGAGCGCCGGCGCGGCGAGGTCATCGAGTATGTCACCCGGAAGTACGGCCGCGAGAACGTCGCCCAGATCATCACGTTTGGCACGATGAAGGCGCGGGCCGTCATCCGGGACGTCGGGCGGGCGATGGACGTCCCGTACGCCGACGCCGACAAGGTGGCGAAGCTCATCCCGGCGACGCTCGACATCACCCTCGACAAGGCGCTGGCCGAGAGCCAACCACTGCGGGATCTCGAGGCCGCCGACCCGCGCGTCAAGGACCTGCTGGAAGTGGCGCGCCGGCTCGAGGGCATGACGCGCCACGCGTCGGTTCACGCGGCGGGCGTCGTGATTGCGCCGAAGGCGATTACGGAGTTCGCGCCGCTCTACAAGGGCTCCCGCGACGAAATCACCACCCAGTGGGGGATGAAGGAGGTCGAGCGTATCGGCCTTCTGAAGATGGACTTCCTGGGGCTGAGCACGCTGACGCTGCTCGATGATGCCGTCAGGTCCATCGAGCGGACGACCGGTGCGGTCATCGACCTCGCGACACTGCCGCTCGACGATGCGAGGACCTACGATCTGTTCTCAGAGGGACAGACGCTGGGGGTGTTCCAGTTCGAGAGCTCGGGCATGCGGGACATCCTGCGGAAGGCGAAACCCCAGCGGCTCGAGGACCTGATCGCGTTGAACGCCCTCTACCGCCCGGGTCCGCTTCGGGGGGGCATGGTCGACGACTTCATCAACCGGAAGCACGGCCGGGTCGAGGTGAAGTACGATCTGCCGCAGCTCGAGCCGGTGCTGCGCGAGACCTACGGCGTCATCGCCTACCAGGAGCAGGTGATGCGAATCGCCAACGAGGTGGCGGGTTTCAGCCTGGGCGAGGCCGACCTGCTCCGGAAGGCGATGGGAAAGAAGGACGCGCAGGTCATGCAGGCGCAGCGCCAGAAGTTCCTCGAGGGAGCGAAGGCGCGACATGTCGACGCGAAGAAGGCGGGCGACCTGTTCGATCTGATGGAGGCGTTTGCCGGCTACGGCTTCAACAAGTCGCATTCGACCACGTATGCGCTCGTGGCGTACCACACGGGCTACCTGAAGGCGAACTACCCGGCCCATTTCATGGCGGCGCTGCTGACGATTGAATCGCAAAACACCGCCAAGCTGGCCACCTACCTCGGCGAGTGCCGGGCGCTCGGCGTGCCCGTGCTGCCGCCGGACATCAACAGCAGCGAGCTCGCCTTCACGGTGACACCCGAAGGCGTGCGGTTTGGCCTCGGCGCCGTGAAGAACGTCGGCGAGGCGGCCGTCCTCGCGCTGGTCGACGTCCGGCGGCGGGACGGAGGGGTCCGGTCGCTGTTTCGGCTGTGCGAGCAGCTCGATTCGAAGCAGATCAATCGCCGGGTCTTCGAGAGCCTGGTGAAGGCGGGAGCCCTCGACTCCCTGGCCGGAGGCGCCGGGGCGCCCGGGAACCTGCCGGCGCCGGCGCTCCGCGCCCGGCTCTTTGCGGCCGTCGAGAAGGCGCTCGAACACGGGGCGCGCACCCGCCGCGACCGCGACCAGGGCCAGTCGCAGCTGTTTGCGGGCCTGGACGATGCGGCCGAGGGCGCGCCGGGCCTCTGCGGCGGACTGCCCGACGCGTCGCCCTGGACGGAGGCGCAGCAGCTGGCCGGCGAGAAGGAGTCGCTCGGGCTCTACTGGAGCGGGCACCCGATCGAGCGGTTCCTCCCCGAGCTGCAGGCGATCGGCGCGCGGAGCATCGCGGAGCTGACGGGCACCGACGAGGCGAACGGGGAGAGCGGCGCGGCGGCTCCGCGAGCCATCGAGGTGACGGTGGGTGGCATCATCGGCGCGGTGCGGCCGCTCAAGACGCGCAAGGGCGACCGGATGGCTGCCTTCGCGCTCGACGATCCGCAGGGGAGCCTCGAGGTGGTCGTCTTCCCCGAGGCATTCGCGAAAGCGTCGACGCTCGTCGAGACCGACCGCATGGTCCTGGTGAAGGGGCGGTTCGAGCGCGACGATGAGACGAGCCGGCTGCTCGCCAGCGAGATCGTGCCGATCGAGACGGTGAGGGAGATGGCCGCGCGCACGGTGGCCATCCGTTTCGCGATGCCGCCTCACGGCCGCGCGACGGTCGAGGCGCTGCTCGGCGTGCTCGCGCGGCACAAGGGCGATCGGAAGGTCGCCCTCGAGGTCGAGTTGCGGGGCGGCGGGCGGCCGTTGAAGGTGAAGGCGGAACTGCTGGGTCCCACGAGGGTGAAGCCCTCCGCCCGGCTGGTCGCCGAGCTCGAGCAGGTGTGTGGCGAGGGTGCGGTGCTGCTGCGATAGCGGCCGGGAGACACATGAGCAAAGCCAATGACGTCTTGGACCTCGAGGCGCCGATTGCGGTCCTCCTGAAGGAAATCGAGGCGATGTCGATGATGCCTCGAACCGAATCGCGCGAGATGGAGATCGCGCAGCTGCGCCGGCGGATCGATTCGCTTCGGACGGAGATCTACGCCAACCTGAGACCCTGGCAGCGCGTGCAGATCGCCCGCCACCCGAACCGACCGTGCATGCTGGACTACCTGGCGCGGCTGTTCACCGAGTTCGCCGAGATCCACGGCGACCGCCGGTTCGCCGACGACCACGCCATCATCGCCGGGATGGCCCGCTACCACGGTGAACCGGTTCTCGTCGTCGGCCACCAGAAGGGCGGGGCCGACACCAAGCAGAAGATCTACCGGAATTTCGGCTACGCCAAGCCGGAAGGGTACCGGAAGGCCATCCGGGCGATGAAGATGGCCGAGAAGTTCGGCCGATCGATCATCGTCATCGTGGACACGCCGGCCGCCTATCCAGGCATCGAGTCGGAAGAGCGCGGCGTGGCTGAGGCGATCGCCTACAACCTCCGGGAGATGGCCGTGCTGAACGTGCCGGTCATCGTGGCCGTCTGCGGCGAAGGCGGCAGCGGCGGGGCCCTCGGCCTCGCGATTGGCGACCGGGTGCTGATCCAGGAGTTCGCGATCTACAGCGTGATCCCGCCGGAAGGATGCGCGGCGATTCTCTGGCGCGACCAGGGACGCAAGGTCGAGGCAGCCGAGGCCCTGAAGCTGACGGCGCCCGACATGCTGCGCCTCGGGATTGTCGACGCGATCGTGCCCGAGCCGATCGGCGCCGCCCACAACGACCCGGCGTCGGCGGCCGGCCTGCTGGACCGCGCGATCAGCGGCGCCCTGGCGGCGGTCAGGTCGATGTCTGCGGAGGAGCGGCTGCAGGCGCGGTACGAGAAGTTCCGGAACATGGGACGGCTCGGCATCGACTTCGTCGACGTCGCCTCGTAGCGACACGACCCGCGGGCCCCGGGATTCGCCATGCCACCATTGCTCTGGGACCACCAGCCCTGCGACGAGGCCGTCGCCGCCGCGCTCGCCGACGCGACGGGGGTCGGCCTCGTCACGGCGCGGCTGCTGCAGCAGCGGGGCGTGACGACGCCGGACGCGGCCGCGAGGTTCCTCGAGCCTTCGCTGGATCACCTCCACGACCCGTTCGCGCTGTCGGGCATGTCGGCGGCCGTCGACCGCGTCCTCGAGGCCGTCGCGCGGAAGGAGCCGGTGGTCATCCACGGCGACTACGACGCGGACGGCATCACCTCCACGGTGATTCTGGAGCGCGCCATCTCGTCGCTCGGCGGTAACGTCTCGCATTTCATTCCGGAGCGGATCAAGGACGGCTACGGGCTGCAGGTGCCTGCTGTCGAGCATCTGCATGCCGCGGGGGCGCGGTTGATCGTCTCGGTGGACTGCGGCATCCGCAGTCTGGAGGCGGCGCGGCGGGCGCGTGGCCTCGGCGTGGATTCTGATCGTCACCGACCATCACGAGCCCGAGGGCGAGTTGCCGGAGGCGTTGGCCGTCATCAACCCGAAGCGCCCGGACTGCGGGTACCCGGACAAGAATCTCGCGGGCGCGGGCGTCGCGCTGAAGCTGGTGCAGGGTCTCTGCGCAAGGGCTGGCCGCGAGTCCTGGCTGCCCGGATTCGTCAAGATCGCGGCCATCGGCACCCTTGCCGACGTCGTGCCGCTCGTCGGCGAGAACCGCGTCATCGCCAAGGTCGGCCTCGATCTGCTCTCTCGCGGCCCCCACAAGGTCGGTCTGCGCGCGTTGCTGGACGCGTCTGGTCTCGGCGGCAAGCCTATCGGCAGCTACCACGTCTCGTTCATCCTCGCACCGCGGCTGAACGCGGCGGGCCGGATGGCGACGCCGGACCTGGCGGCGAGGCTCCTGCTGGCCACCGACGAGACCAGGTCCGAGGAGGCCAGGGCGCTGGCGGCGGAGCTCAACGACGAGAACCTGAAGCGGCAGGACGAGGAGCAGGCGGTCCTGACCCAGGCCAGGAAGGCGATTGAGAACGACCCGGACGTGGGCGCGCACGCCGTCCTCGTGGTGGCCGGCGAAGGCTGGCACCGCGGGGTGATCGGCATCGTCGCGTCGAAACTGGTCGACGCGTTCCATCGGCCGGCCGTGGTGATTTCGCTCGAGGATGGCATCGGGCACGGGTCGTGCCGGAGCATCGGCGCCTTCGACATGCTGGCGGCGCTCGAGTCGTGCGGTCGTCACCTGGTTCGGTTCGGCGGGCACCGGATGGCGGCGGGCCTGACGGTGGAGGCGGGCGCCTTCAAGGCCTTTCGGGCGGCGATGCAGGCTCGGGGCGATGAGCGGCTGGGCCCCGACGACCTGCGGCCGCGGCTGCGCGTGGACGCCCGTCTCGATCTCGACGCCATCAGGGGACGGTTGGTCGAGGAGGTCATGTCGCTCGAGCCGTTCGGCATCGGGAACCCCAGGCCCGTGTTCTTCGCCGGGCCGGTCGAGATCGTGGAGGGGCCCCGGCGGATCAAGGAGCGGCACCTGAAGATGTCGGTTCGCCACCACGGGCGGATCTTCCGGGCGATGGCGTGGCGCGCCGCGGATCGGGAGCCGCTGGTCACGCTGAACCGGGGAGCGCTCGATATCGCATTTTCGCTCACCGAGAACACGTTCAACGGCGAGACGCGGACGGAACTGACGCTCGTCGACCTGCGAGCGCACGGGGCGGGCGCGGAGCCCCTGGTGGCATGACGACCTGGCAGCGCCGCCTCCGCTTCGGCCTCGGGATGTTCGTGGTGGCGCTGGTCGCCAGCATCTCGGTGTCACTCTGCCGATCGCGCCCGCCGGGCGTCGTCCAGCCGCTACCCACGAAGGCCGATCCCGCGGCGATCGTTGAGAGCACCTCGGGAGGGCTCGTCCGGGCACTGGGCGCGAGACAGGACCTCACGATCGAGCACTACGACAAGCTCGAGGGCTACGCCGACGGTCGGACGCGGATCACCGGAGGCGTGTTCAAGATTCTTCAGCGCGGCGGCCGCGACTTCACGATCAGGGCCCGCGTGGCCGAGCTCAGGGGCACGGCGCCCGACGTGGATGTCACGATGACCGGCGCGATCGAGATGAAATCGAGCGACGGCCTGACGCTTCGTACCGAGCAGGCGGGCTACGTGAACGCCGAAGGCGTCGTGCGGGCCCCTGGCGACGTCCAGTTCGATCGGGGACGGATGCGGGGCAGCGCGGTGGGCCTGACCTACGACAAGGCGCGTGACCTGTTGTCGCTGCTCGACCGCGTCGTCATTCGAACCGCCGCCGACGAGAAGGGCGAGGGCGGCGCGGACATCGAGGCGGGCACCGCCGGGTTTGCGCGCACCGACGACTACATGCGATTCGAGCGCGGCGTGACGTTCGTCAGCGCCGGGCAAACGCTGTCGGCCGAGGGCGCGGTGGCCTACCTGACGCCGGACGGACAGCGGATCCAGACGCTGGAGCTTCGCGGATCTGCGCGCGTTCAGGCGAAGCCCGCGGTCGAAGGCGGGCTGCAGGCCATGGCGGCGCGCGACATCGACCTGGTCTACGCGACCGACGGGAAGACGCTCAAACGCGCCGTGCTGATCGGCGGCGGCGTCATCTCGCTGACCGGGTCGGGCGGGGGGGCTGGACGAAAGCTGTCGGCGGAGTTCATCGACGTCGGCCTTGCGCCGGACGGCGCGACGGTGACCGCGCTCGAGGCCCGGGAGCGGGTGCAGCTCGAACTGTTCGCCGACAAGACGGCGCCGGCGCGGACCATACGGTCCGCCGCGCTCAGGGCCGGCGGGGCCGCGAAAACGGGCTTGACCGGCGCGACGTTCAGCCAGGGCGTCGAGTTCCGCGAGGCGCCGTCGGCGTCCGGCGCGCCGAGGACGGCGACGTCGTCGACGCTCGATCTCACGATGAAGAACGGGTTCGGGTCGCTCGAGGCAGCGCGGTTCGGCGGCGGCGTCCGGTTCGAGCAGGGGAAGATGACCGCAATGGCCCGGGACGCGCGCTACGGGATCTCCGCAGGCACGCTCAGTCTGACCGGCCAGGACGAGAAGACCGGCCGCCCCCCGCAGGTCGTCGACGA
Source organism: uncultured Acidobacteriota bacterium (assembly GCA_963783255.1). Lineage (GTDB taxonomy): Bacteria > Acidobacteriota > Vicinamibacteria > Vicinamibacterales > Fen-181 > FEN-299. The sequence continues at coordinate 221,227 of CAWAMP010000022.1, read as the reverse complement.
GCGCGCGACGATCGAGGGTCGGCGGATTGACGTGCTCCTCGACAGCAGGAAGATCACGGCGGCCGAGGCCGTCAAGACCGAGTCGCGCGGAAGCGACCCAGGAACGGATGCGCGAGGAGGCGGACGAGCCGGGGAGTCCGGAAGAGCCGGGCGGGGAGGGCTGCTCCGCCAGGATTGGCCGGCCTACGCCACGGCCGATACGCTGAACCACGACGCCGGGGCGTCGTTGGCCGTCTACAAGGGCAATGCGCAGGTCTGGCAGGGCGAGACGACGATCAAGGCGGACACGATCGTGGTGGATGACCAGAAGGCCGACCTCTCGGCTTCGGGCCGGGTCGTGTCGAAGATGGTGCTCGACCGGGTAGACCCGACGACGAAGGCCAGGGAGCAGGTCCGGTCCGTGGGCTCGGCCCGGGAGTTCGGGTACGAGGACAAGAACCGTTGCGCCACCTATACCGGAGCCGCACGGTTGAACGGCGCCGAAGGTGATCTCTCGGCGGATCGGATCGAGGTGTACCTGACCGAGACTGGCAACGAAATGGAGCGGCTGGAGGGGTACGGGGCGGTGACAATCCGTACGCCCGAGGGACGGAAGGCGAGCGGAACCCGGCTCACCTACCGGGCTGCGTCCGACGAGTACGAAATGACGGGGGCGCCGGCGACGTACGAGGACGAATCGGGCCAAACTACAGGCAATTCTTTGACTTTCTCACGATCGACTGATAGGATCGTGGTCGACGGCAAGGGACTGAGACGCACCGAACTCAAGCGCGTGATCAAACACTGACGCGAGTCGTGTCGACCGCATGGCCACCCTCCGGACCCACGATCTAACGAAGTCCTACGGCGGCCGCACGGTGGTGCGCGGCGTGAGTCTCGAGGTGGCTTCCGGCGAGGTCGTCGGCCTGCTCGGTCCGAACGGCGCTGGCAAGACGACGACGTTCTACATGACCGTGGGCCTGACCGCACCCGATTCAGGCCGCGTGTTGCTGGACGGCGCCGACGTCACCGGCGACCCGATGTACATCCGGGCGCGGAAGGGAATCGGGTACCTGCCGCAGGAACCCTCCATCTTCCGCGGCCTGACGGTCGCGCAGAACATCCTCGCCATCCTCGAGACGCTCCCGATCGATGCGCAGACGCGGCGGGTTCGACTCGGCGAATTGCTGGCCGAGTTGAATCTGGCCCCGCTGGCGGCCGCGCCGGCCTACACGCTGTCGGGCGGCGAGCGGCGCCGTGTCGAGATCACCCGGGCGCTGGTGGTGTCGCCGCTGTTCATTCTCCTGGACGAGCCGTTTGCCGGCATCGACCCGATCGCGGTCGCGGACATTCAGAAGATCATTTTCCACCTGAAGGAGCGAGGCATCGGCGTCCTGATCACCGACCACAACGTGCGCGAGACGCTGCGGATCACCGACCGCGCGTACATCGTGCGGGACGGCGTGATCTTCCGCAGCGGCACACCGGAGAGCCTGGCGAGCGATGAGGACGTCCGGCGGATTTACCTCGGGACGGAATTCAGGTTGGACTAAGATGGATCAGCGTCCGGCGCGGGCGCCCCGATAGACCATGGCGATTCAGCAGCGACTCCACACCAAGCTCGTTCAGAAGCTCATCTTGACGCCGTCGCTCCAGCAGGCGATCAAGCTGCTGCCGATGTCGACGCTCGAGCTCAGCGAGCTGCTGACGCAGGAGATGGTCGAGAACCCGATGCTCGAGGAGGTGGCGGTCGAGGATTTGCAGGCGACCGACGCCACCCCGGTCACCGACAAGCCGGAGGAGCCGCCGAAGGAGCAGAAGGCCGACGCCTGGGACGACCAGGACTACGAGTATTTCTTCGGCGACTACCTTGACGACGGGTACCGGCCCCGGGCCCAGCAGGAGGTCAAGGAACTGCCGCCGATCGAGAGCACGCTGTCGACCACGACGTCGCTCTCGGATCACCTCCTGTGGCAGCTGTCGATCCAGACCGACGACGACGTGATGCGCGAGATCGGCACGGCGATCGTCGGGAATCTCGACGACGACGGCTACCTCGTCGCGTCCGTCGACGAGGTCGCGTCGATGGGCACGTGGACGGTCGAAGACGTGACGCGCGCGCTCACGCTGGTGCAGAGCTTCGACCCGATCGGGGTCGCCGCGCGCGATCTCCAGGAGTGCCTGTCGCTGCAGCTGCGGCAGCTCGGCCTGGAGGGCACGCCGACCGAGCGGATCGTCACCGAGCACCTTCGCCTCCTGCAGAACCACCAGGTACCGGAGCTCGCGCGCAAGCTCGGCATTTCGATCGAGGAACTCAAGCAGCACATCGCCATCATCCAGCATCTCGATCCCAAGCCCGGCAGCCGGTACAACCTCCCGAAATCCCAGTACGTGACGCCGGACGTCACGGTTGTGAAGGTCGAGGACCAGTACGTCGTCCTGCTCAACGAGGAGGGGCTGCCGCAGCTGCGGATCAGCCCGGCCTACCGGCGCCTCCTCGAGAAGGGGGCCGAGAACAGCGACGAGACACGGGCGTACGTGAAGGACAAGTTCCGGTCGGCGCTCTGGCTGATCAAGTCGGTCGACCAGCGCCAGAAGACGATCCACAAGGTCGCCACCAGCATCGTGAACTTCCAGCGCGACTTCCTCGACCACGGGATCGAGCACCTGCGCCCCCTCGTGCTGCGCGACGTCGCGAACGACATCGGCATGCACGAGTCGACGGTCAGCCGGGTGGTGACCAACAAGTACATGCACACGCCCCAGGGCGTGTTCGAGATGAAGTACTTCTTCCACAGCGGCATCAGCAGTTCGTACGGCGAGAGCGTTTCGTCGGTCACGATCAAGCAGCGGATCCGCAAGATCATCGAGAGCGAGGATCCCCACAAGCCCCTCAGCGACTCGAAGATCGTCAGCCTGCTTCAGCGGGAAGGGCTGGTGCTGGCACGCCGCACCATCGCGAAGTACCGCGAGGAACTGAAGATCTCCACCTCCAACCAGCGCAAGATGCTCTACTGACGGCCGCCTATGCGACTTGAACTGACCGGCAGGCATGTCGAGGTCACCGCGGATCTCCGCAGACAGGTCGAGAAGCGAATCGCCAAGCTCGATCGCCGCCTCGAGGGCGGCATCGTGTCGGTGCAGGCCGTGCTGACGCTCGAGAAGTACCGGCATTCGTGCGAGTTCACCGTCCACACCCGTGGCGATCACTTCCTCCACGGGCTGGCCGCGACGAACGCCTGGGCCACGTCCATCGCCGGCGCCATCGAGAAGATCGAGCAGCAGCTGGTGCGGATGAAGGGGAAGTGGCAGGGGCGCAAGCGGCGGGCCGCGGCGCGGAGGCTCGCGCCGCTCGAAGTCCAGCCGCCGCCGGCGTCGGTCGACGAGCCGCGGCCGAGGCGGGTCCGCCGGGTGCGGCGCTACGCGGTGAAACCGATGACGGTCGAGGAAGCGGCGCTCGCCGTCGAGTCGGGCGACGACACGTTCCTGGTGTTCCGCAACTCCGCGACGGATGCCGTCACGGTGCTCTACCGCCGGAAGGACGGGGACCTCGGGCTGATCGAGCCCGACGTCTGATCGCGCGAGGCGGCTTCACACGATGGCCATCGCGACTGCCGGTGTCAGTATCGACGCGCTCCTCAGCGGGCATCCGGAGGCGTTCGGCCTGCCGCTCGAACTCGTATCGGGCGCGAGCGGCCGCGAGCGCCGGATCAGGAGCCCCCACATCCAGAAGACCGGCCTGGCGCTGGCCGGGTTCGACGCCCACCTGTCGACGGGCCGCATCCTGGTCCTGGGTGAGAGCGAAATCCGGTACCTCGAGGGCCTCACGGCCTCTTCCCGCGCGGACGCGCTGCGACGGGTATTCGCTCACGACATCCCCGGGGTGATGGTCACCGCCGGCCTCCCGGCGCCGCCCGAACTCCTGCTCGAATCGGACCTGGCTGGCGTTCCGCTGCTCACCACCCCCGTCGCGACCCCCGTGGCGATCGCGAAGGTCAGCGCGATTCTGGAGGATTCCCTCGCGCAGCGAACGATCGTCCACGCCGTGCTGATGGACATCCTCGGCCTCGGCGTGCTGATCGTCGGCGACAGCGGCATCGGCAAGAGCGAGTGCGCGCTCGACCTCGTGGTCCGCGGCCACCGTCTCGTGGCCGACGACACGGTCGAGATCCGGCGTCGCGCCGAGAGCGTGCTGATCGGCACCTGCCCGGACCTGACGCGGCACCACATGGAGGTCAGGGGCCTGGGCCTCATCAACATCCAGGATCTCTTCGGCGTCGCCTCGACCCGCTCGTCGAAGAGGGTCGAGCTGGTCGTCCAGCTCGAGCGGTGGGAGCCGGGCCGCGAGTACGAGCGGCTCGGCCTGGACGACGTGCATTACGAGATCCTGGGCCTCCAGGTCCCACTGCTGCGCATGCCGGTGGCGCCGGGGCGCAACCTCTCGATTCTCGTCGAGGTGGCGGCGCGCAATCAGATCCTGAGGGCGCACGGGCACCACGCCGCCCGCAAGCTGGCGGCACGCCTCGATCGCCGGCTCATCGAGCCGGACCCGGGCGACGGCGGCCAGGACGCCGATCGAGAAGACCGGACGGAGGGGGAGGCGTGAAACGGACGTCGAAGCGGGGTGCCGGCGCGCGGCGGGGCGGAGACGGCAGCCGCTTCGTCGGTACTGACGGGCCTGTCGGGCGCGGGGAAGTCGCAGGCGATCCGCGCGCTCGAAGACCTGGGCTATTTCTGCGTCGACAACCTGCCGTCGCTGCTGATTGCGACCCTCGCCGAGCTGTCGCTCAGGGCGCAGGGCGACTTGAAGAAGGTCGCCATCGTCGTCGACGTGCGGGAGGGGGCCTTCCTCTCCCGGTTTCCGCAGGTCCTGCGGAAACTCAGGGCGATGCGCGGGCTCGACCCGACGCTGATCTTCCTCGAGGCGAGCGATGCGGCGCTGGTTCGGCGTTTCAGCGAGACGCGACGGCCGCACCCGCTGGCCAAGGAGCGGCCGGTCATCGACGGCATTCGCGAGGAGCGGGAGCGCCTCGTCCCGATCCGCCTGCTGGCGGACGAAACGGTCGACACGACGGACCTGACCGTGCACGAGCTGCGGGAGGTCTTCATGTCGATCTCCCGAGGCTGGTCGCCCCGCGGGCGGATGCTCATCACGTTCACCAGCTTCGGCTTCAAGCATGGCGTCCCGCCCGAGTCGGACCTGGTCTTCGACGTCAGGTTCCTGCCCAATCCGCACTTCGTGCCCGAACTCCGGGCGAAGACGGGGCGGGATCGCAGCGTCGTCCAGTTCATGGAGGAGCACCGGGAGACGGGCGCGTTCCTCGAGCGCCTGACGGAGTTCCTGCGCTTCGTGGTTCCGCACTACATCGTCGAGGGGAAGAGCTACCTCACGGTGGCCGTGGGGTGCACCGGCGGACGGCATCGATCCGTGATGATCGCCGAGGCCCTGCGCCGCGAACTGGGCGACCTCGACGGGGTGCGGCTCAGGGTCCGCCACCGGGACATCGACATCGGGAGCGAGTAGACCGGACGGACGGGAGTGAAGCGATGATCGGTGTAGTCGTCGTCACGCACGGGCAGCTGGCTACGGAGCTGGTCAACGCCGCCGAGACCATCGTCGGCGATCTCCCGCAGTTCACCGCGGTGTCGATCGGCTGGCACGACGACGTGGACGATGCGCGGGAGGAGATCAGGCAGGCCATCGCGCGCGTGCAGGGGCCGGAGGGGGTTCTCATCCTGACCGACATGTTCGGGGGCACGCCGTCGAACCTGGGCCTGACGTTCCTCGAAGCCGACCGCGTCGAGGTGATCACCGGCGTCAACCTGCCGATGCTCATCAAGCTGGCCGGCGCGAAGAAGCCGGCCGGCCTGCTGACCGTCGCCCGGAACATGCGGGAGGAGGGGCGGAACGCGATCTGGGTCGCGTCGGACCTGCTGCGCTCAGAAACGAAGGGAGAGGCATAGGCATCGTGCGATCATGCGAAGTGTCGATCGTGCGAACTTCGCAAGATTCATAGATCGCAAGATCGCAAGATCGCAAGATCCCAAGTTCGCACGATCGCAGGGTCCATCGTAGGTTCCCCTATGGCATCTCGCACCGTCACCGTCCGGAACCAGCTCGGCATGCACGCGAGGGCCGCGGCACGCTTCGTCCATACGGCCAGCGCGTTCGCCTCGCGCGTGCGCGTGAGCCGCGGCAGCCGCGTGATGGACGGCAAGAGCATCATGGGCGTCCTGCTCCTTGCGGCCGCGAGGGGCTCCGACATCACGATCTCGACAGAAGGGGAGGACGAAGCCGCCGCCCTCGACGCGCTGTGCCAGCTCGTCGAATCTGGCTTCGGTGAGGAGCCGTGCAGCGTCTGACCGGAATCGGCGTGTCGCCCGGCGTCGTCGTCGGGCGCGCGGTTCTGCTGATGCAGAACCCGCTCGTGATCCGGTTCCCCATCGGACCCGAGCGGGTGGCGGCGGAGCTCGCCCGGCTGGAGGAGGCTCTCGAGCGGTCCCGTCGCCAGCTCGTCGACATCAGGGGGCGGGTCGCGCGGGGCAGTGCCGCCGAGCTCGGATACCTGTTCGAGGCCCAGCTCCTGATGATCGACGACCCGATGCTCGTGGCGCGCGCGCGCACGCTCATCGCCGGGCAGCGGGTGAACGCGGAGTGGGCGGTGCAGCGCGCCTTCGAGGACCTGTCGGGCATCTTCGACGGCATCGAGGACGCCTACCTGCGCGAGCGCCGCGGGGATGTCGCCGACGTGGTCGGCCGCCTGCGGTTGAACCTCGGTCTGGCGCGAGGGCGGGGCGCCGACCTCTTCCTCGAGGTGGACGCCGGCTCCGTGCTCATCACCGACGAGTTGACGCCGTCGATGGCCGCGCAGGTGGACTGGCGGAAGGTCCTCGGATTCGCGTCCGACACGGGCAGCCGCACCGATCACACGGCCATCCTCGCGCGGTCGCTGCACGTGCCCGGCGTCGTCGGGCTCAGGACGGCGAGCCTCCAGGTTTCTCCGGGCGCCACCGTGATCATCGACGGGACCGCCGGCGAGGTCATCGTCGATCCGACGCCCGACCTGGTGGAAAGCGCCGATCGCCACGGCCGCGCGCGGAGGGGGCCCGCGCGCTCGGACGGGCGCGCACCCGCTTCGGCGCCGACCTCGAGCGACGGCGTGGCCATTTCGCTGCAGGCGAACATCGAGCTGCCGGGCGACGTCCTGGCCGCACGCGGGTCGGGTGCGACCGGCATAGGCCTGTTCCGATCGGAGTTCCTCCTGGCGACGATTCCGGCCGACGAAGCCGGAGAGGGCGCTCAGTCGGCCGCCTACCGCGCGCTCCTCGAGGGAATGGCGCCCGGGGAGGTCACCGTCCGCACATTCGACGTGGACGACGAGCAGTGGCGGCCCTGGCCGCGGGCCGACGACTCGGCAGCTTCGCGTTCGCAAGGGGGGCGGGGCGGGGCGCTGGGGATGCGCGGGATTCGCGTCGGCCTGGCGCGTCGTGACCTGTTCAAGGTCCAGCTACGGGCGCTCTTGAGGGCCAGCCGGTTCGGGCGGCTGCGCATCATCTTCCCGTTCGTGTCGGGCGTCGAGGAGTTCCGAGCGGCGAAGGCGGCAGTGCGGGAGGCCGCAGACGAACTGACGGCGCAGGGTGAGGCGGTCGACGCCCTGCCGCCCCTCGGCGTGATGATCGAGATTCCGTCGGCGGCGCAGACGTCCGACCTGCTCGCGCGCGAGGCGGATTTCTTCAGCATCGGCACCAACGACCTCGTGCAGTACCTGCTGGCGGTCGACCGGACGGATGCCAGGGTCTCGCATCTGTTCGAGCCGATGCACCCGGCCGTTCTCCGGACGATCCGCAGCGTGATCAGGGCGGCGGCCAGACGGCACCTGCCGGTGTCGCTCTGCGGGGAGATGGCCGCCGACCCAGCCGTGCTGCCGCTGCTGGTGGGGCTCGGGCTCGAAGACTTCAGCATGAGCCCGGCCGCGATTCCGATCGCGCGGGGCGTGGTGGAGCGGCTGGACACGCGCGCGGCGCGCCGGCTGGCCGCGCGGGTGATGCGGATGCCGACCGCGGCCGCCATCGAGCGCTGCCTGCTGCGGGAGTTGGACGGACCGGCCGCACGGGGCGAATCCTCGGGCCGGAAGGTCGGGGGAGGAGGCAGGAGTGGGACACGCTGACTACACGAAGGTCGACAAGCCGTGGGGCTACGAACTGCACTGGGCGAAGACCGATCGCTACGTCGGCAAGGTCCTGCACATCGCGGCGGGGCACGCCCTGAGCCTGCAGTACCACAACCTGAAGGACGAGACGATCCTGCTCTGGGCGGGGCGGCTGCTGTTCGAGATCGAGCGGGAAGGCGTCCTGACCCGCCTGGAGATGAGGCCCGGAGAGCGGGTCCACGTGACGCCGAAGACCGTGCACCGGATGACCGCGCTCGAGGACTGCGACGTCTTCGAGGTGTCGACCCCTGAGCTCGACGACGTGGTGAGGCTCGAAGACAGGTACGGCAGGACCAAGGGACCGGGAGACGGAAGATAGGAAACAGTGGCGAGAATCTTCCGATCGTGCGACATCGGGATCTTGCGAAGTCATCGGCCGCGCCGCTCCAGCCGACGGCGCGGCACCTTCGGCAGTTCGCAAGGTCTCCACCTCGCAAGATCGCAAGATGGCGGTGCGTGTTCCTCTATCCTCTGTCTCCTGTCTTCTCGCTGCCCGTCTTCAGAACGGCACCTCGTCGTCGGCGGGCATCGGCGTGACCGTCCGCGCGTCGTCGCCGGCAGCCTCTTCGCGTTCCGCGGCGTCGCGGCGCGGGCCGCCGCCGAGCAGGGTGACCCTATCGGCGGTGACTTCGACCGTCGTCCGGTCGTTCCCTTCCTTGTCCTTCCATTTCTGCGTCTTCAACCGGCCTTCGACGTACACCTGCTTACCCTTGGTCAGGTACTGCGAGAGGGTCTCGGCCGACTTGCCCCACAGGTTGATGCGGTGCCACTCGGTCTCTTCCTTCTTCTCGCCATCCCGTCCCTTGTAAGTCTCCGTCGTCGCGACGCTGAACTTGGCAACGGGCGTCCCCGTGCCCGTGAAGCGGAGCTCGGCGTCCCTGCCCAGATTGCCGACCAGGATCACCCGGTTCACCGTACCCATCGAATCGTCCTTTCTGCTGTCGATAAGCCGCCACGCTCGGCGGCGTTCCGCCACGCCGGGCGCCTCACGGCTCTTCCGGCACATCCTCCTCGAAGCCAGGGTCCTTTCGGATGATCTGGTCGAGGCGCTGCCGCGCGAGCCGCCCCGCGTCGGAATTCGGGAAGGTCCTGACGACGTACTCCCAGCTCTCGCGGGCGCGATCGGTCTGACCGAGGGCGTTCTGCGCCATCCCGCGCTTCCAGGTACATGTCGGGGATCCGCTTGCTGTTGGGATAGTCGGCGATCCCGCGGTCGAACGCGGCGGCCGACTCCCGGAACATCCCCTGCTGGTAGTAGCTCTCGCCGATGAAATACTGCGCGTCGCCCGCCTGTTCGGAGCGCGGATAGGTACGGATGTAGTTCTCGAACCCGGAGATGGCGAGGTTGTACTGCGCGCCGACATAGTCGCCCCACGCCAGCTCGTACATACGCTGCGGGGACACGCCGGGCGGCGGAGCGGCAGGCGAAGAGGCCTGGCCGGTCGCGCCGGCCTGGCCGGCCGGAGGCGCGGAGGATGTTCCGCCGCCCGCGGCCGCTGCGGCCGCGCCGATGGCCTGCGGGATGGTCAATCGGACGGCCTCGAGCTCCTGCGAGAGCGAACTGATGCGCACGTTGTTGTCGTCCACCTTCTCGCGAACGACCTGGAGGTTGCTCGAGATGGTGTCGACCAGCAGCTTCTGGTCGGCGAAAGCCTTGCGCGACACGTCCGCCTGCCCGTCCAGCTTCGCGCCGACGGAGCGCAGCGTCTCGTTGAGCGCCCTGAGCTGCTCGCGGAGCAGCGCCGTCTGCTCCTGCAGCATCCGGATTTCAGCCATCATCTGCTGGTGCTCCTTGTTGGCGGCCGATGCGGATCCGCACACCACGAGGAGCAGGAGTGCCGACAGGACGAGCCGGAACCAGCGTTCTCGCGCCATAGCCATGACCTTCTGCTTCCTACTTCCGAGTGACCACGAAATGGCCCCTCCGGTTCTTCGCCCAGGCCTCCTCGGTATGGGCCGGGTCGAAGGGGAACTCCTTGCCGTAGCTCACGATATTGATGCGGTCGCCGAGGATCCCGAGCGAGACGAGGTAGGTTCGCGCAGCCGCGGCGCGACGCTCGCCGAGGGCGAGGTTGTACTCGGCCGTTCCGCGCTCGTCGCAGTGGCCCTCGATGGTGATGACCCATGTTGCGTACTTCTTCAGCACCTCGGCGTTCGCGTCGAGGGCCCGCTGGGCCTCGGCCGACACGTCCGAACTGTCGTAGCCGAAGAAGACCGGCTTGAGCGGGGAGTTCCTGTTGATCTCGTCGAGCGACGCGATGGCCACCTTGTCCTCGACGATCGGTGCGGCGGGCGCCACGACCGCCTCTTTCACCGGCTCGGCCGGGGCGGGCGGCTTGGCCGGAGCCACCGTGGTCGGCGCGGGTGGCGGAGGAGGAATCGGCCGTGAGACGGGCGGCGTCTTCTTCTGACAGGCGCCGGCCAGAACGGCCAACAGGGTTACCAGGACGAACAGGCTGGAGAGAGCCCAACGGCTTCGCATGTGAAATCCTCCCAGTCGCTACTTCGACCAATCCGGGGTCTGGTTGTTGCCGATCTTCGTCAACAGCTTCAAGTCCTTGCCGGTGCGTTCGATGGTGTAGATCTGGCGTTTGCCGCCGCGCGTCGAGCTGAACGCGAGATGACGGCCGTTGGCGGCATACGCGGGGCTCTCGTTGCTGCCCTCCCCGAACGTCAGCTGCCGGCGCTCGCGCGTGGACACGTCGAGGACGATCAGATCGAAACCGGCGCCCGTCCGGGCCGCGTACGCGATTTCGTTGTAGGGCGCCGGCGACCAGGTGGGCCGGTCGCAGTACGACTCGCGGGTCAGCAGCCTGAGGTTCAACCCGTCGACATCGACCACGTAGATCTGCGGCGAGCCCGAGCGGTCCGAGGTGAACGCGATCTGGTTGCCCGACGGGCTGAACGTCGGCGTGGTGTCGCTCATCGGGTGATTGGTGACGCGCCGGACGGCGGAGCCGTCCCGGTTCATCACGTAGATCTCCGCGTTGCCGTCGCGGTTCGACTGGAACGCGAGCCGCGTGCCGTCCGGGGACCACACCGGCAGGAAGTTCTCCTCGCCCCGGCTCCTGAGCGGGTTCTCCATCGTGCCCTGGTAGATGTTCGAGATGAAGATGTCCGGGATGCCGCGCCGGTACGAGGTGTACGCGAGCGACCGCGCGTCGGGCGACCAGGTCGGATTGATGTTGAGCGTGCGGTTGGTCGTCAGGCGCCGCTGGTTCGCGCCGTCGTAGTCGCAGATGTAGACTTCCTTCACCACGCGCGACTCGACGGTTCCGATCAGCCGCTCGCCGTCACGGTCGGAGACGAAGGCGATCTTCGTGCGGGCGACGCCGCGCAGCGCGAGCTGCGTCTGGAAGATCTCGTCAGCGATCGCGTGGGCGACGAAGCGCGGGTTGGTGACCGCCGCGGACAACTCGCGGTCGTAGGCCGCCTGTTTCTGCTTCACGCCGAACAGCCGCACCTCGACGCGGAACGCGTCCCCCCGTCGCTCGACGGTGCCGACGAGCAGCGCGTCCGCGCCCAGTTCGCGCCAGCGGTCGAACGGGATGCCCGCCAGCGATCGCGCGGCCGGGATCGAGGCGTAGGTGTCGCGCGGGATCATGTCGAACTCGCGCTCGAAGCCCAGGTCGTCCCAGAGCACCTGCCCGATCGCCTTCGCCGCCTCGAGCGTGTCGGCGTCGGTCGAGAGCGCGATGAAGTCGGGGACGGCGTAGCGGGGCAGCGCGCCCGGTTCACCGGTGATCGTCAGCGACACGGCCGGCGGCTGCTGCTGCGGCAGCCTGGCCGCCTGCGCGGAGATCGCCAGGGCGGCCGCGAGGACGAGGACGAGTCGTGCAGTCGGTGCGGGCATCAGCGTCGGTACTCGAATCGCAGGTAGACCGTGAGGTTCGGGAACGTGTACGCCGACGGCAGCGCGGGCAGCTGCCTCAGCCGCTGCAGCGACCGCTGGGCCGTCAGGTCGAGCACGTAGCCCGCTGATTCTTCGACGCCGATGTCCGTGATTCGGCCGTCCCGGAGGATCGTGAACCGCATCACCGTGATGCCCGACACTCCCTGACGCGACTCCCAGTTCTCGGTGATCCGCTTCGTCATGATCCGGAGATAGTCCGGGCAGCAGAAATCCCCGACGTCGAGCGACGACCCCGCGCCGCCGCCGCCCGTCGCCAGACCCAGCCCGAGGCCGCTGACCCCCGTCTCGGCGAAACTCGACCCGAATTTCTCCTGCGGGCCCGAGATCGGCGTTCGGCCCGTGGCGCCCTCCGGCGCGAACTTCACCTCGGGCGGGGGCGGCTCGGCCTTTGCGGCCTTTGCGCGCGGCTTCTTCGCGGCCGCGGGTGCCGGCAGCGTCATCGCAGGCATCCGCGCGGCCGGCGGCCGCACCGCCTCGGGTGCAGCCGACGGCGCGGGCGTCGCCACCTTCTGCACCGGCCGGCCGCCGAGCGGGTTCGCCCCGCCGACATCCGGCCCGCGGCCCGCACCGCCAAGACTGACCGTCATCACGACCTTCGGCGCATCCGCGACCGCCCCCGTCAGCCAGCGGGCCGGGCCGAACAGGACGGCCGCCGCGACGAGCGCGTGCAGCGCCAGTGAGCCGGCCAGCATCGGGTTCAGCCCGCGCTGCTCCCGGGTCCGATCGACGAGAACGGCGGTGACAGCTTCCATCGTTGCGGTTGCAGCCGTCGCCGGTTCCGGAAGTCAGCGCGTTCCGGGAAACCTGGCGACGATCCCGACGGCCTCGACGCCGCCTTCCTTCAGCCGGTCCGTGACGTCCATCAATTCCTGCACGCTGAGGGTCGCGTCGCACTGCAGGAACACCTGCTTCTCCGATTTCCACCGCATCGCCTGGCGAACGCGCTCGGCGAGCAGCTCGAACGGCACCGGGTCGTCGCCGACGCGCACCCTGCGGTCCTTGCGGAACGACAGCGGTACGGTCACGTAGAGGCGCTGGTCGTTGATCTCCTGGGCTCGGCGCGCCTGCGGCAGGTTGACGTCGAGGCCGCGCTGCATCATCGGCGCGGTCACCATGAAGATGATGAGCAGCACCAGCATGACGTCGACGAGCGGGACGACGTTGATCTCGTTGAGCGTCGCCGCCACCCGCCGCGCGCGCGCACGCCCGCCCCCGGGGCCCGCGTCCATCGGCTGCACCTTCGGCATCGCGTCTCTACCGTCCTACGTGAAGTTCCGTTCGGCGATATTCAGGAACTCGAGCGAGAGATCGTCCATCTCGGTGGCGAAGACCTTCACCCGATGCACCAGCAAGTTGTAGAAGTAGACGGCCGGAATCGCGGCGAACAGGCCCGCCGCCGTCGCGATCAAGGCCTCGGCAATGCCCGGCGCCACGACCGCAAGGCTGGTGGACGCCGTCTGGCCGATGCCTTCGAACGCGCTCATGATGCCCCAGACCGTGCCGAACAGCCCGATGAACGGCGTGATGCTCGCCGTCGTCGCCAGAAACGGAATCCGATGCTCCAGCTTGTTAATCTCGACAGCCGAGGCGCGCAGCAGCGCGCGGTCGACCGCCGGGAGGCTGCGAAGCGTGGGGCGCCCCTGCGCCGCAGCCGTCCCGAGCGTGTGGCCCGCGCCATGCGCCGTGCCGGCCTGCCGCAGCTGCGTGTTCAGTTCCGCGTAGCCGGACTGGAAGATCCCCACCAGCGGGCTGGCGCTCAGGCTCCTGCACACCGCATGCACCTCGGAGAACCGGCTGCTCTTGCGGAAGATGTCGAGGAAGGTCACCGACTGTCGCGCGGCACGCCGAAACCACCAGAGCTTGTAGAGAATCACAGCCCAGGAGGCGACCGAGAACAGGACGAGGATCAACAGGACGAACTGGGCAATCGGACTGGAGCGCAGCACCAGCCGCAGCAGGTTGCCGCCCAGTCCACCCTCCGGTGGGGCCGCGCCCTGCGCCTGCAGGACGAGCGCCAGCAGTCCAAGCGTGCGCAAACGTACCTCCGCTTCATGGATGTCGCGCCGCCATCCGACAGCGCCATCACGCAAGACTAGCACGCCAGGAAATAGCTGTCAAATATATGATATCATTGCATTTCCAGGCTTTCTAACCCGTCCTCGTGGGGACGCGCATGCTCCGATTCCTAGCCATCCGGAACCTGGCCGTCATCGAAGCGGTCGAGGTCGAATTCGACGGGCGATTGAGTGTCCTGACGGGCGAAACGGGTGCGGGCAAGTCGATCCTGGTCGAGGCGGTCGGCCTGCTCCTTGGCGGCCGGGCATCCCCGGAACTGGTTCGCACAGGCGCCGACTCGGCGACCGTCCAGGCCATCTTCGACGACCGGGATGGCGGCGAACTGCTGATACGCCGCGAGGTGACCGCGCAGGGGAGGAGCCGCGCCTTCGTGAACGGCGAGCTCGCGACGGCCGCCACGCTTCGGGAACTCGGCGCCCGGCTCGTCGACCTGCACGGGCAGCACGAGCATCAGGCGCTTCTCGATCCCGAGACGCATCTGGACCTGCTGGACCGGTATGCCGGCCTCGATGCCGAGCGGGAGCAGGTCGCGGCCGCGTACGCCACGTTCCGGGACGCCGTCGCCGCGCTCGAGCAGGTTCGAACGCTGTCGGCGCAGAGAGCCTCCCGCCTGGAAGTCGCCCAGTATCATCTGGCCGAGATCGAGCGCGCCAGACCGCAGCCGGGCGAGGACGAGGAACTCTCGGCGCTTCGCACACTGCTCTCGAACGCCGAACGCGTGCGCCGCCTGGCGGAGGAGAGCTACGAACTTCTTTACGATCGCGACGACGCCGCGCTGTCGACGCTCGGGCAGGTGTGGCGGCGCGTGGGGGAGTTGGCGGCGCTCGACGGGCGGTTCGCGCCGCACCTCGAGGCGCGCGACGCGGTGAAATCGCAGCTCGAGGACCTGGCCGCCTTCCTGCGCGGCTACGCCGCCGGCATCGACGCGTCGCCCGAGAGGCTTCAGCAGGTCGAGGATCGTCTCGCGCTGCTCGACCGTTTGAAGCGGAAGCACGGTCCGACGCTGGCCGATGTTCTGGCGAAGCAGGCGGCGCTCGAGGCGGAGGTGGCCGGCCTCGGCTCGCTCGACGAGCGGCTCGCTACCGCAGAGGCCGACGTCACGCGGTCGTCGGAGTCGTATCTGGCCGCCGCTCAGCAGCTGTCGCAGCGTCGACGCGCAGCGGCAAGCCGCTTTGCAGAGGCGATTATTGGTCAAGTGACCGATTTGGCAATGGAGCACGCGAGGTTCGAGGTACGGTTCGCCGCCAGCTGGCCCCCTCCTGCCTCCAGCTGGAGCGCCAGGGGCACGGACGTGGCCGAGTTCTATCTCTCTCCGAATCCTGGAGAGGATCTGCGGCCGCTTGCGCGCATCGCCTCCGGCGGCGAGATGTCCCGCATCATGCTGGCGATCAAGAGCCTCGCGTCGCTTGATCAGCCCGGCAAGACGCTCGTCTTCGACGAAGTCGATGTGGGCATTGGCGGACGGGTGGCGGACGCGGTCGGGAGCAAACTGAGGGCGCTCGGGGAGACGTTCCAGGTTCTCTGCATAACCCACCTGCCCCAGATTGCCGCCTACGGTCACCGACACTACCGCATTCGAAAGCAGGTCATGGATGGGCGTACAGACCACGCTCGTCGACCCTCTGGACCGGACTGGGAGGGAAGGGGAGCTGGCGCGCATGATCGGCGGCGCCGACGTCGGGTCGGCTGCGCGGGCGAGCGCGCGCGAGATGCTGGTCGCGCGGCAAGGCGAAAGCGATCATAACACGAAAGGCGAAAGCGAAAGAGCGAAAGCGAAAGGGTCCAGGCGATAGCCGACATGGCCAGAAAGTACCGCGATTGAGACGTTCGGCTGTCAGATGAACGTCCACGATTCGGAGCGCATCGCCGGCCTCCTCGAACAGGCCGGCTACGAGGCCACCGACGACCCCGAGGCGGCCGACGTGGTGGTCCTGAACACCTGCAGCGTGCGCGAACGGGCCGAGGACAAGCTGTATTCGCGACTTGGGGAACTGCGGACGCTCGGCCGTTCGAAGGCCGGCGGTCCGCTGATTGCCGTGGCCGGCTGCGTCGCCCAGCAGGAGGGGGAGTCCATCCTCGAACGTGCGCCCCACGTCGATGTCATCGTCGGCACACAGGCCAGCAGACACCTGCCCCTCATGGTCGACCGGGCGGCGAACACCGGCGAGCCACAGGTCGATGTGAGTCCGTACGACGACGTCAGTTTCCCGCTGGGGATTGCGAGGCGCTCCGACCCGGTCAAGGCGTATGTCACCATCCTCGAGGGCTGCAACGACCACTGTTCATTCTGCGTGGTTCCCTACACGAGGGGCCACGAGCGGATGCGGTCGAAGGCCGAGGTGCTTGCGGAGATCAGGGAGGCGGTGGCCGGTGGCAGGAGGGAAGTCCACCTGCTGGGGCAAATCGTCAACCACTATCAGGCGCCGGACGATTCGACCTGCGATTTTCCGGCCCTGCTCGCCGCGGTGAACGATATTCCCGGCGTCGAGCGGATTCGATTCGCGAGCCCGCACCCCCGGCACGCGTCAGACCGGCTCGTCGAGGCGATCCGCGATCTGCCGCGCGTCTGCAAGCACGTGCACCTTCCGGTCCAATCAGGCTCGACCAGGATCCTCCACGCCATGAAACGCCGGCACACCCGGGAGGACTTCATCGACCTGGTTGGCAGACTGAGGCAGGCCGTACCTGGCCTCGCGATCTCGACGGACATGATCGTGGGGTTTCCGGGCGAAACCGAGCAGGACTTCGCGGACACCATGACGCTGACCGAGCAGGTCGGCTTCAGTTCCATGTTCTCGTTCAAGTACTCGGAGCGCCCCAACACGCTTGCGACGAAACGGCTGAAAGACGACGTGCCTGAAGCGGTGAAGGGAAGGCGGCTCAATGAGTTGCAGTCGCTCCAGAAGAGCATCCAGTGGGAGATCCACAAGACCCAGGTCGGGCGGGTGGTTGAGGTCCTGGTCGATTCGAGAAGCCGCCGGGACGTCACGGAACTGGCTGGGAGGACCACGGGGAATGCGGTCGTGAACCTCCCCGGGGAACCCGACTGGGTCGGAAGAACGATAGCGGTGAGGGTCCGGCGGGCGGGACCGAACAGCCTGTGGGGCGAGGCCGAGCACGACTCAGCCGTTGACACGGCGTGAGCGGGCACGTAATTTATACGGGCACGGACGGCGTCAGACGGGCCGGAGCCGGCCTCGGGGAGTGAAGATGCAGGTCGAGATGACAATCAAGGGGTTGATGGTCGATCCAATCAGCCACATGCCGATCATCATCCTCCGCGACCGCGAAGGCAAGCGCGTGCTACCCATCTGGGTTGGGATCTTCGAGGCCAACGCGATCGCCCTGCAGATGGAGAACATCTCGACCCCGCGACCGATGACGCACGACCTGCTGCGCCATGTCATCGAGGACCTGGGCTGCACGGTCACGAAGATCGTCATTGCCGATGTGCGAGACAACACGTTCTACGCGCTGATCCATCTGGAGGGCCGTGCAGAGGCAGTCGCAATCGACGCGCGGCCGAGCGACGCCATCGCGCTGGCGCTTCGCGCGCGGGCGCCGATCTTCGTCGAGGAGTCGGTCATCGACAGCGCGAAGAGCATCGATTTCGGCACCGATCGCGCCGATTCCGAGCGGCTGCAGAAGTGGCTCGAGAGCCTCGACCCCGAGGAACTTGGCAAGTACAAGATGTAGGTGATAGGGTCCTCATGATCCTTGCGATTGCCAATCAGAAGGGCGGCGTTGGGAAGACGACGACGGCCATCAACCTCGGGGCGGCGCTCGCGCTCAGGGGCCACAAGACGGTCCTGATCGATCTCGACCCACAGGCGAACAGCACGATGTCGTACGTGGACATGGCCGGCGTGACGCGCAGCCTGTTCGACGCGCTGACCGACCCGACGTGCCCCGTCACGGACATCATCGTTCCCAGCCCCGTTGAAGGGCTGTCGGTCGTTCCGTCACGGATCGGGCTGGCCAAGCTGGAGGGGAAGCTGGTCGGCGAAATGGACGCGCATTTCAGGCTGAAGGACAGGCTGGAACCGCTCAGCAGGTCCCACGACATGATTCTGATCGACTGTCCGCCGGCCCTTGGGCTGCTGACCGTGAACGCGCTGGTCGCCGCCACGCACCTGCTGATCCCGATCCAGTCGTCCTACTTCGCACTCGAGGGCACCGACGACCTCCTCGAGACGGTGGAGAAGGTCCGGACAAGGGCGAATCCCGGGCTCGAGATCATGGGAGTGCTGATCACGATGCACGATAAGCGAACCTCCTTGGCCAGGGACATCCGCGCCCAGATTCAGAAGGTGTTCGGGCCGAAGGTGTTCAAGACGGTCATCACGAAGAGCGTCAGGCTCGAGGAGAGTCCGGCGTACAAGGAGTCGATCTTCACCTTCGCGCCCGACTCGAGCGGGGCTGCAGAGGTACTACTCGCTGTCTGAGGAGGTCATCGAGCGTGCCTAGGAGAGGATTGCCTGAAACCGTCCGGATGCGCCACGACGAGCACTACGTCGAAGCGCTCGCGGCATCTGCCGGCGCACCCGTGGGACGCCTGGTGCCGATCGAACAGATTGATCCCAACCCCGCGCAGCCAAGGCAGATGATGGGGGACCTCTCCGAACTGGTCGCCTCGATCGGAGAGAAGGGAGTTCTCGAACCGCTCTTGGTGCGGCAGCGCGGAGAGCGGTATCAGATCGTGGCGGGCGAGCGCAGGTACCAGGCGGCTGTCCTCGCCGGGCTGACAGAACTGCCAGTGGTCCTTCGGGATGCAGACGACGAGGAGGTGATTGAGCTCGCGCTCGTCGAGAACCTGCAAAGGAAGGACCTCACGCCGTTCGAGGAGGCCGACGCCCTGCACGGGCTGGCCACACGCTGTGGCTATACCCACGAGGAACTCGCCCGGAAGCTCAGTCGCTCCCGCACGTCCATCACCGAGTCGCTCACGCTCACCAAGATCCCGGACGAGGTCCGAAACCTCTGTCGGCTGGCCGACATTTCCTCTAAGTCCCTTCTTCTAGAGATAGTTAGACAGCCTGATGCGCAGAAAATGCTCGCGCTGGTCGAACGGATTGCGGCCGGGCACGCGACTCGGGAGAGCGTGCGCCGCGAGACCGCAAAGGGCCGGCCCCAAGGCCCCGGACGGCCGCGCGCGTTCATCTTCAACTACCGGCCGACGACCAAGGCGTTCTCGATGAAGCTCCAGTTCCGGAAAGGGACCGTGGAGAAGCAGGAGATCATCGAGGCGCTCGAGGGGATCCTGGCGGACCTTCGAGAATCCTGAGCCCTTTCTAGGGCCTACCTCCACGAGCTTCAGCATGCAGGCGGGCGGACGTTCGTCCGCGAAGCGGGGGAGCCTGGTCGCTGCCGGCTGCGAAGCGCGGCGTGCCGCAGGAATGTCAAGAGACACTACGGCAAACACGCAGGTTAACATAACATACATTATCAGACACGAGCCAAATACCGAACAGATCCAGCCTGTGCATGCTTTGTGGATGCTTCCAGCCACCCGCTGACTCCTCTCCGCCGACTGTGCTATCGTTGGACCGCCTCATGTTCCGCATCATCGACCGCTACACGCTGCGCGAGATCCTGCCCCCATTCGTCCTGGCCCTCGTCATCTTCACGTTCATGCTGATGATGCAGACCATCGACCGAGACGCCGAGGCGCTCCTCGGCAAGGGTGTCTCCTTGCCCGTCGTCGGTCGGATGCTGCTCCTCCTGGTGCCGTCCGCCCTCGCCGTGACCATCCCCATCGCCTTCCTGCTCGGCCTGCTCGTCGCGTTCGGCCGGCTCTCGGGCGATAGCGAATGGGTGGCCCTGCAGGCGTGCGGCGTCACGCTGCTGCGCATGCTCAGGCCGGTCTTCGGCATGGCGGTCCTCTGCTCGGCAGCCACCCTCTGGGTGCTCATCGACGGCGTCCCCCGCGGGAACCAGGCGTTTCGAGAGATGGAGTACGGCGTGGTGGCCGCCAAGGTCGAAAGCGAGATCAAACCCAGGGTCTTCTTCGAGTATTTCCCCAACCTCGTCCTCTTCGTTCGCGAAACCGGCGCGGGGGGCGTCGGCTGGAACGACGTCTTCATGGCCGACACGAGCAAGCCGAATGCCCCCCAGGTTTCGGTGGCCCGAAGCGGCCGCATGCTGCTCGACCGGGCCCAGCAGAAGGTGGAACTGGCGCTCGAAGATCGCGTGACCTACCAGATGGGCTTCGACGCCCAGGGGCGGGCAGAGTACTCCGAAAACGCCTCCCGGTTCCTCCGAACCGAGCTGAACGCCGAGAGCGTCTTCCCGAAGGGCGGCCCGATGAAGGGGGACGTCGAGAGGACGATCGAGGAACTGAAGGCGAGTATCGTCGAACTCCGCAGGCAGGGCCTGCCGATCAACCGGGCCGAGTACTTCATCCAGATGAAGTACTCGATCCCGGTGGCCTGCTTCGTCTTCGCGCTGATCGGTCTGGGCCTCGGCGTGTCCACCAGTCGCGGCGGCAAGCTGGCAGCCTTTGCGCTCGGGAGCGGCGTGGTCTTCGTGTACTACGTCATCATGTTCCAGACGCGGTCGCTCGCGATGGGCAATCAGATCCCGGGCTGGCTCTCGGCGTGGCTGCCGAACATCCTGCTCGGGCCGGCCGGCGCGGTCGTCCTGCTGCGGAAGGCGAGATTGTCCGGGCGCTCGTTCCAGTTGTCGATTCCGGCGGTCGGTTTCCTGAGGCGGTTCCTGCCCGCCAGGCCGGAGGGCGCGTCGGCGACGGCCGACTCGCAGGGGCGGCCAGTGCTCGTCGTCAGGTTCCCGGAGATTCGACTGCCCAGGCTGGGCGTGCTCGACGGCTACATTGCCCGCCGGTTCCTGCGGCTGCAGGTGCTCACCTTCGGCAGCCTGCTCGGCATCTTCTACATCTCGACGTTCATCGACCTGTCCGACAAGCTGTTTCGCGGGTCGGCCACCTTCGACCTGATGGCCCGGCTCTTCCTGTACAAGACGCCGCAGTTCGCGCACTTCATCGTTCCCCTGTCGGTCCTCATTGCGACCCTCGTGACCGTCGGCGCGATGACGCGAAGCAGCGAACTGGTGGTGATGCGCGCGTGCGGCATCAGCCTGTATCGGACGGCCGTTCCCCTGCTCGGGCTCGCGGCGGCGTCCAGCGTCCTCCTGTTCGCGCTGGACGAGTACGCGCTGGCGCCGTCGAACCGGCAGGCGCTCGATTTGGAGCACCAGGTCCGGCATGGCAGACCCCGGATCGTCAACGTGCTTCAACGGCGCTGGACCTCGGGCAGGAACGGCGACATCTACCACTACGACGTGTTCGACCCGCGGCGGCGGGAACTCCACGGCTTCTGGAGGTTCGAGTTCGACCAGCAGGCCTGGCGGCTCTCCCGGATTACCTACATGGCGTCGGCGAGATTCGATGACGCCTCGCTGAGGCCGGACGCGACGACCGCCCGGTGGAAGGGCGGCGCGGGATGGACCCGCCTGCTCGAGCCCGGCGGGACCTCGCAGTACCTGACGTTCACGAGCCGCGACTTCAGCATGGAGGCTGCCGACTACTTCGGCACCGAGCCCCCCGACGCGGCGTCGATGACCTACGCCGACCTGCGCGACTACATCGACAGCATGCGGGGGTCGGGCCTCAACATGCTCCAGCAGCTCGTCGATCTCCACCGCAAGATCGCCTTCCCGTTCGTGACGATCGTCATGACGCTCCTGGCGGTCCCGTTCGCGGTGACGACGGGCCGGCGCGGGACGCTCTACGGCATCGGAGTCGGGATTGTCCTGGCCATGGTCTACTGGACGGCCAACAACGTGTTCGGCGTCGTCGGATTGCTGGGCATCGTCACGCCCGTCCTGGCCGCGTGGGCCCCGAACCTCCTCTTCGGCACGGGCGCGGCCTTCCTGATGCTCACCGTGCGGACGTAGGTGGGCCCGGCCGCCCGTGCGACTTCCCCGGCGTGCCTGGAGAGAAGAACCGGACCTGATCCAGGAGGAAGCGGCCGGCGGCCCCCCGGGGCGTGTTCACGGTGTCGGCGACGAAGAGGATGGTCTTCACGTTCGCCACGTCGGGCGGACCGGACGCGAAGGCGCCGGTCGATGTCATGTCTGCGAACGGGATCACGAAATCGCGGACGACCGGGTCGAGGTAGAACGAGCGCTGCCAGCGCTTCCCTTCTCCGGCTGTGACCACGCGGACCTGCACCGACAGCCGCATCGGCCGGTCGGCGCTTCCCCTGAAGGCCAGACCCGTGGAACCGGGCGGGATGGTCGTCGTCGCGTCGAGCGCCGCGAACGGAGCGGCGGCTGGCGCGCCTGCCAGGGTGAAACGCAGGCCGATGCCGTCCGCCGTCCGGTCGAGATCCGCCAGCGACTTTGCGTCGCGCTCGACGCCCCACAGCGGGTCCGCCGTCTCGAGGCGGACCGAAGGCCCGCCCATGTCGATCACCGCGGGCGCCGCGTTGCTTCCGGGTTCGCCGACGTAGATCGGGTTGCCGACAATCCAGGGCACGAACCCGCCCTCGCCCCGCGAGGGCAGCCACACCTCCGCGCGGTAGGCCCCGGGCCGGTCGCCGGCGTAGACGAGTTCGCTCGCATGCACGCGGTGCACTTCCGTGCCATCGCGAAACAGCACGATTCGCCCTCCGTGAGGGGGATTCGCGCGGACGCGGATGACAACCGGTTCGTTGCCCGGCAGGGAGTCGCCTTGAATCGCCGAGACTCCCCCGCTCCTGGCCCAGAACTCGAAGAGCGCGGGCGAGGCCAGCGCGTCGACCACGGCGTGGACATGGCCGGCGCGGATGGCGCCGATGATGGCGCTGGCGTCGCGCGCGGCGTCGCGCGTGAGCGCCTGCGCCAGTCCGACTCTGAGCGAGGCCACCTCGAATGCGGCCTCGTAGGACGGGACGCGCAGGAAGACGGGGTTGACGTACGGTTCTTGGTCGTCCCGGAGCCCGAGGCGCGCGTGTGCGTCGGTGCCGGCGAGGCCGACGACGCGCCCGCCTCTCAGCAGGCGGTCCCACCGGGCGATCGCCTTCGGGCGCCCGTAGAGCGAGGCTATCGAGGGCGCGGGGCGGAAGGGGTAGGTCCACGCGGTGCCGAGCAGCCTGGGCAGCGAGGCGTCCCTCCACACGCTGTCACCGTTGAGCCACTCGATCGCGTCGATTCTCGCGTCCCATCCGAGCCATGCGAGGTCGGACTTGGCCGACAGCGGGTGCGTGACGATGCCGAAGCCGCCCAGCCGCCTGACGTCGTCGGCGACATCGCGCGGTTCGCCGGCCAGAGGATACGGCGCGCGGTCCATCCCAAGCGCCGCGTAGTGCCCGCCGGCCGTGCTGATTTCGACCGCGTCGATGCACAGCACGCCGGAGCGGTAGTTGGGCGTGTCGGGCGGTGTCGTCGCGTCGCCATGGTCGGTGAAGATGACGAACTGCAGACCGGCTTTCGCGGCGGCGTCCGCCACCTCCGCGACGGTGCCGGTGCCGTCCGAACGCTTCGTGTGAACGTGGAAGACTCCGCGGATCGCGGGTACCGAGGGAGCCCACGATGGCACCGGCGTCGACGCCGGAAGCGACGGCAGCAGCGCGAACACCGCCACCAGGCCGGCGGCAGCCAGAACGGCTCCGCCAACGAGCATGCGCGCGCGGGCTGTCACACGCATCCTGCCGGGGGGCCGGTCCTACAGGCCCGCATCGCTTCGCAGTCCGGCGGCGCGGTCGGTGCGCTCCCACGTGAAGTCGGGGTCGCTGCGACCGAAGTGTCCGAAGGCGGCCGTCTTGCGGTAGATCGGGCGCCTGAGGTCGAGCGCCTCCATGATGCCGCGCGGCGTGAGCCTGAAGTGCGCGCGGACGAGGTCCGTGATGCGCTCGTCCGGAACCGCGCCCGTGCCGTAGGTCTCCACCATCACGGACACCGGGTCGGCGACGCCGATGGCGTAAGCCAGCTGGATGAGCAGCCGATCGGCCAGACCGGCGGCCACGCAATTCTTGGCGATGTAGCGCGCCATGTAGCAGGCGGACCGATCCACCTTGGTGGGGTCCTTGCCCGAGAAGGCTCCGCCGCCATGGGGCGCGGCGCCGCCGTACGTGTCCACGATGATCTTTCGGCCCGTCACGCCCGCGTCGCCCTGGGGCCCGCCGACGACGAACCGCCCGGTCGGGTTCACGTAGACCTTCGTCCTCGCGTCCATCATGCCGGCCGGAATCACCGGCTTGATCACGCATTCGGCGACACCCTCGCGCAGCGTTTCCTTGTCGACCAGCGCGCTGTGCTGGCAGGACACGACGACCGCATCCACCCGCACCGGCGCGCCGTCGACGTACTCGACGGTCACCTGCGACTTGCCGTCCGGGCGCAGGTAGTCGAGCAGGCCGTGGCGGCGGGCCGACGACAGGCCCATGCAGAGCTTGTGCGCCAGCATGATCGGCAGCGGCATCAGCTCGTCGGTCTCGCGGCACGCGTAGCCGAACATCAATCCCTGGTCGCCGGCGCCCCCCGGGTCGACGCCCATTGCGATGTCGGGCGACTGCTCGTGGATCGACGACAGCACGGCGCACGTGTCGGAGTCGAAGCCATACTTGGCGCGCGTGTAGCCGATCTCCTTGATCGTCTCGCGGACGATCTTCGGGAAATCGACGTAGCAGCTCGTGGTGATCTCGCCGGCAATCATCGCCAGCCCAGTGGTCACCAGCGTCTCGCACGCGACGCGCCCCACGGGGTCCTGCGCGAGGATGGCGTCCAGGATGGCGTCCGAGATCTGGTCGGCGATCTTGTCGGGGTGGCCTTCGGTCACCGACTCCGACGTGAACAGGTGGCAGCCGTCGCGGCTCATGGGTCGTGTTCCTCCGCTCGAACGCAGGACGGGCGAGAACGAGTTCCGTTGACTGTAGCGTCCCTCGGACACTGGGGTCAAGGACGCGGATGGAAGCGTTCGTAGATCGTCCGCATGCGCGCGTCGAGGACGTGCGTGTAGATCTGGGTGGTCGAGAGGTCGGCGTGGCCGAGCATCATCTGGATCGCGCGCAGGTCGGCGCCGCGGTCCAGCAGGTGCGTGGCGAACGAGTGCCGGAGCACGTGAGGGCTGAGGCCGGCGGCCAGCCCGGCCCGGACGCCGTGCCTCTTCAGGTTCTTCCAGAACCCGACGCGCGACAGCGCGCCGCCGCGCGCGTTGACGAAGAGCCGCGCGGCGGAGCGGCCGGCGACGATCAGCGGCCGGCCGTCCCGCAGATAGCGCCGGATCCACAGCACCGCCTGGTCGCCCATCGGCACCAGGCGCTGCTTGCCACCCTTCCCCGTACAGGTCAGATAGCCGGCGTCGAGATTCAGGTCCGCGGCGCGGAGTCCCACCAACTCGGTCACGCGCAGACCCGTGGCGTAGAGCAGTTCGATCATCGCCCGATCGCGGAGCCCCAGGGGCGTCGACACGTCGGGCGCCGCCAACAGCCGATCGACCTCGTCGATGGAGAGGAACCGCGGCAGCGCCGGCCACGCGCGCGGCGCGCGAAGGTCGTCGGCCGGGCTGGCGTCGAGCCGCCGGTCGAGCACCAGGAAGCGGTAGAAGCCGCGCACGCACGCCACGGCGCGGGCCGTCGATCGCGGCGAGAGGCCGCCCGACATCAGCCCGCGGACGAACGCCTCGAGATCCTGGCGCGACAGCGCCTCGACCGGCGTGTGCGCCGCCTCGGCGAAGCGGGCCAGCGCGACCAGGTCGCGGCTGTAGCTCTCGACGGTGAGCCGCGCGAGGCGGCGCTCCACGCGCAGGTGATCGAGATAGGCGTCGACGACGGCCGAGGCATCCGGCGGCGGCATTCGTGGCTAGCTTCACGCGTCGGGAGGCAGCGAGTCAAGCGCCGTTGCACGCGGGGACCAGGGCGCAGGCGGCGAGCCGGCCGCGTTTGACAGTGCGCGCCTGCGGGGCTAGTATTTCGGCTTCCGCAGTCGGGTTGTCCCATCATGCTTGTGCAATCGAAGTGGCAGCAACTGCCGACCGAGGCGATCAACCCTGCCAGCCTCGCCATCGACAAGCTGTCGCCGTCGGCCATCATCGACCTCATGGTCGACGAGGACCGGAAGGTGATCGCCGCCGTCTCGAAGGAGCGGCAGAGGATCGCCGTCGGCGTCGAGATCATCAGCCGGGCCTTGAGGAAGGGCGGCCGCCTCGTGTTCGTCGGCGCCGGGACGAGCGGCAGGCTGGGCCTGCTCGAGGCCGCCGAAATCCCGCCGACGTTCGGAACGGCCCCGTCGATGGTCCGTGCCGTGATGGCGGGCGGCAACCGCGCGCTGACCCTCCCGCGCGAGGGCGTCGAGGACAACTACGAGGAGGGCTCGAGGTCGATCGGTCGGCTCAGGCCGACGTCGAAGGACGTCGTCGTGGGCGTGTCGGCCAGCGGGATGACGCCGTTCGTGCGCGGCGCGCTGAACCGGGCGCGCCACGCCGGCGCGAAGATCATCTTCGTCACCTGCTTCGCCCGCACTGAGCTGCAGACGGTGGTGGACCTCACGATCGCCCCCAGCGTCGGGCCGGAGGTGATCGCCGGCTCCACGCGTCTCAAGGCGGGCACGGCGACCAAGATGGTCCTCAACATGCTGACGACCGCCACGATGGTGCGCATGGGCAAGACCTACGGAAGCCTGATGGTCGACGTCCAGACGAGTTCGGAGAAGCTCAGGGACCGGGCGCGCCGGATCCTCGTCATCGTCAGCGGCATCGACTACGCGGCCGCCGACAAGCTGCTGAAGCGCGCTCACGGCAACGTGAAGGCCGCCATCGTCATGCAGAAGACCGGCCTGGACTACCGCCGCGCCCTCACCAAGCTCCGCCGCGCCGACGATGTCGTGCGGGTGGCCATCGGCGAGGACATCGAACCGCGGCTCCACGAACTGGTCGATCCGCCAGAGCGCCACAAGCCGACGTCCCATGCGTGAGTCGATGTGAGGCCGCTCATGCCCGACGTTGGACGCCCCGGCCGCCGCCGCGCCCGCCTGGCGCTGACTGCCCTCGCGGCGGCCGCCGCCGCGTTTCTCGGCAGCGGTTCGCTCCGCGCCTCTTCGGAATCCGCTGGCGCGGCGGACTCGGCGCTGCGCGCCCTGCTGGTCGAGCACGGGTCCCTCGGCAGCCCCGAATCGATCGCGGCCGTGGTGGAGGCGGCGCGGAACCTGCGCTTCAACACGCTGGTGGTCGAGGTGCGCCGCCTCGGGGAGGTGTACTTCAGCAGCGGGCTGGGGCCCAGAGCGGCCGCGCTCGGTGACCAGCCGGCGTCGTTCGACCCGCTCGCGGTCACGCTCGCCCTGGCCCACGGCCGCGGGCTCAGGGTGCATGCCCGGGTGAGCGTCGCGCTCGCGGCAAACGCCGGCGACATGCCGGTCTCGCGCGGGCACGTCGTCAACGCGCACCCCGAGTGGCTGATGGTGCCGCGCCCCCTGGCGCGGGAGCTGACGCTGCTCGACGCCGGAAGCCAGCTGTTCCTGGACAGACTCCTGCGGTGGACGCGCGCGCAGTCCGACAACATCGGCGGTCTTTACGCGTCGCCCGTGCCCGCCGAGGCGGCGGACGCGGTGGTCGCGCTGGTGGCAGACCTCGCGGCACGCTACCCCGTCGACGGAGTCCGCCTCGACGACGTCGCCTACCCAACGACGGAGTTCGACTACGGTCGTGCTGCACTCGAGGCGTTCAAGGCGGACGTGCTGGCGGGCCTGGACGAGCACGCGAGGCGTGAGAGGGAACGAGAGCTTGGAGCCGACCTGACGGCCTGGCCGGACTCGCTGCCGGATCGGTGGCGGGAGTTCCGGCGAGACCGGCTGACCGCGCTTGTCGGCCGGATCCGCCGGGTCATCAGATCACGGCGGCCTCAGGCCATCGTGTCCGCGGCCGTCGTTCCCGACTCGGGGACGGCCTGGCGCCAGCACCTCCAGGACTGGGCCGGCTGGTCCGAGCGGCATCTGCTCGACGCCGTTTGCCCGACCGCCCACACGATTGACGCGGCCACGTTCGCTTCGCAGGTGGCCGACGCCCGGAAGGTGGCGGGCGACACGCCCGTCTGGGTCGAGATTGGTGCGTTCCGGCTGTCGGTCGATGAAACGGCCGACAGGATTCGGACAGCGCAGCGCCTCGGCGCGTGCGGCTTCGTCATTGGCTCCTACGACAGCCTGGTGAGCCAGCCGGACGGCGCCGACTACCTGACGCGGTTGGCCCGCGAGGTCTTTTGAACCGTGGCGCAGTCAATGGCGGACTTCCCTCTGTCGCGACGGGTGATCCAGGGGGCCGTGGCCGCCCGCGTCGCCCCGTGTGTCGTCGCCGAAATCGGCGACGGTGCGGGGGTGTTGTGGCACGAGGCCGCGGGCCGGCGTACCTATGCACCCGCGGCGGACGCCGTGTCGGCCGACACCGTCTTCGACCTGGCGTCGCTGACCAAGGTGCTTGCCACCGCATCGATCGCCATGAGGCTGGTGGACGACGGCAGGCTGGACCTGGAGATGCCTGTGGCCGAGATTGCCCCCGACTGGCGGGGAGCGGACAGGGCTTTCGTTACGGTGGCCGACCTGCTCGCGCACGCCTCGGGACTGCCAGCGCACAAGCCACTCTACCAGTCGTGCTCCAGCAGGGAGGACTTCGCGCGCGCCATATGCTCGGAGCCGCTGACCTACGCCCCGCGCAGCGCCTCGGTCTACAGCGACCTCGGGTTCATCCTTCTCGGGTTCCTCCTGGAACGGGTGGCCGGAGAGCCGCTCGATTCTCAATTCGATCGCCTGTGCGCGGCTGTGTGGAACGCACCCCGCCAGGATTCCCGGTGCTGCGCGGGTGCCTCCCCGGAGATTGCATTTCGCCCGCCAGCCGACTGGCACCTCCGGATCGCACCAACTGGGCCGGTCGGGGCACCGCTCGGGATTGCGCACGACGAAAACGCGGCGGCGCTGAATGGCGTGGCCGGCCACGCCGGGGTGTTCGGCACGGCGCGTGCCGTCGGCTGCCTGGCCCGCGCGATGCTCCGGGCGGTGTCGGGCGCGCCGGGCGGCTCCATGCTGGCCACGCACGCGACAGCCCGACGGTTCGTACGGCGCGCCGGCATCCCGGGCAGCTCACGCGCGCTCGGATGGGACACGATGCTTCCCACGTCGTCGTGCGGCCGGCACATGTCCGCGCGGGCCTTCGGCCACACCGGCTTCACGGGGACGTCACTGTGGATTGACCCGGATGCTGGGGTCTACGCGGTACTACTCTCCAACCGCGTGCACCCGGGGGCTGCAAGCGTCGATGCCGTGACCGCGCTGCGGCAGGCATTCCACGACGCCGTCATGACGGAAGGGGGATTCTCCAACCAGTCGGGCCGAGCCGCCGTCCAATGAGGTGATGCGGGGTTCGATGCCGTCAGGAGTCCTGTCCCCGGCCGCCGCGCCCACCGCCGCGTCCAGCACCGCGCTCTCCGGGGCCGACGGGCTCGCCCTGGGCGCCGCCGACCGGGCCCATGCCCTGCCCCCGCCGGCCTCCTCCCGGCATTCCGCCGCCGGGACCTCCGGGACCGCCTCGCATGCCAGGTCCCATGGCCCGCGGCACGAACATGAACAACCATTCGTTGTAGTGGGTCGCTCCGTTGTAGGTCCGGATCGATTCGTCTGTGCTCGTACTCCGGACGCCCAGGACACCGCCCCGAGGGCCGGCTCCACGCGCGCCCGGCGCCCCCTGAACCACGGCACCCGAACGGGAGTCGAATGTGAAGGTCGCCTGGCCGATCTCGATTCGCCCCTCCGCCGCCCGGTGCCTGGCCCCGCTGCGAACCGCCCTGCCTTTGCGCCGGGCTGATGGCGACGAGGCTGCCTTGGTACAGGATTTCGAACTCCCCGTCTTTCGCCATAGGGTCGGTGTATTTCCTGCGAAGGAACTTCTGCTTGACGAGGCTGTCGACGTCAGGCGGGTATGCGGCCGCGTATCTCCGCTGGAAGAGCTGGACGGCGCGAACGTACTGGCGCCCGCGAAAGATGAGCTCCTCCTCCTTCTCGCGCTGCGTCTCGTGGCGCCAGGCGGGCAGCGCAATGGTCATGGCCACGGCCATCACGGCGAGGGCCACGAGCAACGCCGCCATGGCGTACCCCGCGACCCCGTTCCCCGCTTGACCGGTTCTGTTCATGTAGTACACTGCTGATCGACATCCATGATACCAAACCTGCGCCTCAACGGGACGTGCGGCAGGGCGGCGACGGTGGCCGTCCTGGCGCTGATGGCAGCGTTGTCGGGTTCGTGCGACGAGGCGCCGCTCACCGCGCCGACCGGCACGACGATCAGGCTGACGGCGAATACGCAGGTGCTCCCAGTCAACGGCACCGCCGAGATCTCGGCGAGCGTGCTCGAGGCCGGCGGCTACGCGGTGCACAACGGCACGATGGTGAGCTTCACCACGTCGCTCGGCACGGTGACGCCCAGCGAGGCCGGCACGACGAACGGCAAGGCGACGGTGACCTTCCACGCGGGGACGCAGGCCGGCACGGCGGTCATCAACGCCTACTCTGGCTCCAGTTCGACGACCGGCTCGACGTCGACCGGCACCGGCGGCACGACGACCTCCACAGGCACCGGAGTGTCGATCCTGATTGGCGCGGCAGCGGCCAACACGCTGGTGCTCACGGCCAGCCCGTCCAGCTTCTCGCAGCTGGGTGGCACCTCGGTGATCACGGCGACGGTCTACGACGCCAACAACAACGCGCTCCCGGGGGTCCAGGTCGCATTCAGCACGGACCAGGGGACGGTTTCTCCGGTGTCGGCCTTCACGAACGGTTCCGGCCAGGCGCAGACCACGCTGACCACGACCCAGGCGGCGACGGTGACCGCCACTGTCGGCGCCAAGTCGGGCACGGCGAAGGTCACGACAGTCGCGTTGCCGACCGTCACGCTCACCGCTCCGTCAACCACGGCGTCCGTCGGCGTGACATCGACCTTCGCGCTCAGCGTGTCGGCCGGGTCGGGCTCGGCGCCGATTCGCAGCGTCATTGTAGAGTTCGGTGACGGCTCCAGCGTCAACCTGGGCGCCGCGACGGGCTCGCTCAGCGTTCCGCACGTCTATCTGACGTCCAGGACCTTCACGGTGACTGCGACGGCCACCGACTCGAGCGGACAGAGCACGACCGCGTCGGTCCCAATCGTCGTGTTCCCGGCGGTACCGTTCACCGTGACGGTGAACCCGTCCACGCTGACGGCAGTCGTCAACATCACGACGGTCTCGTTCACGGCGACACCCAACGCGGGTGCCCCAGCCGTGGACAGCTACACCTGGGACTTCGGTGACGGAACCCTGGAGTCGACGACGACGCCGTTCAATTCTCATTCGTACAGGGCCGTTCCCAATGGCCAGCCGAGCCAGCAGGTGGTCGTGACCGTCACGGCAACGGGCGGCGCGCGGACCGGATACGGCAGCTGCGTCATTACCGTGACCCGGTAGGGCCAAGACCACCCGATCCCATCGGCAGTCCATCGACAACGGGGCGGCTTTCGGGCCGCCCCTTGCACGTACGCCTCTCGCCTTCCGGCTCCTGGCTTGCGGCTGTCGACGTCGTGTCGGTGCTCCATTGAATCGACGGAGCACTCGAGGTTCAGGTTTGGGTGGGGGGCAGTCGACGGGCGACGCCGCCGCGAGCCGCAGGCCAGCGGCCGCGGGCCGGTCCTACCAGTCCGCGTAGCGCGAGCCGTCGAAGACCGAGGTGCCTTCCGAGCCGCTCTTGACGTCGAAGATGCCGGCCTCGGCGGTGGGATCGCCGGGGTCCGGCTCCGAGAGGACGGTCTGCCACGTGTCGCTGGAGTTGGTGATCGGGTCCTTCGGGAGCTGGCGCAGGTAGCCCTCGGTGACGAGCGCTTCGAGGCTGGCCGGGTACTTCGCCTTGTCGGCGTAGTACCTGGTCGATGGCGTCGCGCATCCTGAAGAGGTCTTCGCGCAGGACCGCCTCTTTCGTGCGCAGGACCTGGTTTCGGTACATCACGACGCCCATGCCGGCGAGCACCGAGATGAGGGCGACGACCACCATCAGCTCGATGAGCGTGAAACCGGCGGCAGGTCGGCAGCGGCGGATCGAGGCAAGTCTGAGCATCGCGCCTACCAGTCCCTGTACTTCGTGCCGTCGAGCGCGGTCCCGCCGCTCTTGGTGAACACGTCGAAGACGTTCTGCCCGCCCCAGGTCGTGGCGTCCGGCGCGTCCTGGTACGATCGCATGCCCCACTCAGCGCTTCTGGTCATCGGGTCGATGGGAATGCGGCGGAGGAACTTCAGCTTGCGCCCCGACGCGTCGTTCACGATGCGGACGCCTTCGACCAGTGTTTCGAGGTCCTCCGGATACCCTTCGGCGCCCGCCCTCAAATCGGTCGACCCGATGAGCCCCTGGTCGGCCGCGTCCTTGAACCGATCGATCGCGACCCGCATCTCCCTGAGCGCCCGCCTCAACTCGACCTCCCGCTGGCGCTGAATCGTGACCCTGGCCAGCGGAAGGACGGCCGAGGCCAGGATCAGCAGCATCGTGCCGACGACGACGAGTTCGACGAACGTGTAGCCCGCGCGGTCTGCCGGCGCCCCCCGCCACGATAATCGTCGTCTGGCGTCGCGGTTCATGGTGCGCGCTGCGTCCTGTTCGCTCTCCTACTTCACCGTGACCGTCGACGGTGTGAACTGCAGCGGGATGGAGCCGCCAGGGCCGTTGGCCACGCCGCTGACCCTGAAGTTCACGGTGCCAGGCGCCACGGCGTCGAAGACCACCGCAGCCAGCGGGCCGCTGCCGCTCGCCCCGACCACGTCGCCGCTGCGGCTGATGGTGATGTCGATGCGGCCCCCGGCGTTGTCTGCCTGCTGGGCGAAGGCCGTGTTCGGGACGCCCGCCCGCATGAAACTCCCCTCCTGGAGCGATCGCAGCCTGAGCGCGGTCGGGTTGTAGGTGAGCGTCAGCGTGACCGTCGAGACCCGCGTCATGTTCAGCGCCGAGAGCGTCAGGGTGTACGGTCCCTGGCCGACGCGCCAGTCAGGGCCCGGGACGGAAATCGTCACCTGCGCGGGCGTGCCGGTCGACGGCGTTGCGGGCAGGCCGTAGGGCGACGGCGGCGGCTGAGCGGCTCCCGCTGGCGTCGGCGCGGCGGCCGGAGCCGCGGCTGGCGGCGGCGTCCCGGTCGGCGGACCGGCCTGCGCCGCAGCCGCGGCTGGCGGCGGTGTCGCGGTCGGAGGCGCGGCCTGCGCGGCCGGCGCCTGCGGCGTCGCCGCCGCGGCCTGGGCCGGCGGCATCATCGTGGTCCCCGGGATGGGTGAAGCGCCTTGGGGTACGACGGGCGTTCCCGCCGCGGTCGGACGGCCGACGGGCGCGCCGCCGACGAGCGCAGCGCCTGGAGTTCCGTACGGCTGCGTGGTGATCGGAGGAGCGGCGGGGGCCGGCGGCGTTCCCGCGGGCGGAGCCTCCGGAGTCACGGGGTCTGTCGTCTGTCCAATCAGGGACGGCGCGCCGCCGAGCACCGGGTTCTGCGCCGTGCCGATGTAGATTTCCTGCAGATTCCTCTCGGTGAGGGCCTGCGTCCTGATGATGTGCGGCGTGAGCAGCATGACGATGTCGGTCTGCGAGATCTGCTCGTCGTTGGCCGAGAAGAGCTGCTTGATCACGGGCACGTGAATGCCGCCCGGGAAGCCGGTCAGCGACTTCCTCTCGTCGTCCCGGAGCAGGCCGGCGAGGAGGTTCGACTCGCCGTCGCGCAGGCGCATCCGAGTCACGACCTTCCGCGACCCGAAGGACGGCAGGTTCTGTCCCGCGATGTTGACGTCGCTGCCCTTCGTGCTGCTCTCGACTTCGAGGTCGAGGATGATGTCGCCGTCGTAGGTGACGCGGGGCGTCACCGCCACGATGACGCCCACCGACCGGTAGGTGAACGACGTCATCGGATTCATGGCCGTTCCGCCCGCGACGAGCGGCATGAAGCTCGTGGACGGCACGGGAATGTCGTCGCCGAGATTCGCGGTGAGCTTCGTGCCTTCGGCGCCGCGGAGCGACGGCTTCGCGATGAGCTTTGTCTTCGAGTCCGATTCGAGGAACTTGATGACGGCCGACGGCAACGCCACGTAGAAATCGGTCGTGCTGACGCCGTGGACCAGCGAGTTGAGGTTCGTGAAACCGGTGGCGGCGACCGTCGCGGTCCCCCCGGTTGCGCCGGACGCCCCGCCCGTCGTTCCGCCGGTGACCGTCCCGCCTCCGGGAGGCGCGTCCGGCGAGAACCCGAGGCCGATCTGATAGTTCGACAGGCTGAGGCCGTACTGTTTGACTCGCGTGCGGTTGACCTCGAGGATCTCGACGTCGACGACGACCTCCGCGCGCGGCTTGTCGTTGTTCTCGATCACCCGCTCGGCAATCGCCACGACGGACGCGCTGCCGCGGATGGTGATGCTGTTCGCGCTCTTGTTGATCTGCATCCGTGGCGGCTGCTGGCCGGCCTGCGCACCCATGATCCCGTTCAGAAGCGCCAGCATCTCGGTCGGCTCGGCATGGGACAGCGGGATTGTCTTGATGACCTGGTCTTCGTACTTCGTTCGATTCCCCGGGTTGTCGGTGATGACCAGAATCGTCTTGGGATTCATTACCTTGTAGAACAGCCCGTTTGACGTCATGACCAGCGTGAGGGCCTGCTCGAGGGTGACGCCGCTGAGGTCGATCGCCGACTTCGTGACCGCCGACTCCTGGAGCGTGGACTCGAACAGGATGTTGATTCCGCTGATCTGCCCGAGGAACTCCAGAATCTGCTTCACCGCCATCCCCGCGGCGAATTTCACCTCGAGCGGCTGGCGCGACGTCGGGCTCAACACCGGCTCCTTCGCCGCCTGCTTGACCTTCTCCTTCATCTGTTCGATCGCCGGTTTCGGGCGCGCCGCCTCGATGCGATCGCGGAGTGTCTGCTCGAGCGCGGTCACCTTGGCCGCCGCGCGACGATTGGCCGGGTCGTATTCGGTGACCCGCCGGTATTCGACGACGGCACCCTCGAGGTCTCCCTTTCCCTCGAGTTCGCCGGCCTTGGTCAGGTGCTCGCGGGACGCCGCGAGCCGGGCGCGCTCGAGCGCGATCTTGTACTCGGCCGAGTTCGGATCGGCTTCGATGGCCTGCTCGTAGTAACGCACGGCCGTATCCCAATCGCCGGCGCGCGCGGCCTGGTCCGCGAGCTTGAAGGCCTTTCCGCCCCCACCGCACGCGGCAAAGGAGGCGGCGACCAGCGCCAGGAGTGCTGCTCTCAATAGATTGGCTCTCAAACCAGGCCTCCAATCCAGACGGGCCGCGGCGGGACTGCCGCACCCGCCGGACGTCCGGCGGCTATCCGCTCAACCCGATGCGGCGCTGCCCCCGCCCGTCCACGTAGGCGATGTCGATGCTCTCGACGTTCACCTTGATGATCCGGTACCGACCTTCGATGATTCTCGCCTTCCCGCCCGTAGAACACGTCCTTTCCGTCGGTGAGCGCCGCGATGGGCCGGCCCGAGCCCTGCACGATCCCAATGAGCTTCAGCGTAATCGGGGGCGGCGGGGGCGGCGGCGGGGGCGGCGCGTTCGGGTCCGGCGGCGGAGGCGGCGCGACCTTCGGGGGTGGCGGCGGAGCCTTCGGCTTCTCGCGGAACAGGTTCCGCCCGCCTTCCGTGGGCACCGGGCGTTCGGCCTTCAGCGCAGTGAGTCGGACGCCCGGGGCTGACTGCGCCTGGTCGCGGGCGGCGGCCGCGCGCGATGCCACGGGCTGCGCGACCCGCGGCTGCCCGGCAGGGGCTGCCGCTCCGCCGCCCCGGAACTGATACGCCAGCACCGCGAGGCACGCGCCAACCAGCGCGATCAGCAGCACGATCTGGCGGGCGGACGACTTAGCTGCCATGGCCGGATGCCCGGTAGTAGGTGGACAGTTCGATCTTCAACGTGAGCGCACTCTGCCCGTCGCGCACCTGGTCCAGCTCCACGTCGTCGATGATCACGAAGTCGCGCGACGTCTCCAGCCGGTAGACGAACGCGCGGACGTCTTCGTACTGGCCCTCGAGCACGACGACGATGCTGAGCCGATTCAGTACGCCGTCGCGGTCCTGCCCCTCGGTGGCCGTCCGGCGGACGACGCGGAGGTTGTGGTTCCGCGCCTGCTGCGCCAGATTGAGATACGTCATCCGGTGGGCCGCGCTCAGGTCGACGGGCAGCACCTCGCCGTAGAACGCCTTCAGTTCGGTCTCCGCCCGCGCCTTGCTCGCGGCGACGCCCGTCGCGGCGTCGAACTCGCGCCTGGCCTCGCGCAGCGCCCGGTCGGCGCGCGCGGCGCGATTGTCGGCGTCGGCCACGCGCGACGCCAGCGGATAGATGATGCCCGCGTAGACGCCGACGTTCACGACCAGCGCGAGGAGCAGCGCCAGCACGGGGAGGCGGTATTCGCGCAGGACTCGTCGCAGCACGTCAGTCCTCCCTCGCCGGCCGCGGGGCGTACCACCCCTCCAGGCTCACTTCCAGCAACCCCTGTGGATTGGTCGTCTCCGCACGTGACACCACGTTCCGGAACGCCCCGGTGCCTTCGAGCTGCTCGATGAACTGCTCGATGTCCTCGGCTCGCCGCCCGAAGACCACCATCGCCACCGTGAGCCTGCCCTCCTTGTCCACCGCCGGCCGCACCGACTGCACCCGGACGTCCGAGGGCAGCGTGGCCTCGAGCCGGTTCAGCAACTCGGTCCAGGAGAACGTCCGCTGGTCAATCAGTGTGTTGGCCTGACGGGCGGCCGCAGCCACCCGGTCGAGCGCTTCGCGGTCCACGCTCCGCCGCGCGCGATCGGCCTCGACCCTGAGCGTGCCCGCCTGGCGCTCCGCCTCGACGACGCGCCCGAGAAGCCTGGCGTGCCGTTCGGAGAGCGACCGCCACTCGATGACGTTGAACACCGTCACGCCGAGCATCAGCAGCGCTGCCAGGCCGAGGGCGATCTGCACGATGCGCTCGTTGTAGAACGGCCTGGTTGAGAGGTTGGTGCGCAGCATCGGCAACCCTCTACACGTCGGCGCGCGCGCCGGCCAGCGCGCCGAGCAGGGGGGCAATCGTAATCGCCAGCGTTGCGTCGGCGGCGATCCGGTCCGAGAATCTGGCGACACGCTGCGGGTCCACGGTTTCCGTCTTGACGCCCAGCTTCGCCTCGATCTGACGCCGCATGCCGTCGAGCGTCGACGTCGCCGAGGGGCTCCCGTCGGCTCCGACTCCCGCGACCACCACGCGCGCGAAGCCGCCGCCCGCGAGCCGGTCTTCGTAGTACATCGCCGTCTGATGAACCAGATCCGGCAGGCTCTCGTCGCTGCCCTCCGCACGGTTCCGGAAGAAGATCAGGTCGGGCCCGCGCAGGATGACGATGCTGCCGTAGTCGGGCGTGAGGTGCACCAGCAGCCAGTCGCCGACCACCTCCCTGCCCGCGACGAGCACCGCGTTGACCAGGCTGAGCGTCGCGATGTCAACGGCACCGGCGTGAACGCCCGCCTCGACGCAGACACTCTCGTACTCGCCGACGACCTGGCGGCGGGCGAGCGCGACGACGAACTCGCGGCCCCCGCCCGGCAGCACCGCGCCGGGCGACGCGCTCACCTGCGCTTCCTCGATGGGGAACGGCGCCGATTTGCGGACGTGCCACCGAATCAGCTGGTCGAGGTCGTCGGCGCGGGCCGGCGCCGAGTCGAGCCGCACCAGGGACACCTTGGCGATGGTATCCGGCAGCACGAGGGCCACGCGTCGCAAGCGGCCACCCAGCCGCGCCAGCACCCGCGAGATCGCCTGGACGACCGCCGTCCGGTCGGCGACGTTCTGGCTGGTCAGGGCGGGGACGACGGCTCCCGCCGGGAGCGGCTCGACGGCGTGCGCGGCGATGACCGGAGCGCCGCCCTGGTGCCCCAGCGTGATGCCCGACACGGCGCGCGACGAGATTCGGATCGCCGCCGACGGCGCCGCGGTAGTGAACAGCGAGGGCAGTTTCATTCGACGAACGTCACCTTGTTGATCTCGCGCAGCGTCGTGACGCCGCTCATCACCCGTTCCACGGCGCACTCCCGGAGGAACCGCATTCCCTCATCGCGGGCCGCCTTCTTGATCTCCGACGTGGGTCTCCGCGCCAGGATCATCTCGCGGATCCGGTCCGACAGGTCCAGCAGCTCGCAGATGGCCTGCCGCCCCTTGTACCCCGTCCCGCCGCACTCGATGCACCCCTTGCCCTCGTAGAAGACCCGCGTGTGCTCGAAGGCCGGGTCGAGGCCCGACTCCTCCAGCATCTGCCGGTCCACCTTCGCGGGTCGCTTGCAGTGCGGGCAGGTGGTGCGCACCAGGCGCTGGGCCAGCACGCAGTTGAGCGCCGACACGAACTGATAGGCCTCGACTCCCATGTTCAGGAACCGGCCGAGGACGTCGAGCACGTTGTTGGCGTGCACCGTCGTGAAGACCAGGTGGCCGGTCAGGGCCGACTGGATCGCGATCTGCGCCGTCTCGGGGTCCCGGATCTCCCCCACCATGATCTTGTCCGGATCGTGGCGCAGGATCGACCGCAGGCCACGCGCGAAGGTCAGCCCCTTCTTCTCGTTGATCGGGATCTGAGTGATGCCCGCGAGTTGGTATTCGACCGGATCCTCGATCGTGACGATCTTGTCCTCGACCGACCTGATCTCGGACAGCGCGGCGTACAGGGTGGTGGTCTTGCCGCTGCCGGTCGGGCCCGTGACGAGGACCATGCCGTACGGCTCCGCGATGTACTTCCGGAACCGCTTCAGCTCGGCCTCCGGGAAGCCGAGGATGTCGAGGCGGAGTTCCGAGAACTGCTCGCTGATCGACTCCTTGTCGAGGATGCGGATGACGGCATCCTCCCCGTGGACGCTCGGCATGATCGATACGCGGAAGTCGATGGTCTTGCCCGGTACGCGCAGCTTGAAGCGGCCGTCCTGGGGGACGCGCTTCTCGGCAATGTCGAGCTCGGCCATCACCTTGATGCGCGAGATGATCGGGCCGTGGAACTGCTTGGCGATGGGACGCATCGCAGGCTGCAGCACGCCGTCGATCCGGTACTTCACGTGGACCGCATCGTCCTGGGTCTCGATGTGAATGTCGCTGGCCCGGCGCTGAATGGCGGTGAACACCGTCGAATCGACCAACCTGATGATCGGGCTGATGTCGCTCGTCAGCTTCTCGACGGTCAGGCTCTCGTCGCCGGCTTCGTCTTCCTTCAGCAGCTGGAGCTGGAACCCCTCGGTCGCCTCTTCGAGCACGCGCTGCGAGCTCTCGCTCTTCTTCAGGATCGACTCGATCGCCCACCGGGCGCCCACGGTCACCTTCAGCGGCGCTGCCAGCAACAGGGCCAGCTCGTCGATCATCGGCAGGTCGGTCGGGTCCGACACCACGATGACGAGGGCGCGGCCGTCACGATGGTGCGGCACGAACCCGTACCGCAGCATCAGATCGGCGGGAATCGAGCGGAACAAGTCGTGGTCGATGTGGAACTGCTCGAGGTCGACGAAGTCAAGGCCGTAGCGCTCCGCCAGGCGCCGGGCCTGCGTCGTTTCAGCCGCGCGCTCCTCGGTCGCCTGGTCCACGCCCTCGGCGTACAACATCTGCACCCGTGGTTCCACTCGGCTTCCCTTCTCTACACCTGCGGCCCGACCACCGAGGACAACTGGAACAGCGGCATGTACAGCGCCAGCAGGAGCGCTGCGATGACGATGCCCATGATCACGAGCAGCGCCGGCTCGACGAGCGTGACGAACCGCCCCAGGTCCGTCTCGATCTCCTCGTCGTAGAAGTCCGCCAGGCTGTTCAGCATCTCCTGGAGCGCGCCCGTCGCTTCGCCGACCTCGGCCATCTTCACGGCCACGTCCGGGAAGACTTTTCGATCCGCCATCGCCGCCGCGAACGACTCCCCTTCCCGCACCCGCCGGCCGATTTCCTCCATCGACGCGGCCATCGACCGGTTCGAGACCGATCGGCTCGCGATCTCTATGGCGTTCACGAGCGGAATCCCGCCGCCGAGCAGGGTCGCCAGTGTCCGTGCCAATTGAGACGTGGCGAACTTGCGGGCGGTTGGACCGATTCCCGGCGTGACCAGGATCAGCCGGTCGAACCGCTCGCGCTGTCCGGGCCGCCGCAGCCAGGCGTTCAGGCCCGCTCCGGCGGCCACCGCGAGCACCGCGAAGGCCGGCCATTGCGACCGCACCGCGTCCGATACGGCGACAATACCTCGCGTGACGAGCGGCAGGTCGCGGTTGAACTGCCCGTAGAAGGACGAGAACTCCGGAACGACCTTGACGACGATGATGCCGACCACCGCCAGCGCAAGGGCCAGCAGCACGGCCGGGTAAATCAGCGCGGAAAGCGTCCTCCGCCTCACGCCTGAGATGATCTTCACGTAGGCGACGTATCGGCGCAGCACCGTCTCGAGGCTGCCGCTCTTCTCGCCCGCCATCAGCGAGGCGGTGTAGACACCCGTGACCAGCGCCCCGTGGGAACCGAACGCGTCGGACAGCGCCGTACCGGCGCGGACCTTCTCGTAGACGTCGTCGAGCACCGCCTTGAAGAGCGGGTTGCTCAGCCTCGTGCGCAGGATGTCGAGCGACTGGACCAGCGGCATCCCCGCCTTCAGCAGCGTCGCCAACTCCTGGTTGAAGACCAGGAACTCCCGGGCCGGAATCCTGTTGCGCGACGGCAGCCGCGGCGCCCAGCCGGCGACCGAGTGGCGGGGCCGCATCGCCAGCACACACAACCCCTTCTGCTCGAGTTCGTGACGCAGGCGCACCTCGCTGTCCGCGACGTAGATGCCCTCGGTGATCTCGCCGGACGGCGTCGACAGTCTACAGCGGAATTCCATCGCGCGATGCTCGGAGGTCGGCCATGATGACGTGTTCGAACGCGCTTGATTATAGCAACTTTCCGGCGCGAACCGCCGCGTGCGAGGAACCCGGGCTACCGGGCGGCTGCCGGCCCGAGCAGCCGCAACACCTGCCGCACGTAGTTCTGCGTCTCGGCGTACGGCGGGATGCCTTTGAACCGCTCGACGGCCGCCTCGCCCGCGTTGTAGGCCGCGAGCGCCAGCGACAGTTCGAACCGGCCCAGTAGCATCTTGAGGTGACGGATGCCCGCGTCGACGTTCGAGCCCGGGTCGTACGGGTCGGCGACCGCGTAGCGGCGGGCCGTGTCCGGCATCAGCTGCATCAGGCCCATCGCGCCCTTCCGGGAGCGGGCCGACGCCTGATAGGCCGACTCGACCTGGATGACGGCCCTCACCAGCCGCGGATCGACGCCCATCCGGCCCGCGGTTTCGTCGATGATGTCTCCGTAAGGCACCGGCAGGAGCGGCGTCTCACTGACTTCGCGGCGAACGTCCGGGAGGAACACGTCGTCGGGCGCGATCCGTTCGATGCTGGAGGCCGCGCACACGATTTCGCCGCCCGAACGCAGCCTCAGAGCGACGAGGTCGCCCTCGAAGCGATGGGACTGGACGGTGAGCGTCCGACCGGTCGTCAGGAAGACGAGTTCGGCCGCCGCGACCCCGCCGAGCACCTGCAGGGCGAGCGCCACGAACGCGGCCGTGACCGCGGCCCTGCGCGCGAGGACGCGCGCGCGCCGGTTCGCCTCGGACAGCCTACCGGGTTTCGACATAGGCATGGAAGACGCACAACCCGAGCTCGCGCCGATCGGGCAGCGTCCCGCCCGATAGAATGGCCGGCACGAACGTCCGGTCGACGCTGAGCTTCACCGAGACCTGGTCCCCGGTTCCGAGCTGGTTCACGGTCAGCGGAATCCGGCGAACGCCGCCGGTCGCTTCCACCTGGAACGTGTCGACCACCTCGTCGCCGACTCTCACCGTCACCGCCTGCGGCTCGGTCATCACCTTCTGACGGCCGCCGTAGTCGAGGAAGAACACCGAGTTCCGCTTGGGGTTCTTGAAAGAGAGCGTGGCCTCCTTCTGCGTCCAATGCCACTCGCTGCCGGAGTTGTCGGGCAGGACTTCCGCCAGGTGCCAGCCGTCCTTATAGGTGAGATAGACGCTCTCGCTCTGCGGCGCCACCTGGAACGTCGCGACAGCATATGCGCGCTGCCCGTTATCCGCGCCGGCAAGCACCACCCGCTTGTTGTCCTTCCCGTAGAGCCCGACCCTGACGGTCGCGTCCCCGACGTAGGGATAGACGGGTGCGAACAGCAGCCGGTTGTACTTGATCGTCTGGCCAGGCTTCCACTGCGTCGTCGGTACCGGGGGCAGGTGGTCGTCGGTCCACATCAACTCCTCGTCGGCATCGACGAAATGCACGAAGACGATGAGGTCTTCAGCGAATGCCGGGGCGTCGGCCGCCATCTTGAACTCGTAAGTCAGTTCGAGCGGGCTGCCGAGCGGCACGCGCGTGTGGTTCAAGGACACCGCCGGGGTGGCGACCGGCGGCTCGTTGGACGGCTTCCGGCAGCCGCCGGCTGCAAGAGCCAGGACGATGAGCGCTCCAACGAGCAGGCGAGTCTTCATGGTGAGTATCGTAGCGCAGGTGCCGAAGCAGGGGCAAACTCGCTGAGGTTCGGGTCCTTCCAGGCACCCGTGACACTCTCGTTTCATGCTGAACCGAAAGGACTTGCCGCCGTCGCTGATTGACCTTGCGGGTTGAGCGATGCTATGGTGACCGAATGAGTCGTCTGGCGACGGCGCTTGGCCTGGCTCTGGCGGTGGCCGCCTTCGGCGGCTGTGCCGCGCGACCGGTCGTCCCGACGCCCTCGCCGGCGCTTCCGCCCGCGCCCGCGCCACCCTCACCCACGGAGGTCCCGCCAGCCGAGAAGCCGACGCCGGTCCCCCATCCGGCGCCAGACCCGATTGGCGCCCTGGTCGCCCAGTCGCAGGCGCACTTCGACGCCGGCCGGCGCGAACTGGCCGTCGGCCACCTCGAGCGAGCCCGCCGCGAGTTCGACGCGGCCATCGAGGTGCTGGTTCAGTCCGAGTACGGTGCCCGCCACGACGCGCGGCTGCGCGAGCACTTCGAGCGGCTGGTCGATCGAATCAGCACCTACGAGATGACGGCACTCTCCGAGGGTGACGGCTTCACGGAGAAGCGCTACGAGCCGGCATCAATAGACGCGCTGCTCGAAGAGTCGACGTTCGCCGGCGCGGCTGCCTCACCAAAGACAGAGGAAACCGTCGCCTCCGACCTCGCGCGCACGTCGCACGACGTGCCCATCCCGCTGAACGAGCGCGTGCTCGCGTACATCGAGCTGTTCCAGGGACGCCTGAGAGACTGGTTTCAGGCCGGGCTTCAGCGAGGAGCCCAATACGTTCCGATGATCCAGGACGTATTCCGGGCCGAAGGCCTCCCTCTCGACCTCGCGTACGTGCCGCTCATCGAGAGCGCCTTCAAACCCGACGCCGTGTCGCGAGCCAAGGCCAAGGGTGTCTGGCAGTTCATGGCGGGCACGGCGGCCGAGAACGGGCTCAAGCGCGACTGGTACGTCGACGAGCGTTCCGATCCCGAGAAGGCCACCCGCGCGGCGGCGGCCTATCTCGGGACCCTCTCGCGCGCCTTCGACGGCGACTGGCACCTGGCGCTCGCCTCCTACAACGGAGGCCCCGGCCTGGTTCAGCGCGCCATGAAGCGCTACCGCATCGAGGACTTCTGGACGCTGGCGGCCAGGCGCAACAGCCTCCCGCGGGAAACGCGCGAGTACGTGCCGATGGTCCTCGCCGCCATGGTGATAGCCCGCAACCCGGCCTACTACGGATTCGACGTGGCGGCGCCTCCCCCGCCGGACTACGAGAGGGTGAAGGTGCCACAGCCGGTCGACCTCAGAAAGATCGCCGAGTGGGCCGGGACGACGGTGGGCGAAATCCAGGGAATGA
The DNA here is from genome assembly GCA_963783255.1 of uncultured Acidobacteriota bacterium. Taxonomy (GTDB): domain Bacteria; phylum Acidobacteriota; class Vicinamibacteria; order Vicinamibacterales; family Fen-181; genus FEN-299. The sequence continues at coordinate 177,239 of CAWAMP010000022.1, read as the reverse complement.
ACCCGGAACTCCGGCGGTGGACCACGCCGGTGCCCCGCCCGGGCCGCGAGGCGTACGAAATCAGGGTGCCGAAAGACGGTGTGGCAGCTCTCGAAGCCAGGCTCGCCGAGTTGACGCCGGCCGACACCGCCGCCCTGAAATGGTACACGGTCAAGCGCGGCGACACGCTGACGACGATCGCGAAGAAACTCCGGGTGAACCGCGTCGACCTGGCCGACGCCAACTACCTGTCGACCCGGTCCGTGGTCACCCCCGGCCAGAACCTGGTCATCCCGGTGGAACCTTCGCGGCTCTTGGCCAGGCGGCCTGAGGCGACCCCTCCCTCGGCGGCCAGTCGCACGGCCGCGGCGCGCGCGCAGCCCCAGCCGCCGAAGGCGGCGGCCGGCGCGCCGGCCGACACCGTCAAGGTGACCTACCAGGTCAGGCGCGGCGACACGCTGTCGACGGTGGCCAAGCGTTACGGAACGACGGTCGCCTCGCTCAAGACCTGGAACGGCTTGCGCAGCGACCTGCTGATGCCCGGCGAGCGCCTGACCATCTTCGCGCCCCGCGAGGACAAGCGGCCTCCTGGCAGTTCCTGACAGGGGCGGCCGGGGCACCGTTGCAGGTTCTGCCGGACTCCTGCGGCCGTCGGACCCGCGTCCTCCAGTTTTCCGGAACCATTTCTCCCGTTACCAGGCCGGCCGCGGGATTGCAGGAAGACCGGTGTGCTCGCCTGTCTCCGAAGCGCCGCGGTGTTTGGCCTCGAGGCCTTCCCCGTTCACGTCGAGGTGGACGTCACGTTCGGCCTGCCGTCGTTCACGATGGTGGGCCTGCCCGACCCGAGCGTCCGAGAGAGCCGAGACCGCGTCCGAAGCGCGATCCGGAACTCCGGGTTCGAGTTCCCGCCGCACCGCGTCACAGTCAACCTGGCACCGGCGGATGTCCGCAAGGCCGGCTCCTCGTTCGACCTACCCATCGCCCTCGGCGTCCTCGCCGCCACCGGCACCGTCGAGCGTCGACAGGCTGATGACATCGTGCTGCTCGGGGAACTGTCGCTGGACGGGGGGATCCAGGCGACGCGCGGAGTGCTCCCGATCGCCGCCGCGGCCCGACGGAACGGCGCGGCGGCGATCCTCCTGCCCACGAGCAACGCGATGGAGGCCGCCGTCGTGGAAGGCCTGGCGGTCCTGCCCGTCGACTGCCTGGCGGAGGCGGTCGCCGCGCTGAACGCTCCCGAATCCGCGGTCCGCGCGATCGCGGTTCCCGACGCCGCCGAACGGCCGGCGCAGACGCCCGACTTCTCGGAGGTGCGCGGGCAACTGCTGGCGCGGCGCGCCCTCGAAATCGCCGCGGCCGGCGGCCACAACCTCCTCATGATCGGTCCTCCAGGGGCCGGAAAGACGATGATGGCGAGGAGGATGCCAGGCATCCTGCCCCCGCTCTCGTTCGACGAGGCGCTGGAGTGCACCGCCATCCATTCGGTCTGCTCCCTTCTCCAGCCCGGGACCGGCTTGCTCAGGGACCGGCCGTTCCGGGCGCCGCACCACACGGTGTCCGACGTTGCGCTCGTCGGCGGAGGGACGATCCCGCGTCCCGGCGAAATCAGCCTGGCCCACAACGGCGTTCTCTTCCTGGACGAGATGCCGGAGTTCGACCGGCGCGTCCTCGAAGTTTTGCGGCAGCCGCTCGAGGAGGGCACGGTCACGGTGGCCCGGGCGGCCCGGACGGCCGTGTTCCCGGCGCGGTTCATGTTGATTGCGGCGATGAACCCGTGCCCGTGCGGCTACCGCGGGGACCAGACGCGCGTGTGCCGGTGCACGCCCCCGGAGGTGTCGCGCTACCGTGCTCGCCTGTCGGGTCCCCTGCGCGACCGACTCGACCTGATCGTCGAAGTGCCGGCCGTGCCGGCTGCGACCTTCGGCGACGACGTCCAGGCGGAACCGTCTGCTGCCATCAGGGAGCGCGTGCTTCGAGCGCGCCAACGCCAGCTGGCCAGGGTGAGGCCCGTCGGTGCGCGCCTGAACGCGGAACTTCAGGGCCGCTCCGTGTGGAGGTACTGCCGGACGGATCTGGGTGCCCGGCGCCTGCTCGAACAGGCCGTTTCGCGCCTAGGGCTGAGCGCCCGGGGCTACGACCGCGTGCTGAAGGTGTCGCGGACCATCGCAGACCTCGGGGGCGCCGACATCGTCTCCGCCGAGCACACGGGTGAGGCCCTGCAATACCGTGTCAACGACGACGCGCGGGAGATGGAGCGCCTCTGAAGCCCGCCTGCGGATCCAACCTTTCGGACGAGCGGCGGCCGAGTTGTGTTTCGCCGTGTGTTCGCCGTGCGCCGATTCGTCCTTGGCCCTGCGCCGGTTGGTGTGATACATTTCGACCCTTCGAAGGCTTGACGGCGTCCTGTACCGGCTGATTCAGCTCACGCCGAACACTGCATACATCCGGGAGTCAGCAGCCACGTGACAGCCAAGCGCTACACCGTCGTCATCGCGGACCGCACGACCGGCGTCGTGCGTCGTTTTACGATCAGCCTCCGCCCTGCGCTGACGGCGATAGCTGTCGTTTTCGCCCTCCCTATTCTGATCGGCCTGGGCGCTCGATGGAGCGCGCTGGCCGAAGTCAGCGCCCTTCGCACCAACGCGGAAGCCCTGAAACAGCAGAACGACAATTTCCGCGCGATGACGGCCCAGTTGACCGACCAAGTGGCGAGCGTCCAGTCGGCCGTTGCCGACCTGAGCGCGAAGGCCGCGCTCGACCCGGAATCGGCACGCGCGCTGGCGAAACTGCCCCCCGCGGTGCGGTCCCGCGCGATGGGCGGCGGCCCGGCGAACACCCCCATCTCCTCCTCGGTGCTGGCGCCGACGCTGGTTTCCCCTGAGGACACGTTCGGCACGCTGCGCGACATGCTCGGCCGTCTCACGAGCCGTCTCGAACTGGCGCACGTCGATCTCGGCCGCCGGGACGAGCTGCTGGGGGCGGCGCCCTCCATCTGGCCCGCCCGCGGTCCCCTGTCGGCGACGTTCGGCAAGCGCGTGGATCCGTTCGGGAATGGCGGCAGCGAGACGCATGCCGGCATCGACATCTCGGGCGATCGGGGCGACCCGGTCTCAGCCACGGCCGGCGGCGTCGTCGAGTTCACCGGGTGGAACGGTGACTACGGGTACATGGTGACGGTCAACCACGGCTTCGGCCTCCTCACGCGCTACGCGCACCTGTCGACGATGCTGGTCAGGCCGGGGGACCGCGTGGAGCGCGGGCAGACGATCGGGCAGATCGGCACGACGGGGCGCGTCACCGGTCCGCACCTGCACTACGAGCTCCTGGTCAACGGTCAGCTGACCGATCCTCTCCCTCTGCTGACCGCCACGCGCCGGCCGTAGGCCCGGCCCGAGCGCGCGGCGTCGCCTTGACCGATCCGGCGAGCGTCCCCTACAATCGCTGGGTATCCTCGTCATCACGGACCCTCTCCTTACATGCTTGGTGCACTCCTCGCCAAACTGATCGGAACCCAGAACGAGCGCGAACTGAAGCGCGTGGCGCCCGTCGTGGCCGCCGTCAACGGATTCGAGCCGTCGGTGCGCGAGCTCAGCGCAGAAGGGCTGCGCGCCAAGACCTTCGAGTTCCGCGAACGGCTGGCGAACGGCGAAAGGCTCGACGATCTCCTGGCCGAGGCGTTCGCGGTCGTGCGCGAGGCGGGGCGGCGCGTTCTGAACATGCGCCACTTCGACGTGCAGCTCGTCGGCGGCATGGTCCTCCACCAGGGGAAGATCGCCGAGATGAAGACGGGCGAGGGCAAGACGCTCGTCGCGACGCTGCCGGCGTACCTGAACGCTCTCGAGGGCAAGGGCGTGCATGTCGTCACGGTGAACGACTATCTGGCGCGCCGCGATTCGGAGTGGATGGGCAAGCTCTACCGGTTCCTCGGCTTGACGGTGGGCGTCATCCAGCACGAGCTGACCGACGCCGAGCGGCAGGTCGCCTACGGCTGCGACATCACCTACGGCACCAACAACGAGTTCGGGTTCGACTACCTGCGCGACAACATGAAGTTCGAGCTGGCGCACTACGTCCAGCGCGGGCATCACTTCGCGATCGTCGACGAGGTGGACAGCATCCTCATCGACGAGGCGCGGACGCCGCTGATCATCTCGGGCCCGGCCGAGGAATCGACCGAGCTGTACCTACGAGGTGGACCGCATCATCCCGCGCCTGAAGGCGGGCGCGGTCACGCGAGGGGACGCGAAGGCCGAGGAGCGCGAGGCCCTCGAGGCGACCGGCGACTACCTGGTCGACGAGAAGCACAAGACGGTGACGCTGACCGAGGGGGGGATGGCGAAGGCGGAGAAGCTGCTGGCCGGCCGCCTCCAGCCCGGCGGCCTGTACGACCCGGCGAACATGCCGCTGCTCCACCACGTCAACCAGGCACTGCGCGCGCACGCGCTCTTTCGGCGCGACGTGGACTACATGGTCAAGGACGGCCAGGTGGTCATCGTCGACGAGTTCACCGGCCGCCTGATGGAGGGGCGGCGGTGGAGCGACGGGCTGCACCAGGCGGTGGAAGCCAAGGAGAAGGTGAAGATCGAGCGCGAGAACCAGACGCTGGCGACGATCACCTTCCAGAACTACTTCCGGAAGTACAAGAAGCTGTCCGGGATGACGGGCACGGCCGAGACCGAGGCTGAGGAGTTCGGCAAGATCTACAACCTCGACGTGATGGTGATTCCGCCCAACAGGGCGCTGAGGCGCCTCGAGGAGCCGGACACCATCTACCGGACCGAGACGGAGAAGCTCGATGCGATCGTTACCGACGTCACGGCCAAACAGGCCGAGGGCCGCCCCGTGCTCGTCGGCACGATTTCGATCGAGAAGTCCGAGAAGCTGTCGACGATGCTCCGCCGGCGCGGCATCAAGCACGTGGTGCTGAACGCGAAATACCACGCGCAGGAAGCCGAGATCGTGGCGCAGGCCGGCCGCAGGGGAACGGTGACCATCGCCACCAACATGGCGGGCCGCGGCACGGACATCCTGCTCGGCGGCAACGCCGAGTTCATGGCCCGCCAGCAGTGCCTGGCGGATGAACTGGCCGAGAAACTGCCGAAGGGGCAGGAGCGGTTCGTCGACGACGAGGAGAACGTCTACTTCTTCCACATCGAGGGGTTCTACCGCGTCGCGCGGAAGGACTGGGAGCGGATCTTCCAGCACTACAAGCGGCAGACCGACGCCGAGCACGACGAGGTGGTCGGCGCCGGCGGCCTGCACATCGTCGGCACCGAGCGCCACGAGGCGCGCCGCATCGACAACCAGCTGCGAGGCCGCGCCGGACGCCAGGGTGACCCGGGGTCGTCGCGCTTCTACCTGTCGCTCGAAGACGACCTGATGCGGATCTTCGGGTCGGACCGCATTTCGGGCCTGATGCAGCGCCTGGGCATGGAAGAGGGCGTGCCCATCGAGCACAAGATGGTGACGCGGGCCATCGAGCGCGCCCAGAAGCAGGTGGAGGCGCAGAACTTCTCGGTGCGCAAACACCTGCTCGAGTACGACGACGTCATGAACAAGCAGCGGGAGAGCATCTACTCGCTGCGGCGGGAAATCCTCGACGGCGTGATTCACGAGAACGGCGAGGCGCTCGACAGCCGGCGTTACATCATGAACCGGGCCGAGGACCTGCTCGACGGCGTCGTGGACACTTTCTGCAGCAAGCAGGTCGATCGATCGGAGTGGGACATCGAGGCGATGAAGCTCGAGCTGAGCCGACTGTTCGCCCTCGATGGCGGCGACTTCGCGATTGTCGGTTTCGACAGCGGCCGGTCGATCGACGACGTCCGCGACCAGCTGTGGGATCGCCTGGAGAAGCGCTACACGGACAAGGAACGGCTGGTCGAAGCCGACCTGCTGCGCCGCGTCGAGCGCGACATCATGCTGCAGATCGTGGACGTCCAGTGGAAGGACCACCTCTACAGCCTCGACCACCTGAAGGAGGGCATCGGGCTGCGCGGCTACGGCCAGCGTGATCCGCTTGTCGAGTACAAGAAGGAGAGCTACGCCCTCTTCCAGGACATGAACGACCGGGTGAGCGAGGAGATCGTCCGCTACCTGTGGTTGCTGCGCCCCGTCGCCGCGGAGGGCGCGCCCGCGCCCCATCGCCCGGCCCGGCGCGCGGCGCCGATCACCTTGAGCGGCGGGGGCGACGCCGCCTCGGTGTTCAACTCCGCGCCGGCCAGCCGCAAACCCGAGCGGACCGGCGGCGACGACGTCATCAAGACCGTGCGGCGCGAGGAGCCGAAGGTCGGCCGGAACGACCCCTGTCCGTGCGGGAGCGGGAAGAAGTACAAGAAGTGCCACGGGGGCGGGCAGTAGGAATCGGGCAGGTGCGGCGGCGCCGGCCTGGAGGATCATCCGCGATGGAACTGAAGAACGCGACGCCTTCCATGCTGCAGGTTGGGACGGAACTGGCGACGGCGCTGACGTTCGACGATGTGCTCCTGGTCCCGAGGCATTCACAGGTCCTGCCGACGGGCGTCGACGTCAGCACGAGGCTGACGCGCAACATCCGGCTGAACGTCCCGCTGCTCAGCGCCGCGATGGACACGGTGACCGAGTCCGGGCTCGCCATCGCGATGGCGCAGCACGGCGGCATCGGGGTCATCCACAAGAACCTCACCATCGAGGAGCAGGCCACCGAGGTCGACCGGGTCAAGCGGTCGGAGAGCGGCATGATCGTCAACCCGATCACGCTCGCGCCGACGAATCTGATTTACGAAGCCCTCGGGCTGATGAAGAAATACCGGATCTCCGGTGTGCCGATCACCGAGGACGGGAGCAAGGAGGGCCGCCTGGTCGGGATCCTGACCAACCGGGACCTTCGTTTCGAAACCAACGTGGACCGTCCAATCTCGGCCATCATGACCCGAGAGAACCTGATCACGGTTCCCGTCGGGACGACGCTGGACCAGGCGCGCGAGATCCTCCACCGGCACAAGATCGAGAAGCTGCTGGTCGTCGACCAGCACTTCCGCCTGAAGGGCCTGATCACCGTCAAGGACATTCAGAAGGTCATCAAATACCCGGCCGCGTCGAAGGACGGGCTCGGCCGCCTTCGAGTGGGCGCAGCCGTCGGTGTGGGCAAGGACGGCATCGAACGGGCCGAGGCGCTGACGGCGGCCCATGTGGACGTGCTGGTGATCGATACGGCCCACGGCCACTCCCAGAAGGTGCTCGACGCCGTGAAGGAGCTGCGGCGCCGTTTCCCGGACGTGGACATCATCGCGGGCAACGTGGCCACGGCCGAGGCGACCGAGGACCTCATTGCGAGAGGCGTCGATGCGGTGAAGGTGGGAATCGGTGCGGGGTCGATCTGCACGACCCGCGTCATTGCCGGCATCGGCGTACCGATGATCACGGCGGTGCTGGACTGCGCGCGTGCCGCGGCGGCCCACGGCGTGCCGATCGTCGCCGATGGCGGCATCCGGTTCTCCGGAGACATCACGAAGGCGATCGCGGTTGGCGCCAGCTCGGTGATGATCGGCAGCCTGTTTGCGGGGACCACCGAAAGCCCCGGCGAGGTGGTGCTGTACCAGGGCCGGAGTTTCAAGGAGTACCGAGGGATGGGCTCGATCGGCGCGATGCGTCGCGGAAGCCGGGACCGCTATTTCCAGGACGAGTTCGACCTCGACGCCCCGAACCAGAACGGAACCGAGAAGCTGGTGCCGGAGGGGATCGAAGGGCGGGTCGCCTACAAGGGGAGCGTCGCCGAGATGATCCACCAGCTGGTCGGCGGCCTCCGCGCGGGCATGGGCTACTGCGGGTGCGCCACCATCGGGCAGCTGCAGGAGGACGCGCGGTTCATCCGCATCACGCCTGCCGGCATGCGCGAGAGCCACGTCCACGACGTGGTGATCACGAAGGAAGCGCCGAACTATCGGTCGGAATAGTGCTGAACGGTCGTCGGTTGCCAGTAGTCAGTCGGCAGTCTCTCACGCGTGTCTCACTGACCGCTGACCACTGAGAACCGACGGCTACGTCGTCGCGATCGAAATCTCGCGAGCGTCGCCCCCGAGGTCGGTAATCGTCACCCGGACGGCTCCGGCGGGCGGTGCGCCCAGCTTCTCCGCCCACTCGACGGCGACGACGGCTCCGCCGTCACTCAGTTCATCCAGACCCAGATCTCCAACCTCCTCGCCGAAGAGCCGGTAGAGATCCACGTGTCGCAGGATCCCCTCGCCGCGCCCCTCCGCAAGCGCGGAGTGGTTCGGCGCCGTCGAAGGCCGATACTCCTGGATCAGCGTGAAGGTGGGACTGCTGACGTCCTCGGGGTCGACACCGAGTCCGGCAGCGAGTCCCCGCACGAAGGCGGTCTTCCCTGCTCCGAGATCGCCCGTGAGCAGCACCACGGAGCCGGCTCGCAGGCGGCCCGCCAGCCGGCGGGCCACGTCGGCCGTCTGGTCCTCCGATTCGGTCCGCACGATTTCGATCATCCACGTCCCCGGCGCGGACCATGCGTCGCCAGCGCGGTCGTCGCCCTGCCAATCCGACCGACCAGGTCGCCGGCCGTCATCGACACCTCGCCCTCGTCGCCGGCCGCCAGGTCGCCGGCCGCTCCGTGGAGGTAGACCCCGAGGCGGCACGCCGCGTACGCATCCGCGCCCTGCGCCAGCCACGCCGCGATCATGCCAGTGAGCACGTCACCCGTCCCGCCGGTCGCCATGCCTGGGTTTCCCGTCGGATTGATCGCGGCGCGCCCATCCGGCGCTGCGACGATGGTGCGGTGGCCCTTCAGGGCGACGAACAGGCCGTTGGCAGCGGCCAGCCTCCGCGCCGTCTCCAGGCGGTTGGCCTGGACGTCAGCCGTCGGTACGCCCAGCAGGCGTGCCATCTCGCCCGGATGCGGCGTGACGATGATCGTCTGACCCGCGCGCGCCATGAGCCGGCCGGAATCGCCTTCGAACGCGTTGAGGGCATCCGCGTCGAGAACCAGCGGCACGCGAGCGCCTTCGACCAGGCCACGGACGAAGGCCTTCACGCCGCCGTCCGATCCGAGCCCTGGGCCCGCCGCAATCACGGCGCCACGGAACGCCAGCACGGCTTCCAGACCGTCGCGCACCACCGTGCCCTCTGCCGAGTCGGCCAGCCCGTCGGTCATGTACTCGGCCCCCATGCACGCGACGACGGGCTGGCACGATTGAGGCGTGGCCACCGTGACGAGGCCGGCACCCGATTGCAGCGCACCGGCCGCGGCGAGGTGGGCGGCGCCGGTCTTTCCCCGCGAGCCGGCCACGACGAGCACGTGCCCGAACGCGCCCTTGTGCGCGTCGCGGGGGCGCGCCGGCACGAGCGCCCTCAGGGCGTCCGGCGTCGTCACGCGAAGGTCGGCGCCGTCGAGCGATTCCACCACCGACGAAGGGATCCCGATGTCCGCGACCACGAGCCGTCCCGCAACCTCGCTCGCCGGCGGGAGCACCAGCGGGAGCTTCGGCGCACCGAGCGTGACCGTCAGCGTGGCGCGGACGCACGGCCCAATGATGTCGTGGGTGTCGGCTGACAGTCCGCTCGGCAGATCGACCGACAGGATCGGCGCACCGGCCCTGTTGAGGTCGTCGACAATCGTCGCCAGCAGGCCGTCAAGTGCCGAGGTGAGGCCGGTGCCGAACAACGCATCGACCACCAGCGAGTAGTGCGCGAACTCGGACGAGTGGCGCTCCCACTCGATCTGCCGTCCGATTTCCGCCACGGTGAGGCCAAGCCCCTGCACCCTCTCGAGGTTCGTGAGGGCATCGCCCCTGACGTCCGACACACGGCCCACCAGGAACACCGACACGTGGACGCCGCGCTGATGCAGCAGACGCGCCACCACGAAGCCATCGCCGCCGTTGTTGCCGCGACCACAAAGAATGGCCACGCGCCGCCCGACGAGGCCGCCGAACTCGGCCTCGATGGTGGCGGCCACCTCCCTTCCCGCGTTCTCCATGAGAACCAGCGACGGCACGCCGACGTCTTCGATGGTGCGGCGATCCGCCTCGCGCATCTGTCGAGCGGTCAGGACCCTCATCGACCGCATCTTCGTCTCACGGTCGCGGATTTGTCAACCTGGCGGCTTGCGATCGCCGGACGGGTCGGGGTACGCTTCGGCGACGGTCCCGGCGCACCCCTGCCCGGGCCATCAGGGAACCGCATTCGGATGCCCAACCAGGACATTGAACCCCTGCCTCAGGATCCGCTTTCGGGCCTGCCCTTCAGGATCGGCATCGTGGGCGGTATGGGCCCGCTGGCAGGCGTGGTACTTGCAGCAACTGATCATCGAGGCCACGCCAGCCCGAAAGGACCAGGACCATTTCCAGGTCATGTGCTTCACGAATCCGCAAGTGCCGGAGCGGATGCGTTCGCTCGCGGAGGACGGGGGCCGCCACTACGCCGACGCCGTCCGCGCCTCGGCTCAGCTCCTGGTCGGCGCAGGCGTGTCGCACATCGCCATCCCGTGCAACACGGCGCACGCCAGGCTTGCCGAGATTCAACGGGGGGTGGACGTCCCGATCGTGAACATGGTGGAACTGGCGCTTCAGTCGCTGGTCGATGAGCGCGGACGCGGGCGACGAGTAGGCCTGCTGGCCACCGTCGGGACCATCGAACAGCGGGTCTACCAGGACGGGCTGCCAGGCGTCACACTCGACTGGGTTCTGCCCGGCGAGGTCGACCAGTGGGTCGTGTCGGAGGCCATCCTGGCGGTCAAGGTGAACGAGGGAGCGCGCGCGGCAGCGGATGTGCTCGGCGTGACCCGAACGCTCGTTGACAGAGGCGCAGGCGTCATCGTGGTTGGATGTTCCGAGCTGTCGATGTGTCTGGACGCCCTGCGGTCCGTCGGGGTTCCGCTGGTGGACCCCATGCGGATTCTCGCCCGGCACCTCGTGGACATCGGGCTCCGATTGCGGCAGGAGGGTGTCGCCCGCGGGCGCGACTGACCATCGGAGAGGCTCAGGCTGGAGGGACGTGAATGGCAGCGACGATCTACGTCAACGGCCGCATCACGGGCGAACGCGAGGCGGTGATTTCCGGACCTGGACCACGGCTTCCTGTACGGGGAGGGCGTCTACGAGGTGATGCGGACCTACCGGCGTAGACCCTTCCTCTACGGTGCGCACGTCGATCGCCTGAGGCGGTCGGCGGGCATGATCAACCTCGGGGTCCCGTTCACCGACGCCGAACTCCTGGCGCGGATCGAAGAGACCGCGGTCGTCTTCTACGACGCCGCGGGAGAATCCGGACAGGGCACGGAGATGTACATCCGTGTGCTGCTGACGCGCGGCGTCGGGCAGATGACGTACGATCCGGCCGCCTGCCCGGTGCCCACGCTGATCATCATCATCAAGCCCCAGCTCGATCCTCCGGTCGAGGCCTACGAGAAGGGCGTCAAGGTCGTCCTCGTTCCGGTCGTCCGCAATCATCCGTTCTCGATCAACCCGTTGATCAAGTCGAACAACCTGCTGAACAACGCGCTGGCGGCCCAGTTCGCCTTGCGGCAAGGGGGGTTCGAGGCAATCATGCGGAACTACCGGAGCGAAATCTCCGAGTGTTCGCAGTCGAACCTGTTCGTCGTCAAGGACGGCAGCGTGCTGACGCCGCCCATCGAGGCGGGGCTGCTGGCCGGAATAACCCGGGCGTTCGTGTTCGATGTGGGCAAGGCGTGCGGTGTGGCCGTGCGCGAGATGACGCTGGGCGACCGGGACCTGTTCGACGCCGACGAGATGTTCCTGACCAGCACGACTCGCGAGATTGTCCCCATCGTCACGGTAGGAGACAGCCAGATCGGCAACGGGACACCCGGCCCCGTGACCAGGCGCCTGCTGACCGAGTTCCGGCGGCAGGTTGCGGCGATGAAGTGGTAGCGGTCGAAGCGAGGCGGCGAGCGAGACGCCCCGCTTCAGACGGTCGAGGGGTCCCGCTAGACTCCCGGCCTCCAGCGCAGCACCGGTTTCCTGGCGGCCGTCGCCTCGTCGAACCGGCTCCTGCGCGTCGTCACGGGCGCCTTCTTCAGCAGCTCGGGCGTCGTCCTGGCTTCCTCGGCAATCTGTCTCATCGCCGCAACGAAACGATCGAGCTCGTCGAGCCCCTCGCTCTCGGTCGGCTCCACCATCAGCGCGCCGTGCACGATCAGCGGGAAGTAGATGGTCGGCGGGTGGAAACCGAGATCGATCAGCCGCTTCGCGATATCCAGCGTCGTCACGCCGTATTCGTTCTGCTTGTGATCCGAGAGAATCACTTCGTGCATGTTCACGCGGTCGTAGGGCACCTCATAAACATCCCGGAGCTTCGCGCGCACGTAGTTCGCGTTCAGCACCGCGTTGTCGGCGGTCTGCCTGAGACCAGTCGCGCCGAGCGAGCGGATGTACGCGTAGGCACGGACGGCCATGCCGAAATTCCCCTGAAACGCCTTCACCCGGCCGATCGACAGCGGCCGGTCGTACTCGAGCCGCATGCCCTCGCGACCGGCCATCACGATCGGCGTGGGCAGGTACGGCTCCAGTGCCTGGACCGCCACCACCGGGCCGGACCCCGGCCCTCCTCCGCCGTGCGGCGTGGAAAAGGTCTTGTGCAGGTTCAGGTGCATGATGTCCATGCCGAAGTCGCCCGGCCGCGCCCTGCCCACCAGCGCGTTCATGTTCGCGCCGTCGCAATACACCAGGCCGCCCTTCCCGTGGACAATCCGGGCCGCGTCGCAGATCTCGTCCTCGAACATCCCGAGCGTGTTCGGGTTGGTGAGCATGAGCGCAGCGACGTCCGGGCTCATGGCTTCCGCCAGCGCCGAAACGGACAGGTTGCCCTTCGCGCCCGACTTGATCTCGCGGACGTCGTACCCGCAGAAGTGGGCGGACGACGGGTTCGTGCCGTGGGCCGAGTCGGGGATCAGCACCAGCTTGCGCGGGTTGCCGTCGCGGGTGACGAGATGCTTGCGGATCATCATCATCCCCGTGAGTTCCCCGTGAGCGCCGGCTGCCGGCTGCAGCGAGACGGCCGGCAGGCCGGTGATCTCGCCGAGCATGACGGCGGTCGCGTGCAGCAGCGCGAGGGCCCCCTGCGCGACCTCGTCAGGCGCCAGCGGGTGCAGGTCGGCAAAGCCGCTGATCCGCGCGGCCGATTCGTTCACCTTCGGGTTGTACTTCATCGTGCACGACCCGAGCGGGTACATGCCCGTGTCGACGCCGTAGTTCCAGGTCGACAGCCGCGTGAAGTGGCGCACGAGACCGATTTCGGTCATCTCCGGGAAACCGTCGAGACCCTGCCGAAGCAGCCCGTCCGGCACGCCGCCTTCGAGCGGGGCCTGCGGAACGTCGTGCTCGGGAAGCGAGTAGCCCTGTCGGCCCGGCGCACTCAACTCGAAGATCAGCTGATCGCGAAGATCGGATGTGGTCATGTATGGAATCCTCGCGGCTACCCTGCCAGCGCAGCCGCCAGGCGGTCGATGTCCTCGGCGCGATTGAGTTCGGTCGCGCAGATCAGCAGCGAATCCGTCAGCTCGGGGTAATCCCTCCCGAGCGGGAAACCGGCGATCAGCCCGGAATTCAGGAGGCGTTTCTGGATCGCCGCGGCATCGCCGAGGCCGCCAACGACGAACTCGTTGAAGAACGGCGCCTGGAAGCGCAGCGCAGTGCCTCTCCCGGCCGCCTTCGCGATGGCCGACTGCGCGTAGTGCGCCTTGTCGAAGTTGAGCTTCGCCAGTTCCGGGAGTCCGGCCTTGCCGTAGGCCGCCATGAACATCGTCGCTGCGAGGGCCATGAGGCCCGAGTTCGTGCAGATGTTGGAGGTGGCCTTCTCGCGGCGGATGTGCTGCTCGCGCGTCGCCAGCGTCAGGACGAACCCGGCACGCCCCTCGGTATCCGTGGCCATGCCGACGAACCGGCCTGGCATCTGCCGCATGCACTTCTCGGACGCGGCGATGACGCCGCAGTAGGGTCCGCCATACCCGAGCGGGACGCCGAAGGCCTGGAGCTCCGCCGCGACGATGTCAACGCCCAGGCTGCCGGGAGGCGCGAGCAGCCCCATGGCCACCGGCTCCGTCACAACGGCCACGCTCAGGGCACCGGCTTGCCTGGCGCGTTCGGCGGCCTTCCGCGGATCCTCGATGACACCGAAGAAGTTCGGATACTGAATGATGACGGCCGCGGCGCCCATCGCCGCCTCGGACAATCGAGCCTCGTCGACTGCACCATCGGCCTTGTAGCCGACTTCGACGATCGACAGGCCCAGATTCTGCGCGTAGGTGCCCAGCACCTCGCGGTAGTGCGGGTGAACCGTGCGTGCGACCACGATGCGATCGCGCCTGGTCAGACGGCAGGCCATCATCGCCGCCTCGGCCATCGCCGTGCTGCCGTCGTACATCGAGGCGTTCGCCAGGTCCGTGCCCATCAACTCGGAGACGAGCGTCTGGAACTCGAAGATCGCCTGGAGCGTGCCTTGGGCGATCTCGGGCTGGTACGGCGTGTAGGCAGTGTAGAACTCCGACCGCAGCAGAAGCTGGTCGATGAAGCTCGGGGCGAAATGCCGGTAGGCACCCGCGCCGAGGAATGAGGCGAACGTGGACGGGCTGGCGTTCTGCCCCGCCAGCGCGCCAAGATGAGCGTGCAGGTCGGGCTCGGAGAGCGCCGGCGGCAGGTCGAGCGCGCGCTGGAGCCGAACCGCCGCGGGAACCGGCTCGAACAGCGCGTCGATGCTCGGGACACCGATGGCCTCGAGCATCCGCCGCGCGTCCTGGTCCGTGTTGGGAATGTAGCGGTGTGTCACTTGGTCAACTCTGCATACTGCGCAGCATCGAGCAGGCCCTGCGCCTCGGCCGGGTCGGCAGGCTGGAACGCAACGATCCAGCTGCCATGCGCGTCGTGGTTGATGCCCTCGGGCTTCTCGGCGAGGCCCGTGTTGACCGCGATCACCGTCCCCGAGATCGGGGCGAAGATCTCCGATACGGCCTTGACCGACTCCACCGAACCGACCTGCTCACCCTTCTTGACCGTCTTCCCAATCTCGGGAAGTTCAAGGAACACGATGTCCCCCAGCTGTTTCTGGGCGTAGTCGGTCACGCCCATGCGGCCGGTTGCCATGTCGATCCACTCGTGGTCGTTCGTGTACTTGTAGGATTCCGGATACATCGTTCACCCCTTTGGACGCTTGTAGAACGGCAGTGCCGCCACCCGTGCCTTCGAGCGGCGGCCAGCGACATCCACGTTGAACTCGGTTCCAGGCTCCGTGTGCGCAATCGACAGGTACGCCAGGCCGATCGCCTTCCCCACGTGCGGGGTCTCTGCCCCGCTGGTCACGATTCCCGCGGTCGCGCCCCCGACGAATGCCTGGCAGCCCCGGCCGGCGACGACAGCCTCGGCCATCTCGAACCCGACGAGACTGCGCGAGAGGCCGTGCTCTCTCTGCGTCGCCAGCGCTCCCCGCCCGATGAAGTCGCCCTTGTCCCAGGCGACGATCGACTCGAGGCCCGCCTCGAGTACGGTCGTCGTCTCGTCGATGTCGGCGCCGTAG
The DNA here is from genome assembly GCA_963783255.1 of uncultured Acidobacteriota bacterium. GTDB lineage: Bacteria > Acidobacteriota > Vicinamibacteria > Vicinamibacterales > Fen-181 > FEN-299. The sequence continues at coordinate 161,744 of CAWAMP010000022.1, read as the reverse complement.
AGCCGACCGGCGGCTTCGAGCCGCAGCGTGTCGAGCGCCCTCAGACCGGCCGGGACGACACCGGCGTCGGCACCCTCCTGCAGGATCGCCTGCCAGACCCTGGGAGCCGACTGGGGAGGAACGAAGACCTCGAAGCCGTCTTCTCCCGAGCGGGAGGTTCTTGAGATTGTAGCCCGGGCGCCGGCGACTTCCCCATAGGCAAACGAGAAGTGGTCCACCTTCTCCAGGTCGACGCCGGTCAGCCCCTGCAGGGCGGCCCGCGACGCCGGTCCCTGCAGCGTCAGCAACGCATACCGTGAGCTGGTGTCCACGACCGCGACATCCCCGAAGCGCCGCACCTGCTCGACGATCCATGCCACGTCCTTCTGAACGTTGGACGCGTTGACGACAACCAGAAAGTGATCCGAACCGAGCCGGTAGATGACGATGTCGTCGACGAAGGTCCCCGCAGGCGTGGTGAGGGCGGAGTGCTGAATCTCCCCCGGGTGGAGCCTCGCTGCGTCGTTGCAGGTCATCCACTGAACGGCCGCCGCCGCGTCCTTCCCCGCCAGCTCCACCTGCCCCATGTGGCTCAGGTCGAACAGGCCGGCCCGTGTGCGCACCGCGAGGTGTTCCTCGTTCGCATGACCGTAGTTGCCAGGCATGTCCCACCCGGCGAAATCGAGCATCTGGCCGGCATGGCTTCGATGCCAGGCGTTCAACGGGGTCTTGCGCGGGGGTGGGCTTGGTGGAACCATCGAATGGCCGGAAGCGATGAGGCAGCGGACACGCCGATGGGTAACAGGTACGATGCGGCCCGCGAGAGGGTCAAGGCGCGCGGGATGTGGCGGGATGGAGGGAGCCGGCAGCCTGAGACGCCTGCCGCTCCCTCCCCATCACGACGCCGACCCTAGCGGAGTCTCAGGAGCACGGACGCCAGCAGGAGCCCCACCCCAGCCAGCATCAGCACGCTTCCCCGCGCGGCAGCCGGGGTCCTGGTCGGCAGCCGGCGCTCGGTGAGCAGCGTGCCTCCGACGAAGACCGCGAGCATCGCGAGCGCAACGACGGTTTCCGGGGCCCGCCGCGCTGCCGAGGTGCCCGGAGTGGTCTCCGCTCGCCAGAATCCAAGAATGGCGGCCAGCGCTCCGCACCAGAAGAAGACGTATGCCCAGGTCAGGCTGCCACGTTCTGTCCGCATGAGATGAACATCACCAGGCCGAGAATGACCGCTGCCAGCGCCAAGGCCGCGGCGGCCGTCCCGCCGCCCACCAATGCCAGCACCGCAGCCGTCAGCTCGACGGCGATTTGAAGGGCCTCCAGTTGCTGGCACATGCTCGCGTCGTCGAAGACAGAGCCTGGAGGATACCCAAGGAAGTCATCACCGGGTTTCTGGCGAACGGCCAGCGGCCTCGCCCCGGCGCCCCGGACCGTCTCTGCGCGGTCGATGGCGGCGGCCAGCCTGTTCAAGGCGGCCTTGTGCCCGCGCACGGTGGAGACGACGCCGCGCACGGCCACGGAATCGAGAACTGCGGGCGCCCGCGAACGATCGCGGCCTCCCCGCGGGACCACGCCGTACTGCAGATTGACCTCGACGGCGAGTTCGTCGTAGGACGCGAGGTACTCGTCGGTCGCGGCGTCGCGCCCATTCTCCCCGATCCGCTCCCGCAACGCGGCGTCCGCGCGCGAGTCGTCGTTCCCCGACTGCAGGCACACACCGATCAGGTCCAGGTTCGCAGCAAGCAGGCGAATGTGCTCGCCGCGTACCCCGGCCGGTCCGCGCATCGCATGATAGGTTCGAGCCAGTTCCTGCTGAACGTGGGTCAGCACGGCCTCGGTCGAATCCTGACGGATCGGCTCCCGCCGGGGCGCAGCCGACGCGGCGATTCCCCGGCTCTCCGACATCACGCCCGCCACCAGCGGCAGCGCACAGCCCGCGCCCGCGCGCAGGAACGCGCGGCGGCCCGGCCGCGCGTCGTCGGCCGGCGCCTCCCGCGTGCCGCTCGCCCTTCCTACCCTCATCGCACACCTCCGGATCCGCGGGTCCGGCGTTTGCCACGGACCCGCCCGTCAGCGCGCGACCTCGACGGCACTCCATCCTGCCTCGCTGACGCTCTTCGCCGGAGGCACCCGGCATGCGCGGCGTGCCCCGCGCGGGCCGACCTCGCGACTGGCTCAACCCGGTGACGCCCCTCCGAGAGCGCCGTTCTCATCGGCGGGTGCCGGAGCCTGGCCTCCGTCCAACGCGTCGGCATCCCAGGTCGCCTCGCGGCGCTTCGACGTGTGGGATTGCGACCCGTGCTGCAGGTACGCCATCAGGGTGTGGTAGCTGATGTCCAGCGTTTCACACGCCCGCCGCTTGTTCTGCTGACAACGCTCGAACACCAGCCTGGCGTAACGAGCCCCCCACGCCCGCATCGTGTCGTTCCGCTTCAGCGACGAGCCGAGCGCCTCGGCGCAGTCGCCGCGGAGCGCGGGCGGCAGGTCGCCAATCGTCACCCACTCGGAGGCCGCCAGCGTCACCGCCCCTTCGATGAGACGCTCCAGCTCACGCACGTTTCCCGGCCAGTCGTAGATCTGCATCGCCTCCGCCGCCTCAGCGCTGAGCGTGATCGATCGACGCGTCTGATACCTCGAAAGGAAGTAGGTGGAAAGGTCCGGGATGTCCTGCCGCCGCGCCCTGAGAGGCGGCACATGCAGTTCCACGCCCGAGAGTCGATAGAAGAGGTCCTCACGGAACTGGCCGGTCGCCGCCAACTCCCTGAGGTCCTTGTTGGTGGCGACGATGATTCGTGTGTCCACTCGCCGGCTTGTGTGCCCGCCGACACGCTCGACGACCAGTTCCTGGATCGCGCGCAACAGCTTGGCCTGCGCCGACGGGGCCAGATCAGACACTTCATCGAGGAACAACGTACCGCCGTCCGCATGCTCGAACTTGCCACGGCGGCCGCGCACCCCGGTGGCCGTCCGGTCCTCGATACCGAACAACTCGGCCTCGAGCAGCGATTCGACGATGGCCGCGCAGTTGACGGCGACGAACGGCCCGTGGCGGCGCCGGCCGAGGTGATGGAGCTGCCTGGCCACCAACTCCTTCCCCGTCCCGCTCTCCCCCTGAATCAACACCGTGAAGTCCGTCGCAGCCACCCGAGCGATGTTCTCCCGCAGCGTCGTCATCGCAGGGCTCGAGCCAATGATCGGGGGCGTGCCCGAATCGGGCCGCCGTGTGACGCCGAGCGCAGGTCGAGGCGCGCACCTGTGCCGATCCAGCTCGACGACCAGCGCCGCCACCTGCGCCGCGGCCTGCATTATCTGGATGTCCCAGGCGTCCAGCGCAAGTTCCGACTCGAGTGTCGCTTCCATGACGACACTCGGGAGGCCTCGCCGCGTCGGCACCTCCATCGACACCTGCCGGTTCGGCGTTGCAGCGGGCGGGATTTCGGCGACGGGTGGCGGAGGGTTCTCGCGCAGGCGGACCGCCTGTGCTCTCAGCGTTTCCCTGACTGCGGACTCGAAACACGCGGCGAGGGTGGGCGCCTCACGCCCGGACCGAACGTGCTCGGCAAGCGAGCCGAGAAGACGCGCCAGGGCCTCTCGCCGGTCGCGCCCGCGGCCCCACGGGCGTGCGAGCGTCGGGGGAAGCACGTCGAGGGAAGCATCGCCCAATCGAAGCATCAAGGCCTCCAGGCACTGGGATGGTCGATCTAATGCGGGTGCCATCAAACGCGGTGCCAACCCGACAGGCGGCGTGAGCGTGCGCATTCTCAGGGCCTTTCCGCGTCTTCGCAGTCCGGCGCCCATGCGAGACGGGTATTTACTGCCCAACGAGGGGCCTTGCTCGTACGTTGCGCGGGTAGTTCGTGCCCGGAGGTGATGGCCTTCTCGGCCGCTTCGAGCAACCGCGCCGGGCCCTCACGGTCAAGTGGGAGCTCGAAGTGAACGGCCGCCTCGTAGCGGACGCCGCTGTCGATGACCAGCGCGGTAACCCGACAGCGCAGAACCGTCGCCCGGCCTCGCCAGGCCCACCCGGGAAGCGACAGCATCAGGTCAACCGGTCGACCCGGGAGGAGGGCTGACGAGGTCTCGATACAGGCGCCGTCTCGACTCAGGTTCAGTAGCACCGCCTCGCGTCCCGGCGGGAGCCGCAGGCGGATGACGCTGGCGTAGGTTCCGGGCTCGATTCGGGCGGAGCGTCGTCTGTCGCGAGCACCGGCCGGTCCTGCGGTCAGCGCGCCACCCATTTCCGGGCTCCGAACTCGTATTGGAGCGATCGGATGCGGCCAGTGCCTCCCAGCACTCGAACGGCGAGTTGACGCGGCCCCCGGCCGTGCAGGTAGACCGTCCCACTGCTGGAGGTTCCGGTCGGGCTGAATGAGAGCATTCGACTGACGCCCGCTCGGATCGGGTCGGCGTTCGAGGAGGTGTCGCCCCCGTCGACGTCTGGCACGCCCGCTTCGAATCCGAATCGGACTCCCGCGAACTGCTCTGAGAGCACCGAGCCGGCGCGGATGAGGCTGTCCTCCCCGCGGACGATGTCCGTCGAGCGCACGCCGTTGCCGTTGCCGTCGACGTATACCGCCATCTGGAAGTCATCGCCGGCCGCCTCGAATCGGATCGCCACGCTCGCGCGTCGCTTCAGGGCCTCCATTCGCGCGCCGTGGAACTCGGTCACGACGTAGTCCGCCGCCCCGGCCGCCAGCGCCTCGTCGCGCGCGGCAAGGAGCGCCGGTCCGCCGAGGGCGAAGGCCAGCGCGGCGAGGGACAGACACACCATCAGTTCGATGAGCGAATAGCCCGTTCGAGACATGCCGTGGCACCTGCGGGCATCCAGAGGCAAGGCCGGCGGGCGGCTTCAGCGCAGGCTTCCCGGATGAACCGGAAGCCATTCGGCAGCCCTGCCTCCGGAACCCTTCCGCATTGACGACGCGGACGTCGGCTGGCTGCGGCGAGGCGCAGCTGACGCCCCGCCCGGCGCTAGCGGCCGGGGCTTCCCTGCTCCGTCTTCGGCTGTCCGAGCGTCACCAGCGGCTTCAGCTTCAGGAAGTTCTTCTCGCCGATCCCCTGAATGTTCATGAGATCCTCGAGCTTCTTGAAGCCGCCGCTCTTCTGACGGTAGTCGACGATGCGAGCGGCCATCTTGGGACCGATCCCTGGCAGGCCCTCGAGCTGGTCGGCGGTGGCGGTGTTGATGTTGACCAGGCTCGCCGGCGCGGACTTCGCCGGCGCCTGGGCCTGGTCGGCCATGGCGATGGGCGCTGCCAGCAGCACGGCCAGGACGAGGGTGGCACCGAATCTCACTCGACGCATGGGTCCTCCTTCTCGAAGCCGGACGTGACCGTCCGAAGTGGTGACCCCGGTCGGCCACCTGGCGTCGGTTCGAGGTCGGGCACCACCGCCACCGCGTCCGCCGGGGTCGCCCCGGAGAGAGCAAGGATGCTGCCCGAGCGAGGCGTCCAGGGGCGTGCCCGTAACTCCATGGCCATCATGGAGGTTAGGCTGCGTGGGTTTGGATGGCTTCGAAGGTGGCCGGTCGCGACGTGCCAAACGACGCCGTCAGTTGCCGCCGGTCAGCGCTCGGGCGGAAAACCCCTGGCGTCTCGCCGGTGTGACTCGCGATGCTGGTAGATCGCAGCGGGACTGCGGTTGCACCCGGCGTCTGGGGGCCGGGATGCGAGTGGCTACTGTCGGAACCAGGCCAGCGTGCGCTCCAGGCCTTCCCTGAGATCGACCGTCGGCACGTAGCCGGTCAGCGCCTTCGCGCGGCTGATGTCGGCCTGCGAGTCGCGGACATCTCCGGCGCGCGCGTCCCGGTATTCGGCCTCGGCCTGCACGCCCAGCAGGTCGCACAGGGTCTTCAGCAGCTGGTTGAGGCTGATGCGGCCGCCGGTCGCCACGTTCATCATCTGGCCGGCGATGCCCGGCGCATGGCAGGCCCGAAGGACGCCGTCCACGACGTTCGCCACATAGGTGAAGTCGCGGGTCTGTTCGCCGTCGCCGTAGATGATCGGCCGGCGCCCGCCGACGAGCGCCGAGATGAAGAGCGAGATCACGCCCGAGTACGGCGAAGACGGGTCCTGCCGCGGACCGAAGACGTTGAAGTAGCGAACGGTGACCGTGTCGAGGTGGTAGAGCTTCGTGAAAAGGGCGAGGTACTGCTCGCCCACCAGCTTCTGCAGCGCGTAGGGCGACAGCGGACTGGTCGGCATGTCCTCGCGCTTGGGCAGCGTCGGCTGGTCGCCGTAGGCCGACGACGACCCCGCATAGACCAGACGCTTGACGCCGGCGTCGCGGGCAGCGACCAGGATGTTCAGCGTCGCGTCGATATTGGAGCGGTTCGACGTGATCGGGTCGGACACCGACCGAGGCACCGACGGGATGGCCGCCTGGTGGAGCACGTAGTCCACCCCGGCTGCCGCTCGCCTGGCAACATCGATGTCGGCCAGGTCCCCCTCGATGAACTCCACGCCGGGCACGCAGGCGAGGTTCGCGCGCCTGCCGGTGATCAGGCTGTCCACGATGCGCACCCGTTCGCCGCGACCGACGAGTTCTTCGCCGAGGTGTGAACCGATGAAGCCGGCACCGCCGGTGACGAGATACAAAGCCATAGAGGTTGGGTGGGAGAGGCGATCAATCCAGAACAACACTCAGGACGCAGACCGCAGTTGGCAGCGTGTCACGCCCGAACCGCTGCTCGCCGCCTGCTGCATCAAGGCAGAAAAGCGCCGCAGAGAAGCCGTAAGCCGAATTCTGTCCGCCTTCGCTCGGCTTGCGCCGAGCTACGGCGGGACGACCATTCCTCTAGCCCCGCCATCGCTGGCGGGATCGAGCAACCTACCCGGAGGCATCGGACGGGCCGTCCTGATGGCGCCTCCCTATTTGGTCTTGCTCCGTGCGGGGTTTTGCGTGCCACCGATGTTGCCACCGGCGCGGTGCGCTCTTACCGCACCTTTTCACCCTTACTCCGGACGCGGCCCGGTTCTGCCGCCGCACTTCGCGGCGCACCCAAACACCGGGTCTGCCGCCGCACTTGGAAGGAGTTGCCGCGCGCGATCGTCTGCGCGGCCACTCCCGGCGTGCGGCACAACCGGACCGCGTCCGTAGCGGTATATTTTCTGTGCCACTTTCCTTCAGGTCACCCTGACCGGGCGTTACCCGGCGCACTGCCCTGCGGAGTTCGGACTTTCCTCCCCGCCACGGCGTTTCCCTCGACGCGAACGTCTCGGGACAACCGCGGCGCGGCGGTCGTCTGGCTTCCTGCGGCCAATTGTCAAAGAACACAACTACCCGTCAGCCTCCTGGCTGATCTTGTAGAACTCGAGCTTCTTGTACAGGTTGCTCCGGGGCGTGCCGATCACCTCGGCTGTCCGCGAGATGTTCCATCCGTTCTCGCGGAGCTTCTGCACCAGGAACAGCCGTTCCGCCGATTCCTTGAACTCCCTCAGCGTCCCGGCGGACATCGACGCCTCGCCTCCATTATCCGGGGGCGCGGGCCGAGGGTCAACCCGCACGGATTCCGGCAGGTCCGAGACGTCGATCGCGTCGCCTGTCGTCATGATGAGGCTGCGCTCGACGGTGTTCCGGAGTTCCCGGATGTTGCCCTTCCACCGGTGCCGCTGCAACGCTTCCATGGCGCGCGGCGTGATCCGCCGCCGCCGGAAGTTGCTCTCGCGCGCGAACGAGTCCAGAAAGTGCTGGGCCAACGCCGGGATGTCCTCGACCCGGTCGCGAAGCGGCGGCACCGACAAGGGGATCACGCTCAGCCGGAAGAACAGGTCTTCGCGGAAGTTTCCCTTCTCGATTTCCTTCTCGAGGTCCTTGTTGGTCGCCGCGATCACCCGGACGTCGACCCGGATGGTCCGCGACGAGCCCACGCGTTCGACCTCGCCCTCCTCGAGCACGCGGAGAACCTTGGCCTGCGTCTTCAGGCTCATGTCGCCGACTTCGTCGAGGAAGATCGTGCCCCGGTCGGCCTGCTCGAACTTACCGATCTGCTTCTCGGTCGCGCCGGTGAACGAGCCCTTCTCGTGGCCGAACAGCTCGGATTCGATCAGCTCCTCAGGGATCGCGGCGCAGTTGACCTGAACGAACCGTTCGCGGCTTCGCAGACTGTTCCGGTGAATTGCGCGGGCCACCAGTTCCTTGCCGACTCCGCTCTCGCCCTGAATCAGAACGGTCGCGGTGGTCGGCGCGGCGCGGCGCACGGCCTCCATGAGCTGCCTGACCTGAAACGAGTCGCCGACGATCTCGTGCTTGGCTTCGACCGCCCGGCGCAGCACGCGCACCTCGTCGCTCATCCGGTTACGCTCGAGGGCGTTGCGGATGATGACGAGGAGGCGGTCCGTGTCCGGCGGCTTGTCGATGAAGTCGAAGGCGCCCCGCCGGACGGCGTCCGCCCCGGTCGCGCCCGTCCCGTGCCCCGAGATCATGACGACCGGGGTATCCGACACGGCCCTGATTCGTTCGAGCGCCTCGAACCCGTCCATGCCGGGCATCTTGATGTCCAGGAGGATCAGGTCCGGCGACTCGCGCTCGGCCAGCGCAATCCCCTCGGGCCCGGCCGGCGCTCCGATGAACTCGTAGCCCTCGTATTCGATGATCATCCGCAGCGAGTCGCGGATGGCCGGCTCGTCGTCTATCACCAGGATGCGAGGTTTCATGGACTCTCTCCGAGGAGCCGCCGGAACGCGTCTTCATCGAGGACGGCCACGCCGAGTGCGCGCGCCTTCTCCAGCTTGCCGCCCGCATCGGCTCCGACGACGAGGTAATCGGTCTTGCGGCTCACCGCGCTCGTCACCTTCCCCCCGCGCGCCTCGATGGCCGCCGCCGCGTCGTCGCGCGACAGGGCCGTCAGCGTCCCGGTCAGCACGAACGTCTTCCCTGCGAGCGCCCCCGGCGTCGCGCTACCCTGCGGACGCTCGGCCACCATCCGAACGCCAGCCTCCCTCAGCCGCGACACCACGGCCAGGTTGCGCGGGTCGGCGAAGTACTCGCGCACCGCTGCCGCCACGACCGGGCCGACCTCGTGGACCGCCTGAAGCTGCTCGACCGGCGCGCGCTCGATGGCCTCGACCGACCCGAAGGCATCCATGAGCACCTGGGCGGTTCGCTCGCCCACGTGCCTGATGCCCAGGGCATACACCAGCCGCCACGGGTCGTTGCGCCGGCTTTCGGCAATCTGCTGCAGCAGCTTCTCTGCGGACCGCTTTCCCATCCGCTCGAGCGCCTCAAGCGACTCCGCGCTCACGTGGTAGAGGTCGGCGAAGTCGCGCACGAGGCCGGTCGCGACCACCTGGTCGACGAGCGCCTCGCCCAGCCCCTCGATGTTCATCGCGCGGCGCGACGCGAAGTGCTCCAGGCTGCGCCGGAATCGCGCCGGGCAGGCCACGCTCGGGCACCGCCACACCGCCTCGCCCTCGGGCCGGTGGAGCGCGCTGCCACAGGTCGGGCACTCGGTCGGCATCCGCCACGGGGACGCGTCCGGGGCGCGAAGGGACAGCACCGGACCGATCACCTTGGGGATGACCTCTCCGCCCTTCTCGATGAGCACGACGTCACCGGGCCGGATGTCGCGCCGGGCGATGTCCTGCTCGTTGTGCAGCGTGGCCATCTGGATGGTGGAGCCCGATAGACGCACCGGCTCCAGCACGGCAAACGGCGTCACCGCCCCGGTACGGCCGACGGCCACATCGATGCGCAGCAGCCGCGTCGTGGCCTGCTCGGCCGGGAACTTGAACGCGATGGCCCACCGCGGGAACTTCGACGTGGCCCCGACGCGCGCCCGAATCGCCAGGTCGTCCACCTTGACGACCACCCCGTCAGTGTCGAAGGCGAGCAGGCGCCGGTCATCCCTCCACCTGTCGCAATACGCCAGGACCTCGTCGACGCCGATGCAGCGCTGCCAGTGCGCCTCGACGGGGAGCCCCCACTGGCGAAGCCGGTCGAGCGTGCTCGCGTGCGTCTCCGGCAAGGCATCCGGCGGGCCAATCATCTGGTACACCACGGCCGAGAGACCGCGCCGCGCCACCTCGCGAGGATCGAGATTCCGCATCGTGCCCGCCGCGGCGTTCCGGGGATTCGCGAAGACGGGCTCCTCCCGCTCCTCCCGCTCGCGATTGACCCTCTCGAACGCCGCGCGCGGCATGTACACTTCGCCGCGGACCTCAATCCGGCGTGGCACGGCCGCCGGCAGCGACAGCGGAATCGCCCTGATCGTCCGCACGTTCGACGTCACATCCTCGCCGCGGAACCCGTCGCCGCGCGTCACGCCCCGCACGAGCCGCCCGTGCTCGTAGGTCAGCGAGATGCTGAGCCCGTCGACCTTCAACTCGGCCACATAGGCCACGGGCGCCGTCTCACCCCCATCGTCCGCGAGCGCCCGCCGCACGCGGTCGTCGAACGCCGTCACGTCCCCGGCGTTGTAGGAATTGTCGAGCGACAGCATCGGCACCTGGTGCTCGATGGCGTCGAACCCCTCGACCGGGCGGCCACCCACGCGCTGGGTTGGCGAGTCCGGCGTGACGAGTTCCGGGTGGTCGCGTTCGATCGCCTCGAGCTCCTTCATCAGCGCGTCGAACTCGGCGTCGGCAATCTCCGGCTCGTTCAGGACGTAGTAGCGTTCTTCGTGGTGGCGGATGAGGGCGCGCAGCTCGGCGAGGCGTTCGGCGGGTGTCACCAGGGCTCCTGCACCGAAATCCCTTCGGGAGCGGTTTCAACGGCTGCCCGCATACCTGCGCCGTATTTGAAATTCCTCCCGAAGGAATTTCGGGTCAGCGGTCGCGCGAGAGGATGTAATCGGCGAGCGCCATCAGCCCCTCGCGCGCGGGGTTGGCGGGCAATGTCGCCAGGCTGGCCTTCGCAAGCGCGCCGTACTCGGTGGCCTTCCGGTAGGCGTAGTCGAGCGACCCGCACTCCTCCAGGTAGCCGGCGATCCGCTGCCAGCGCTCGGGGGTCAGATCCCGATCGCGCACGACATCCGCAATCAGCCCCCTGGCCTCCACGCCTCCGTGCTCGAGGAGATGAATGAACGGCAGCGTGAGCTTGCCTTCGCGCAGGTCGCTGGCGATCGGCTTGCCGAGCACTTCCTCGCGTCCGGTCAGGTCAAGCAGGTCGTCCACCAGCTGGAACGCCACGCCGAGGTTGAAGCCGTAGCCGCGAAGCGCCTTCTGCCCCGCGGCGCCCACCGTTCCGAGGCTGCCTCCGATCTCCGCACAGCCGCCGAAGAGATCGGCGGTCTTCCGCTGGAGGATCTCGAAGTGATCGCGTTCGCTCAGCCCGATGTCGCCGTTCTTCGACAGCTGGAACAGCTCCCCTTCGATCATCCGCAGTGTCACATCGCAGAGGATCCGGACGATGTCAAGCGAGTCCTCGGTGAGGGCCAGCGCCATCGACTTGATGTAGAGATAGTCGCCGAGGAGCACCGTGACGTCGTTGCCCCACTTCGAGTGCACGGCCTGCCGCCCGCGCCTGAGCTCGGAGTCGTCCACGATGTCGTCGTGCACCAGCGTGGCGGTGTGGATGAACTCGACGACCGCGGCGTACAGGACGGCTCGCCGGCCGGCGTAGCCAGCCAGGCGCGCCGCCATCAGAAGCACAGCGGGCCTCACACGCTTGCCCCCGGCGTCCTGGATGTAGCGGCCGATTTCCGGGATCAAGGCAACGTGAGACTCGACGTGGCGGGCGAACTCGCGCTCGACCTGCTCGAGGTCCTGACGTATTGGCTCGAAGATCTGCGCGAGGGTCACAACTGGTCCGTCCAAGGTGTGCAGAGTCCGTTCATCACACCATACTTGCGCGCGGGGTGTCAACGCGCCGACGCCCGCCGGAAGCCGGTCGGCTCAGCCCCGCCTGTCGGGCCCGGCGCCGAACACGCGGGCGAAATTGGCCGTCACCAGCGTTCCGACCTCGACTGGCGAGACCTGGCGAAGTTCAGCCAGGGTTTCGGCCGTTCGGACGACGAACGCCGGCTCGTTGCGCCGCCCCCGCATCGGCACCGGCGCCAGGTAGGGGCAGTCGGTCTCAATCAGCAGGCGGTCGGCGGGAACGCGCGCGGCAATCGCCCTGATCGACGCGGCCCTGGGAAAAGTAATCATCCCGGAGAATGACACCAGGAACCCCAGCGAGAGGGCCTCGTCGGCCAGGCGGTCGGTGCCGCTGAAGCAATGGAAGACGCCGCCGGCAGCGCCGCCGCCCGCTTCCCTGATGATCGCGACGGTGTCCTCGTCGGCTTCGCGCGTGTGAATGACGAGCGGAACGCCCGCTTCGCTCGCGAGACGGACCTGCGCCCGGAAGATGGAACGCTGCACGTCGCGGGGCGAGAAATCGTAGTGATAGTCCAGACCGACCTCACCGACCGCGCAGACACCGGGAGTTGCCGACAGGGCCGCCCGCACGGCGTCGACGGCGTCCTCGTCCCGACCGGCGAACTCGTGCGCCTGGTGGGGATGAACTCCGACGGCGAATCGGAGGTCGGGCCAGAGACCCGCGACGCGGCGTCCCCGAGCCGCCTCGTCGGCGTCTCCACAGGCCAGGACGCACAGCCCGCCCGACACGCCGGCCTCGTGCGCGCGGCGGACGACGGCCTCGAGATCATCGGCGTAGGCCGCATCGGCCAGATGGCAGTGGCTGTCGATCACTTGACGCGGCTTCCGGGCGGCGGCGGGTTGTCGAACCCGAGCAGCGCCGGCAGGCCGCCTTCCGGGCTCGCCGCCAGCACCATGCCGTTCGACTCGATGCCCATCAGCTTGGCGGGCTTCAGATTCGCCACGATGACGACCGACCTTCCCACGAGCGCCTCCGGCTCGTAGGCTTCTGCGATGCCGGCGACGAGCGTTCGCGGCTCCTCGCCGGCGTCCACCTCCATCTTGATCAACTTCCGCGACCCCTTGACCCTCTCGGCCGCCAGGATCCTCGCGACGCGCAGGTCGATCTTCAGGAAGTCGTCAATCGGAATCTTCTCGCCGGCCGGGGCCGTCGCCGGAACAGCCGGCGCAACCGGGCCGACGGCGGCTGCCGTTGCGTCGGTCTGAGCGGATGCGGGCGTCGGGCCCGCCGGTTGGTCAGTCATCGTCTTCTCCTCCTGCCGTGCAGCAGTCTCGGTGTTCGCCGCCACCGCAGCCTCCAGCCTGGGCCAGAGCGGATCGCCCTTGGTGATCGCGCGCTCCCGGCCGCCCGCCCACGCGGCGTCGCGGTCGAGCCGGAGTTCGCCCGGATTCCGTTCCTCCCCCATCCGCCTGAGGATCTCGGCGCAGGATTCGGGCATCACCGGCAGCAGCAAGACGGCGGCGATCCTCACCGCCTCCACCACGTCTGACAGCACCTGCGTGAGCCGCTCCTGATGCCCCTGCCTGGCCAGCGTCCAGGGTTCGGTCTCGGCGATGAATTCGTTGGCCGCGTCCACCAGGCCGAACGCCGCAAACGCCGCCTCGTGCAGCGCGAAGCGCTCCATGGCCGCGCGATAGCGACGCACGACGTCCTCGGCGACGCCGGCGAGGCGGCCGGGCGGGCCGGCGGCCGCGGGCAGACGTCCCTTGCGATACCGATCGGTCATCGCCGCCAGCCGGTTCACGAGGTTCCCCAGGTTGTTCGCCAGGTCGACGTTGTACCGCTCCTCGAACCGCTCCCACGAGAAGTCGCCATCCTGGCCGTAGGGGATCTCCTTGACCAGGTAGAGCCGGAGCGGATCGGGGCCGAATCTCGCCGCCGCGTCGAGCGGGTCGAGCACGGTCCCGAGCGACTTGCTCATCTTCTGGCCCCTGAAGGTGACGAACCCGTGGCCGAACACCTGCCGCGGGAGCTGTACGCCGGCGCTCATCAGCATCGCCGGCCAGATCACGCAGTGGAAGCGCGTGATGTCCTTGCCGATGATGTGCAGGTCGGCGGGCCACCACTCGCCGAACGCCGCTTCGTCGCGTCCGTAGCCCACCGCCGACGCGTAGTTGATGAGCGCGTCGAACCACACGTAGACGACGCTCGCCCGGTCGAACGGCAACGGAATGCCCCAGTGCTGCCCGGCCCGGCTAATCGAAATGTCCTCCAGGCCGCCCTCGAGCAGCCGCAGGATCTCGTTCCGCCGCACGTCGGGCTGCAGGAACTCCGGCTGGGCGTGGAAGTGCTCGAGCAGCGCGTCGCGGTAATTCGACAGCCGGAAGAAGTGGTTCTTCTCCCGGATCCACTCCGGCTTCGACCCGTGGACCGGGCAGAGGCCGTCGACCAGGTCCTTCTCCGGCTTGAACGCCTCGCACGACACGCAGTACGGCCCCTCGTAGTAGGCGTCGTACAGGTCGCCCCGCTCGGCAATCCGCTGCACCATCGTGCTGACGCCCACGCGATGACGCTCTTCGGTGGTCCTGATGAAGTCGTCGAACGCGACGTTCAGGCGCGCCCACACGTCGCGGAACTCGCGCTCCATCTGGTCGCAGTAGGCCAGCGGCTCGAGGCCGCGCTCGCGGGCCCGACGATAGACATTCTGCGAGTGCTCGTCGTTGCCCATCACGAAATGCGTGCGGACTCCGGACAGGCGTTTGTAGCGCGCGATCACGTCGGCGGTGATCTTCTCGTAAGCCGTGCCGAGATGCGGGCGACTGTTGACGTAGTCGATCGCGGTCGTCAGGTAGAAGCGGGACATGGCGGTTGTTGGCTGCTGCTGAATCCGGGCCTAGCTCCGTCGCGTCTGCCAGTAGGCCTGCGCGGCCAGGCCCAGCACCTGCTTGACCGGTAGCGATCGCTCGGCGGCCGCGCGGGCGCAGTCCTCGAACTCGGGCGACGCATTGAGCACCTCCCCGCCGCGCCGGGCGACCTTGAAGCGCACCGGTCCCACCGGCGTTTCCAGCACGACAATCTCGCGATCGAGGCAGGTCCGCAGCAGCTCCTGATAGCGTAGCCCAATCGTCGTGGTTTCGCGAAAGACGATTCCGGTCAAACCCTCGCGCAGGTCGGGCGGCGCCACGACGGTCAGCAGCGTCCCGGGCCGGTTCTTCTTCATCTGGACCGCTGTGTAGAAGACCTCCAACGCGCCCGCAGCGTACAGCTGCTCCATGAGGACTCCGTAGATCTGCGGGTTCATGTCGTCGATTTCACACTCGAGCACGATCACCCGCTGAGCGCGCGGATCCGCGTCGTCGCGCCCCAGCACGACCCGCAGCACGTTCGGCGTCCCCGGCAGATCGCGGTCCCCCGCTCCGTAGCCGATGCAGTCCACCCGCATCGGCGGCATCGGCCCGAATTCCGCCGCGTGGCCCGCCACCAGCAGTGCGCCGGTTGGCGTGACGGTCTCCATCTGAACGCCGCTCGAATACACCGGCACCCCTTCGAGCAGGCGCAGCGTGGCCGGCGCGGGCACCGGGAACACTCCGTGGGCCGAGCGGACCATGCCGCCCCCAACGTTCAGCGGCGACGCGACGATCCGGTCGGCGCCGAACCACTGCAGGCCGAACACCGCGCCCACGATGTCGATGATGGAATCGAGGGCCCCCACCTCGTGGAGGTGAACCTGCTCGACCGGCATCTGGTGGATGGCCGCTTCCACTTCGGCCAGGCGCCTGAACAGCTTCGAGGCGCGCTCGCGGCCGTCGGCGGGCAGCGAAGACTTCTCGATCAGCTCGACGATCTCGGCCAGCGACCGATGCCCCCCGTTTCCACGCGCCTGCCCGGCGTCGTGGCTGTGCGAATGGCCGTCGCCGTGAGGATGGCCGTGGGTATGTCCGTCCGGGCCCCCGTGGGCGTGAGGGTGGCCGTGGCCCCCGGGCTCGTGCACCGTGAACTTCGTCGCAGACAGCCCGGCCCGGAGGACGCGGTCCGCCGAGAGCCGGTAGCCCGGGATCATCAGGCTCCCGAGCGCCGCCTCGAGTTCGGAGAGCGGCAGCCCCGCGTCGAGCAGCGCGCCCAGCACCATGTCGCCCGAGGCTCCGGCGAAGCAGTCGAAGTAGAGAATCCTGGACATCTACAGGTACCCCGATTCCTTGAGGCTGCAGTAGCGGCCATCCCCGAGGACCACGTGGTCGATCACTTCTATACCCATCAGCCGGCCGGCCGCCACCATCCGCCGGGTGAGCTCCACGTCCTCACCGCTCGGCTGCGGGTCCCCGGACGGGTGGTTGTGGAACATTACGACCGCCGCCGCCGTCGCCATCAGCGCCTGCCTGAACACTTCCCTGGGCTGCACGGCGGTACCGTCGAGCGAGCCGACCGTCAGCACCGCCGTCCGAATGACCCGATGCCGCGTGTCGAGCATCAGCACGCCGAACTGCTCGACGGGCCTTGCGCTGAACTCCGGCATCAGGTAGTGCGCGGCGTCCCTCGGAGAGGCGATCTGGCACCGTTCGGCCGGCCGCCTGGCGAGCACCCGCCGGCCAATCTCGAGCGCGGCCAGCACCTGCGCGGCCCGCGCCTGGCCAAACCCCTTCACGCGCAGCAGGTCGTCGCGGCTCGTTCTCCCCAGTCCGTGAAGGCCACCGGCTGTCGACAGCAGCGCCGAGGCCAGCCCGAGCGCGCTCGTGCCGGCACTCCCGCCGCCGATCACGATCGCCAGCAGTTCGTCGTCTCCAAGCGCGGAGGCCCCGTGCCGCCCGAGCTTCTCGCGCGGTCGGTCGTCGGTCCGGACGGGCACCGTTCGCAGCCCGCTCATCATTTATACTTCAATTGATGGGTCGTCCCACCATCGCTCTGCGGGCTGCCGTCATCGCCGGCCTCCTCGTCGTCGGCTGCAACTCCCCCACGCCTGGCCCGAGACGGTCACCTGCGCCGCCGCAGCCTGAAACCGGGCGGACAGACGCATTCAAGGCTGTCGAGGACCTGGAAGCCGCCGTCGACGAAGCGCGGGAGGCCGTCCGGGCAGCGTCCAAGACCTCGTCCGCGGCCACCGAGGAGCAGCGGATTCGGCTCTCGGATGTCAGGCGCGGCGTGGTCGCCGCCAACGTTGCCCTGCAAAAAGCGCGCGAGGCGCTCGGCCGCGACGATTACGGCGCGGCGAGGCAGGCCACCCTCGGCGTGGCCGAACATTTGCGGGGCCTTGTGGAGAAGCTGGAGCGCTGAAGACCGCCCCGGGATCCCCGAACGCTCGGCCGCACGCGCAGAAACTGCAGCGTCTCGGGCGCAAGGGTACGAAAAGAGTTCCGACCTGGCTAGCCGGACCACTCGCCTCGCAGCACGACCTCCGCCCAGCCGGTGAGGAAGAGCCCGTCCTCTCGCCACTCCACGCGCTGGCTGCCGCCCGGCGAGACGACCTGGACATCGCGGCTCGCCCCACCGAAAGCCGCCGCCGCCACGGCCGCGGCGCATGCGCCCGTCCCAGAGGCCGCGGTCGGGCCGACTCCGCGCTCCCAGATGAGGATGCGCACGCGGTCCGGAGCCTCCACCGACGCGAACTCGACATTCGTCCCCTCGGGAAACGCCTGGTGATGCTCCAGGACCGGGCCGAAGCGGCGCATCCGCCGCTCGTCGAGCGGGGATTCCAGCCGAACGCACTGCGGATTGCCGACACGAAGCACCACGACGCGAAGCTGCTCCCCGAGAGCCTCCAGCGTCTCTTCCCGTGGCAACGTGGGCGCGCCCATGCTGGCGCGGAACGTGACGCGGTTTCCATCGCGCCCGAGCAGCAGCAGCCGTTTCTCCCCGGCGTCCGTCTGGATCACGATGGTCCGGTCGGCGGGTTCGAGGCCGTGCACGTCCAGGAGCACGGCGGCCAGGCCTCGGACGCCGTTTCCAGAAACCTCCGAGTAGCTGCCGTCGGCGTTGAGGAGGCTCATCGCCGCGCCTTCCGCGACGAGGCGGTAGAGGATCAGCCCATCCGCACCGACTCCTGCGTGGCGCTCGCAGATGGACCTGGCCAGCCCGACGCGGTCGCGCCCGCGCGCGTGCCGTTCCTCGACGTAGAGGAAGTCGTTGCCGTATGCGTGAGCCTTGATGACCGGCAGCATGACTCTATGTCGCGGTATCCAGGATGAGCGTCACCGGTCCGTCGTTCACCAGTTCCACCATCATGTGGGCCTGGAAGACGCCTGTCGCCACCGGAACGCCCAGGGCGCGGATCTCGGCTGAGAACGCGTCGTACAGCTCCTGCGCCTGCTCGGGCCGGGCGGCCGAATCGAACGACGGCCGTCGCCCCTTGCGGCAGTCGCCGTACAACGTGAATTGCGAGACGACGAGCACCGAGCCGCCCACGTCGGCGGCAGCGAGGTTCATTCGGCCCCCTGCGTCCTCGAAGATCCGGAGGCGGGCGATCTTGCCGGCGAGGAACCTGGCCTGCTCGCGGGTGTCGTCATGGGTCACGCCGAGAAGCACGACGAGGCCAGCTCCGATTTCGCCCGCCACGCGCCCGTCAACGGCGACGCGCGCCGATTGCACACGCTGCACCACCGCGCGCATCAGCCTCTGCTCCCTGCTTCGGCCTTCGCGCGTGCGCGAAGCGCCCCGGGAGGATTGAGCCGTGCGTCCAGCAGGTGCGTCGGCGCGACGTTGCGCAGCGCGGCAAGCATCGAGTGCTTCAGGCCAGGGTGCTCACGCTCGAGGTCCAGCAGCAGGCGTTTCACCCGCTGGCGCTGCAGACTCAAATCGCCGCACGACGGGCAGCAGCAGCCGACGATCGGCAGTTCGTACTCCTTCGCATAGGCGCGTGCTTCGGCCTCGCTGACATAGACCAGCGGTCGGATGACGACGTGGGCCCCGTTGTCCGACACCAGGCGGGCGGGCATCGCCTTCAGGTTCCCCTCGAAGAACAGGTTGAGCAGCAGCGTCTCGATGCAATCGTCGGCGTGGTGGCCGAGGGCGATCTTCGTGGCGCCGAGCTCCGTGGCGACCCGATACAGCACGCCCCGGCGCAGCCGACCGCACAACGAGCACGGGGTGTCGCTGGCATCCAGCAGATCGTCCATCACCTGTCCGATGGTCGTGTGCTCGATGCGACACTCCCAGCCGCGCTCGGCGCACGTCCTCGAAATCAGCGCGTGGTCGTAGTCGGCGTAGCCCGAGTCGACATTGACGGCGATCAGCGAGAAGTTGATCTTGGCGCGGCGCCTGAGGACGTCGAGGATCTGGATGAGCGCCCAGCTGTCCTTGCCGCCGGACAGGCCAACCAGGATCCGGTCTCCCTCCTCGATCATCTGGAAGTCGGAGACCGCCCGGGTCGTCTTCCGGGCGATGCGGGTCTCGAGCGGCGACCGATATGGCATCAAACTACTACCGGCTGAAAGGCTAGAAAACAAGCGCATCTCTGGCTGATCGGGCCGTTTGGGTAGCACATGGGTAGCAGGGAGACAGTGGTAAGGCCGGCACAGCGCATCCATCCAGAGTAGCACTACGTTGACGCCCGCCACGTCTGCGCGTGCCTGGATGCGGTCGGCCAGCGTCCGCCTCACCGCCGAGGACGCGCCTGATTTGCCGCCCCCGCCAGGTTCACCAGACTTTTCCAAGTCAATACCTCCTCGGGAGGAGTATCCTCTCCATCGCAGACACACGAGCGGAGGTTGAACCATGCTCCCTCGGTTAACCGTCGTTGCTTCGGTCGCGCTGCTCCTTCTCTCCTGCGGCGGCGGACCCACCTCGCCCACCCCCCCCACCTCCCCAGGTAGCCCCACACAGCAGTCTGGCAACACGTTCACGGCCGTGATTGATGGTGTGGCCTTTGTCGCCACCACGGTCGGCGCCAGGGTGGTGGACCTGTCGGGCCGCCCGGAGGAGGCGTACCTAGAGGTTCACGGGTCGCTCGGGTCGCTGCCGGCGAACGGGACGCAAGTGTCGATTGCCGTGCGGCCGAGCGTCGGAACATGGGCCGCCGGACCTGCCGCAACGGGGATGATAGCTGTTTCCGTCAACAACGTAGCGAAGACCTATGGAACTGTCGTGAACGGTGGTAGCGGTTGGGTAACGGTAGCGTCGATCAACACGACAGGCGCGAGCAAAAGCGCGAGTGGCACTTTCGCTTTCGTGGCACCTGCCTACGATGGTAGTGGAGCCAGGAAGTCCGTAACGAACGGCACGTTCAGAGTGGCGTTCTGATGAACGCCAGCACAGCCCCACCTGCTCCGTCCAGCCGCCGGCGCCGGCCTTACTCGATCTTTGGCGTGGAGCCGACCTGGACATACGCCGGCCTCGGCGGTCACGTCGTCGCCACCCGCAGTTCGTCGCCGTCACAGACGACATCGCGCGCACGCAGCCCCCTGTCGGTCATCTCGACGTCGCAAGACAGCCCCTCGCCGACAACCGCCGGCAGAGGCCACCAATTCTGGGCTCCTCCCGACGTCCCGCCCTTGCCTCGGGGCTCTGGAGGGTCGTATCCGGCCACCCGCCCCGCCTGCTCGCGCATGGCCCGCGCGTTCAGGTCCGCGCCATGACCGCTCTCCAACTTCGCCATGCGGCGGTCGGCTACTCGGAGGCCACCATGCGAGTCCTCGTCGCCCTTCTGCTGACACTCGGTGTCGCGGATGTCGTGAGCGGACAGTCCGGCCGCGCTCAATGGCCGCCGCCGCGCCAACCGCCCAGTGACGCCAAGTTCTTCGTGTTCACGGCTGGCGCTCCCGCGAAAGGCCTGATCCCCCTTGACTATCAGGACCGCGTGGATTCGACCAAGGACGTGGCTGGCATCCTTCGCCGTCGGCTTCTTCGTCTCGTATCGACGCAGGCCGACGGCGAGGTCCTGATTGAGATCACGGGCCGCACGCTCGTGTCAGCCGAGGATGACATCTACGACGTGCGGGCCACAGTGACAGTGCTGGGCCAGCGCGTCGACATAGTCGGACACGCCGAGGATGGTAACTGGTCAGATGCCGCGGGGGACCTCGTGAACAAGATACTCAAACTCGTCAAGGTGAACGAGCAGCGAATCCTCGCCACACGAAAATGACCGCTCGCCGTCCCGCCTGTTGAACTACGCCACGCCACTGGCGGCTACTCGGACGCCGCCATCCGGGCCGCCGTCGAGGCAGGGCTGCGCGAGTGCCAGTGCCAACATCTCCAGAACGAGCCGGGCGTCAGCACACTCCGCAGGTGCTGGTTGACTGATCCCTGCAGCTGGGAGTGGTTTCCGCCGCCGCTGGCCGCGGACGTGGCGCTCGACGCGACAGCCGCCTCCTGGAAACTGGCGGAGGTTGAGGCGGGACAGTGAGCCACGGGTCACACGGACCGCGAGTGCGCCCGCCCGATTTGGCTTGACGGCGCTCACCGCAAGTGGTAAAAGCCCGTCAGTTGGCAGCCTAGCGACGACTCTGCCTGCCAGACCGAAGGTCCAGACAGCCCGCCGGTATTGCCCATCGGAACGCGCATGCACGAAGGGCGCGCGATCGCCTCAGTCCGTCGGAGGGCCGGAAGCCCCCGCCTGGACACCCTCGGGCCCTCACTGGCTCCCGGTTCCTGCGTTCATTGTCAGCGGTCGGTCACCACGTCGCGTCAGCGTTCACCGGCCGTAGCTCCACGTCCGTGCAGGTGGCCCAGGTGCGTCAAGGGTGGGTGGTGTGACTGGGGCCCGGGTCCCGGGTGGCCTCCCATCTTCGAGTGACTTCCACCACGCTAGGGAGGTTTCCAATGAACCAGCGAGGCATCGTCGCCGTGGCCATGGCCTTGGTGTTCGCGGGCAGTGTTGCTTCGGGTCAGGTGGTGACGACCCTGCACAGTTTCTCGTTAGTGGAGGGTGCGAGCCCGAATGATGCATTGGTGTCGCCCGCCTGGGATGGCTACCTCTACGGGACCACGTGGACCGGTGGTAGCCACGGGAGGGGTACCGTGTTTCGCGTGACGCCGGACGGGGTGGTGACGACTCTCCACAGCTTTTCTGGGCCGGACGGAAGCGGGCCGATTGCGGCCTTGGTTCATGGTAGCGACGGCTACTACGGGACGACCTACGAGGGTGGCACGTCGCCCACATGTGCCGACCCTGGAGGCTGCGGCACGGTGTTCCGCATCACGCCGGACGGTGTCCTCTCGACGCTGCACGTGTTCACAGAATCGGAGGGCAAGAATCCGCACGGGGCATTGGCTCAAGGTGCGGACGGCAACTTCTATGGGACGACTTCGTCGGGCGGCGCATCGGGTGTCGGCACGCTATTCCGGATGACCCCTGCGGGGAGCTTCACCGTTCTCCACTCGTTCGCCGGGACTGACGGGTCGGTGCCTTGGGCGGGATTGACGCTGGGCAGCGATGGACATTTCTACGGAACGACGTACTACGGTGGCACCTCAGGGTACGGCTCGGTGTTCCGGCTCACGTCGGCCGGCGTGTTCACAACGCTGCATTCGTTTTCCGCATCGGAAGGCAGGAACCCGTGGGCTGGTCTCCGCAAGGGCTTCGACGGGAACTTCTACGGCACGACGGAAAAGGGCGGTGCGACCACAACGTGTCGTCCTCCTGATGGCTGTGGAACCGTGTTCCGCGTGACGCCGGCCGGGAGCGTCGTCATCCTCCACACGTTTTCCGGGCTCGACGGCCAAACGCCGAAGGATGCGCCCGTCCAGGGTGGCGATGGGAACTTCTACGGGACCACCAGCAACGGCGGAGCGATCCCCTGTGACGATCCGTTCGGCTGCGGCACCGTGTTCCGCCTCACGCCGGCGGGCGTCGTGACCTCGCTGCACGCCTTCTCTGGGCGGGACGGAAAGTTCCCGGGCGGACTAGTCGTGGACGATAGCCCGCGTCCGGCGGTCTGGGAACCGTGCTCCCAGAGTGAGTTCTACGGGTTGACCGGTGGTGGGGGACCAGACGGCAGGGGAACGATCTTCAGGCTTTCCACAAGCGATTGCATCTCGAACCGCATCGCCGCCGGTACTCTTTACACCTGCGCGTTGACCAGCGACGGCACGCTCGCTTGCTGGGGCGCCGGCACCACGAACACAGGTGTCAACCCGCACTGGGGGCAGGCAATCCCGCCCGGCGGAGCCTTCGCGCAGGTAAGTGCCGGTGACGATCACACCTGCGGCGTGGGAGGCGGCGGAGGCGTCGCCTGCTGGGGCAGAAACGACTTCGGACAGGCGACGCCGCCGAGCGACTCCTTCGTGCAGGTGAGCGCGAACGTGGAGAATACCTGCGGGGTACGGATCGACGGCACACTCGCCTGCTGGGGGGACAACCGCCACGGGCAGGCGGCACCGCCCAGCGGCACCTTCAGGCAGGTGAGCGCCGGCGAACACGCCTGCGCAGTGAGAACCGATGGGACACTCGCCTGTTGGGGTTACAACTACTATGGGCAGGCGACACCGCCCAGCGGCACCTTCACGCAGGTGAGCGCCGGGGCCTATCACTCCTGCGGGGTGAAGAGCGACGGCAGGCTCGCCTGCTGGGGAGCGGGCACCACGAACACCGGGTCGTCGTCAGAATTCGGGCAGGCGATGCCGCCGAGTGGTGTCTTCGCGCAGGTGAGCAGCGGCCTGGAGCACACCTGCGGCGTGCGCAGCGACGGTACACTCGCTTGCTGGGGCGCCGGCACCACGAACAGTGGCGTGTGGCCACACTATGGGCAGGCGATGCCGCCCAGCGGGACCTTCGCGCAGTTGAGCGCCGGGGGCTATCACACGTGCGGCATACGGTCCAGCGGCAGCGTGGTCTGCTGGGGGAGGAATGACTTCGGGCAGACGATCCGGCCGACCGCGGACGTCAACGCCGACGGCCGCCCGGATCTGCTCTGGCACAACGCGGCGACGGGCCAGAGCGTGGTGTGGTACATGAATGGGGCGACCTTCCTCTCGCAGGCCGTGCTGCAGACGGTGCCGGACACGAACTGGCAGATTGCGGCAATGGCGGACTTCAACGGGGACGGCCGGCCGGACCTGATCTGGCGCAACGCCACGACGGGCCAGAACGTCGTCTGGTACATGAGTGGCGCGACGTTCCTGTCGCAGGCGCTGCTCCCACCGGTCGCGGACACGAGTTGGCGAATCGCGACGGCCGCGGACTTCAACGCCGATGGCAGTTCGGACCTGGTCTGGCGCAACACCGCGACCGGCCAGAACGTGGTGTGGTACCTGGACGGCACGACGTTCGTATCGCAGGTAGTGCTGCCCGCGGTGCCCGACACGGCCTGGCAGGTGGCGGCGGCGGCGGACCTCAACGGGGACGGCCGGCCGGACCTGATCTGGCGCAACGCCACGACGGGCCAGAACGTCGTCTGGTACATGAGTGGCGCGACGTTCCTGTCGCAGGCGCTGCTCCCACCGGTCGCGGACACGAGTTGGCGAATCGCGACGGCCGCAGACTTCAACGCCGATGGCAGGCCGGACCTGGTCTGGCGCAACACCACGACCGGCCAGAACGTGGTCTGGTACCTGGACGGTGCCACATTCCTCAGTGAAGCGGCGCTGCCGGCAGTCGGCGACACCCGGTGGGACTTGGTTGGGCAGCAGACGCGGGCGCGAGTGCCCTCCAGCGACTTCAACGCGGACGGCCAACCCGACCTGCTCTGGCACAACATCGCCACGGGGCAGAACGTCGTCTGGTACATGAACGGGGTGGCGTTCTTGTCGCAAGCGCTGCTGCCGACAGTGGCCGACACGACTTGGCAGGTGGTAGCGGTCGCCGATTTCGACGGTAACGGCAAGCCGGACGTCGTCTGGCGCAACGCGGTCACCGGGCAGAACGTCGTGTGGCACCTGGACGGGACGACGTTCGTCTCGCAGACCCTGCTGCCGCCGGTGGCCGACACGCAGTGGCAAATCGTGGCGGCGGCGGACCTGAACGGAGACGGCAGTCTCGACCTCGTGTGGCGGAAGTCGTCCACCGGCCAGAACCTCGTGTGGTACATGAGTGGGGTGACGTTCCTGTCGCAGGCGCTGCTCCCGCCCGTCCCCGGCGCGGACTGGCAGATTGTGGCAGCGGGTGACGTGGACGGCGATGGGAATCCGGACTTGGTGTGGCGCAACCTTGCGACGGGGATGAACGTCGTGTGGTTCATGAACGGGGCGACGTTCGTATCGCAGGCGATCCTGCAAACGGTCGCCGACCAGAACTGGCAGATCGCGTGGGCCGCGGACTTCGACAGAGATGGCCAGGCTGACTTGGTCTGGCGCAATGCGACGACGGGGCAAAACGTCGTGTGGTACATGAATGGGGGGACGTTCCTCGGTCAGGCGTTCCTGCCGGCAGTCGCGGACCCTGACTGGATGATCCTCCGCGACCGGCGGTAACCGGACCGGAGCCAGTGGCGCCTCGCTACTCCTGCTCGGTACGGGGCTCTCGGGATGGGCCGCTGCACGGCGACCGCGGTGGCTGTAGTCTCTACACACGGGCGCAGATAGCCCGCCTGGCAGATCACTAGGGGCCACCATCGCGGTGGCGCTGTCGTGCGCGCAAGCTGGTACCGGCCGGCATCTGATCCCCCCCGCCGGTTCGAAACCGAGAGGCGACGCATGCCGCCCGCCCCATTGCCGCCCGGCCGTGCCTCTTTCTCGACCGGTCGAGTGATGTTGCCCGAATTCCAGGGATTCGAGGTAAATAGTCGCCCCTGACCGCGATATTCAGGCCGGCCCTAGACAAGAACGCATGACAGTTGCACATGCGGGCACGGCACCGTTCTTGAGTACCGGTGGCGAGATCTCGCCGGGCGCGGTTGTCCGAGCCACTACCGCGGCCACATCATCCGAGGAGGGATCATGCGCAAGGTCCTTATCAGCGCGATCGCGTTCGGCGTCCTCCTGGGAACCGCGCCGACGGTCAAAGCGGTTCCGATCCTCGACCAGGTATTCGTACCGACCTACGGGTTCCAGGTTGCCGAACTCAGGGACGGCTACCTGCGAGCGCAGACGTTCACGGTCGGCCTCTCGGGTCTGTTGACAGGCTTCGAGGTGTATCTCTCCACGCCTGGCGATGGGGGCACGGCCACGTTCGGGATCTACTCCACGAACGCGGGCGTCCCCAATCTGGCCACACCACTGGCAACGGCAACCATCGATCTGTCCGGCCTGAGTGACACACCGGCCTTCTATTTCGGGAACGTCGCCGCGGCCGGGTTGATGGTCAGCGCCGGAGAGGTATACGCGATTGGCTTCACGGCGTCTGGAGACCCAGCATCGTGGCGTGGCGCGATGGATGGAGATGCGCTGGACATCGCGCATTACGCCTTTGGCACGATGTATGGCCCGGGCTGGACGTCGCAACTCGAGGCGCTTCCCAACGACCTTGGCTTCCGTACGTGGGTCGATACCGACCCTGTCCAGCCTCCGCCCCCCGCTGTCCCCGAACCCGCATCGCTGCTCCTGCTCGGCACGGGGCTAGTAGGACTAGTCGGTGTACGGAGGCGACGACGCTAGCACCGTACTCTGCGTCGTTGGCGCCGGCGTATCTTGTGTGGTTTGAAGTTCCGGGGAGAGAGGGCGTGTATGAGGAGACCCGTTCTTCCGATGACGGCCGTTTTCGGTTTGATCTTGCTCTGCGCTCCTGCCTATGCCGGCCTTGTGACCTTCGACAGTTTCACGCCGCTGAACACGCAATTGCTGTACGTTGTTTCTGACGGCGGTCTGACATTCACGGGAGGTGGCAACTTGGGGGTGTGGGATCCTTCGCCGCATTCCAACGGGACACCCGCCCTAATCAACGCTTCTGACCCGGTCACAACCATCACTCTCACCGGAGGCGGCGCTTTCCACCTGATCGGCTTTCAGATGGCGCCCAGTTGGAACAACTACACGGCATACGAGCTCATTCCTGTGACGGCGCACTTCTCTGGCGGCGGAAGCGCGATCCAGTACATCGGGCTCGTCCAAGCCCTCGGTACCTACTACCTTGACCTCGTCGATGTTGTCTCGGTGGACGTCGGTGCCCCGGGATCAGGATACTGGCTGATGGACAATGTCAGCTTTGATGCGGCGGCGGTTCCCGAACCCGCCTCGTTGCTCCTGCTCGGCACGGGACTGGCGGGACTGGTCGCGGCAAGGCGACGGCGGCGGTAGCACCGCATTCGCATGCACGTTGCTCATAGGGCCACCACCGCGGTGGCCCTTTCGTTGTGTGCGCCAGGCATGGCGCGATGGCACCCATCCCGGGTGCCGTGCAACCAATAGCGAAAGCGATTTGGGAAGTGACTGGGAGGTGCAAGTCCTCTGGGGGCCTTGATGACAGGAACCCCTAGCCGAACGGCAACGGCGTCACCGCGAGGTGGGGTCGGAAGGAAGCCGCAGGCAAAGCTCCGGCCCGAGGAGCACGAACCGCAGTCGAGGCGCAACGCTGGTGGGCGAGAGGGCACAAGTACTCGAAGCCCGATGTCATCCGGACCGACGTGGCGTATATGCGGCGGGTAGATGGAGCGACGGTCACGCGTCTTACCCTGGGAGACCTGCGGCGGCGCCGATTTGGGCGAGCCCCGCTGCGAAGCGGGGTCGACCGCACGCAGGAGTCAGCCGCGGCCATAGTAGCGACGCGCACAGTCGTGAAGGGCCAAACACGACGAGCCAACCGCCACGATGCGTTCGCGAGAGGAAGCAGACGCCGCCACGAGGTCTGAGACGACCTCACGGATCCCGACGACTCCCCGCGGCACGGGGAGGGAGACGGACGCCGTGCGTCAAGCCGCTCCGGCACGCACTGACCCTGGCGGGGACCAGGCTCTGACGCTCATCGAGCAAGTCGTGCGACGCGAGAACCTGCTCGCCGCACACGCGCGCGTGGTGCGCAACGCGGGGGCACCGGGCGTCGACGGGATGACCGTCGACGAGCTGATGCCCTACTGCCGGACGCACTGGGCGCGCATCCGGGAACAGCTCCTCGGCGGCACGTATGTCCCGCAGCCCGTGCGACGGGTCGACATTCCGAAGCCGGACGGCCGGGGCACACGAACGCTGGGGATTCCCACGGTGCTCGACCGGTTCATTCAACAAGCTCTCCTGCAGGTGCTCACGCCTATCTTCGACCCGACGTTTTCGGACGGGAGCTTCGGCTTTCGGCCGGGACGTGGCGCGCATGACGCCGTCGTGTGCGCCCGCCGCCACATCGCGGACGGGTATCGGTGGGTGGTGGACATGGACCTGGAGCAATTCTTCGACCGGGTGAACCACGACGTGCTGATGGCGCGCGTGGCGCGCCGGGTCAAGGATGTCCGGGTGCTGGGCCTGATCCGCCGCTTCTTGCAGGCGGGGATGATGGCCGGCGGGCTGGTGTCAACGCGCAGGGAGGGCACGCCGCAAGGCGGCCCCCTGTCTCCGCTGCTGAGTAACATTCTGCTCGACGAATGGGACCGGGAGCTGGAACGGCGCGGGCACCGCTTCGCGCGCTATGCCGACGACTGCAACGTGTATGTGCGGTCGAAGGCGGCGGGCGAGCGCGTGCTGACCTCGCTGGAGCGCTGGCTGTGGCAGCGCCTTCGGCTGCGACTGAATCGGGAAAAGAGCCACGTCGCGCGCCCGTGGTCGAGGAAATTCCTCGGCTACAGCGTGACGTGGGACCGCGCGGCACGGCTGCGCGTGGCGCCAGCGGCCGTCCGACGGCTGAAGACGCACGTGCGCGGTGTGATGGCGCGGGGGCGGGGGCGACGCCTCGCCGCCACCGTGGCGGACCTCAGCCGGTACTTTCGGGGCTGGGTGGCGTATTTCCGGTTAGCCGAGGTGAAAGTCAGCTTCGAGGATGTCGACAAGTGGGTCCGTCGCAAACTGCGCGGTATACTCTGGCGCCAGTGGAAACGGCCACGCACGCGCATCCGCGAGTTGTGTCGGCGGGGGGTGGACCTGGACCGCGCACGTCGATCCGCTTCGAACGGCCGCGGGCCGTGGTGGAATGCCGGCGCGAGCCACATGCACGCCGCCGTCCCCTCGGCCGAGTTGCGGCGACTCGGCCTTGTGAGCTTGCTGGAGGAACATCAGCGCCTGATGCGCCCAGCGTGAACCGCCGGATGCCGACCGGCACGTCCGGTGGTGTGAGAGGTGAGGGCTAGCAATAGCCCTCACCTACTCGATGCGGCTATGCAGTTGTCAGCGGCCACGCATCGGGCCGCCCTCGACAGACGCGAGGCCGGCCGCCTCCGGTTCACCGTCCGCAGCGCCGGGTGAGTTCCGCTCTCGCCTGCGCCACCGTCAGCCGGGCGCCGGTTGACGTCCGCGAGCAGGGGCCGCACAAGGCGGTCCAGCGCGACGACGCGCCGCGCGTCCGCTGTTCGCGGACGAGGGTGGCTCGCGCGACGTGGCACCGCTGGCACGTCGTGTGTTCTTCGAGTCGGAGCCTGGCCTCGCGTGTTCCCTGCACGACCCGCGCAGAGACGTTGTCTTGCCGACGATCAAAAGTTGCGTTTTCCATATGGCCTAACCTTTCAAGAACCCGACCGGCGAAGGAGTGGCCGCCGCCATGACCAGGCCACCAAGCGGGCGGTGCCGGTCGGGCAAGGGAGCCCGCCCGCCACTAGCCCATGCCGTTGCTGCACCGATACTGGCGCCAGGATTCTAGGCGAGCCGCTGACAGGTCGGCCCAGTGTGCGTCCGGCACCGCGCCTTGCCTGGCCGCGTATCCGCCAAGTTTGGCGTTGAGGACCGCCTGGGTCCTCAGAATCGTGGCGTTGGCCTCGACCGCCGCGGCGAACAGCCCGTCGGCCTGGGCCGTCGCCAGCCGCATCGCCTCGCGCGCCAAATCGCCGACGGTCGCACGCCAAGCGCGGCGCGCATCTTCCACGCCAGCCACGCCGGCCAGCTCAGCTCGCTCGGCGGCCGCCAGTGCGGCAGTCGCATCGTCAATCGCCTGGTTGCCCTCGGCCACCGCAACCCGCGCCGCGAGGGTCACGTCAGCCGTTGCGCCCCTGCTTTCGGCCGCGGCCACTTGCGCGGATCGATAGCGGTCCGCGGCCGCCTGGCGGGCAAGGCGGGCACGCGCGGTGTCCTGCCGAGCCGCGGCCGCCGTAGTATCGGCGGCGGCGAGGCCGCTCTGTTGCGCCGCGTTTTCAATATCCGCAAGAACAGTATCAAGACGTCGGTCTCTGCTCATCGGGTTCACCTTTGAAATCAGATCAAACATCGAAGTCCTCGTTTCGCTGCGCCTGCGGGCCATCACCGTAGCGGGCCGCGCCTGCGCCCTCGTGAACGACGCACGGGCCAGCCTGGAGCCGCTCGCCGTAGGTGGCGCCGCTGCCGCTCGGACAATGTTGCGTGGTGTAAGCCCGAAAGTCCTCGCCCATCGCCGTCCGCTCGGCCAGCGCCGCGTCGAGCCCGTCGAGCCACGCGGCCCAGAGCGTGAGATGGTCGTCGATCTCAGTGGTCGCCTTGGCGTGCTGGCGTCGAAACGCGGCGAGGCTCGCCCGGTCGGCCGCGAGCGCCACGGCGACAGGGCGCGGGTCGAACCCTGACGTGCGCCAGGTGAGCCACAGCAGTTCGGCGGCATCGGCCGTGATCCCGTCATACACGGTCGCCGCCCGCGGCACTTGCCCCAGGCGCGTCACGTCCCACGCCGCCAGCCGGTAACTCGGCCACGCCCGCTCGGCTTCTGTGCGCGTGGCGAATCGCGGCTCGTTGGCGAAGAAGTGATCCGTGCCGTCGAAGCAAACGAAGCACAACGGCGCGACCGGCTTCGCCCGTCCGCGTGTAATCCACTTGCGTGTGGTCGGCATCGTCTTATCTCCCGCCCGGCCGGCCGGGTCCGTCATTCACGGGCTCCACGTCAAGGTGCAGGGCACGTAAGCCCGCAAGCACCGCCGCCCGTGCGTCGCGCTCGGCGGCCAGCAGCGGGTGACTTTTCGTTTGGCCCCACCGATCCACGACGCTGACACCTTCCCGGTCAATCGCCGACTGGCACGCCACGAGCCGGTCATACGCGCCGCGCGTGGTCTTCAAGATCAACTTGACCGCCGGGTCCTGGATCGCGTACTCACTCGCTAGCTGCCGCAGTAATCGCTCGTCTTCGGCCGTCAATCCAGAGCCATCGGCCGCGAGCAGTTTGTCATTCGACGGCTTTTTCAAAGCGCACCTTCAATTCACGAGCGCGGTCCCCGGCTGCGGTCTACGCCGCTAGACACCCACACATTTGCCTGGCGGGGGTCATGCCCGCCTCCCTCGCGTCACCAACTCGCCGATGGCCTCGACCCACGCCACGAGAGCGGTAGCCATCAGGTCGAACAGCTCGCTGAGAATCAACAGCAGCCTCGCCCTAGTGCTCATAGAACCCTGCCTCTCCAGTCGCGTCACCAGTGGCGTCACCAGTCTGGAGACTGCCACGACTGACGCGACTAGCACGACTGGCCGCAGTGGTGTCAGTCATGTCAGTTCTAGTAGTCTCCCCACGGACTGACGCGACTGGTGACACGACTGGCAAATGCCAGTAGGTCTGTCGAGGAAACCCGCGGTTCTCGGTGCGTAGCCTCAGCCGCTCCCGCCCGCGCCGGATAGCGGTCACGGCATGGCCGGCGTCCCTGCCGGCCTTCTCGATGTCCTTCTTGGCCGCTACGCCGCCTTGACTGGTCAGATAGTCGGTCAGCCAGTCAGCGGCCTCTGGCTGGCCGAGCGGTCGCCTGAGGACTCTGCGGCTGCGCCGATGGCTTCTCGGATGGATCGCTGGGACTCGGCGCCCCACTGGAGTTGTCCCGTCCAGACCTCGCCCTCATCAGTCGTGGCGACCTTGTGCCCGCGAATCTTGAACGTCAAGGTGGACAGGTCCGTCCTACCCCAGTTGTTCTTCGGCTGACCGAGCAGCCGTTGTTCGTCGTCGTCCGGATCGACCATGACGAACAGCACGCTTCGCGCGACCGCCGCGAACGCGCGGCTGCCCATCAGCAGCGTTAGCGGGTCAGCGGACGTGCTCTTGTTGACATGGATCAACCCCATGATGGCGATATCCGCAGCGGTGGCCAGCCTGACGAGGGGTTCGAGCGCCAGCCTGACCTCCGCGTCCTTATGGGTGTCGAGCGCCGCGTCGAGCCGCGAGAGCAGCGGGTCCAGCAGGATCAGCACGGCGTTGACGTCGTGGATGGCAGATTCGAGCGCCACCAGATCGAGCGGCAAGGTCAGCCCCGTCTCGATGCCTTCAGCGGTGACGACGTTCACGCGGTGGATGCGCGTCAGGTCTGCGCCGGCCGCCATCAAGCGGGGCTTGATCGTGTGTTCCCAGCTGTCCTCGCTGGCCACGACGAGCACGTCGCGGGGGCTGCGCTCGCACACGCCGGGCAGGGTGCCTCGTGAAAGCTCGGCTGACAACGTGTAGCCCAAGATCGACTTGCCGATGCCCTCGCGCCCGCCGAGCAGCGAGAGCGTGCCCACCGCAATGCGGTCCTGCCAGAGCCAGCGCACGGGCCGGATCGCGATCTGGTCCGCTGAGGTCAGCGTCACCCGCCGATGCCCCGGTTCTGCCGCCGGGTCTTTCGAGCCGACCCATGTCGCGAGGTCGTGGATCTCGCGGGGGTCGTCCACCGGCTGCTCGAAGCGGGTCATGTTCTCGACGCATAGCGCCGCCTCGATGGCGTCGGGCTCCATGCCGATGCGCCGCAATTGGCCGGCCCGTGCCTTCAGGGCGGGGTGCCGCTCACCGACCGGGATCAGCTTGCCGTTGACCGGCTTCGGCGTCTTCAGCGGCGCCGGCTTGCCGGGGTCAGCGGGGAGCCACTCGTCAAAGTCCGACACGTTGTAGCAGCGGTCCGTGTCGAGTAGTTCAAGCACGACGGGACGGGGCGGGTCGTACTTGAAGTTCAGCGTATCGGGAATGCGGAGGACATGCGCCACCTCCGCGCAGGCCGCATCGCCGGCGAAGTACGCCACCAGCCGGCGCAGGTAGGACTCGGCCCGCGCACACTCGGTGATGGCATCCAGGGGTTCGATCAAGATCCAGTAGACGCGGAGACCGCCGCCGGTCGCGATGATGATCGACGGAGGCAGCGGGCACTCGGCCAGTCGCTTGCGACACTCGGCCTCGGGGGTTGTCTTGAAGTCGAGGTCGGCCCAGAAGACGTAGATGCCCGAAAGGTTCTGTTTCTTCCCGCTGGTCTTGTCCCGCCGCTTGGCGATCCCGACGTAGATGTTGCCGGCAGGATGCCGCTTGGCGAGCCTCGCGATCTCGGCCCGATCTGGTGGGGTCTGGTAGAACGCCGCCGCCGGCGCCTGCTTGCCGCCGATGGTGATGACGCGGACCTCGGTGACGCCCGGCGTGTCGTCGGGGTGTAGCGCCCGGAGGAATCGTTCAGCCGCCCTCTCGTGTGGTGCGGTCATCGCACGCCTCTACGCGACCTCGGGGCGGTCGTACAGCCAGGCGACAATTTCCGCTTCGCGGTAGCCGACGAGGCGCGGCGTGATCTTGACGGGGCGCGGGAAGTCTCCACGCTTCTCCATCCTCCACAGCGTCGTTTCGGACACGCCGAGCTGGCCGAGCACGTCCTTGCGACGAATCAGCCGTCCGCCGGTGCTGTCGTGTGGTGCTTCAAACATGCGCAGGAACCTCCTTGTGTTCGATCACAATATGGGAGGTTCCGTAGGCTGAGTGCAGTGCGCTCGGCCAACATTCGCACGGGGAGAGTCGCTAGCGGGTCTTCCGGTAGGTGATCACTTTCCGCAGGGTGCTGATCGCGGGCACGTCGTCGGTGTTCTCGTTGTCGGTGTTCTCGTTGTCGGCCTGCTCGCGGAGCAGTCGCTTCTGGACCTCTTTCGCCGCTGCGAACGTCGAGAGCTTTCGGTTCGTCAGACTGTCGGCGATGGTCTGCCAGTGTGCATGTCGCGCGTCACTGAACTTCTTGTGCGTTGTGCCGCCTTTGCTCTGGCCGGGGGCCTGCTTCGCGCCGGTGCTTGCGTGCTTCAGAATGTCGCCGCTGTAGATGGCCAACTGCAACGCCGCCTCGGCGGCCAGCTCGGGCTGATCGTCCTGGCAGTAGTCGCGCACCTTCTGACTATAGACAAGCGCCATCAGGGCGCGGTGGAAGGCGTCATATGCCTTCCGCTGGTCGCGGTTCCGGGGTGGCACCTCGCCAAAGTGGCCGACCACCTGCAGTTCGCTGATAGACGTGTTCGGATAGCCTGCGACCTGAAGGCGCCTCCAGGCGTCCGCTTCGATGCGCCCGAGCTGCTGTTCGAGGAGTTGCTGCGCCAGCACTCTACGCGGTAGCTCGGGCACCGTCGGCCGCGGCGGAATCGCTACCCGTTTCTTCTTCGTCGTCATGACGCCCTCCTCGGCATCGGCAGAACCGCCGCGCCCGTCTTCGTCGGATGCAGCGCCGCCTTGACGAGGCGTTCCCAATGCTCGAAGGCCCGCTTGATCTCGGCGTCGTAGGTATACCGGTCGTACACCGTCGCCGTGACGCCGGTCTCGCTGTGGTTCAGCAACTTGCCAATGATCGCGCGCGGTTCACCGTGCGAGGCCAGTAGTGTCGCCATCGTTCTGCGCAAATCGTGCGGACGAAAATCGACGCCTGACCGCTTGCACACGCGCTCGATGGTTCGGCCTGACGCCGCCGCCGGTTCGCCGATGGTCCGCGTCGTGGCGAAGACATACTCGCTCGTGATCCCGTGCTCGGCGTGATACGCCCGCATCGCTGCCAGTTGTTCGAGCGCCAAACCCGCGAGATAGACGCGGTTCGGTTTGCCGTTCTTTGTCCTTGAGCCGGGGATCGTCCACCACCGCGAGTCCTTGTCAACTTCGCTCCATTTCATCCGCAGGAGTTCGCCGCGCCCGTCTCGCTTCCCGCCGCATCGCTGCCCGCTCAAGACCGCGAGGCGATAGAACGCGCGGTGGTCGGGGGTCTCGTGGTCGAGGGCGGTCCAGACGGCGCGGATCTCACTCTCGTTCAGCCAGCGTTCCCGCGCCCGCTCCTCGGCGACGCGTCCGATCAGGTGCGCCGGGTTCGCCTCGACCTTCCAGTCGGGCTGTCGGAGCGCCCAGTTATACAAAGTGCTGATGACGAGGAGGACCCGGTTCGCAAGGATCGGTGCCGGTCGCTTGCGCCCGGTCCCGTCGGCGATAGCCGTGATCAGGTCGAGGACATCGCGGCGCGTGATCGCGGTCGCGGACCGATACTGCCACGCCGGCAGCAGTTCCTTGCGGACGATGCGGGCGTCCTCGTCCGCGCTGATCTTCCGCGCCCCGTTCTTCTTCCGGTAGTCGCGGAGGAACGTCGTGGCAAGGTCGCCAAACGTGCCGGCCTCGCGGATCTCGCGCTTGACTTCGCCGGGGTCGGTGCCGTCCTCAACGTCGCGGTGCGCGTCGTGCGCCTTCTTGCGCGCCTTCGCCAGACTGGTCGCCGGGTACGTGCCAAGGGCCAGCCGAATCTGCAAGGGCCTTCCCTCCCGCTTCCGGGTCGGCGACCGATACAGAAAGAACCACGTCTTCTTCCCGCTCGACGAGAGCCGCAGGCCGAATCCCGGCGGGTCATCGTCGAAATAGTCCACCCGCCCATCTGCGGATGGCTTCATGTTGAGGACCGACCGCGCGTTCAGGTTCGCTTTCGGCATCGCTCCTCCTCTGTCAGACCATCATGTGGGTAGCACATGGGTAGCAACCAGACAGTGGTAACGCCTGAAAGTATACACTGTCGTTCAGAGGGGTTCAAGAGGCGTATGCCTAAGCGGGTCAGTGACTTACAGGTGCGCTGTCGGAAGGCTTCTGAAAAGGCGTGAAAGGCCGAAAGGCGGCCGTCTACAGATATGGCATCAGACCATCACCACCCGTTCCACCACGCGCGGCCAGGTGAGCGCCTCGACGGCCGCCCGGCCGGCCTCTCCCATGCGGGCGGCCAGCGCCTCGTCACCCGCGACGGCAGCCAGCGCGCGCGCCAGCGCCGCCGGAGTCGGCGCGCTCACGAGACCCTCCACTCCGTCGTGGACGAATTCGAGCGGGCCGCCGGCGTCCGTGCAGGTGATGACGGGTTTCTGCGATGCGAAGGCTTCGACCGTCACGAAGCCGTAGTCCTCGTCCTGCGCCGGAAAGCAGACCGCCCGGCAACGGGCTAGATGGTCCACGAGAGCCGAGGAATCGATCTCGCCAATCAGACTCACGCGCGCGTCGAGCCCCAGCGACCGGACGCGCGCCCTCAACTCCGCGGCCATCTCTCCATCCCCCGCAACGACGAGCCGAACGCCGGCCGCCTCCGGTTGGGAGACCGCGCGAATGAGCAGATCCAGACGCTTGAGACGCGTCAGACGAGATACGGCGAAGATGTAGTCACCGTACCCGTCGCAGCGGTAGGGACGCGGCGGGGGCGGCGGATGGAGCACGACGGAAGGAATCCCACCCCACTTGAGAAGACGCCGCTCGATGGTCCCCGAGATCACGAAGAGCCGGTTCACGCGCCGGGTCAGAAGATGGCGGTCCGCCGCGTGAATGAGCCGCCTCCGAATCCCTTCCTTGACGCGCTGGGCCGTCGTCAGGGTCGCCGCAAAGCCGTCCCAGAGGTCGTAGTACTCGCGCATCCGGTGCGTCAGCCAGCACACGTGGGCCTCATGCCTGACGGCGTACGCCGGGTACCGGAGCGTCACCACCTGGTCGATGCGGCTGCCATCCTGCGCCATTCCCACGTCGGTGAGCCAGGTCGAGAGATACGCGGCGCCCTGCCGGCCGAACCGGTTCTGAGGCGTGAGCACGACCTCGGCCTGGTGCCCGGCCTCCCGAAGCGCCCGGACCAGCCCATCGGCGATCACCAGGTGGCCTCCGCCGCCGAACGGCTGGCCCGACGTGATGACGGCAATCCGGCTCATGCCCTCTCCCTCTTCGAACGATACCACACGCCGGCGAGCGGGGTGGCGGACGGGCGCGGCCCGGTGGACACCCACTCCGTCCCATGGTACATTCAGCGTTCCCCCAGTGCCGGGTCGGTCTGCCAGTGGCGGCAGCCGCCACCCGGCTGGTCATCTCATGGACGCAGAAACGATCGCCAGCGACACCGGTCGGCCCTCACCGCGCTCGCGGGTGCGCCAGCGGCTCGTCGTCGCCCTGAAGCTGGTCGTGAGCGCCGGCCTGCTGGCGGTCCTGTTCTCTCGAACCGACCTCGGCGGTCTCTGGCTGAGCGTGCGCAACGCCTCGCTCCCGTGGGTGCTGGCGGCGCTCGGCCTCTACACGGCGCAGATGCTGGTGGCTACCTGGCGGTGGGGCGTGCTCCTGGTCCCCCAGGGCATCGACCTCGGACACCGTCGCCTCCTGTCGTCCTACCTGGTGGCGACCTTCTTCAACAACTTCCTCCCGAGCAACATCGGCGGCGACGTGATTCGCATCCGCGACACGGCCGGGCCGGCCCGGTCACGGACACTGGCTGCCACCGTCGTGCTGTTCGACCGCGGCATCGGGTTGATGGGGCTCGTGCTGGTCGCCGCCATGGGGGCCACCGCGGCCGCCAGCGCCGGCGGAGCCCGCGCCGTTCCTGTGCTGCCAGCGTGGCTCTGGACCGGCTTCCTCCTGGCGACGCTGGTGTCTGCCCCGATGGTCCTGGCGCCAGCTGGCGTCGGGCGGCTGCTCCAGCCGCTGACGGTGTTTCACCCCGAATGGGTCGGCGGGCGGATCACCCGCATCACCGACGCGCTCGCCAGATTCCGCGAGCGCCCCTGGTCGCTCGCGAGCGCCTTTGGCGGCGCGGTGCTCGTGCAGGCGCTGCTCGTGCTCTTCTACGCGGCCGTCGCCCGGAGCCTGAACGTCCCGATCTCGATCTGGCACATGGCCGTCATCGTGCCCGTGTCGTTCGTGGTGCAGATGGTGCCGGTTTCGGTGAATGGCTTCGGCGTGCGCGAGGCGACCTTCTCGTTCTACTTCAGCCGCCTCGGGCTGCCGATCGAGTCGGCGATGGCCGTGTCGCTCGGCTCCACCGCCCTGGTGATGCTGTTCTCGCTCTCGGGCGCGGCGGTCTACGTCGCGCGGCGTCATCCTCACGCCCGCTGAAATCTAGACCGAATGCGCCTCGGCCGCAACCGAGCGGCGCTTCCACCAGATGAAACCGGCGGCGAGCAGGAGGAGGGTGGCCGTGGCCGTCAGCGCCACTTCGGTTCCGTGCTGCTCGATGTAGCGCAGCGCGGCGTCGCCGTACCATCGGGCCATCAGTGCGACCGCGAAGTAGCGCGTGCCCCGGCCGACGAGGAGCGCGAGACCGAAGCTGACGGGGCGCAGGCGGGCGAGGCCGGCGCCGAGGACGAAGATTTTGAACGGCGCCGGCGGGGGGAGAAGCGACGGGATCAGAAGCGCCAGAAACCCATAACGCCGAATCGCCGAGAGTCCCTGCTCGAGCCCCGCCGACTTCGCGCGCTTCCGGACAAACGCCTCGCCGCCCTTCCAGGCCAGCCCGTACAGCACGAAACACCCGGCGACCGACCCGAGCGTGGCCATGGCTGCGTAGTAGACGAACAGTTCCCTGTGCTTGGCGACCATCCAGACAACCAGGATGTCGTTGATCTCGGGAAGCGAGACGAACGAGCTGTCGAGGAAGGCGACGAGAAACAGCCCCAGTCCGCCGAACGCCGCCACCGTGCCCCGTGCCCAGAGGAGGATGCCCTTCACGCGGGCCTCCATCGAACGCCCGAACGACAGGCGCCCGGCCGCCGGGCCGACGTCCGGAAAAGTACGCTAGAGTGTTGCTGCAAAGTCCTTTGAGTATAGCCGATACCGCCCCACCTTCCCACCGCCGCCAGTTCGAGAACGCGGCCCGCCTCGCCGGACTCCTGGCGCTCGCGCTCGGGACAAGCGCCGCCTGGTTCTATGCCCAGTCCGGGCTGACGCTCAGCCACTACGACGCCAAGGCGCATCTGGTAGTGGCGCGCCGGGTGATCGACAGCCTGACGCCGGGGTGGAGGCAACTCGGCGCCGTGTGGCTGCCGCTCCCCCACCTGCTGAATCTGCTCCCGGTGCAGGTCGACTGGTTCTACAGGACCGGGGCGTCGGCCGTCGCGCTCTCGGTCCTCTCGTTCGGCGTGATGGCCTACGCGTGCACGCGGCTCATTCTCGACTCGACCGGCTCGCGATCCGCGGCTCTCGCCGGGCTCGCCGTCGTCGCGCTCAACCCCGACATCCTGTACCTCCAGTCGACGCCAATGACCGAGCCTCTCCTGCTCGGGCTGACGACGCTGTCTGTGGCGCTTCTCGGCCGCTGGGTGGCAGCCGATGCCACGGGCGGGAAGACGCCGGCGGGACTGGCGATGGCCGCCGCCTGCCTCACCCGATACGAGGCCTGGCCGATTACGGCGTCCGCGCTGCTGGTGGCCGTCGTGGCGCTGTGGCGTCGCGGGGCGCCCCTCTCGACCGCTCTCCGCAGGGTTGCCGGCCTTGCCGTGTTCCCCGCGATGGCCGGCCTCTCGTTCCTGGTCCTGAGCCGACTGACCGTCGGACAGTGGTTCGTGAGCGACGGCTTCTACGTCGCCGACAACCCCGATGCCGGCCGGCCGTTCAAGACGATTGGCTCGATCTGGTGGGCCAGCCACCACCTGAACGGCTACGGGGTGCTGCTGTGCGCGATGGCAGGTGCCGCCGCCGTCGTGGCTGCCGGACTGCGCTCGAGGGCCAGGGCGTCGGCGCTGGTCGTACTTGCGATGGCGGGCGCTGCGGCCCTTCCGTGGTACGCGTTCTTCAGCGGCCACCCGTTTCGCTTCCGCTACATGCTCCCGCTCGTCCCCGCGCTCGCCGTCTGGGCCGGCATCGGCGTCGGCCTCACACGCCGGTTTCGCTTCGTCGCCGCAGCGCTCCTGGTCGCGATGGTGCTCGTCGAAACCCGGCCGTTCAGCATGTCGTCACCGATGGTGGTCGAGGCCCAGCTCGACCGGCAGCACGGCCGCGAGCGGCAGGCCGTCACCGGCGTCCTGGAGCGGCAGCGGCGCGACGGCAAGATCCTCGTCAGCCTCGGATCGCTCTCCCACTACGTCCAGGAGCTGTCGAAGATTGGCGTGAACGTGCGCGACCTGGTGCACGAGGGGAATGGCGACCTGTGGACCGCGGCGCTCCAGTCGCCGCGCTCTCACGTGCGGTGGGTGCTGGTCGAAGAACTGGCCGAGGGGGGCGACGCGCTTGCCGCGCGCGCGAAGGCGCAGCCGGGTTTTCTGAACGGCTTCTCGCGCGTCGCCGAGGGCGGGGGCGTCGCCCTTTACAGCCTCGACCAGCCGGCCGAAACCCCGGCCGGCCTGCGCCGGCGCTAGAACCGGAAGATCACGCTGCCGTGATAGCTCATCCCGCTCAGGTCGAGACGGGTGCCCTGGAAGCCGACGTCTGCATCTAGCGGAGCGTCCACCATCTGGTACCTGAACTCGCCGCCGAGCGCCACCTTCCGATTGAGCGCGACGCGGAGGCCTCCAAAGACGAGGGCGCCAACGGCAGTGCCGGAGTCCTTGTACTCCCAGCGGAAGACCTCCATATTCGAATCCACGAAGTCGCCGGCCTCCGAGTAGCTCCAGGGCACGATGGCCACTCCGGCGCCGAAGTAGGGCTGCACCGATGCCTGCCGGCCGGTCATCACCAGCCGCAGCGTCCCGGTGATGGGTGCCGTCCACAGCTTCAGCGACTGCGTGATTTCCGAGCCGTCTTCGTTCGTCAGGTCCGGGTAGAAGCTTGGAACCGTCTCCGAGTAGTAGCTCACGCCCGTGCCAACCTCGAGGAAGTTGCCGAGCGGAATCAACCACTCGGCGCCCACCGTCAGGTTGTTGAAGTCGGACACCCGGTATCCCAGCGCGAACGGCGGGTCGGCGTAGAGATTGGCCACAACCGTATCACCGGCGACACGGCTGCCCTCCCCGCGCGCGTCGAAGTAGCCGATGTTGAAGGACAGAGACTGCTGGGCGACCGCCGGTGCGGCGAACGACGCCAGCGCCAGCACGGACAGGGCGAGGACTGCGGTCCGAGGCATGATGAGATCTCCTCCGACACAGGCAACAGCATGAACGATGCCAGCTGGACCGCACGGAATTGCCAGTATCTCAGAGCACGATTCCGCGGGTGTCCCTTCCAGAGGTCAGGCCGGCGGTCGGCTTGCCCGGTGAGTGCGCCAACGTCGAACGATGTCGAGCAGCGCGTCATGGATGGCGCCGTTGGACGCCATCAGCTGTCCCTGTCGCACGTCGAAGGGCCCGCCGTCGAGCGCGGAGAGCCGGCCGCCCGCCTCCTGCAGCATGAGGGCGCCGGCCGCCATGTCCCATGGCTTCAGGTGTTGCTCCCAGAAGGCGTCCATCCGCCCGGCGGCGACGTAGCAGAGGTCGAGCGCCGCCGAGCCCAGCCTCCGGACGGCCTGCGCCTCGGACAGGAACGCCGCGAACAGGCTCACCAGCTCCTCGTTCGACTCGTGGACCGTGTAGGGGAATCCGGTCACCAGGAGTGCGTCGATGAGCGTCGCCGTCCGGGACACGCGCATCGGCACGCCGTTCAGGTAGGCACCGCCGCCGAGCGCCGCTGTGAAGAGCTCCCGGCGAGTGGGATCGTAGATCGCGCCGACCGTCACCACGCCGTCGATCTCGAGGGCCAGCGACGAGGCGAAGATCGGCATCCCGTGGGCGTAGTTCGTCGTGCCGTCCAGAGGATCGAAGATCCAGCAGAACCTCCCCTGCGGCTGCCCCGCCGTCCCCAACTCCTCGGCCAGGACCGTATGGTCGGGAAACCGCTCGGCCACCAGTCCGCGGAACATGCGCTCGACGGCCAGGTCGACTTCGGTGACCAGGTCGATGGCGCCCTTCTTCGACACCCCGATGGAGCCGCCGAGGCGCGCCATCTGGATGTCGCCGGCGCGCAGCACGGCCTCGACGGCGGTTGCGAGGAAGAGGGGATCGCTCACGTTCGGCCGAACCGCTTGAGCATCCGCACTTCCATGCCGCCTCCCGGCGCCCGCTCGATACGGACGTCGTCCATGAAGCTGCGCATGAAGAAGATGCCCCTCCCGTTGGACTTGAGGAGATTCTCGGGCGCCAGCGGGTCCGGCAGGGCTTCGGGCTCGAAGCCCTCGCCGTGGTCGCGCACACGAATGGAGAGTTCAGTCGGGGCGTCGGCCGGCGTCAACGTGAAGTCGACCTCCACCTTCTTGGCTGGATCGTGCCGGTTGCCGTGCTTGATGGCGTTGATGACCGATTCCCTGACCGCGACGCCGACCCAGTGCTGGACATCCTCATCGAACCCGAGCATGCGCCCGAGCTGATCGACGAGCGCCTGAACGAGATCGATCATCTCGAAGACGCTCGGGAACTCGATGCGAACGGTGCGACCTGTGTCGGGCATGCGGGAACAGAGCCGAAACGGACGTGACGCGAGTCCGCACAAAGTAACACAGCGAGCAGAACACGGTCCAGCCCGGACCTCCTGATGCTATAGTTCGGCGATGCTTCCGACAGCCGCCGTGGTCGTCCGACCGTCGCCCGCCTTCAGGGGCCGGCTCCGCGTGCCGGGCGACAAGTCGATCGCACACCGTTACGCGATTCTGGCGTCGATGGCCGTCGGCCGGTCCGTGATTCGCGGTTTTGCCCCGGGAGCGGACTGCCGGTCCACGCTCGCCTGCCTCGAACGCCTCGGCATCGGGCTTTCCCGCACGGGCGACGTTGTTACTGTTATCGGACGTGGGCGCGACGGATTCGGTTCCCCGGGCCGGCCGCTCGATGCCGGGAACTCCGGTACGACGGCGCGGCTCCTGGCGGGCGTCCTCGCCGGACTGCCCTTCTCGGCCACCGTGACCGGCGACGACTCACTCAGGCGCCGGCCGATGCGCCGGGTGATCGAGCCGCTCACCCGGATGGGCGCGCGGTTCGAATCCGAGGGGGCGCGCCTGCCGATGACCATTCACGGCACATCGCTGCAGGCTCTCGACTTCACCCCCGAGGTGCCGAGCGCGCAGGTCAAGAGCGCCGTTCTGCTCGCCGGGCTGCAGGCGTGCGGGACGACACGCGTGGTCGAGCGGCAGCCTACCCGCAATCACTCCGAACTGGCGATGCGCCGATTCGGCGCGGATATCCGCGTCGACGGCTCGACGGTCCTCGTCACCGGCGGCCGCGCGCTCACCGGGCTCAACGTCGATGTTCCCGGGGATTTCTCGTCGGCGGCATTCTGGTGCGTGGCAGCGGCGGCCATTCGGGATTCGACCGTCGAGATCGAGGGCGTCGGGCTGAATCAGACGCGGACCGGGCTGCTCGATATTCTGAGGCGAGCCGGGGCGGACGTCACGACGGCGGTCGAGACGACGGCGGCCGACGAACCCGCCGGCCGACTCACCGTCGGGCACCGGGAGCTTCGCTCCCTGGTCGTCCGGCCCGAGGAGGTCCCCGGCGTCATCGACGAACTCCCGGCCCTGGCGGCGCTGGCGACCCACGGCGGCGAGATCACCGTGACCGGCGCCGGTGAACTGCGCGTGAAAGAGAGCGACCGCATTTCGGCGCTGGTGGCTGGCCTTCGCGCGCTGGGCGCGGATGCGGATGAGCTCCCCGACGGTTTCCATGTCAGGGCTACCCGCCGGCTGACCGGCGGCGTCGCCGATTCGGCAGGAGACCATCGCCTGGCAATGGCCTTCGCGGTGGCGGCACTGGGCGCAGTCGGCCCGACCACGATTCTCGGAGCAGGCGTCGTGGACATCTCCTATCCGGGCTTCTTCGAAACGCTCGGCTCGCTCACGGCATGACGACCGACAAACTCTACCTGGTGGGATTCATGGGCGCGGGAAAGACGACGGTCGCCCGCGCGCTGGGCCGGCGCCTCGGCTGGCGGGTCGAAGATCTGGACGAGCTGATCGAGGCGCGCGAGCGCTGCTCGGTGGCCGAGTTGTTCAGTTCGCGCGGGGAGGCCTATTTCAGGGCCGCCGAGCGGGAGGTCCTCCGCCGACTGGCCCCGCTCCGCCACACCGTGGTTGCCACTGGAGGCGGCACGTACGCCGAGCCAGACAACCGGTCATTCATCAATGCGAACGGCACGGCAATCTGGCTGGATCTCCCGTTCGCGCTGGCGGTGGAGCGCGCGCCCTCGGACGGCAGGCGCCCGCTGGCGGCCGACCGCGCGCGGTTCGAGGCCCTCTATCACGCGCGCCAGCTCGCCTACCAGCATGCACACCTCCGGCTCGACGCGGCGTTGCCCGTTGAAGAACTTGTTGAACGCACCCTCGATTGGCTGGGATACTAGTCTGTGCGCTATCTGGTCCTGAGTGACATCCACGCCAACCTCGACGCCCTCGAATCGGTCCTCGACGCGGCCGCGGCCGATCGCTACGACGCCGTGGTGGTCCTGGGAGATCTGGTGGGCTACGGCGCCGAGCCGAACCGCGTCGTCGAACGCGTCCGCGCGCTGTCCCCGGTCGCCATGATCCGCGGGAATCACGACAAGGTGGCGGCCGGTCTGGACCGTTCGGACGGCTTCAACCCGACGGCGCAGGAGGCGGCGGCGTGGACGCAGGCCGCGATCACCGAGGAGACGCGCGCGTTCCTCGTGTCGCTCCCGGAAGGCCCGGTCGCGCTCGACGGCATCGCCGAGATCTGTCATGGGTCCCCTGTCGACGAGGACATCTACATCTTCGGCGAGGCCGATGCCGCCGAGGCACTGGCGGCCGCCGAGCGGCGCGTGTGCCTGTTCGGGCACACGCACCTCCCGTCGGCCGCGGCACTGGGACCGGACGGCGTCCTGGACGTCTTGTTTCATGGGGCGGGCGATCAGCACCGCCTCGCCTTCGGCGACGGGCGGCGCTATCTGATCAACCCCGGTTCGGTGGGGCAACCCCGGGATGGCGACCCGAGGGCTGCTTACGCCATCCTCGACACGACGGCCGAGGAGATCGTGATTCGCCGCGTCGCCTATCCGGTCGAGCGGGCCTGCGGGCGCATCGTCGCGGCCGGCCTGCCGAAGGCGCTGGGCGAGCGCCTCGCCCGCGGCCGCTAGGCGCCCGCCTACTTCCTGGCCGCTCGCTCCTCGCGGCGCTTGAGTTCCACGGCGAATGCGTCCCGCGCTGCCCG
Organism: uncultured Acidobacteriota bacterium; assembly: GCA_963783255.1. Lineage (GTDB taxonomy): Bacteria > Acidobacteriota > Vicinamibacteria > Vicinamibacterales > Fen-181 > FEN-299. The sequence continues at coordinate 117,056 of CAWAMP010000022.1, read as the reverse complement.
GGAGCCCAGGATCCAGCCGATCACCACGCCGATGAACAGCACGGCCGGAATGTAGATGAAATGACCGGCCCCCATCTCTGCCACGAAGCCCTCCGATCGTCCCTGTGTCATTACCGCCGCCGCGGGGCGGTCAGCGGCGGGGAGCGCCGTCTCCGACGCGAGACGTCAGGTGCTGGATCTCCCCCTCGATCTTCCTCATTCGCCGCCAGATCGTCCAGACGTAGACGAGCAACACCGCCCAGACGAACGCGTAGGCGGCAACCAGAAGCGCCGCGGCCGGCAGCTGATCCTGTCGTTGGATCGAGTTCACCGGAACGAACTCGTCCGGCGGCCCCTGCGGCGACGCCTGCACGGCCGGCGCCTGGGTGACGGGCGCGGAGCCCTGAGCGAGCAGACCTGCACTCGCCGCCCCAATCAGGCTCAGCGCCACGATCCACCGACCGGTCTTCGTCATCAGCACGTTCGACATGGCGACTTGCCTCTCTTCTGGAAACGGCGGGCCCGCTCCGCCGCCTTCACCGTCCGTCCGCCGCTCAGTCGCGGTCGGCGAGCAGGTACAGGTGCTCGACGTCGGCGCGCCGCTCCTCGAGCCTGACGCGCAACGCGAGCAGCAGACCGAACAGCAGCATGAACGACACCACGCAGAACCAGAACGGCCCGCGCATGCCACCCGGCAGCTTCGGAATTACCGCCGTCGTCGGATGTACCGTTCGCCAGATGTTCACAGAGATGTACACGAACGGCACGTTTGCCATGCCGAACAGGGCCATCGCGGCCGACAGCTTCTGGGAGCCGGGCCCGCCGAAGCGTCGCACCATCAGGCAAGCAACGAAGATCATCCACATCAGGAGCGTGGACGTCAGGCGGGCGTCCCATTGCCACCACACGCCCCACGCCTTCCTCGCCCAGAGCGGGCCCGTGACCAGCACGATGAGGCCGAAGACGACGGTCAGTTCGGCTGCAGCCGCCGCCAGCCGATCCGCGCCAGGTCTGCCCTTGAACAAATAGATGGCGCTCGCCACGCCGCAGACAAACGCGGCGACGAACATCACCATCGCCGACGGCACGTGATAGTAGAAGATCTTCTGCACCAGCCCCATCGTCGCCTCGGAGGGCGTCGCTGCGACGATGACCGGGGCGACGGCGAAGAGCGCCATCGCTGCCAGCACGAGCATCGAGTAGGCCTTGTTCATCGGTACCGCCCCCGGCTATTCCGTCATCAACGGCTCGAACGTCCAGAGCGCGAGCGTCACGAACACGATATCAAAGAACGCCAGGAGCGCCATCCACATCCACGCGAGGTCGACGGCGGCCACGGGCTCGAAGAGGGCTGCAGTGCCGCGCACGCCCGCGATGATGACCGGAATCGTGATCGGGTACAGGAGAATCGGCAGCATCACGTCGCGGCTCCGCGCACGCACGAGCATCGCCGCAAACAGCGTCCCGACGGCCGAGAACCCCACGGTCCCCAGAGCCAGCAGCGCCATAAGCAGCAGCGGCTGGCTGCCGATCGGGGCGTGGAACAGGAGGCCCACGAGCGGCACCAGCACAGCCTCGACGATGAGGAGCAGGAGGACGATGCCCAGGAGCTTGCCCACGTAGATGGCGGGCCGGCTCGCAGGCGCCAGCATCAGCGCACGGAGGGTTTCGGAGTGCCGCTCGCGCTCGAACGTGCGACCGAGCGCGAGGGTACCCGCAAACGCCACGGAGATCCACATGATGCCGGCGGCCGCATCCTCGAGCGGGCGCCCGTCCTTGACGAGCGCGAACGCGAACACCAGCACGCAGGACACCGCGAAGAAGATGGTGGTGTACACGATCTCGCGGCTCCGCACCTCGACCGTGAGGTCCTTCCGCATCACGAGCCACGCCACCCTGAAGAACGTCCTCATCCGCCTTCGCCCCCGGGCTCCGGCGGGACAAGTCCGCCTCCCGGCCCCCGGCTGCCGGCCTCTGACTTCCGGCCCGTCGCGACATGCGTCCGGTAGTGCTCGCGGACCCGCCCGCGGGCCACATCGAAGGCGGCCAGGCGGCCGTCCTCGAGGACGGCAACCTTGTCGAGGAGCTGCTCGGCGACATCCAGATCGTGGGTCACCACGACAATGATTCGACCGCTGTTACGCAGCTCGCGCAGCCGCTCCACCAGCGCCGCGACCGACGTGTCGTCGAGGCCCGTGAACGGCTCATCGAGCAGGACCAGGCGCGGCTGGTGCAGCAGCGCCCGCTCGAGCGCCAGGCGCTGCCGCATGCCGCGGGAGAAGCCAGCCACCAGGTCGTCCCCGCGGGCGGCAAGGCCGGCGCGCGCGAGCGCATCCGCCACACAGGCGCCGACGGCGGGCAGGCCGTACAGGCGGGCGAAGAACTGGAGGTTCTCGCGGGCAGTCAGTTCGGGGTACAGGTGAAGGTCGTGCGACAGGAAGCCCAGCCGCGATCTGAGCCCGGCGCCCGCCTCCTTCGCCGTGCTCGTTCCGTAGCGGACCTCGCCCGACGAAGCGGCCAGGATCGTCGCGAGTATCGCGAGGAGGGTTGACTTGCCCGCGCCGTTCGGGCCGAGCAGCCCGAGCACCTCACCGGACCGACATTCGAGCGACACCCTGGCGAGGGCGCGCCGCCGGCCATAGTGACGCGAGACGTCACGGACGGCGACCTCGGTGAAGTCGACACTCACGCGGCCACGCCCTCGTCGCCACGCGCGCCCGCGGAGTCGGCGTCGAGTTCCCCGTAGATGCGCTCGAGCTCGGCCTTGAGCTCGGCGCGCCGTTCCTCGACTCGATCATCCTCCGGCTGTCCCGGCTTGCGACGCTTCTCGATGCGCAGGAGTTCGCCGAAGACCTCTTCGCGGCGCGCCTCCAGCTGTTGGCGTGCCGACGCTGCGGCCGACCGCCCTCCGGTCCTTGCGGCACCCCAGGCTCCCCCGCCGAGCGCCAGCAGGCCCAACGCCAGCGCCGCGTAGCGGGGCCATGTCGGATGATGCGGCAGTCCGGTGATGTCCAGCGAGAGCACGCTTCCGGCCGAAAGCCCAGGGCCCGCTCCGAGGACGAACAGCTTGCCGCCCTCGCTACCCTCTCTGATCGTCGTCAGGTGCGGCGAGGACACGACCATCGCACCGACCTTCTCGACGACCACTGTCACCTGGCCCATCGCAACCGGCAGCGCCTGCCGGATCGACGCCCGCTCGCCGGGCGGCAGCGAATACGCCAATTCGACAGTGGTGGTGCCCGGCGCGAACGGGCCCGGCACGGTGACAGTTCGCCCCTTCGCCGTGGCGTTGCCGGCGGACCCCTCGAGCACGGTCGCACGGTCGGCGGACGCCGGCAGTTCGAACACCAGCGGGCTGGTCTTCACGGGTTCCCGGGAGGCGTTGACGATGTCCAGGACGTAGTAGACCTGAAGCACTTCCTCCTCGAACTGGGTGACGATCCTCGACTGCCCGCCTATCGTCACCGTGCCCGCCACGGCGTTGGCCGCCATCTCAGTCGCGCCCTTTCTGTCGGTCGCAACCAGCAGCAGCAGGACGCCGCCTTCGGCCGGGGCCTGGAAGTCCTGGGAGTCGAGCCGCTCCCCATCCACCGTGGTCAACACGTGAACGGTCACGCCAGGCGCAAGGCCCGACACCACGGCTCGGCCGCCGGCGTCGGTCTTCACCACCTGCGACGTGCCTGCCACGACGAACTCGACCGGGTGGTCGATCACGAGATTGCCCAACTGCCCCCGCACCACCCGTACAGAGACCGTCCCCGGCGCCAGCGAACCGTCAGGCCGCGGTATCCCAGACATCGCGCGAGCATCCGGCATCCCGCTCATGCCACCGGTCCCGGTCATCTGGGCGTTGGCGGCCGACGCGGTCAGCATCCCCCCAAAGAGGACCGCCGCGAGCAGCAGGGTCGCGCCCGAACCCAGGCGCGCGGCCAGCTCCTTCTCGATCAGCTCGCGGTAGGCCGCGCCCCCGGCGTCCAGCTGCCGAATGACCCGGATCGCCCTGTTTCGCAGGCGGGCGGTCATCTCCTGGCAGTCAACCTCCGACACCTTGCCCATCGCGCGGTCGAACTCCAGTTCCTTGATGGCCCTGAGCAGCAGCGCCTTCTCGCGTTCGAGCGCAGCGCGCGTGCGGCCGCCGAGCATCTCGGGCGCTTTCACCGCGTCGGGGTGCACGAGCGGCCAGAGGGTGCGATAGACCGCGTAGCCGACGACGCCCGCCGCCAGGACCGTCAGGCACACGAACACGACGTTGGCGGGCCTGCTGCCTCGGACCGCGATGGCGGCGGCCGCCGACGCGACCAGGCTGCCGATCACGAACAGGTGCCACGGCTGGAAACCGGAGATGGTGTCATCGGCCGGCAGCGCCTCTGTCGCCGGCCTGGCGCGTTTAGTCGAGTTCTCTGAGCTCATCGTCCAGCCGCGCCTCCAGTTTCAAGTCAGCGTCCGTCTTCGCGGCCGCCTGGGCGGACGCGGCCTCTGCGGCGGCGCCAGGCGACCGACGCGTCCACCTCATCGCAGCGACACCGACCAGGACCAGCCCGGCCGAGCCGAGCAGATAGGGAAACAACCACGCCAGGCGGTTGAAGCCCTGGTCCACCGGCATCGCCAGCGGTTCCTGGCTGCCGTATTTCTTGATGTAGTACTGCAGCACCTGTTCACGGGTCAGGCCCATCTTCACGAGATTGCCGATTTCCGCCCGCATCTCCGCGGCGTAGCCGCACGTGCACTCGCCGACCAGCTGCCGCCCGCAGGTCCCGCACATGCAGATGAGGGACTTGTAGAGATCCTTCTCGAGCGCTGATTTCGGCTCCACCGGCTTGAATGCCGGGCTCTCGACGTGCTGGGCCCGGGCGGGAGCCCCCATGAGCACCAGCACGAGAACCAGCGCGGCCGTCGATGCCGACACCGGGAGCTTCGCACCCGCAAGCCCGAGCGCCTGCTCGGGGAGCATCGCCAGCAGCGTCCCAAACACCAGAATGCCGAAGCCCACCCAGATCCAGTCGACCAGCGGATTGACCACCACCTGCAGGGTCACCGACTGGTCCTGAAGCTCGAAGCCGGGCATCACGATGTAGAGGTCCTCGGCGACGCTTCGCCGGATGGCGACCGAGCTGACCGGTTCCTGCTCGTGCTTGCGATAGAGCCACTTGCCGGGATACGCCTTGTCGATTTCCTTCCCGTCCCTGAACACCGTCAGATGTCCCGTGATCATCTGCTTCTGGCCGTCGTCGGTGACACGGACCCCGTCGTTGCGAATCGCGTAACGCCCCACCTTCGCCTGCTCGCCGGGCTTGAGCAGCGCCTGCTCGTCGATCTTGAACGCCTCGCCCGCGAAGCCGACGAACATCAGCACGATGCCGAGATGGACGATGTAGCCGCCGTAGCGGCGTTTCGAACGGACGACGAGACCGATCCCCGCGGTCAGCAGGTCGCTGCCCGTCGCCCTCCGGCGCACGGCCGCCCCGCGCACGAACTCCTGAACGACCGTGGCTCCGACGAACGCGCAGAGCGCGAAGCACACGCCCGCCGCCCACAGCGGCACCCCGGCGACGGCGAGCGCGCCGAGGGTCACACCCCCCGTGACCGTCGGCCACAGGAACTGCTCGAGGAGGTTCCTCACCGTGGATTTGCGCCATGCGAGCAGCGGCCCGACGCCGGTCAGGAAGAGCAGGGCGAGGCCGATCGGCAGCATCCACTTGTTGAAGAACGGCGGCCCGACCGTCAGCCGCTCACCCATGAGGGCCTCGCTGAGCGTCGGGAACATGGTGGCGAACAGGACGAAGAGCGCGGCAAAGAGGAGGACCCAGTTATTGGCGAGGAAGGCGGCCTCTCGCGACACCCACGAGTCGAGTTCGTGCCGCCCCTTGAGCAGGGGCAGCCGGTAGATGACGAACGCGAAGCTCACCGTCAGGACGGCGACCATGAACACGGTGAACATCCACGCCAGCGCGCGGTCCTCACCGAACGCGTGCACCGACTGCACGACGCCGGAGCGCGTCATGAACGTGCCGAAGATCGTCAGAAAGAACGTGATGATCACGAGCGAGACGTTCCACACCTTCAGCATGCCGCGCCGCTCCTGCACCATCACCGAGTGCAGGAATGCCGTCGCCGTGAGCCACGGCAGGAGGCCCGCGTTCTCGACGGGGTCCCAGCCCCAGTAGCCGCCCCACCCGAGCACCTCGTACGCCCAGATCATGCCCAGCGTGAGGCCGAACGACAGGAAGAGCCAGCTCACCATCGTCCAGCGCCGGACCGCTCGCAGCCACGAGTCGTCCAGGTGCCCGGTAATGAGCGCCGCCAGGCCGAAGGCAAACGGGATCGTCATGCCCACGAAGCCGACGTAGAGGGCCGGCGGGTGCGTCACCATGTACGCGTTCTGCAGCAGCGGGTTCAGGCCGCGGCCGTCAGCCGGGACCGAGAGCAGGTAGGTGTCGAACGGGTCGTTGTGGAACACCATGAGGAACAGGAAGAACATCTGCACAACCGAGATGATCGCCACGACATAGGGCGTCAGCTCCCGATGCCGTTCCCTGTTCACGTGCACGGCGATCGACCCGAAGATCGCCAGCAGGAAGACCCAGAACATGATCGAGCCGTCGAGGCCGCCCCAGTACCAGGTCAGCTTGTAGATGAACGGCTGAACGCTGTCCGAGTAGCGCTGCACGTACTTGATGCTGTAGTCGTCGGTCACGAAGGCGTGCATGATGACCGCCGTGCCGACGGTCAACAGCGCCGCGACGAGGTAGAAAGCGCCGATGGCGCTCTCCACGAGCCGGCGCGACGCCCGCCTGGCGCCGGCGACTGCCGCCGCCGCCGCGTACGCCGATACGACGAACGCGGCCAGAATGGTGAAGGTGCCGAGGGAGGCCATCATCTACTCGCTATTCCTGCACGGCCACACGTCCCCGCGGCGATGGACTCGGTCGCGGCGGGATGGCAGCGGTCGGCGGGAAACGGAATCAGGAATGTGACGAACGCGACCACGGGAACTGGCAATTCGAGGCGCCCGGCTATGAGCCCGAAGCGCCGCCCGCTTTCTTTTGCGCTTCGTACTTCGAAGGGCACTTCGCCATGACGCCGTTCGGCGCGACGTGGAACACGTCCCGTTCTAGCTTGCCCTTCAGCACGACTTCCGCGTCATCGGAAAACGTGTCCGGCACGATGCCGGTGTAATGGGCCGACAGCACCCTGGCTTCGTCGCCCACCTTCGCCGTGACCTTGAACCGGTATTCGAGCGAATCGCGCTTTCGGAGAATCGAATCCCGGACGACGTAGCCGTGGAGTTGAAGATTCTTGCCCTGCCACGCACCCGGGTCGACGAGGACTTCGTCCACGTGCTTGTAGTACTCGGTGCCTTCTTTCAACGTGGCGCGCAGGAGCCCGGCAAGGGCCACGGCCAGCACCGCGACGGTCACCGCTATCTTCACAGCCTTGTTCGACATAGCCCCTTTCGGTGGGTTCTTCCAAGGATACCGCCTTGCGGCCGGACGGTCAATCGACCTGCCGGCTTTCCGTCACCTCGCGCCGGATGCCTCTACCGTTGGCCGTCGAACCGCGCGAGCATGCTGCAAGCCAGGGCGACCGGAAGGCCCACGACGTTCGAGTAGGACCCGTCGATCCTTGCGACGAATCGCGACGCGAGCCCCTGCACGGCGTAGGCGCCGGCCTTGTCCCTCGGCTCTCCCGAGGCCACGTACCAGGCGATGTCGGCCTCAGCCAGCGGTGCGAAGGTGACCGCGGTCGACTCGACGGCCGTCGCCTCGCGCGCGCCGCTGCGGAGCACGACACCGGTCAGCACGTCGTGGCCCCGGCCCGACAGCAGCCGCAGCATCCGGGCCGCATCCGCATCGTCGGCGGGCTTGCCCAGGATGCAGCCGCCCACCACCACCACGGTGTCGGCCGCCAGCACAACGGCGCCGACCGGAGCTCGACATGCCCGGGCCTTGTTCAGAGCGACTCTCGAAACGTAGTCGGCTGGCGCTTCGCCGGCCAGCGGCCGTTCATCGACCTCGACCGGTCGAACCTCGAAAGAGACGCCGGCAGCGGCCAGAAGATCGGCCCGTCGGGGAGAGGCCGAGGCGAGAACGACATGCGGAAGCGACGCGAGAGAGCCCACCTCGTGATCTTACATGAGACAATACCGGTTACTGTGGATTCCCTCTCAGCCGCCGCGCCCTCCGCGATCCGATCGATTCTCCAGAAGGGGCCGATGTCGCCCGGCAAACTGAGACTCGCCTGGCGGGTGGCTGTCGGCGCCGCAATGGACCGGGCGACAACCGTCACGCTCGCCGAAGATGGCTATGCCGACGTGTCGGCTGCGGATGCCGCGTGGCGGCGCGAGGTCAAGCGGTCGCGGGCGGAGATCCTGGGCCGGCTGCAGTATCTGGTCGGCGCGGGCGCGCTGAAAGGGATACGGGTCTTGTCGCGGCCGCCGAAGCCCTGACGAGCCAAGGCGGGTGTGGCCGCAACTGCAACGTGCCGCCGACCCACCTTCGCAGAAATCGCGTGCGCCAACCGGGCATCGAACTGGCCGGCGAAAGTCGTCTGGCTCATAACTGATTTGTTTACATAATGTTATTCGTATGATTAGTACGACTTTCGCTTGACATACGCTCTGGCACGCCTCTAGAATGCAGGAACTCGAGTGACCGTTGCGAGAGGAGCAGAAATGCCCGTCGATGACCGTAGCGAACGAAACAAGGCACTTGACGTTGCCGTCAGCCAGATCGAGAAGCAGTTCGGAAAAGGCTCGATCATGCGGATGGGCGCCAAGGGTGCGGTGATCCCGGTGGACGCCATCCCCACCGGGTCGATCAGTCTCGACTACGCCCTCGGGATTGGCGGCGTGCCGCGGGGCCGCGTGGTGGAGATCTTCGGCCCCGAGTCGTCGGGCAAGACGACGCTGGCGCTCCAGGTGGTGGCGCAGGCGCAGAAGCTGGGCGGGATGGCGGCCTTCGTGGACGCCGAGCACGCGCTCGACTCGACGTATGCCAGGAAGCTGGGCGTCGAACTCGACAACCTCCTCGTCTCCCAACCCGACAACGGCGAGCAGGCGCTCGAAATCGTCGAGGTATTGGTCCGCTCGGGAGGCGTGGACGTGGTGGTGGTCGACTCGGTGGCCGCGCTCGTGCCGCGCGCCGAGATCGAGGGCGAGATGGGCGAAGCGCAGATGGGGCTGCAGGCCCGCCTCATGTCCCAGGCGCTCCGCAAGCTGACGGGCGTCGTGTCGAAGTCGAAGACGAGCCTGATCTTCATCAACCAGCTGCGCGAGAAGATCGGCGTGATGTTCGGCAACCCCGAGACAACGACCGGCGGACGCGCGCTGAAGTTCTACGCGTCGGTGCGCATGGACATCCGCCGCATCGCCAGCATCAAGGACGGCGATGCCATCATCGGCGGACGCACGCGGGTCAAGGTGGTGAAGAACAAGGTGGCGCCGCCGTTCCGCGAGGCCGAGTTCGACATTCTCTATGGCGAGGGGATCTCGCGCGAGGGCGATCTGCTGGATCTCGCCGTCGACCGCAAGATCGTGGACAAGAGCGGAACCTGGTTCGCCTACAACGGGGACCGCCTCGGCCAGGGTCGAGAGAACGCGAAACAGTTTCTGCGCGACAACGCCGCGACAACGCAAGCCATCGAGGACAAGCTCCGAAAGGAACTGGGACTCGCCCGGGACGAGGCGGCGGAGGCATAAGCCCGCCTCTCGACAACGGGGTCCGAATCGCAGTAAAATTCCGTTTCTTGCAGGTGGCCAGGTAGCTCAGCTGGTAGAGCACTCGGCTGAAAACCGGGGTGTCCCCAGTTCAATTCTGGGCCTGGCCACCACTTAAACCCCCTCACATCAAGACGTTACCGGCAGGCTCCGCGGGAGCCTTCGCGCCCGTCTCGCCGGATCGTGCCACTTTCTTGTCACTTTTTCGGGCCTGCTCCCGTTCCATCCGCTCGATCGCCCGTTCGAGACTCAGCGACGAAGCGCGCAGATACCGGCTCGTCGTCGAGATGTTCGCGTGTCCGAGCAGCTCTCGCGCGTCATGAATCGCCGCGCCCGACTCCATCAACCGACAGCCGAACTCGCGCCGCAGATCGTGGAAGTTCAAGCCGACGATCCCCGCGCGTTTGCACGCACTCCGCCACGCGGTCGAAATCGACTTGATCGGCTCGCCGGTCACTTCGCCGAACACCGCGGCCTCCGGCGGATAGTCCTCCCCGGCCGGATCGTGCCGTCGCATCTCCAGTTCCGCCCGCAGTCGCGCGCCGACCGGGATCACGCGGTTCTGATTCGTCTTCGTCTTCGCCGCCGGCAGCACGATCTGCCGAGCGGCCCCGTCCTCGTCGCGCCGCACTTGGGCCCACGTGAGCGAGAGCAGTTCCCCCAGCCGACAGCCCGTCGCGAGCGCCGCGACGATCAGGCTCCGGAGCCGCGGCTCCGCGTGCGTCAGCAACGCGTCTTCCTCGCCGGCCTCGAGGCGCCGCGTGCGCTCCCCCTCCATGTGCTGCGCCAGCTTGACGACGGTCACGCCGTGCCGCTTGAACGGCGTCTGGTCGCAGTAGCCTTCCGCGATCGCCCAATTGAAGACGTGGCGGAGCGCCTGGAGCAACCGATTGATCCCGACTTCCCCGCCCTTCAGGCCCGGCGCAATCCGTGGCTTCTGGCGCCCGACGAGATGCGACGCCTTCGACTCGCCGACGACCGAACGCCAGCCGCGTTTCTCGTCGGCCCGCGTCTTCAGCTCGCGCTCGACGACCGCGGCCCGTTCTCGGTCCCATGCCTCGCGCGCCTCGAGCATCGCCCGGTGTTCTTCGCGCCGCCACTCCCGAAACGCTTCGACGTCCGCTTTCGTCACCGCCGCGATCGGCTTGTCCCCGAGCGGCATCGTCGCGCCGTTGCCGGCCAACACGGGCGCCCGGCGGAAGAGCGCGATCATCCAGCCTTTCGAACGCTGCCCCGATTCACGCCGGCCGGGCGCCTGAACGTACTTCTCGTCATACGCCGTGAGCACGTCGCCGAACGTCAGGCCGAACACCGGCACGCTCGCGCGAAACGTCCCACTCCGGATCGCGAGCCGGATCTCCGCCGCGTAGGCGTCCGCCTCCGTCTTCGACCCCACCGCCCGACCTCGTTCGCGGTCCAGGCTCACGCGGTAGCGTTGCCCGTGCCACTGGTAGGCCAGATGCCACGCGTGCGAACACTTCGCCCAGGACCGCCGCGGACAGTCGCAGATCTTCCGCAGTCCGTCGTTGTGGTGTCGGCTCATCGTCGCCTCCGGTTCGTTCCGCCGCCCGGATCCCCCTCACCCCGGTTGCGCGCCTGCCAGCCTGCGGCCGAGCTCGAAGCCGATGAGGTAGCCGGCGCGTCCGCCGAGCTCCACCTGGTCCCTCGCGCCGGCCGTGGCCCAATTGATGTCGCTGTATTCACGCCTCAGCGCCACCACGAGCGCCGCCGCGTAACGCGCCTCGACCGCGAGCCCGCCGGCGCGCCACTGCCACGACTCGGCCGCCGCGTTCGCCTGGAGCCAGTCGCGGCCGGCCGCGGTCTCCGGCCGGAACATCCAGATCCCGCCGTGGTTCTCGATCGCCACGTCCGGCCGCGTGTCGTCGCTCATGGCAGACCCTCGGTCCGCCGGATCTCCGGCTCTCCGGCCGGAGCACCGGACCACGCCGCCGCGCGCGCGTAGTGCTCGGCCGTCGGCGCGGGATCGCCTTCGGCGATCAAGGGAATCACCCGACCCGACGCCAGCCGCAAGTACGACCCGCCCGCGTCGGAGAACTCGCCGGGATCGGAACGAGGAACGGAACCAGTCGGCAACATACGGCCTCCCGTGGAAGAAGGCCGGCAGGTCGGACTGCTAGAATAGCAGCCAGGCGAGCCGGCAGTTCAAGCTGCCCGGTTGGCTTAGGACCGCTTGCGCGTGCTCGCGCGCTTGCGCTCCGTCTGTCCCGCCTTGACGACGCCCTTCTTCCCCAGATACTCGGCTAGGGCCCGACGGCAGGCCTCTGATTCCGGCATGCCGTCACGGGCCTTCAGCGCTTTCAGGCCCGCCTCGAGGTCGAGGTCGATGAAGAACGTGTAGCGCTTCCGGGGAGACATCGCCCGCAATGGTATTACTGGATTCATACGTTGTCCAGTGAAAACACAATCGCCATCAGGCCCCCACCCGCGTGTAGCGCCGGACGGCCCACGGGAGATGCTTGACCTGGCTCAGCGCAATCTGGCGCCCGTCGAGATAGACCGGGATGGTGATCGTCTGCTCACCGGCGACGGCGCCGGCGTGCGTCGTCGACAGCGGCACCACCGCCTCCCAGCCGTGGAGCATCGCCGGTGTGCCCGCGCCAAAGTTTCGGTAGCCGCCGCTCCCTCCAGAGAAGCTCTCCACGGGCCAATACTGCGGGTTGGGGGAGAGGTCCGGGGGCGGGAGCCAGTCGGGAATCCTCGCCGGTGACGTGCCTCCTGCCATCAAGTCTCGGATCTGCGTCAGCACCTCCAGTTGTCGGCTCTGGATGCTCATCATATTCTCGCCGACGAAGCCGCGACCGAGCGCCAGGTCAAGCAGGGCCATCGTGTCCGTAGAGAGCATCTGCTGCTCCTGCTGGCTCCTCGTGGACTCCCACAGGGATTGCAGCGGACCCTGCATCAGCATAAGCGCCTGGTTCTCGCTGACCCCACCGCGCGCCAACAGTTCCTTGAAGGTGTCCGCGAGATCGGCCCCGAAGGTCGCTTGCAGATTCATCGGCCCCAACAGATTCCCGAGGCCGCCGATCTGTCCCAGGCCGGTAATCCGCGCCGAGAGGTCTGGATTATTCGTGAGGATGCCCCGGAAGTTCAGTAACTCTCCCAGTGGACCCGAGATGGTCAAGCCGAGATTCCGGCCGGAGGCAATCATCGCATCAAGCGTGTCACCGACAGCGGCCAAGGCATCGGTCAGGGAGCCCGTCTCGCGGAGCATCTTCCCAAAGATCGCTGACGTGTACGTGCCGAGCCGGTCGAACTGCGCCTGCGTCGTCTGGACGCCCATCGCCTCGGCGATCGTCTTCGTCCCTTGAGCGGCCACTGTGAGGCTGTTAAGTTGCGCTCTGTAGTCCTTGACCGACAGGCCAATGGCGTCAGCGGTCTCCTTGAACGCCTCAAGACCATCCTTCCCGGCGGTGAGGATCGCGTTGTACTGGTCGACGGTAATCGTGTGTCGTTGAACAAGCCGGTAGAACTCCGCATACCCGCCCAGCGAATCGACCCACTGCCGGCGCTGCGCCTCGGTCACGTCGTCGCCCGACGTGCCTTTGTAATAGCCGTAGATGGCCCCGATACCCGCCCCGGCCGCCGCGCCGTAGGGTCCGAACGTCGCGCCCATCGCCGCGCCCGTTGCCGCGCCCGAGATCGCGTTCTGCCAGTGGCTCGTGGACTGCGTGGCCTGCTCCATTGCCGCCGCCATCTGCAACGCCCCGGACGCCATCGCCGTCATCCGGCCCGAGGTCGTCGTCGCGGCATCGCCCACGCCATAGAGATTCTCGGCAAACGTCAGGCTGCCCTTCGCGCCGATCTCCATTGACCCCGTGACTGACGCGGCTGCCTGAGCGACGCCGGCCAGCCCGCCTTCGCCGGCCGACTGCTGGAGCAAGCGGAACGACCCAGCTAGCCCGGACAGCTCCGACCGCCACCCCTTCGTCGCCTTGGCCGCGTCCTCGGTGAACTTCGCCGCCTGGTCGATGCTCCCGGCGTACTCCGGCAGGATGTCGATGCTGGCCTCCGTGATGTCGTAGGCCGCCAGCAGCCCGCTCCGGTAGAACTCGAGCTGCCCCGTATCCTTCCCCATCGCGTCGGCGCCCCACGTCATTTCCTCGCGGAGGAAGTTGCGGGACACCTTCAACAGGTCGACGGCTTTCTTCGCCTTCATGGCCGCATCGACGTCGTGTTCAAACCACTTGATCTCCAGTTCGGAAACCGCTACGGATGCCAATAGTTCGGCCTGTAGTTCCTGAGCCGACTTCGTCCCGTATGTCTTGCCAATCGGCTTTCGAGCAGTCCATCCACGCTGCGCGGCCATCCACCAATCCGTCATCGCCTGTTGTTCTTCGAGGCTCTTGCCACCGGACATACCGGGCAAACCGCCCATCATCCGCAATACGGACTCGTTCGCCAGCGACAACTCCGTGCCCATCCCTATCACTGAACGTCTCAGGTATGGAGACTGCGTCGGAGCAATGAGGTTTCCCCCGATAATCCGAGCGCGTAACTGTAGTGCCTCCAGCTTGCCCTGCAAGATCGCAATGCTGGTGATCTGTTCTTCAGTCAGCGTCCGCACAGCATCGATGGATTCCTGCGTGGAGTTCTTCACGCTGAGACCGACAGATTTCCACGTCTTACCAAACACGGCCGCCCCAGTCGTGGCGAACTCCGTCTGGTCCGTCACCTCGCGCAACTTCTGTGTAATCAGGTCGTACTGGAGTTCCGGCGCCATCTGCTTGACGGTTTTCCAGTTCAGATTCAACTTCTCGAGTGCGCCAATCGTGCCAGCGTTCTCTGACCCCAGTCGCTCCTGCATGGTCTGGATGGCCTTGGTCCCCGCCTCGATGCTTGACCCCGTCGTCGCCCAGACCTGTTGGAGCTGCTGCAGCCGCTCGACGTTCATCCCTATACCTTGCGCGACTTCGTCGAGGTCGTCCGCCCACCGCACGAGCGACCGCACGCCGGCGGTTACGGCCCCCACCGAGAACGACGTCGCCAGCATGGGCCCGAACTTCGACCAGAGGCCAGAGAGCGCGCCTGTCCGCGTCTCGACCTTGCGCGTCTCGGCTTCAAGTTGGCGCATCTCCGCGATCGCAATCCCGCTCGCCTTCTGCGCCGCCGGCCCGAGTAGGGCGTATTTCTCGATCGCCTCCTGGAGCTGCGCGTTGACGCGGGTTTGCTGCTTGGAGGTCAGCGTCAAGGCCCCACCCGCGGCCTCCACGCCCTGGACGAGCTTCTGCGCCTCCTGCAGCAGCTTGTCGCCGCGCAGGCTGGCGGTCATCCGGCCGAGGCTACTCGCCGTGTTGTCGATGAGCACGCGGCCTTCGGCCAGCGCGCGCTTCAGCTCCTCAACGTTCGCTCCGACCCGCACGACCAGCTTGGGATTCTCTCCGGCCATCACACACCTCCCCCGCGTTCCAGATCCTCGACGTCTGGCGCCGTCTCAAGCAGCGGGCGCACGATGACATCGAGCCGGACGATCGCGGCGCGGACCAAGTTCAACGTCTGGCCCTGCCGCGGCGTCGCGCCGCGCCGCGCCGCCGCCAGCAGGCCGTCGAGCTCTTCGAAGATCTCATCGAACGTCTTCAACGCTTGATCTCTCGCCGTACCCATCGGGCACCCCCTGACCGTTCGTGAACCGCCGAGACGCACTCGCCCGGGTGATGAAAACCGGCCAGGCGGCCGGCGGAAGTCCGCCGGCCGCTTCCCCTCGAGTCCGCCAGTCGACGTCGAGCCCGGATCCATGCGCGAGAGCACGAACACCCGAGCCGCGGCCGCCGGCCACTCCCTCCCGCATTCGTCACATCGAATCAGCTATGCCATCGTCTGCTCCCTTCAGCCTCACACCCTAGAGCCCCTTGTCGAGCACGGCGTCGAACGCGCGCAAGCCCCGCGGCCCGTCCACACCATCGAACGACACGCCCTCGCCCGCGGTTGGACTCCGCCCCGGTCCCATCCGCAGGTCGTTGATGTGCAGGAAGTAGTCGTGCCCATCGTCGCCCACGATGAACCCGAAGCCCCGACCGTTGAAGTTCTTGATCACCCCGCGTAGCCGCTTCATGCCTCCCTCGCTCTCAGTACCCGGACCAACGCCGCCCGATCGCTCCGCCGCGCGCGGCCGGCCCCCGGCGCATCCACGCCCTCACCGCTGGGCCGCGATCAGCGTTCTCAACCACGGCTCGAGCACCTTCCGCACCAGCACGTCCGCCTCGAGCGCCTCGCCGTACCACCGCGTTTCCACCTGATCACCGGCGCGCACGATCGCGAACGACGCCGTGCTCCCCCGCCCGTGGCCGTCCTCCATGACGATCCCCCCGTCCGATCGCACCCGCACGAAGGGCCGGCCCGGCCACGCCGGGCACGCGATCGCCACGGCGTCCGGCGTCGCCGTCCACACAGCCGCCGGCCCGAGCGGCTCGGCCAGCGCGCCCCGCGCGGACTCCCACGCCGCGCGAATCCGCCCGAACGCTTCCGCCTGCTCGTCCTCCGTCGCCGCCGTGGGCGGACGCGCCTCCGCCGCTTTCCGCGCGATCGTCGCCCGCACATCCGCGACCACGCCCTCCACCCACGCCCCCGAGTCCCGCGCCGCCTCTCGCTTCGCCATCGTCTCCCCCTCACCGGACGCCGCGGCGTCCTTGTTACCGCGCCGTCACGGTTCGCCGTTCGTGCCGCGCCACGCGTTCCGCGTCCGTCAGCCGCCGACCCGGACGCGCGAGCGCCGGATCGCCCGTCACCAGCGCCAGGCGCCGACGCCGCAGGTCCAAGTCTGCCCGGGCTGCGAACCCCGGACCGCCGCCGCGGCCCCCCGCGACCGCCCCGGCGATCACCTGCTCGAGCGTCGCGACCCGGTCCGCCATGCCGGCCGCCACCGCCCGCCTGCTCGACACCATGCGGCCCGCGCCGAATCGGGTCTCGACCACGGCCCCCGACACCCGCCGGCCGAGCGCGACGTCCGCCACGAATTGCGAGTACGTCTCCTCGACGGCCCGCTGGAGCTCCGCCCGCGCCTCGTCACCGAGCGGCGCCGTGTCCGAAAACTCCGCCTTGTATTTGCCGGCCCGAATCACCGTCGGCAGCACGCCGGCCTTTTCGTACGCCTTCGACCAGTCCTCATGCACGGCGAAGACGCCGATCGACCCCACGTCGCCGCTCGGCGTGACGACGAGCTCCGACGCCGCCGACGCCAGCCAGTAGGCGGCCGAGGCTGCGTAGCTGTTCGCCACGGCCACGATCGGTTTCCGTTCCCGCAGGCTCCGAATCGTCGCCGCCGCTTCCTGGAGCCCGTAGGCAAACCCGCCCGGCGATTCGATATTGAGCACGATCGCGCGCACCGACGCGTCCGCCACAGCCGCCCGGATCTGCGCCTGGAGCGCCTCGGTCGACGTCGCGAGCCCGATCTCCGACCAGAGCGACCGATGCTGCATGATGAACCCGGTGATCGGAATCACCGCGACGTCCCGTGGCCCCGAACCGCTCCCGCCCACGGCCCGCGCCTCCGGCCGGTCGCTGCGCAACACGTCCGCCAGCAGCGGCCAGGCCGACTCTTTCAACGCGAGCGGCTGATGTTGCACGAGCCGCCGAACCGCCGCCACGCTTCGCCGCCACGCTTGATCAGCCATCACCCTCACCTCCCGCCAACCGATGACACCGCAGGAATCGACCCGCGCAGACTGTGCAGCCGGGCCGCCAGGTCCGCGCCGTCGACCGCCTCGAATCGCAGCCGTTCCGCCTCCGCCCGAGCCGCTCGCGCCGCGGTCACGATCCCTTGGACCTCGGCAAGATTCGTCTTCACCGTGACGATCTGTCCGCCCGCCATGTTGTAGTTCATGGTCCGTTCCACATCCGAGACCAGCGCCCGGGCTTTCGTCTCGATGTCCAGCGTATCGGCGACGAACGCGCCGATCGCCGGGTCCGCGGTCATGGCGAGCGCGTTCTCGAGCCGGGTCACGACCAGATCCGCGAGCACCCGCGCCTCCCACACCGCGCCGCCGATGCGCGCGTGCTCGCGCTCCGCCGCATCCAGCGCGGCCCGCGCCGCCGAGACGGCCTCGCCCGCCCGCCGCACCGCGGCCTCGAGCTCCGCCAGCCGCCCCGCGTGCATCCCGCGCGCCGCCGCCAGCTGTTCCGCCAGGTCCCGCCGTGCGCCGAGCTCCGCCGCGGCATCGTCCTCGAGCAGTTGCCGGCCCACCGGCGACGCCTCGAGCGCCTTCACCAATCGATCCAGCCGTTCCGTCGTCGTCGCTCCCATCGTCCCCTCCCTCGTTCCCGTCGCCTCAGACCAGCCGAATTAGATCCCCGCTGTCCTCCACCACTTTCTCCCGGCGCAGATACCGATCGAGCCCGAGCAACGTTGCGATCAGCGCGTCGATCTTCTTGTCCCGGGCATCCCGGACCGGCTTCCGATTGCCGGCCGCATCGAGCCGCAGCTCGCAGCAGTCCATCGCCCAGCGCAAGAGCGGATGGCCGCCGTGGTGGAGCCGGCCCTCCAGCACCAGCCGCTCCAGCTCCGCCACGAGCGGCGAGAGCGTCAGGTATCCCATGCCCGCGCCGAACACCTTGACGCCCTCGTCCTCGAGCGCCTGACTCGCCGAGAGCCCCTGAAACAGCCGATCGATCGCCACGCTATCCACGAGCAGCACGCCGGCGTCCTCGAGGACCGCCGCCGTGATGAACTTGTGATCCGTCGCCGTGCCCGGCGTTGTCACGAGGACCCCTTGCTCCCGCCACTGCCGGTAGGCGGCCGCGTGCGGACTCCGCTCGAGCGCCGCCTCCGGCACCCAACAGCGCACGACCACATCGAGCGCCTCCGGATCGTGCGGACACGGCGTCAACCACGCGAGCGCCGAGAGGTCGCTCACGGAGGCCAGGTCGATCCCGCCCCACGCCGGCCGGCCCCGGCAGTCCTCGAGGCTGATCGGATGGCCCGCCGACGCGTCCCACACTGCGAGATCGAGCCAGCGGTGCGTCTGCGACACCCAGCGATTCAGTCGGTATCGTTCGAAGTCGAGCCGCTCCGCCGGATTCGTCGCCGCCACGGCCGCCGACGTGCGGAACTCCTCGATCTGGACCGTGTGGCCCAGCGAGGGATTCGCCGCGCGGATCGCCTCGTCCGAATCCCAGGCCAGCGAGGCGTCCGCCTCGTAGATGACCGCGAGCAGCTCGTCATCCTCGAGCACCCCGTCGCGCACCTGGCAGGCGTGTTCGTAGGTGTCCCACCCGATCGCCCCGGGCTCCCGAACGCCGGCCGTCGTCAACATCAACTGAAGCGGCTCCTCGCGCGCCGCTGACGAGTAGCGGACCGCGCTGACCAACTTCCGCGCCACGACGTGGAGCTCGTCGATGATCAGCGCGCTCGCGTTAATGCCCTCGGACTTCTGCTCGTCCGCGCTCAGACACTCGAGCCGGCCGCCGGCATCCGGCACCGCGAGCACCTTCCGGCTGTCGATGATCTCGATCCGCCGCGCCAGCGCCGGGCGCAAGCGCACCATGTCGGCGGCCGTCTGGAAGATGATCGAGGCCTGCCAGCGATCGCGCGCGGCCAGGTAGATCTCCGGCGCCCGCTCCCCGTCCGCCAGCAGCAGGTACAACGCCACCGCCGCCGCCAGCTCGGATTTCCCGTTCTTCTTCGCGACGAACAGCAGCGAGCGCCGATACCGCCGCGTCCCATCCGGCCGTGTCCACCCGAACAGCCGCTCGAGGTACGCCCGTTGCCAGTCGAGCAGCGTGAACGGCTCGCCGCGCCAGCGGCCCTTTGTATGTGGGAGACACCCCACGAACCCGCAGACCCGCGACGCCGCGGCCGCGTCGAACCAGCCGCCGGCCAGCACGAACGCCACATCACGCGCCTCGATCCGGCTCGGATCGAAGCCGCGCTCCATCGCCAGCGCCTCCGCGCGCACCCGATCGGCCTGGTCGTTACCAACCACGCCGGCCTCCGCTCAGGAGATAGCCCTCGAGCTCGTCCGCCGGGCCCTCGTCCGCCGTCGACGCCGACACCCGCGACCGCGACGACGGACTCAGACCGAACTCCGCCGAGAGCCGCGCGATCGCGAGCGCCGCCTTGTTCCGAATCGACACTTGCGGAAACGGCATGATCGCCCGCACGTTCCCGTCGGCGTCCCGCAGCGTGTAGACGTCGGATTTCTGTTCCTTCAGGAACCGCCGCGACTCAAAGTAGACCGCCCACTGGTCCGCGAGCAGGCCGAGCAGCGGGAGATCTGTTTCGGCGATGACCCTGATCGCCGCCAACTGCCGCGCCAAGCGCCGGAAGACCTTCCGGCCCTCGTCACTCAGCCAGGCCGGCGCCGCGACACTCGAGACCGGCAAGGCGGCCGGCTCGGTTGGATTCGCCCGATCCGCGCGCAGCGTCCCCCGCAACACCTTGAGCGCCGTTGGCAACGGAGGCGGCCCGCTTCGTCCCATCGCTACACCCCCGCCGAGAAGCCGGGACGGCCCGCGTCCGCCAGGTCCGGCCCGACGCCGGCCACGCGATCGACGGCCTCGACATCGGCCCCGAACGCCGCCTCGAGCACCGTCACCGCGCCGTCAGCACCCGCCAGCCCCGCCGGCACCGTGCGGAAGACGTCATCGACCAGGCCGAGCAGGAAGGCCGCCAACACCGGATCGTCAGACACCTCGAGCAACTCGAACCGAAGCGCCGCGTTCATGTTCAGCGACCCGCGGATCGTGACGGCGTGCGAACCGTTCAGCAGTACGACCGCCTTCGCGTGAACCGGCGCGCAGCGCACCGCGGCCGCGCCGAATGCCGCGAGCAGCGCCGCCGCGTAGCTCGGCTGACGCCGTTGAAGGCTCGGATCGACCCACCACCGGCACGACGTCAGGCGCCCGGCCTCGAGTAGCCTGGCCAGGTGGCCGATTTGACGCCGGCCCGCCGTCCAGGTGAGAACACTCGCCGCGGCCGGCCCGATCTCCCGCACGGCCGCCTCGACCAAACCACTCAAGCTGAACTGGCCCCGCGTCGCGAGCACGACATCGACGCCGGCCTCGAGATGGCCGAGCGCCTGGGCCGCGTTTCCGACGAATCGCCGCTCCGCCCGTCGGTTTCTGGCCTCCCGCCGGACGGCCACCGTTCGCCCCGTCATCGGTGATCCCCCCCGACACCCGAACCTGGCAGCCCTAACGCGAAGCGGACGCGCGCTCCTGAAAGGGAGAAACGATTTTCAGATGTTTGCCCCCCTCCTCCCCCGGCCGCCTGGTGGGCCCGCGCGTGGCACGCCCGGCTCAGAACCACGAGGCCGCGGCGGTTGAAGAACGCGCGCCGGTCGCCGTGGTGTGGCGTGACGTGGTGAACGAGCGCGCTCGGCTGCCGGCAGTCGGCCGCGCCGCACCCGCAATACGGATGCCTGCGAAGCAGCTCCGCCGACAGCGCGCGCCACTCCGGCGAGCGATAGAGCTCGGCCCCCTGGAGCGCGTCCGAGCCGAGCCCTCGAGGCGGAGCCGCCGCCGCATGCCGCCGGCAGCGCCCGCGCACCGCGGCCTCGCCCGGACAGCCAAGCACGACACACGCGCGCCGGAGTCCGTCAGGCATCGGCCTTCCGTTCGGCCCGCGTCAGCAGCCGCCGGATTGTCCGCCTCCGCCACCACTCGCAGCCGAGCGCGAACAGCGACCCGCCGATCGCCCCCGCGACGAGCGCCGCGAGCAGCGCCGCGAGCACATCGCCCCACATCACGCGCCCCCCTTTCCGTCCACCGCGAACAGCGCCGGCCGCATCGCCCGGCCGGCCGACTCCGCCAACACGCGGCAGGACGGCCGGCACACCCGCTGCCCGGGCCGGACGCCCGAGAACGGCCGGCCGCACCCCAGGCAGATCGGGCGAAGCGCCTCGAGCGCCCGTCGGTCGATCCCCGGTAGTCGTCTCATCACCATGCCCGCCTCCACAGTCCCGCAGGTTGACGACCGGCGCCGGCCATCGACCCGCGGACTCGCCGACTATCCGCCGTCTTCTCGAATCGTCCGCCCAGGAAGCACCGCGCTCCGCCCGGGCGACGTCGGCCGCAGACACGCCGGCCCGCACACGAGCTGCCCGCGACCGGCCGGCACGAATCGCAGACCGCAACCGCGGCAGACCGGCAGCGATCGCAGGAACGTCTCGCCCGCCGTCGCCCGCGCGTCGGATCCTCGTCGTCGGTGGCGCATCGCTCCCTCCGTCAGAACGGCACATCCTCGGCCGCCGGCATCGTCGCGGGCGCCGAATCCCGCGGAGGCGCGACGCGCGGCGCCGCCGGCGGAGCGACTCGCTCGACGCGCACCGCATCCACCGGCTTGCCGAGATACGACGCGCGCGCCGTCACGAGCCGGATCGCGTGGCCCGTCCAGCGCTCGTCGTCATCCTGACCGGTCGCCTCGGCGATCGCGGTCCAGTTCGTTCGATTGAGCGGCAGGCCCTTCGCCTTCCCGGCGAAGTACGCAACCCGCTTCACCTCGCCGCCGATTTCCTCCGATCGCACTTCCGCGATCGTGACGACGGGCCGCGCGCCCGCCAGATCCACCGCCGACAGATACCGCCCCGGGAAGACCTCGTGTCCCTTCACGCCCCACCTCCTCCTCAGCTGTTCCCGTGGTTCCCAGTAGTTCCCGGAACCACTCGCCGCCGCCCGATCTCCGGCCCGCCCCGGGCCCCGTGAACCTCAGTGAACCTTGTGAACGTTTCCCACTCAGCCCTAGTACGTTTCTATAACCTCAACAGTTCGCCGCTCGCGTGGGCGCTTCACGGGACAGGTTCACTAGGTTCACTGAGGTTCACGCGACGGGCACCAGTCGCCACTGTTGAGCCCCCTGCACCTTCGGCCCAGGTTCGACGCGATGGCCGCCAATCACCCGGCCGCGTTGCGCCCGAACCAGCACGCCGAGCTTCGTTCGCTGGGACCGTTCCGACCCGTCCCCGAGCGGGAGATCCACGGGCTCCAACCCGCCCGGCCCTGGATTCACCAACTCCCAGAGGCGCCCGACGCCGACCGGCTGTGTGCCGAACCGCTCCACCCACCGCGCCACGAGCGCGCGCCACGCGTCGGCCTCGGAATCGGACGCTTCGTAGAACTCCTCGAGGTTCTCCAGAAACCCACCGACCCCAGCGACCGCGAGCACGCCGCCGACGATCGCCGCATAGTCTTCGAACATTCCCAGACGCGCCGATGAGCGCGGCCGGCCCGCCGCGACCCACGCCTGCCCGAACACCAGCGCCGCATGCACCAACGCCGGCCGCTGTGCGAGCGCCCACCCGCGGAGATCCGGATGCCGGAACCCTTCACGCAACCACGGCCGCTCGACGCGGGCATCGAGCCGGATCCGCACGGTGCGCCGAGCCATCTCGTTTGAGAGCCGCGGATTGTTCCCGGTCCCCAGCCACACGCAGCGCACCGGCACGCGCGCGATCGTGGAACCGCCCAGCAGCCGGTCCTCCCAGACCGGCATCGTGATTGCGGACGCGACGGCCGACGCCTCGAGTGGACGCCGCAGGTTGTCGATCACGATTGCCGTCGGGCTCGTGGCGAGCTTCGCTGTCAGCCGCTTCCGCCACTCGTCCTCGTCGCGGCCTTCCGTCATCGCCGCCAGCGGCCGGCCAGTCGCTGGCAGCAGCAGCACGTCGGCGAGCAGCGAGGCGCCCGTGCCCGGCGTCGGCTTCTCGATCAGATGAAACGGCGTCGGGCCGGGAATGAGGTTCCGCAAGAACGGCAGCAGGAGCACCGCGAGCGCGTGCGCCAGCTCCGGCGGACCCGTGAACGGGAAGTCCTCGAGCAGCTCGAGCAGCAGCTCGCGCGCCGCCCGCACGTCCGCCTCCGTCGGCACCGCCGGCAGGTCGGGCACCGTGAAACCGTCGGGCATCGCCAGGTACAGCCCCGACTCCGGCAGATACCCCGGCGTCAGATGCGCGCGGCCGTCGGCCCCGAAACACGGCGCCTCGACGATTCGCTCGAGCATCGGAAACGGCAGGTTCGGGCAGGCCAGCACGTCGCGGATCACAGGCACGGGCGGGAGCGCCGGGACCGCCACCGCGTCCGCGCTCCGGTCCTGCCTCCGATAGATCACCCACTCAGCCGCCCGCGCGGCGTGATGACGGAGCCGATCCTCCGTGAGTGGTATTACCCGCGGCGCCCCGCGTTCGTCGCGCTCGAGCCGCACGGGCACGCCACCGAACCGGAACAGCTCCGGCGGAACGTTCGCCGCCTCGAGCGCCTCGAGCAGCGCCGCCGTCGCGCGCGGGAGATTGTGATCGCCGGCGTCGAGCGGCGCCCGTGTCTTACTGGACGCGTCAGCCGCCGGCGCCCAAACCGGCGCCGCGTCCACCAGCGCGACCAGCTCCTCCCGTGTATGCCCCGCCGCAAGCCAGTCGGACACGTCGCCGCCGATTCGCAGCCCGGGCAGCTCGATCACCTTCACCGCGAGCCCGGCCGCGGAGCAGGACGCCGCCACGGCTTCCGCGTAGCGCCGGCCGGCGTCGTCGTGATCGGGCAACACGGTGAGCCGCAGACAACCGGCCCTGACGAGCTGCGCCGCGTAGTCGCCGCGTCCGTAGCCGTCCGCGCCGCCGGCCGTCGTCGTCGCCACCAGGCCGAGCGCCTTCAGTGCGAGCGCGTCTTTCTCGCCCTCAACCTGAAACACGTCCGTCCGGTCCACCAACCCGGGCAGATCGAACAGCACGCGAGAAACGCCGTTGAGACTCCAGGCCCACCCGCCGCGCCCGTCCGGCCGACGTTGGCGGAAATCCTTTTCCGGTTCCGCATACCGGCACGTCTGGTAGATCAGCGCGCCGGCCCAATCGTGATAGTCGTAGGTCGCGACGATCGGCCCGAGCTTGTGCGTCTTCGTCCGCGCCTTCGGCTTCGATTCGTCAGCGAACAGGTCGCGCAAGTTCAGCCCGATCGCGCCGAGCACGGCCGCGGTCTCACAGCCGCCAAAGCACTTCAGCAGCACGCGGTCGCCATCCTGCTTCACGCTCAGCGACGGCCGATGCCCGTTCCCGCTCGCCTCGTGAACCGGACATCGCGCCATGAAGCCGGCGCCGTTCGCCTTCACGCCCTCGAGCTTTCCGAGCACGCGATCGAGCGCCGTTCCAGTCATCGCGACCCCACCGTGCGCTCCGTCGGCCCGGGCCCCGCGGCCGCGCCAGCCTGCTCAAGCCAGGCGTCAACCCACTCCGCAGCCGTCACGAGGTTTCGCCCGGCGCCGATGCGGGCCGCCCGCAGTTTTCCGTTTCGGATCGCGGCGTAGACCGTCCGCTGCGAGAGCCCGCCGGCATGCTCGGCCGCTTGGCGAACCTTGAGCCAACGCACGGAGCCCCCTACGCCTCGGACGAGGCGACCCGAATTGGGAAGAGCTGATCGACAGGCCGCCCCAGCACGCGCGACAGCGCCCGTTTCTCGTCGACGGTGGGCTCGACGCGCCCCCGCACGATCGCGGAGACTCGCGTTTCTGGGATCCGGGCGTCCAGCGACAGATCCCGCTGTGTCCGCCCGCTTTCAAGGATGGTGAGCCGAATTGGCAGGAGCACGGTACGCCTCCTTTTGAGCGAGTTCATGCTCAAAAGATAGGCGCCCGTGCGTGAGAAGTCTGGGGAGAAGAACTACCGCCGAGCGTTACCCACTCTTAGCGAGCCGGGCCGCCGCGAGCGTCCACAACCTCTTGCCACCTCCGGAGCGCAGCCAGTTTCGCGGCCGACATCTTCCCGTGCTTCGATATTCGGTCGTTCCACTCGCGAGAGCTGGAGTAGTAGCGGCCCGGCGTCCGCCGTTCGTTTCGCCGCACGCGCTTGTAAGACGCCAGCATCGCCGCCGGCGACACGCGCGCGCCCTCGGACCCCATCATGTCCGCCGCTTGTTCGGCGGCCTCCGCCCACGTCAGATGCAGTCGATCTCGGCCCTCCGCGACAAGCAACGCGCGCCACTGGTCCTCGAGATCCCGGTCGTGCCGCTTCCACCACGCCGCAGGCGGAAGCACCCGGATCCCCCGTGCAGTTGCTGCCGGCACGCCGTCCGCTAGACTCCAGATCAGTAATCGACAGATACGCAGAAGCTCGTTCGCACGGCAGCCGTGCTTCTCACCAAGAGCCAGCGCGTCAAGAAGAGCGGCGTAGTTCCCGGACGACCTGAACAGCTCGATTCGCTTCGAACAGAACGCCTCCGCCTCCGCCTCAGACCTGGCGCCGATCCAACTACTCCACGACGAGACTTCGTCCGAGACCCACGCCTCCGGATCGGTTCCCCGCTTCCGCCAGGCCGGCCCGTCCGGCTTCTTCTTCGCCCGCTTCGTCGTCGCCATTGTCGCCCCCAATCGTTGCCCGCCCGCAACCGCGAGCTAGGCGCCGAATGTCACGCTATCACGTCGAGAACACGCCGGATCGACCGGCGGAACTGAGGACACCCCGGTGCAACACCAAGGTGGCGCCCCGCTTGTCACTTCTTGCCAGTTTTTCCCGTCTAGGCCCCCTCACGGGGGTACAACTCAGACGACAATCACCAGAAACACTCAGCAAATCAGAACCTTTCACAATTCGGGATCGCCTGAAAACCGGGGTGTCCCCAGTTCAATTCTGGGCCTGGCCACCACCTTCCGCCCTGCCGTGTGCAACGGATTCCCGAAAGGCGCCCGCACGGGCGCCTTTTCTGTTGCCGGCCGCTTCGCGTCCTCGCTTCCCACGCCCACCGGAGCATGGCGTTGGCCGGTCGCGACTGCCGACGCGGTGCCGCGGCCGCTCACCGACGAATCTGCGCTGTTGCTCCGTCACTGCGGTCGCGTGACACAAGCCGCCGAAAGTCCCGGGTCGCACCGGCCGGGAAGACCGCCAGCAAGGCGAACGGAAAGTCGATCCTGGACGGGTTCGCGCCGCAGTGGGAGTACTCCTACACGACCGCGGGACGGCCCGTGGCGGCCACCAAAAGCAGGGCCATGCCCGGCTACAGCTTGTATCCGATCGCCGCGTAGTCCTGGCCGATGTTGAAGCGATCGACGATGGGCTTGAGGGCGTCGCTGACGTGCCCCTGGACCAGGTTCAGTGGCGCCAATCCCGTGACGGTGACGTTCGAGAACCCGCTGTTGCGCAGGTAGAACGAGAGTGTCGGCGGCGGGATCGGCCGCCGGTGCGTCGGATCGTTGTAGAAGCTGCACGAACCGACGACGATGTTCTCGGGATTCGGGGTCTCGAGAATCACGACGCCGCCCGGCCGGATCGCGCGGTAGGCCTCGCGGATCAACGCGATGAGGGCGTTGATGTCCAGGTGCTCGACGATGTGGAACGCCGTCACCGCGCCGACCGAGTCACTGGCGACAGCGGTCAGGAACTGGACGGCCTCGGCTTCCTCGACGTCGAGGCCCAACGCTCTGACCTTGCCGGTGAAGGTCGCATTCGAGTCGACGCCCCTGGCTGCCAGCCCGTTCTCTTTCAGCAGCAGCAGCCACTCCCCGCGGCCGCACCCGATGTCGAGAATGGGAAACTCCGGGATGCCGGCGCTCACCGACCTGATGATCGGCAGGTAGATCTCGGCCCGCTGGCTGATGACCGCGGCGTCGCCTCGGAACTCCGCTTCGAACGCGTCGTAGACCGCGCCGCTGATCGGGTTCTCGCCGTTCAGGTCCTGAACGTCGAGCCGCAGCCTGCGGATGAGCACGAGCTGCTCGTCGAGCCGGGCGGCATGACCGTCAGACCGGACCTGCAGGGCTTCGATCTCGTCCTGAATCGCCGCCAGACGGTCCAGCATCTCGCTGATCGTCCTCGGGGCCTTGACGGTCATCTGGACCCACCAGACGAGCCGACCCAGGATCGGGACACGAATCAGCCACCGGAGGCACTGAGCGAGGCGCGCCTTGGATGCGCGATAGAGCGGCGTGGCCACGCCGCCGACTACGGGGGCGTCCCGGATGGCGGCCTTCTGGCGGGCCAGCCATTCGGGTGGCGCGCCCTGCCGCTCTCGCGCACCCTGGCGTTCTCTCGAATGGTTCTCCGATGACGTCATCGGCCGGCCTACCCGTTCAGCGCCTCGTGGACCTTCCCCACCATCTTCGCGCCAGGGTTGACCAGCGTCTTGTCGCCCTCGTCCTTCCACTTCGACGGGCAGACCTCGTTGGTCTTCCGGCCCATGTAGACGTTGGCCTTGAACTTCCGCATGAGCTCGTCGATGTTGCGGCCCATGTTATAGAAGTTGACCTCGGAGTTGAGCAACACCCCTTCGGGGTTAATCATGAACGAGCCGCGCAGCGCCAGCCCCGTCTTCTCGTCGTAGACGCCGAACATCCTCGACACGGCGCCGGTGGGATCGGCCGCCATCGGGTACGTCACCGCCGCCAGCTCCTTCTCGCTCTTCTTCCAGGCCAGGTGGACGAACTGGGTGTCCGTGCTCACCGTGACGATGTCGCAACCCATCTTCACGAACCGGTCGTTCTGCTCTGCCAGAGCAGCAAACTCGGTCGCTCAAACGAATGTGAAGTCGGCCGGATAGAAGAAAAGGACCGTCCACCGCTTCCTGCTGATCTGTCCCTCGAGCGAGATCATCCCGAAGTCGTCCTTGATTGGGTCGTAGACGGTCATCTCGAAGTCGGGCACCTTCTCCCCGAGCTTCACGCCCTGCGCACTCGTGTCGTCCATGGTCCCTCCTCAACCCGTCACTATAGCGCGGTTCTGCCCCATCCGGATCTCCAGTCGCGCAGAATGCCCGCGCGGCAACCCGAAAGTGCTTGCGCCCGTCTGCTGAAACCTGACACGATTATCCGGTATGACTCTTCAAACGGCGTGTCGTTCGCTTCTCGTTGTCGTCATCCTCTCCGCGGTTGCGCTCGGCTTCCCCCCTGCAGCGCTGGCGCAGACGGCCGGGCAGGCCTCGATGGCCGCCCAGGTCCAGACGCCGCCCGCCGATGCGGTGAAAACCGGTTCCGGACTGGCGTACAAGATCACGACTCCAGGCCGCGGCACCGTCCGCCCGACGGCCGGCGACCTCGTGAAGGTCGTCGCCCTCTTCTGGACGAAGGACAGCATCGAGAGCAAGCCGAGTTCGCTGAGCTCCCCTGGGACGCCGATTCTCGTCGGCGCGATCATGGCCTCGGGGCTCCGCGAGGCGCTGGAGCTCATGACGGTCGGACAGAAGATGCGGCTGTGGCTGCCCGAGAAGCTGGCGTTCGCCGGTGCGGCGGGCAAGCCCAAGGGGTCGCTGATGGTGGACGTGATCCTGCTCGACATCATCCCCCCGCCCGCGACGCCGCCAGACGTTGCCGCGGCTCCGGCCGATGCGGAGCGGACGAAGTCGGGGCTGGCATCCAAGGTCCTGAGGCCGGGAACGGGCACCGTTCGTCCGAAGTCCGGCAGCACGGTGACGGTGCACTACACGGGCTGGACGCCCGACGGCAAGATCTTCGACAGCTCGGTCCTCAAGGGCCAGCCGGCGACCTTCGCGCTCGGTGACGTCATCAGGGGTTGGTCAGAGGGCGTGCAGCTGATGGTCGCCGGCGAGGTGAGGCGGCTCTGGATTCCCGGCCGCCTCGCGTACGACGACATCGACCAGCCGGGCGTCCCCAAGGGGCTGCTCGTGTTCGACATCGAGCTGGTCGCGATCGCAGGCAAGTAGGTTGTCCTTCCTCCCGCTGGACGCGCCGGCGCGGGCCGGCGCGTTCCAGCTCGTCGCCACGCTCGGGCCGGCGTCGCTGGCACTCGTCGAGCAGCTGGCCGACTGCGGCGCCACCGCCTTCCGGCTGAACGCCTCGCATTTCGACAACGTGGGACTCTCCGGCGCGCTCGCGCACGTCCGTCGAGCGTGCCCGGGCGCGACGGTCGTCGTCGACCTGCAGGGTGCCAAGATGCGGATCGAACCGGGCGAGCCCCTGCCCGTGACCGCCGGACAGATGGTCCGCCTGTCGATGACGATCGACGGCGACCTGCGCGTGCCTCACGCAGAGCTGTTCGCGCAGGCGCAACGTGGCGACACGCTGAGTGTCGACGATGGCCGCGTCCGGTTCGACGTCGTGCGCGCCACGCCGGACGGCCTCGACGCACGCGCACTGAACGACGGGCTCCTGTTGCCCCGGAAAGGCCTCAACATCGAGCAGCATCCGGTCCGGCTCGGAGGCCTGACCCCGCGAGACGCCGACGCGTCGGCCATCGCGGAGCGCTCGGGCGCTTCGGCCCTGGCGTTCTCCTTCATGCTCGACGGCACCGAGGCCGCATGGCTGCGCCGTGCGGCGCCCGGATGCCGGGTCGTCGGGAAGATCGAGCGGCCCGAGGCACTGGCGCACCTCGACGGGATCGCGCGCCGGGTGGATGCCATCTGGGTGTGCCGTGGCGACCTCGGGGCCCAGCTCGGGCCCGCAGCAATGGCCAGGGGCGTCGCGGCGATCGATCCCCCCGCCTGGGGATTCCGGTGCTGATGGCCGGCCAGGTCCTCGAGCATCTGACGCGGCATTCCGAACCGACCCGATCGGAGGTCTGCCACCTGTTCGATCTCGCTGCCCGGGGCTTCGCGGGCATCGTGCTGTCGGACGAGACGGCAATCGGGCACGACCCGGTTCAGGCGGTCGCGACGGCAGCCGGGCTGCTCGCCTCCTTTCGAAGCTGACGCGCCTTCCACAGCTTGAAGGCCGCCGGGTACACCAACAGCTCCAGCGCAAACGACGTGACGAGGCCGCCGATCATCGGCGCGGCAATCCGCTTCATCACGTCGGCTCCGGCAGAGGTCGACCACATGATCGGCAGCAGGCCCATGAACGCCGCAGCCACGGTCATCATCTTCGGCCGCGCGCGCTTCACCGCACCGTGGAGGATGGCCTCGTCCAGGCCGCCCGGTGCCTGCAGCCGCCCGTCCTTGCGGGTACTGTTCGTACGAGATGTCGAGAAACAGCAGCATGAAGACACCCGTCTCGGCGTCGAGGCCAAGAAGCGCAATCATGCCGACCCACGCCGCAATCGAGACGTTGTAGCCCAGCAGGTAGAAGAGCCACACCGCCCCGATGGCCGAGAACGGTACCGCGGCCATGACCAGCAGCGCCTTGAAGGTCGACCGCGTGTTCGCGTAGAGCAGGACGAAGATGAGCGCCAGGGTGACGGGCACGATCACCTTCAGTCGCTCGCGCACCCGGATCATGTTCTGGTACTGGCCGCTCCACTGGAGGACGTAGCCGGAGGGGAGCTGCAGGTGCGAGCTGACCGCCTGCTTCGCCTCCTCGACGTAGCCGCCGACGTCCCGGCCCGCGATGTCGACGTACACGTATCCCGCCATGAACCCGTTCTCGTCGCGAATCATGGACGGGCCGTCGACCAGCTGGATGTCGGCCAGCTGGCCGAGCGGAATCTGGGCGCCGCCCGCCACCGGAACCAGCACCCGCTGCAGCCGCCCGATGTCGTCCCTCAACTCGCGCGGATAGCGCAGGTTCACCGGGTACCGCTCCCGCCCTTCGACCGTTGTCGTGATGTTCTCGCCGCCGATCGCGGCTGTGATAACCATCTGGACCTGTTCGATCGTCAGTCCGTACCTGGCGAGTTGATCGCGCCGCGGCGTGAAGTCCACGAAATGGCCGCCCGTGACCCGTTCGGCGAACACGCTCCTCGTGCCCGGAATCGGCCGGACCAGCCGCTCGACCTCCTCGCCAATCCGCTCAATCTCGGCTAGATCGGACCCGAACACCTTGATGCCGACGGGCGTCCGGACGCCCGTCGAGAGCATGTCAATCCGTGCCTTGATCGGCATCGTCCAGGCGTTGGTCTGGCCCGGGATCTGGAGCGCCCGGTCCATCTCGTCCACCAGGGTGTCGTAGGTGATTCGATCGCGCCAGATGGTGCGCGCAGCCGCCCGCACCCATTCGGGCAGGGGCCTGTTCGAGTACCACCGTTCCACGGGGCGCCACTCCGACTCGGGCTTGAGGATGATCGTCGTCTCCATCATCGAGAACGGCGCGGGGTCGGTGGACGTCTCCGCGCGCCCGGCCTTCCCCATCACCCGCTCGACCTCCGGGAAGGTCCGCAGCACGCGGTCCTGAGTCTGGAGCAGTTCTTCGGCCTGCGCCACCGAGATCCCCGGCAACGTCGTCGGCATGTAGAGGATCGAACCTTCGTTCAGCGCCGGCATGAACTCCGAGCCCAGCTGCCGGTAGACCGGAATCGTGGCCAGCACGGCCGCGACGGCCAGCACGATGACGCTCCTCGGAAACCGCAGAACCAGGCGGCAGGCCGGGTCGTAGATGGCGTGGATGGCGCGGCTGATTGGGTGCCGATCCTCCGAATGGTACGTGCCCACCAGAACCTTCGTGGCGGCCCAGGCGATCCATCGCGGCCTGAAGCTGAACGGGTCCATGCGGGTGAAGAGCATCCGGATCGCCGGGTCCAGCGTGATGGCCAGCACCGCCGCAATCGCCATCGCCAGGTTCTTCGAGTACGCCAGCGGCTTGAACAGGCGACCTTCCTGGTCGACGAGGACGAAGACGGGCAGGAAGGCCGCGGCGATGACGAGCAGCGAGAAGAACACCGACGGCCCGACTTCCTTCAGGGCCTCGAGCCGCACCTCGTGGAAGTCCCCCTTCCTCCCGCCGGCCTGCCACAGGTGGAGCCGGTTGTACGCGTTCTCCACCTCGACGATCGCGCCGTCCACCAGGACGCCGATCGAGATGGCGATGCCGGCGAGCGACATGATGTTGACCGTCACGCCCAGGAAGTACATCGGGATGAAGGCCAGCAGCACCGACACCGGGATGGTTACGATCGGTACGACCGCCGACGGGATGTGCCAGAGGAACACCAGGATGACCAGGCACACGATGATCATCTCGATGGTCAACTCGTGCCGAAGCGTCTCGATGGCCCGTTCGATCAGACCGGCGCGGTCGTACGTCGTCACGATCTCGACACCCTCGGGCAACGACGCCTTCATCTCGTCGAGCCGCGCCTTCACTCGGCTGATCACGTTGAGGGCATTCTCGCCGTGCCGCATGACGACAATGCCGCCGACGGTGTCGCCAAGCCCGTTCAGGTCCGATATGCCGCGTCTGATCTCCGGCCCGATGTCCACGCGCCCGATGTCGCGCAGGAGCACGGGGGTGCCACCCGCCGCCACCTTGACGACGATCTGTTCGAAGTCGGCCACGCTCCGCGAGTACCCCCGCCCGCGAACCATGTACTCGCTGCCGGCGAATTCCATCAACCGGCCACCCACCTCGTTGTTGCTCTGGCGAATCGCCGCCACGACCTGGTCGAGGGGCAGCGCGTAGGCCGAGAGTTTCACGGGATCGACGGTGACCTGGTACTGGCGGACGAACCCGCCGATCGAAGCGACCTCGGCGACGCCGGGCACGGCCTGAAGCGCATAGCGCAGGGTCCAGTCCTGGTAGGACCGG
Source organism: uncultured Acidobacteriota bacterium (assembly GCA_963783255.1). Lineage (GTDB taxonomy): Bacteria > Acidobacteriota > Vicinamibacteria > Vicinamibacterales > Fen-181 > FEN-299. The sequence goes on along the minus strand of CAWAMP010000022.1, from coordinate 84,033 downwards.
AGTTGATCGGGGGCGTGCGAGCCCGACCGGTCCACGAGGGCGTACTGGAAGACCCAGCCGACGCCCGTCGCGTCCGGACCGAGTTCGGTCTTCACGCCTTCGGGCAGGCGCGCCTGGATCTTCGACAGGTACTCGATCACCCGCGACCGCGCCCAGTAGAGGTCCGTGCCGTCCTCGAAGATCACATAGACGTAGGAGAAGCCGAAGTCCGAGTAGCCGCGGACGGCCTTGACGCGAGGCGCGCCGAGCAGCGCGCTGGTGATCGGATAGGTCACCTGGTCTTCGATGATGTCGGGCGACCGGTCCCAGCGGGAGTAGATGATGACCTGCGTGTCCGACAGGTCGGGCAGCGCGTCGAGGCGGATCTCGCCCAGCACGTACACGGCGGCCACGATGGCCGCAGCGGTGGCCATCAGCACCAGAAACCGGTTGCGCGCCGAAAAGTCGATGATGCGGCGGATCATGTCAGTGGTCCTGGTGTTTCTGGACGCTCGCACGCACGGCATTCCGCAGCCGCGACTCGGAGTCGAGCAGGAAGTTCGCGGAACTCGCCACCCGGTCGCCGGCCGCGAGCCCCGACCGGACGACCGCCTGACCGTCGGCCCGAAGCCTGACGGAGACCTCGCGGGCGGCGAACTGGCCCGGCGGCGCTTCGACGAACACCAGCTGGCGGGTGCCCGTATCGAGCACGGCCGAATCGGGAATGACGATGCCGCTCTCCGACTCGGCTCCGAGCTCCACGGTGACGAACATGCCGGGCTTCAGCGCCTCCCGCGGATTCGGGAACTCGAGCCGGACCCTCAGCGTCCGCGACTCCGGCTCGACGGTCGGATAGACGAAGGCGATGCGCCCGCTCAGCGAAACGTCCGGATCGTAGGGCAGCGTCACCCGTGCCGCCCGCCCCGTCTGCGCCACGCGCACTTCGCCTTCGAACACTTGCGCGATCACCCATACCTGCGACAGGTCGGTCACGGTCAGCAGATCCATCCCGGGTTCGATCCTCTGGCCGGCCACCACGCTCTTGCCCGTGACGAGTCCGGCAAACGGCGCCGCGAACGTGATCGTCCGCTGCGCGGTACCCGACTCGTCGAGCGCCTCGAGGAATCCGGCCGGCACGTCGAGCCGCTCGAGACGCTGGCGTGCGGCGGCGGCGAGGTCGGCGCCCCCCTGCCGGACCTCAGGCAGCGCAGACTTCTGGAACTCGGCCGCGCTCCGGCGCGCCCGGAGGTACTCCTCCTGGCCGGCCAGCAGTTCGGCCGAGTAGAGTTCGAACAGCGGCTCGCCGGCGCGAACCGACTGTCCGATCGTGTTCACGTAGAGCCTCTCGACAAAGCCTGCCACTTTCGTCGTGACCTGCCGGACCCTCGTCTCATCGACGACGACGGTGCCCGTCGCGCGGATGGACCTCGACACTCGGCCCACCTTCGCCTCCACCGTGCGGACACCCGCCAGGCGGGCGCGGTCGGTCCCGATGTCCATGGACGCCGGTCCGATGTCGCCGGCTCGAGGCGCGCCTCCCGCCGGCGCGGCAGCCGCGGGCGTGCCTCCCGCGCCCTTCTCCAGCGCAGGAATCGGCACCAGTCGCATCCCGCAGATGGGGCAATCGCCCGGCTTGTCCGACACGACTTCAGGGTGCATCGGGCAGTGGTACATCGGGGCAGGCGAGGCGACCTTCTGCGAGGGGCGGCCTCCCCCACCGATGGCGCCACACCCGCCGGCCGCGATGCCGATCGTCACGGCAACGAACGCTGCTGCCACCAGCGTGAACGCCCGGTAGCGCGAACCGCGCATGTGTCGAGATCGCAGACTGCGGGTCATGGTCGTGGCTCCTTCGATGGTGTCGGCGACTTGGTGACCGCGTGGCCCCAATCGCCATGATCGGCGGGGTTGACCAGCACGTCGAGCTGGGCGCGCGCAGCGAACCGGCTGGCCTCGCGACGCACGAGTTCGACACGGATCTCGGTCCAGCGGCGGAACTCGTCGAGCACGGAGGGGAAGTCGCCTTGCCCCCCGAGATAGCTCGTGCGCGCCGCGTCGAGCGCCGCTGACGACTGCGGCAGGAGGCCGGAGCGATACCGGACGATTCTGATCCTCCGCCCGCTTGATCTCGACGGCGAGCCGAGCGGCTTCGGACCTCGTGCCCGCCGCGGCGTCTTCCAGATCGAGGCGCGCCGCTCTCAGCTCGCTCTCGGACGCCGCGAGCAGCGGGCCCTGGTTCCGGTCCTTCCGCCACGGCCAGTCGACGCCGACCGTGAACGACACCACGCGGGCCGTGCCACCCTGCCAGAAGATCGATCCCCCGACCGACCAGTTCGGTCCGAACTCCTCCCGTCTCACCCCCACGCGCTGCGTGGCGGCTGCGACCTCCGCCTTCCGAAGGGAGACGTCGGGCGCGAGGCTGGCGGCGGCGGCCTGGGTCGCGGGCGTTCCGGCGAGGGCCCCGAACTCGGGGAGTTCACGGACCTCCCCAAGCGGCGTTTCGGGTGGCTCGTTCAGCAGCCGGTTCATCGCCACGACCAGCGTCGCACGATCGGCGTCCAGGTCGACCACGCGTTCGGAGAGCCGCGTGCGTTCGAGCTGCGCGCGGAGCACGACGGTCTGATCGGAGGATCCAGCCGCGTATCGGGCGGTGGCCGTTTCGACAAGCAGCCGGGCCATCTCTTCCGAGTCGCGCAGGATCGCCCGCTCTCGGTCGACGGCGTAGAGGCGGCCGTAGACCGTCCGAACGGCGACCGTGAGATCGCAGGCGGCGGCGGCGGTCTCGGCGCGCCGGACGTCGATCTCGGCGGTCGCGGCCGCCAGTCGCGTCGCCTTGCGGCCTTTGCTGACGAGCGGCTGCCGAATCGTGGCGCCGATCATCGACATCTGGTCCTCCCCGAGCGTCCACTTCGGGAACCCGGCGTCCTTCACTTCGAATTCGAGCATCGGGTCGGGCAGCACGTCGGCGGCCTTTGCGGCGGCCTGTGCCGCGACCATCCGCTCGCGCCTGGCTGCAATCGACGGAGCATTGGCCAGGGCCCGCGCCACCAGGTCCTGGACCGGGGGCGCCACCTCCCCGCCGGGCGGCCTCGCCGCGGGCAGCCGGGGCGGTTCTCCGGCGGCCGCAAGCAGACCAGGGGTCAACAGAACGAAGATCGCGCTGCCGGCAGCGGCGAAACGCCGGACGAGCGCCGGCTGAAGGAGCAACACAGACCCTCCTGCGGGCGAATGACAGCGTGGGGATGATCGACATCCGCGGGACGCGCAGACACGGCGTCGCCCAGCGAACGGCACGCACGCGTGGCGTCAGAGCACGCGCAGAGGCAGGGGAATCAGCAGCGGAACCCGGAGCCGGTCAGGCGAGGAGGGCTGGAGCCCGCAGCGTTGAGCGCGGCCTCGGCCACCAGCGGCTCAGGGTCTCGGGGACGGAAGATCTCCGCTGAGAGCGCGTCCGAGAGAACCCCGAGGAGGCTCGCGTGAGGGGAGGCCGGCGCGGACGCGACCACCTCGTCCGAGGGCTCCGCAGGTGCCGTCTGGCAGCCGCAGTACCCAATCACATCGCCGCCGGTCTCAGTCTGGTGCCGCATGCAGCAGGCACGCCCGGCATCGGCCCCTGTCGAGCACAGAGGCTCCGCAACCGCCGGAACTCCGGCAGCGTGCAAGGCAAGCACCGCAATCAGAAGGAAGCGCACCAAGGCTATGTTCGCCCAGAACCCTCGTCGGATGCAAGTCGGCTGTGAGACTGCCGACTACGTCCGGCGCTGGCTGCGGCCCGCCTCAATCCACCCCGGAAGTTCCGTCAGGTCGCGCAGGCAAGCCGCCGCACAGGAGAAATCCTGTCCGGCCGTCGACGGGCAGGGCACCGCCACGCAGCGAATGCCCGCCGCAACGGCGGCCGCCAGGCCATTGGACGAGTCCTCGATAATCAGGAGCGCCTCCGGCCCCAGCCCCAGCCGTCGAGCCGCCTCGATGAAGATGTCGGGCGCGGGCTTGCCCCGCTCGACATCGTGCCCGGAAACCGTGAACTCGAAGACATCCTGCAGCCCGAGCCCCGTCAGCGTCGCGGTGATGATCGCGGGCGCCGACGAAGACGCCAGCGCGAGGCGGAGTCCCGATCGGCGGATCGTGTGCAGGACGTCGGGCACGCCGGCCATCGGCACCAGCGGCCCGCTCAGCATCTCGACGGAACGCGCGATCCAGGCCTCCGCCAGCGAACCCTCGTCGGGTCCGAGTGCGTAGCGCACCCGAAGCGCATGGAAGACGTCCCAATCGGTGCAGCCGCAGAAGTTCTCGTCCGGGTCCGGGACGTAGTCGATTCCAAGGTCTGCCAGTACCGCGCGGGTGGCTTCGGTATGGATCGGCTCCGAGTCAATCAGCACGCCGTCCATGTCGAATATCACCGCCTCCAGCGCCGGTCTGACGGCCTTCCGTTCCTGGCTTCCCACGCGGTGCCTCCCAGATCGTGTTTCCTATCTCCCGCTTTCTGGATTCCGGATTCCGCCTTCCGGATTCCACCTCCTCACCGGCCGTTCCCGATCGTCGAACCTGGTGCCAAGCATCAGTTCGAGCGCGGCGCCGTAGTTCTGAACACCCTCGTCCACGCGGTTTGCGCGCAAGTACCAGTCGTAGACCCTCCACGCGGGCCTGCGAAGCCACGGCCACGTGCGGGCCGACCGCGCAGCCATCGCCTGGATGTCGTGTCGCGGTCCGGGGCCGATCGCTCGCGCGATGGCCCTCCGCTCGGCTGCGGGCAGTGAATCGACGAGCGAAACGAGTACCGCCAGTTCCGCGCTGTACCGGGTTCCTGGCGCGCCCTGGCGGCATACCAGCCAGCCGACGAAACTGGCCTCGTCCTCGCGGGCGTAGCCCGCGAGGTGGGCCCACTCGTGGGCGGCCACGTACGGCCTCTCGAACGGCAGTAGCGAACGGTCGACGACCACTTCGAGGGCGAACGGGTTGGTCATCCCCGACACGCCGGCCCGCTCGAAGTAGAACGTCAGGACGGACCACTTCGGCACGCCCGCCACGGCCGGCTCGACGTCGGCTACCTGGCGCTGCACCCGCTCGAAGCTCTCGCCGAGCACCCCCGGCAGGGCCTCCCACGTCGGCCAGCCTGCCCCGTGCGCGCTGTCGTGGAGCGCGTTGACGCGCTCGACCAGTTCACCTGCGAACCGCCTTGCCGCGTCAGGGGTCACTCGCGCGCGCTCGAAATCGAGCCGGGTTCGGAGCGGCTCGCGCCCGTAGTTGAGGCCCCACATCCCCACGAACAGCACGTATGTCGCCGATGCCGCGGCTGTCCCGAGTGCGACGGCGCGCGCCAGGGCCGACCCGCGTCCTCCCGCGCCCGCACGGCGCAGCGAGACGGAGATGACCGCGAACACGGCGAGCGCTGCGGCCGCCAGCAGGATGTCGGTCACTGCGATCGGAACGGCGTTCGCCCACGGCGTGATGCGGCGTTGCAGTACGAGATACGCGCCGCGCGAATAGTAGGCCTCGACCCAGGCGGCGTCGGGCCGCGCAAACGCCACCGCGAGGGCGATGGCCGGGGGGACGAGCCACAGAGCCCGGCGCATCGGACGCGGGCCCTACGGCCGATTCAGCAGCCGGGAGAAGGCGGCCCCCATCGCCGTTTCCACGGCGGGCGGCCGCGGGGCCGGCTGAGGCGCGGCAGGCTTGCTGCGGTGCGGCGGCTGCGGGCTGACGCGGGCGGCTTCGCGCGGCGGGCGTGACGGCGGTCGCGGCCGCTGGGCCGCCGGCGGCGGCTTCCTGTCGAACCGCATCGTCAGGGCGATCCGCTTGCGCTCGAGGTCCACCTCGACGACCTTCACGCGCACGATGTCGCCGGTCTTTACCACCTCGTGCGGGTCCTTCACGAAGCGGTCGGCCAGGCGGGAGACGTGCACGAGACCATCCTGGTGGACGCCGATGTCGACGAACGCGCCGAACGTCGCCACGTTGGTGACCGCCCCTTCGAGGATCATACCGGGCTTGAGGTCCGCAAGGTCGTCGAGGCCCTCCTTGAACGACGCCACCCGGAACGGGGGGCGCGGGTCCTGGCCGGGCGCCCGGAGCTCCGACAGGATGTCGGTCAACGTGGGCAGGCCGATGCGGTCGTCGACGAACGCCTCGAGCGCAATGGACTGCAGCACCTCGTCGTTTCCAATCAGCTCGACCAACGGGCGGCCCACCGATTCGGCCATTCGCTCGACGATCGGCCGGCACTCCGGATGGACGCGGGTCGTGTCCAGAACCTGGTCGCCGCCGTGAACGCGGAGGAACCCGACCGCCTGCTCGAACGCCCGGTCGCTCACGCCCGGCACCCGCCTCAGCTCCTCCCGGCTCCTGAACGGCCCGACGGTCGTTCGGATGGCGACAATGTTGTCGGCGAGGCGGTGGTTCAGACCGGCGACGCGTCCCAGGAGCGCTGAACTGGCGGTGTTGAGGTCGACGCCCACCTCGCACACACAATCCTCGATGACGGCCACGAGCGCCCGCGTCAGGTGCGCCTGGTTCACGTCATGCTGGTACTGGCCGACGCCGATCGTGCGCGGTTCGATCTTGACGAGTTCGGCCAGCGGATCCTGCAACCTGTGCGCAACGCTGGTCGCCGCGCGCAGCGGAATCTCGAGCGAGCTCAGTTCACGCGCAGCCAGCCTCGACGACGCAAACGACGACGCGCCGGCCTCCGACACGATGACCTTGCTGAACTTCAGCTCGGGGTGCCGCTTCATCACGTCCGACGCCAGCCGGTCCGTCTCGCGCGAACCGGCCCCGTTGCCGATACCCACCAGGTCGACGTGGTGCCGGGCGATCAAGCCGGCGAGCGCCTCGACCGACTGGTCCCAGTCGTTCTTCGGCTGATGAGGGAAGAGCGTCGCCGACTCGAGCACGCCCCCGGCGGGATCGACGACCACCACCTTGATGCCCGTGCGGAGGCCAGGATCGATGCCGAGGACCGTCCGCGCTCCCGCCGGCGCCGCCATGAGGAGATCGCGCAGGCTTCGCGCGTAGCTCTGGATGGCTTCGCGCTCGGCCTGCTCGCGCAGCATCCCTTCGATTTCGACCTGCACGTACGGGAAGATCTTCATCTTCCAGGCGCGACGGACGGTGTCGAGCAGCCACGCATCCGCGGGTCGGCCCTCGCCCCGGATCCCGACCTGCTGGGCGATCATCTGCTCCGGGAGGCTCGGCGGCTCCCTCGTCGGCTCGACGGAAGTCGCCACCACTTCGGCATCCCCGGGCTGACCTTCCCGCGGTTCCTCGGACTGGGTCGCCACCGAGGGAGGTGGCGCCTGCGCAGGTGCTCCGGCTGTCGGAGGCAGCACGAGCGAGATGCGTAGCACGCCTTCCTTGCGGCCGCGGAACAGGGCCAGAATGCGGTGCGCGGCGATCGACCGGGCCGGCTCGTCGAACGCAAAGTACTCGGAGAACTTCTCCCCCTTCTCCTGTCGTCCCTCGACGACCTTCGCCTGGAGGTGGGCATGAGCGAGCACGTATTGACGCAGCACCTCCAAGAGGCGTGGGTCGTCGGAGAACCGCTCGAGCAGGATCCACCGTGCACCGTCGAGCGCGGCCAGCCGATCGACAACACCACGCTCCGGATTGACGAACCGCTCCCCTTCCTCCTCCGGCGAGAGCGCCGGCGTGGAGAGCAGCAGATCGGCAAGCGGCTCGAGGCCGGCCTCGCGCGCCTGATTGGCCCGGCTCCGGCGCTTCTGCTTGAACGGGAGATACAGGTCTTCGAGGCGTGCACGGGTTTCGGCGGTCGCCACCTGCGCCTGCAGTTCCGAGGTGAGCCGGCCTTGGGCGGCAATCGCCTTGAGGATGAAACCGCGCCGTTCGTCGAGTTCCCTCACCTGCTGGAGCCTGTTCTCCACGGCACGGAGACGTGCGAGGTCCAGGCCGCCGGTCGCCTCCTTCCGGTACCGGGCCAGGAAGGGCACGGTGGCCCCCTCGCTCAGCAGGCGCAGGACGGCTTCAATCTGTTCCTCCCGAACTCCCAACTCCCCCGCTATCCGACGGACGGTCGTCTCCATAGAACGGCAACCCTCGCCACGCGACCTCATATCCTAACAAACTTCGCCAAATCCCACGTCGAATTTCAGCCCAGCCGGTTTCGCACGAGCAGCAGGTAGGCCACGAGCAGCAGCGCCATGACGTAGCCGAGCCAGTGCACCTCCCGCCATCGTCCGCCCAGCAGTTTCACGACGGGATAGGCGACGAAGCCGAGGGCCAGGCCGTCGGCGATCGACGACGAGAGGGGGATACCCGCAACCGTCAGGAACACGGGCACGGCCTCCGACGGATCGTCCCACTCGATTCGGCGGGCGCACCGGAGCATCATGGCGCCGACCAGGACGAGCGCCGGCGCCGTGATGGGCGGGTATCCCGCGATCATCTTCACGAGCGGGCCGACGAGGAGCGCCAGGAGGAACAGGCTGCCTGCGACCACCGCGGTCAGGCCCGTCCGCCCGCCCGCGGCCACGCCCGCCGCGCTCTCGATGTAGCAGGTGATGGTGCTGGTGCCGAGGCATGCGCCCGCCGTGATACCGGCGGCGTCCGCGAGCAGCGCGCGGTTGGCCCGGGGCAGCGTGTTCTCCCTCATGAGGCCGGCCTGCTCGGCGACGCCGACCAGCGTGCCCACGGTGTCGAACAGGCCCATGAACAGGAATACGATGATGAACGGCAGCAACGCGGGGTCCAGCGCGCGGCCGATGTCCATGCTGAACGCCGCGCGGCCGTGCACCTCGGGCAGACCGACGAGCCCGGCGTACTCGATCTTACCCAGTGCCAGCGCCAGCACGGTCGACGCCAGGATGCCCCACAGCAAGGCGCCTCGAACGCGCCGCGCGAGCAGCGCCGCGGCGCCGATCAGCCCCAGGCCGAACACCGCGATATCCGCGGTACCCAGTCGGTTCGAGAGGCCCAGCAGCGTGCCCGGCCGGTCGACGATCAGGCCGGCATGCTGGAGCCCGATCGACGCGATGAACAGCCCGATGCCGACGGCGATGCCGTTCCGCATGCTCGGGCTGATGGCGTCGATCACCGCCTCGCGCACCCGCAACAGCGTCAGGAGGATGAAGGCCACGCCGGACACGAACACCATGCCAAGCGCCGTCTGCCAGGCGTCCGGCACCCCCATCCCGCCCAGCGTCATGACGACGGTGACGAAGAAGAAGTTCTCGCCCATCCCCGGAGCCAGCGCGATCGGGTAGCCCGCGAGCAGGCCCATGAGGATCGAGGCGAATGCCGACCCGAGGCACGTCGCCACGAGCACCGCGCCGAGGTCCATCCCGGTCGGCCGACCTGCCAGGTCGGTGGAGAGCACCGCCGGCTGCACGAAGACGATGTAGGCCATCGTCAGGAAGGTGGTGAGCCCTGCGATCACCTCGGTCCGGGCATCGGTACCGCTGGCCGTCAAACGAAAGAAGCGATCCAGCACGAGCTACCTCCGCGTGGTCGGAAACCTCGAGCGTGCGGCGCGCGCCGGCCGCGCACGCGCCCGGGCGACGGTAGCGGAGGTGGCGTCACCTGTCAAGGTTCAGCGGCCGAATCGCCGCTGATCGCCGCCGTTTTCCCTTTGCGGTGCTGCTGACCATCTGCTACCCTACAACCGAGTGCAGAATCCCGCTGCCAGATTCTCCCGCGCCACGAGCCGATCGAACCCGCCCGGTCATTCGCTCCCTCGCAGACGTGACAGCCTGAGCAGCCAGAGGTGAGCCTCATCACATAGGTGTGTGTCCACAGTCCCGTCGGCGCCCTCGCGTGGGAGCCGGGCCCTCGCATGCGCGAGACAAGGAGCGAAAAGCATGGGTCGGAAGTTGTACGTGGGAAACCTGCCCTACCAGATCGGTGAGGCGGAACTCCAGGAGCTGTTCAGCCAGGCCGGCACGGTCGACTCCGTGCGGGTGATGCGCGACATGGCCACGGGCCGCGCGCGCGGCTTCGCATTCGTCGAAATGGCCACCGACGAGGAGGCCCAGAAGGCTGCGACGCAGTTCAACGAGTACTCGCTCGGCGGGCGCGCGTTGACCGTGAACGAGGCCAGGCCCAAGCCCGAGCGCTCGGGCGGGTTTGGCGGCGGCGGCGGGCGCGGCGGATTTGGGGGAGGCGGCGCCGGCTACGGTGGCGGTGGCGGCGGCGGGCGGGGCGGCCGGCGCGAGCCTCGCTGGTAGCCTCCGGCCTCGTTCTGGTGACACGCAGAGGTATGTTGTGAAGACCCGAATTGCCATCGTCCTGATCGCGGTCGCGCTCGTGGCGGCCTGCAAGAAGACCCCTTCCGAGACTCCCTCGCCGGCGACCACGCCGGCCACATCCGGAGCCGGCAGCGCAACGCCGGCCACCCCCGCCGCCGCAGGCTCGGTTCCGGCCGCCGTCAAGGCGGTACCCGCCCAGCTGCCGGAGATCGTGGCGCGCGTGAATGGCGACCCGATCGACCGTGGCGAGTTCGAGCGCGCCGTCAAGAGCCTCGAGGGCCAGGCGGGAGGGCCGGTGCCTCCCGACCGGCGCGACGCGATCTACAGGCAGCTGGTCGACCAGCTCGTCGCCATGAGGCTCCTGTCGCAGGAGTCGATCGTCAGAAAGATCACGGTGCCCGAGACCGAGGTCGAGAGCCGGCTGGCCGACGTGAAGAAGCCCTTCCCCAATGAGCAGGCGTTCGCCGCCGCGCTCGCGGAAAGGCAGATGACCCTCCAGAAGCTGAAGTCCGAGATCCGGCAGCAGCTCCAGGCGATGAAGCTCGTCGACGCGGAGATTCGCCCGACGGTCACGGTGACCGACGTCGACGTCACCGACTTCTATGTGAAGAACCCCGAGAAGTTCCAGGAGCCCGAGGCGGTACGCGCGTCGCACATCCTGATCAGGACACCGGACGCCACCGACGAGGCGCAGAAGAAGAAGGCGGCGGCCGAGGCTCAGGCGGTTCTGGCCGAGCTCAGGAAAGGCGGCGATTTCGCCGCGATCGCCAAGCAGCACTCGCAGGACGCCGGCAGCGCAGCCAACGGCGGCGACCTCGGCTTCGTTCCCAGGGGCCAGACGGTTCCGGTGTTCGAACAGGCCGCCTTCGCGCTGAAACCCGGGCAGGTGAGCGGCGTCGTCGAGTCGCCGTTCGGCTACCACGTCATCAAGGTGTTCGCCCATCGCGACGCGCGAACCGTGCCGTTGCAGGAAGTGAAGCCGCAGGTCCAGGAGTTCCTGACACAACAGCAGATGCAGCAGAAGACCGAGGCCTACGTTGCGAAGCTGAAGACCAAGGCGAAGGTCGAAGTCCTGATGTAGCGCTGCTGCACACCCCGCGGCGGTCCCGGAGTCCGTCAGGGCGCGCCCCGCGCCGCGCCCTGCGGGCTCTCATCGCGTCAACACCGCATCAATCTGCTTCGCCCAGGACGCCGGAGTGGCGTGAATCGCCCGGCCGGCGAAGGCCTGGCGGACGCGGGCCATGTCGGGCACCTTCCGTTCGGCGATGGCGTAGTGGCGGTAGCGCAGCTCCGCCTCGAGGGTTCGGGCGTCGAGGTAGACCGGTTCGCGCCTGAAGTTGAGCGCCACCAGTCCGCGGTTGATCGCGCCCACAGTCCGTTCGACCGGCTCTCCGGACCGGAGCCTGAACAGGTAGGTGGCCCTCCCCTCCCTGGACGTCGCTTCCCACGCCACGTGCGAGGCGTCGCCCGGCGCCGCCGAGAGCGGGAAGAAGAACCAGTAGAGCACTTCGAGACCGTCGCCGGCTTCGAAGACCGCCGCGTCGCGCGGGTGTTCCGGCGCGGCAGCCTCAGCGGCCTCGGGCGCATCTTCCGTCGGCGCGCCCTCAACCTCGGCGCTCTCCGCGGGCCCTTCGCCTGACGGGGCGTCGGGCTCTGAACGGTCGGTCCGGATCACCTTGAGCCCAACGTACCAGCCGCCTCCGGACGTCCGTTCCGTCAGCGCGCGCACGTACGGCCGAAGCCCGCCGTCGACGACCTTCTGGATCAGGACGGGCTCGATGGACGGGTGTATGGCACCGACGGTTGCGACGGGGGCGCACGCGCCGTCGCGCATCAGGCCGGCCAGCCGCCTGAACTGGGCCGGATCGAGGAACGGGAACAGCGCATGGAGTGTCCGCGCCGTCCGCTCGCTGAGGGCGCTGATGCTCGCCCTCACGCGATCGGCCAGCTCCCCCGTGCGCTTGGCCAGATGGCCGACGACGAGTCGCTCTCCTTCGCGCGAGAACACCACGGCGTACCGGGAGTCGTCGAACTCGACCGCCGTGATGTCCGCCAGACGCCACTGGAAGCCCGCCGCCGCATCCGGAAGCACGGCCAGGTTGCTCTCGTAGAGCCTGATCTCGGCGGGTCCCGAGCACGCGCGTTCAGGCGATTCGAGTTGAACGCGCCCGCTGAACCGGGCGACCTCATCGAGATCGCTGACGAGCAGGCACTTCACCAGCCGGTCCCGGTAGACCTCGAGCAGTTCCCGGGCAAGGTCCCGAACGGCCTTGCCGAATCGAAACAGCCTGACGGTGCGGCCGGTGTAGAGCGCGAGCCGGACGTCCCAGTCGCCCGGGTCGAAGACGTCGATGTCGCCAAGGTCGAACGCGACCGGCGGCCCGCCGGTCGGCAGAAGCGTGGCCGTCCGCTCGTCGAACGCGAACTCGCACGGCCCGGCGTGCTCGACGGTGTTGCCGGGCGACAGGTACTGGTACCTGCCCCGCGTACTTCGCCATGCCGTGGCCCGCCTTCCCGCGCACTACGCGGTCTTCTGACCGCACTCCGGGCAGAACTTCGCCTTGGCCTCCATCTTCGTCCCGCAGCGCGAGCACTCGTTCTTGGGCCGGAGGGGCTTCCCGCACTCCGGACAGAACTTCGCGCCTTCGGTCCGCGCGCCGCACGCCGGGCAGAGCGCCGAGGCGTCGCTCGTCAGGTCGAGGTCCTTGGTGAGGTCCTGCTGCGCGACCTTCTCGTGGATCTGCTGGGCGGTGGCCTGCGCCTGGGCGACGGCAATCTCTGTCTCGATGTCCGGCGCGCACTCGTAGCACAGGCTCCGCGGCTGGTTCCAGCACGTGGTCAGGCACACCCACTTGGCGCACTTCGGGCACTGCCTGAAGTGCGGTTTGGTTTCCTCGATGCACTCGCGGAAGGCCTTGTCGTGGGCCGGTCCCGCAATCGCGCGCTGAATTTCGTAGGTGCCGGCGCTGGCCGAGCCGAACACACCGCCAAACACGTCGCCCGCGGCGCGCAGGAAGCTGGTGGCGTAGCCCGTCACGGATGCCTTGAACTCCGACATGAACCCGTTGCCGCAGCGGTCGCAGAAGAACTCGAACTGGTAGCCTTTGTCGGTGGAATGGTCGCTGTGATTGCGCGTGAACTGAATCAGGGCCATGGCGTCTCCCTCGTCGTCGTAGTCCCGGGTCCCACGTTGCTACAACCGCTCGAAGCGGGCCGTGAAATGCCGGAGCGCGGTCGGTGCCGACACGATCCGGTAGCCGGGGAGGCTGTCCTTCATCCGCGCGACCTCGATCACGCCCTCGGCCACGTAATCGATGTGGGACTGGGTGTACACGCGGCGCGGAATGGCCAGGCGCACCAGGTCCATGGCGGCCGCGGCCTCGGTCCCGTCGGAACCGAGGCCGAACATCACCGTCCCGATCTCCACACCGCGGATCCCGGCTTCGACGTAGAGCGCGTTGGCGAGCGCGATTCCGGGATAGCGGAGCGGCGGAATGTGTGGAAGCAGCGCCCTCGCATCGAGGTAGATCGCGTGCCCGCCCGACGGCCGAATCGTCGGAACGCCGGCCCCGGCGAGCTGGTCGCCGAGGTACTCGATCGACCGGATGCGATAGCGGAGGTAGGGCTCCTCCACCACCTCCTGGAGGCCGGTGGCAATCGCCTCGAGGTCGTAGCCCGCCAGGCCGCCGTATGTCGGGAAGCCCTCGGTCAGAATGAGGAGGTTCCTGGCCTTCTCGGCCCAGGCCGCATCGTTCATCGCGAGGAACCCGCCGATGTTCGCAAGCCCGTCCTTCTTGGCGGACATCGTGCAGCCGTCGGCCAGGCTGAACATCTCCTGGGCGATGGCCTTCGGCGTTCGGTCCTGCTGGCCGGATTCGCGCAGCTTGATGAAATACGCGTTCTCGGCGAACCGGCATGCATCGAGGAAGAGCGGCTTGCGGTACGTGTCGCACAACGCCCGCACGCCCCTGAGGTTCTCGAGGGAGACGGGCTGGCCGCCGCCCGAGTTGTTGGTGACGGTGACCATGACCAGCGGCACGCGGTCCCCCTCGTCGCGAAGCGTCTCCTCCAGCGCCGCCAGGTCCACGTTTCCCTTGAACGGGTGCAGGAGCGCCGGCACCCGCCCTTCTCTGATCACCAGGTCGCGCGCCTCGCACCGCTCGGCCTCGATGTTGGCGCGCGTCGTGTCGAAGTGGTTGTTGTTCGGCACCACCTGGCCGGGCTCGAGGACGCTGTGGAACAGGATGCGCTCGGCGGCCCGGCCCTGGTGCGTCGGAATGATGTGCGCAAAACCCGTGAGGTCCCGGACGACCGCCTCGAACCGATAGAACGATCGGCTGCCGGCATACGACTCGTCGCCCTGCATCAGCGCGCCCCACTGCGCGGCCGACATCGCCCCCGTGCCCGAGTCGGTCAGCAGGTCGATCAGTACGTCTTCGGCCCTGAGGTGGAAGACGTTATAGCCCGCCTCCTCGAGCGCGCGCTCGCGATCCTCGCGGCGGGTGAACTTGACGGATTCGACCGACTTGATGCGGAACGGCTCGATGATGGTGCGGAAGTTCATGACGGCTGTCGATTGTACCCCGATCCTGCTCACCCTCGGTGCCCTGCAGTTCGCCACGCCGCGCGAAGCGCCGTCGCCGAGGCGAACCGAGAGGCGGGATCGTTCTCCAGACATTGCAGCAGGCACGCCGCGCCGGTTGCGGGGACGCCGCCGTGCACCGCGCGCGGATCGCGCGCGGGCCCGCCGCGCATCGCCCCGACCAGTTCGGGCAGCGTCCGCCCCGCAAACGGCAGGGCGCCCGTCGCCATCTCGTAGAGCAGCGCGCCGATGGTGAAGATGTCGGACCGCACGTCGGCCGGCTTTCCGCCCAGCACCTCGGGCGCGATGTACGGCATTTCGGTGCGGCCGAGCTCGCTGCCGCCGAGCGCGCTCTCGGCGAGGGACGCGAGCAGTTCCTGCACCTGGCTGATCCCCCCGGTCGAAATCAGCAAGCGCTCCCCATCCTCGTCCGTCGTCATTCGAACGATGCCCGGGTTGAGTCCGCAGAGCAGAGTTCCCCGCCGGTGCACGGCCATCGTGGCGTCGATCAGCTGCAGCCCCAGCCGGTGCACCCGTTCCCAGGACAGCGGCGCGTCCTCATCGATCACTCGCAGCAGGCTCGGGCCCTCGATCATGTCCGTCACCACGTAGAGCGTGTCGCGCTCTTCGCCGAAGTCACGGACCTGGATGACCGACGGGTGCGACACCTGCAGCCCGCGCGCCTCCCTCAGAAAACGCGCCCTGACCGCCTCCCACTCCTGCCCAGGCTGCCTGCGCAGCAGGCGGATTGCGACAGGCGCCCCGAGCGCGCGGTGGGTGGCCAGGTGGACCTGGCTTCCGAGCCTGCCGGCGGCGATGACCGGACCGATGTCGTACTTTCCCTCCAGCGCCGACAAGGCCAGAGCGCCCTCCGGCCGGCCGGCCCCGCCATCCCCCGGCGCCAGCGCCCGTGCGAACTCCGCCATCGTCTGCCACCGCTCGCCCGGCGTCTTCGCCAGCGCTTTCCCGACCGCCTCGTCCAGCCAGCCAGGGACCAGCGAGTGAACCTGGCTGAGTGCGGGCGGCGGATCGCACAGGTGCTTCGTGATGACGCCAAGCGCGCTGGACGCCTCGAACGGCGGGCGCCCGGTCAGCATCTCGAACACGACGATGCCCAGGCTGTAGATGTCCGTTCGGGGGTCGAGCGGCTGCGCCTCGAGCTGTTCGGGAGACGCATAGACGACCGTCCCCATGAACTCGTCGCCAACCGTGAGCTGATCGTCGGCTCCCTCGCGCAGGCTGGCCAGGCCGAAGTCGATCACCTTGAACACCACCTCGCCCGACTCGAACCTGTGGCTGACGATATTCCCCGGCTTCAGGTCCCGGTGCACGACACCCGCGTCGTGAGCCAGGCGGAGCGCCCCGCACAGCGGCCCGACGATGCGCTGGACGTCGGCGACCGGCATCGCCCCCCCAGCCGCCAGCAGGTCCCGGAGGCTTGGACCGTTCAGATACTCCATCACCAGGTACGGCTGACCGTCGGTCGTGACGGCGAAGTCCAGAATCGTCACGATGTTCGGGTGGCGCAGCTTGGCGCAGAGCCGGCTTTCGCGCATGAACCGCTCCCGCATCCGTTCGGGATCGGCGCCGGTCGCGCGGATGACCTTGATGACGACCTCGTCGCCCAGGAGGATGCGGCGCGCACGGTAGACCTCGCCCATCCCGCCGGACGCCAGCAGGCCGCCAATCTCGTACCGACCATCGAGGGTCGCACCAGCCGTCAACACGACGACACGCTCCTGCCCTGCCTTCAATCGCCCCGCTTCAGCCTACGGCGCTCGTCGATGCGCGCCCACGCCAGCGCGCAGACGAAGATCGCCACGATGACGCCATAGCCGAGCCACTCCGGGACCTCCCACGCAATGAACCCGGCCTGGTGCAGGTACTGGAACAGGAGCCGCGCTCCCACCCAGGCAATGATCACGAAGGCGCCGTCCACCAGAATCGGGTACCGCTCGACGACGGCCAGCAACTGCCCGACCACGAGCCGCATCGCGATGATGCCGAGGACGCCGCCGCTCAGCACCACCCAGGTCTTCTGCGACATCGCCACAGCGACGACGATGGAATCGACCGCGAACACGATATCGGTCAACTCGACCTTGACGACGGTCGCCCAGAACGGCGAGAGGCCCAGCCATGGCTTGGCGCGTGGCACCGATCGCCGATCCTCCGACTCGCGCTCGCCGAAGAAGTGCCTGAACGGAAGGTAGAGCAGGTACAAAGCGCCAGCCAGCTTGACCAGGCCGACGCCCATCATGTAGAGGCCGAACAGCAGCGCCAACGACCGGAACGCAAACGCGCCGAGGATTCCGTAGCGCAGGGCGCGCTTCTGCTGCGGCTTGGGCAGGCCGAGCACCAGGACCGCGAGCACCATCGCGTTGTCGGCGCTGAGGAGTCCCTCGAGCAGCACGAGCATCGCGATCACCAGGAAGTCGGAGCTTTCAACCGTCACGGGCAATCATCCTCCACCGCCTTCATCGGGCACCGCCCTCCATTCTACCCTGCCCGGCGCTGCGACGGGCGGCCGCCACCTTGACACGATACGTATCAATGCCTATACTCGCTCTGTGGCAGGTTCTGGCGAGCGTCGACGGGGCTTCATGAGCATCACGCAGGAGTTCTACTTCATCAGCAGCGCCGCGCGTCTGCTCGGCATGCACCCCCAGACGCTCAGGAAATACGAGCGGCTCGGCCTGGTCCAGCCGACCCGGACGGTCGGCGCCATGCGGGTCTACTCTGGGGAGGAACTCGAGCGCCTGAGGCTCATCAAGCATCTGGTGGACGAACTGGGCATCAACCTGGCAGGCGTCCAGCGCCTGCTGTCGGTGGCCGAATCGGTCGAACGGATGCGAAGCGCGGGCGACGCTCGGGCCTCCCGCGGCGACGAGCGCCGCCGCATCGAGCGCGAGATTGACCGCCTCTGCGAGATCATCGGACTCGGCCGCGAGGACGACGAAGGCTGACGACATGGATTTCAAGGACTACTACCAGACGCTCGGCCTCGGCAAATCCGCGTCCAGCAAGGAAATCAAGCAGGCGTTTCGGAAGCTCGCCCGCAAGTTCCACCCCGACGTCAACCCGGGCGACAAGGCCGCGGAGGGCCGCTTCAAGGAGATCAACGAGGCGTACGAGGTCCTCGGAGACCCCGACAAACGCCGGAAGTACGACGAACTTGGCGCGAACTGGCGCCAGGTACCGAGCAGGCGCAGCAGGCCGGGCAGGCGCCCTTCGGCGACCCCCGCTGGGGAGCCGGCGGGGGCCAGTCAGGGGGCTTCCGCACGATCAACGAAGAGCAGCTGCGGGAGATGTTCGGCGGCGAGCATCCGTTCTCGGACTTCTTCCAGGCGTTCTTCGGCGGCGCTGAGCCCGGAGCCCGACGCGCGCGGTCGGGCCGGGGCACGCGCGCCCTCACCGGCCGGGACGTCGAGGAGGAGATCGACCTGTCGCTCGACGAGGCCATGCGGGGCGCCATGCGCCGGCTTGCGCTGAAGCACGATGGGCACACCCGCACGGTCGACGTGAGGATCCCGGCTGGCGTCGGCGACGGTTCCAGAGTGCGCGTGCCCGGGGAGGGCGAACCCGGCGTCGCCGGCGGCCGTGCGGGAGACCTCTTCCTGCGGGTGCGTCTCGGATCCGATTCGCGTTTCGAGCGGAGGGGTCGGGACTTGTACACGCAGATCGGCGTCCCGGTCACGACGGCCGTGCTCGGAGGCGAGGCCGATGTCCCGACGGTCGGCGACCGCCCGCTCCGCCTCAAGATTCCGCCGATGACGCAGAACGGCCAGCTGTTCCGCCTGAAGGGGCATGGCATGCCCGCCGTGGGAAAGCCCGCCGAGCGGGGCGACCTGTACGCGACGGTCAGCGTGACGCTGCCGCGGCAACTGACACCAGAACAACGCACGCACTACGAGGCATTGGCAAAGCTGGATTCATAGGGAGGCGACATGTCGCGTCCCTGTCTCACGTTGGCAACTGACTCGCGATCATGAATCTGAACACTTTCACTGAGAAGGCGCAGGAGGCGCTGGTCGGAGCCCAGCGCCTGGCGGGACAGCTGAACCACGCGCAGGTGGACCCCGAGCACCTGCTCGTGACGCTCGCCGAGCAGGCGGACGGCATCGTTCCCGAGGTCGTCCGCAAGCTGTCGGCGGACCCGCGGCTTGTGTCCGGCGCCGTGCGGACCGCGCTCGCGCGCCGGCCGCAGGTCCATGGCGCAGGGACTCCGGGCATCTCGCCCCGCCTGGCTGCCATCGTCGAGATGGCGCGGGCCGAAGCCGGCCGCCTGAAGGACGAGTTCGTGAGCACCGAGCACCTGCTGCTCGCGCTCTCGGCGGAAGGCGCACGCGACGAAGCCGCGCGGATTCTGCACCAGCACGGCCTCACCTCTGAACGCGTGCTCGAGGCGCTTGCAGCCGTTCGCGGCAGCCAGCGCGTGACCGACCAGAACCCGGAGGGGAAGTACCAGGCACTCGAGCGCTACGGCCGGGACCTCACGGACCTGGCCCGGAAGACGAAGCTCGACCCGGTCATCGGCCGCGACGAGGAAATCCGCCGCGTCATCCAGGTGTTGTCGCGCCGCACCAAGAACAACCCGGTGCTCATCGGCGAGCCCGGCGTTGGCAAGACGGCCATCGTCGAGGGCCTCGCCCAGCGTATCGTGCGCGGCGACGTCCCCGAGGGCCTGAAGGACAAGCGAATCGTCGCGCTCGACCTCGGCGCGCTCGTGGCGGGCGCGAAGTACCGCGGCGAGTTCGAGGAGCGGCTGAAGGCCGTGCTGAAGGAGATCACCGAGTCGAACGGCCGGATCGTCCTGTTCATCGACGAACTGCACACGGTCGTGGGCGCGGGCGCGGCGGAGGGCTCGATTGACGCGTCGAACATGCTCAAACCGATGCTGGCGCGAGGCGAGCTGCACACGATTGGCGCCACCACCATCGACGAGTACCGCAAGCACATCGAGAAGGACGCCGCCCTCGAACGCCGTTTCCAGCCCGTGGTGGTGGGCGAACCGACCGTCGAGGACACCATCAGCATCCTGCGCGGATTGCGCGAGCGCTACGAGATCCACCACAAGGTGCAGTTCAAGGACGCTGCTCTGGTCGCGGCGGCCGTGCTCTCCCACCGGTACATCGCCGACCGGTTCCTTCCCGACAAGGCGATCGACCTCGTCGACGAGGCGGCCTCGAAGCTCCGCATGGAGATCGACTCGATGCCGGCCGAACTCGACGAAGTCCGCCGCCGCGTCATGCAGCTCGAGATTGAGCGCGAGGCGCTCCGCAAGGAGGCCGACGCGGCGTCGAGGGAGCGGCTTGGGAGGCTGGAGAAGGAGCTGGCCGACCTCAAGGAGGAGGACACGCGGCTCCAGGCGCAGTGGCAGCGCGAGAAGGACGATATCAGCGGCAGCAGCGACGTGAAGGAGCAGCTCGAGAAGGCGCGCGTGGAACTCGATGCCGCCGCCCACGTGGGCGACTACGCGAAGGCCTCCGAGCTCCAGTACGGCCGGATCCCGGAACTCGAGCGCCGGCTCCAGGAGGCTGACGACGACGGCCGGTCCAACGCGCCGCGGATGCTCAAGCTCCAGGTCGACGAGGAGGACATCGCCGAGATCGTGGGCAAGTGGACGGGCATCCCGGTGAGCCGGCTGATGGAGGGAGAGGTCCAGAAGCTGGTTCAGATGGAGACCCGGCTGCACGAGCGCGTCGTCGGCCAGGACGCCGCCATTGTCGCGGTGGCCAGCGCCATTCGCCGCGCGCGCGCCGGTCTCCAGGACCCGAACCGGCCGCTCGGCAGCTTCGTGTTCCTCGGTCCGACGGGCGTCGGCAAGACGGAGCTCGCCCGAGCCCTCGCGGCCTTCCTGTTCGACGACGACCACGCGATGGTCCGCATCGACATGTCGGAGTACCAGGAGAAGCACACCGTCTCGCGGCTGATTGGTGCGCCGCCGGGATACGTCGGCTACGAGGAAGCCGGCCAACTCACCGAGGCAGTCCGCCGCCGGCCGTACGCGGTGGTGCTGTTCGACGAAATCGAGAAGGCCCACCCCGAGGTGCTGAACGTCCTGCTCCAGCTGCTCGACGATGGGCGGCTGACGGACGGCAAAGGCCGGACCGTCGACTTCAAGAACACGGTCGTGATCATGACGTCGAACCTCGGGAGCCATTACATCGCCGAAGGCGCCGTGCGCGAGGCGGCCGACATCGACGAGGGGGCGCGGCGGCTGGTGATGGACGCGGTGCGCGCGCACTTCCCTCCCGAGTTCCTCAACCGGGTGGACGACGTGATCGTGTTCCACCCGCTCCGGCGTGAGCATCTGGCGCAGATCATCGACATCCAGCTGCGCGTACTGGCGCGGCGCCTGGCCGAACGCAAGGTCGCGGTCGAACTGACAGAGGCCGCAAAGGCCCTGCTGGTCGAGGAAGGCTACGATCCGGTGTACGGAGCGCGGCCGCTCAAGCGCACGCTGCAGAGGCGGCTGCTCGACCCCCTGGCGATCGAGGTGCTCCAGGGGCGCTTCGCCGAGGGCGACCGCGTCGTCGCGGACGCCCGGCAGGGACAGTTGACGTTCACGAAGGCGTAGAGGGAGACCCCCGTGTCACCGATGATGAAGCCTCGATTGCCCAAACCCCCAGGCGGAAAACCCGGCGACCGCCGGCCGCCATCCGGGCCCAGGCCCGTGCCGACCATCTGGTACCTCGTCGGCTTCTTTCTGCTGCTGGCCGTGGTGCAGGCCTACCTGTTCATGCCGTCGGGGCGGACGGTCGCCTACAGCGAATTCAAGGCGCTGCTGGCCCAGGACAAGGTGGCCGAGGTCGTCGTCACGGCCGAGGTGGTTCGAGGGCAGCTGAAGGAGCAAGACGCGGGAGGCAAGCCGCAGGCGTTCGTCACGACCCGGGTGGAGGACCCGAAGCTGGTCGAGGAGCTCGAGCAGCGCAAGGTGAAATACACGGGCGAGGTGACCAATCGCTGGCTGCCGGAACTGCTCGGCTGGGTTCTCCCTCTGCTTCTCATCGTCGGGCTCACCAGCTTCTTCTTCCGCAGGATGAGCGGCGGCGAGGGCGGCGTCATGTCGTTCGCCCGCAGCCGCGGGAAGATCTATGCCGAAGACGATGTCAAGGTGACGTTCTCGGATGTGGCCGGCGTGGACGAGGCCGTGGAGGAGCTGAAGGAGGTCGTCGAGTTCCTGAAGACGCCGAAGAAGTACATGCAGCTCGGCGGGCGGATCCCGAAGGGGGTGCTGCTGGTGGGCCCGCCGGGAACCGGCAAGACGCTCCTCGCGCGGGCGATCGCCGGCGAGGCCCATGTGCCGTTCTTCAGCTTGAGCGGTTCCGAGTTCGTGGAGATGTTCGTGGGCGTTGGCGCGGCCCGCGTGCGGGACCTGTTTCAGCAGGCCGAGGCGAAGGCGCCGTGCATCGTGTTCATCGACGAACTGGACGCCCTCGGCAAGACTCGCGTGCAGAACCCGCTCGGCGGGCACGAGGAGCGGGAACAGACGCTCAACCAGCTGCTCGCCGAAATGGACGGGTTCGACTCGCGCAAGGGCGTCATCATCATGGGCGCCACCAACCGGCCCGAAGTGCTCGACCCGGCGCTGCTCCGACCCGGACGGTTCGACCGTCAGGTCCTGGTGGACAAGCCCGATGTGAGAGGACGCGAGGCGATCCTGAAGATCCACGCGCGGGGCGTGAAGACCGCGCCGGAGGTCGATCTCGTCGTCGTGGCGGCCCGGACCGCCGGCTTTGCGGGTGCCGATCTCGCGAATCTCGTGAACGAGGCGGCCCTGCTGGCGGCCCGGAAGGACAAGCCGAGCGTCGAGAGGGCCGATTTCGACGAGGCGATCGAGCGCTCGATTGCCGGGCTCGAGAAGAAGCGGGTGATGAGCGACCGCGAGCGGGAGATCATCGCCTATCACGAGGCCGGCCACGCGGTCATCGCGACGGTCATTCCCGGCCTGGATCCCGTCCACAAGATTCTCGATCGTCCAACGCGGCTTCGGCGCACTGGGCTACACGATGCAGCTGCCCCTCGAGGACCGCTACCTGATGACCCGGACGGCGCTCAGCGATCAGCTCGTGGTGCTGCTCGGCGGCCGGACGGCCGAGGAAGTGGCGCTCGGGGAGATTTCGACGGGCGCGCAGAACGACCTCCAGCGGGCCAGCGACATCGCGCGCGCGATGGTGGTCGAGTTCGGCATGTCGGAATCGTTCGGCGCGATCAGTTTCGACAGCCACGCGCGAAGCCGATTCCTGGACGTGGGCCTCGGGCCGGACCGTGGCAGCTATTCAGAGGAGACTGCGCGGGAGATCGACGCGGAGGTGCGCCGCATCGTCCGCGTTGCACACGAGCGCGCGCGCGGGCTGCTGACCGAGCATCGCGACACCCTGGACCGCGTGGCCCGGCGGCTGCTGGAGAAAGAAGTGATCGAGGGGGACGAACTGAGGCTGATCGTCGCCGGACCCCAGGGACCCGAGGTCAATGGGCCGGGCCCAGTAGCACCGCGTTGATGAAGAGCAGCATCGTCGCCTCGGGGATCGCGCGGTAGTTCGGGTCCTCGGCAAACGCGATGACGTGCCCCTGACCGATCGGCTGGTGCAGCAGGAACGCCTTCTGCGGCAGCTGCTCCTTCGGGTTCTCCCAGGTGAAGCCGGCCGCCACCAGACGTTCCTTTGCCGCATAGACGCCGACGTTGCGCCCCTTGTCCAGCTTGATCGGCGTGAAGATGCGCTGGCCCTCCACGATGGCCTGAATCTCGCCGTCGGAACCGGCCGACAGCCAGTGCTCCATGTCGAGGACGACGCGGACAATGGCGCCCGGGGTGGAGTCGGGCGGCTCGCGGTCGGGCTGAATGGCCTGCTCGAAGTCGAACGGTCTCTTCGGCTCCTCGGCTCCCTTCTTCTCGTCGGCCGGCGGCTCGACGTCGGGCTTGCCGCCGCGAAGTTCGGTGCGCGTCTCGAGCAATCCGACTTTCTCGCGGGTCGCCCAGCGCGAGGCTTCGCCCAGCGTCACGATCGTCCCGCCCGAGCGCGCCCAGTCCTTCAGACGCCGGATGCCGTCCTCGCCCAGGGTCTCGGAGTAGCTGCCTGCCGCCAGGACGATCACGTCGTAGTCGCGCAGATCCACCCGGCGCAACGTCGCCGTGCGCACGACGGTCGCCGCCTGGCCGAAGCGCCGCTCGAGAACATAGCGCGCCCAGCCGGCCGACGCGCTCTGCGCGGGCGCATCCCACGCCAGCACGACGCGCGGCGCCTTCAGCGTCACCACCCGGCTGCTTCCGAGAGAGATCCCCTCATCGGTCCAGCTCTCGTCGATCGCCACGGTCTCGGCACGGTGCCGGCGCACGATTGGGCCGAGCGTCGCCGAGAGGTCTGCGCCGTTGTCCGACACCCGGACGATGGCGGTGCCAATCGGGTACCTCCGCCCGGCATGCGTGAAGGGCTCATCGGCCGTGCGGATGCGGATGCCCGCCCTCAACGCCTCGACCGTCGCCTCCGCCGCCGCGGTGCCCCACGGTATCAGGTAGCCTATCTTCGCCGGGGGCAGTGGGGTCGCCGCTGCCGGAGCGAGCGCCGCCGGCTCTGTTCGAGCGGAAACCGGCACAGCCCCGGGGACAATCTCCAGGTCGTACAGCAGCGGCACGCTCCAGGCGGTAACGTCGTAGATCTGATCCCCGAGCCGCTTCTTCCGGCGGCGCTCCTGCTCCTTGAGGAACTTCTCGCCCATCTGGATCGACGGCTCGATCAGGTTTCGCGCAAGGCGCGACGCGGGCTGTGCGAGCGGAACGACGAGCGTGCCGGCCGGCAGGGTACGGGTGGCCGTCTTGATCGGCTCGATCGCGCGCCGGGCTTCCACGCCGTGCAACGACAGCAGTTCCGCCAGCCGGTCAAGGCGCCCCGGATCGTTGCCGGGCGGAATCAGGTACTCCCGGACGGCGCCCTTCTCCCCCTCCTGCACGGCGCTGCGCCGGTATTCCAGGAAGTCGCGCAGGATCGCCTCGCGATTGCGCGCCGCCGTCTCGGCCGTGCTGATAGCCGCGGTGAAGTGGTGGACGACCCCCTCGCGGTAGGTCAGCACCGTCTTGTCGTCCCGCCGGTATTGGAGGCCACGCGGTGAGGCCTGCTCGAAGGTCATGCCGACGGCGCCCTGGAAGATCGGCCACGACTCCCCGTAGCCCGGGTAGTAGGAGTCGAACACCTCGCGAACGAAGTACTCGAACCCCCGCTCGTCGAACCGCCGTGCGTTCTCGCGCCCCATCTTCGTGAGCCACTCGAACTGCTTCGGCGTGATGTACGGGTTCGCCGGGTCCGCCGGCGGCGCGAAGTAGTACGTCGAGTCTCCGCCCATCTCGTGCAGGTCGGCGACGACATGCGGAAAGAAGTCGAGCCCGAGCGTCACGCGGCCGCGCGTCTCGGGCTGCGAGAGCGCCAGCCAGTCGCGGTTCATGTCGAACAGGTAGTGGTTCGAGCGGCCGCCGGGCCACGGCTCGTCGTGTTCAGCCGACGCCGGAGCCGCGTCGGGCGTTCCCGCGCGGGCCTGCTCATTCACGGAGAGGAACCGCGCCCGGCCGTCGGGGTTCTGGAGCGGGTCGATGAGAACGACCGCGTTGCGGCGTATCGAGTCGACGCCGGCGTCACCCTCCGCTGCCAGGATGTGATACGCCTCGGCCAGCGCCGCGTCCGAGGATGTCACCTCGTTGCCATGGACCGAGTGGAGCAACCAGATCACCACCGGCAGGTCCCGGACGAGCCGGTCTGCGTCGGCTTGGACGAGGCCGCGCGGCTCGGCCAGGCGGCGAAGGTCCACTTTCACCTGCTCGAACCGTGCCAGACGCTCAGGCGAGCCGATGGCCAGCACGTGCAGTGGCCGGCCCTCCCAGCTCCTCGCATACTCGACGAGCCGAACGCGGTCGGGCGCGGCAGCCGCCAGCGCCCTCAGGTACGCGTGGATCTGCTCGGGAGAGGACATCTCCTCGCCGAAGTCGTGGCCGACCACCTGCTGGAGCGTCGGGATGGTCGGGCTGTAACGTGCCCCCGGGGCAAGCGGGATGGGCTGCGGAGCCGAGCCGGCGAGCTGGCCGGCAAGCACGGCGAGGACGACGAAGACGTCAGCGAACATCGGACTGCTACCCCATCTTCTGCATCGCCGCCAGGAACTCGGCATTCGACTTGGTCTTCCCCATCTTGTCGAGCAGAAGCTCCATGGCCTCGACCGGCGACAGCGGGGTGAGCACCTTCCGAAGCACCCAGACGCGGTTGAGATCCTCGCGCACCAGCAGCAGTTCTTCCTTCCGCGTTCCGCTCTTCTGGATGTCGATCGCCGGGAACACGCGCTTGTCCACCAGCTTGCGATCGAGGTGGATTTCCATGTTGCCGGTGCCCTTGAACTCCTCGAAGATCACATCGTCCATGCGCGAGCCGGTGTCGACGAGCGCCGTCGCGATGATCGTCAGCGAACCGCCCTCCTCGATGTTCCGCGCGGCTCCGAAGAACCTCTTCGGCTTCTGAAGCGCGTTCGAGTCGAGACCGCCCGACAGGACCTTGCCCGACGGCGGGATCACGGTGTTGTACGCGCGCGCGAGGCGCGTGATCGAATCGAGCAGGATCAGCACGTCCTTCTTGTGCTCGACCAGCCGCTTGGCCTTCTCGATCACCATCTCGGCCACCTGGACGTGGCGCTGCGCCGGCTCGTCGAACGTCGAGGAGATGACTTCCCCGTCGACCGACCGCTGCATGTCGGTGACTTCCTCCGGCCGCTCGTCGATGAGCAGGACGATCAGGTACACCTCGGGGTGGTTGAGCGCCACCGACTGCGCGATGCTCTGGAGGAGCATCGTCTTGCCGGTGCGCGGCGGCGCCACGATCAACCCGCGCTGGCCCTTCCCAATCGGCGTCATCAAGTCCATGACGCGCCCCGACAGGTTGTCGGGTTGGGTCTCGAGCTTGCACATCTGCTGGGGGTAGAGCGGCGTCAGGTTTTCGAAGAACAGCTTGTCGCGGGCCTGGTCCGGAGGTTCGAAGTTGACCGCCTCCACCTTGATGAGAGCGAAGTAGCGCTCCCCTTCCTTCGGCGGCCGGATCTGGCCGGAAACGGTGTCACCGGTCTGCAGATCGAACTTCCGGATCTGCGACGGCGAGACGTAGATGTCGTCGGGGCCCGGCAGGTAGTTGTAGTCGGGCGCCCGGAGGAACCCGAACCCGTCGGGCAGCACTTCGAGCACGCCCTCCGAGAAGATGTACCCGCTCTGCTCGGTCTGCGCCTTGAGGATCTGGAAGATCAGCTCCTGCTTGCGCATGCCGGTGGCGCCGGCGACGTTGAGATCCTTGGCGATCTGAGTGAGCTTCTGGATGCTCATGTCCTTCAGTTCGCCGATGTTCAGGCCCTCGCCCGGGCGCCGAGGCTGCGCCTTGGCAGGGTCCTGGGTTTCGGCCGCGGCCGTGGGTTCGGCCGGCTCCGGGGTCTGGCCGTCGGACCCGCGCGCCGACATGGGTTGGCGCTTGTTGTTGCTTGGCATAGTGTGTGGTCTACCGCTTGCTCTGGTGGGTTGAGAATACTGGAACTGCGGGGTGGAAGGCCCCCGCGGGCCACGTGACTGGAGGAGGCTTTGCCCACACAGTATAGGCAGGCACCTTCGGCGCTGTCAAGCGTCCGAGGCTCCCGATGAGTCGGCCTCCGCCCCCCGAAGAACCAGGCTAGTAAGCCGACGGCTGCGCGCCGACGCTTCGGATGGTGCACGCGACGACGGTCTTCAGGCCCAGGGCGCGGGCCCGCTCCACCACCTGCGGGCCGTCTGCGCCCGGGTTGAACCAGACCTCGGGGATCCCCTTCTTCACGACGTCCTCGAGCACCTTCAGGCCAGCGGCCGGCGCGACGTAGAAGGTGGCCATGTCGATCGGCACCGGCACGTCGACGACCGACGCATAGCTCTTCTCACCCTCGACCTCGGGTTCCTTCGGATTGATCGGGATGACCGTGTAGCCCTGGTCGCGCAGGGCACGCAGCGCCTTGTTCCCGTACTTCTGCCGGTCGGACGAAGCGCCAATCACTGCGACGGTCGTGGCCATGTGGCGAGTATACCGCGGCTCTACTGCGGGAAGATCTTCCCCGGGTTCAGGATGTCGTGCGGATCGAAGGCGTGCTTCACCCGCCTCATCAGGTCGATCGCCCCCCGCGAGAGTTCGAGCGACAGGAAAGGCGCCTTGGTGTAGCCGATGCCGTGCTCGCCGCTGATCGAGCCCTCGAGCGCCACCACGCCCTCGAAGAGCCGGCGCTGGGCGTCCTGCGCGCGCCGCACGGCGTCGGCGTCGGCGGCATCCACCATGATGTTCACGTGGATGTTCCCGTCGCCCGCGTGGCCGAAACAGGGAATGGCGACGTCGAACTCGTTCTTCAGATCGCCGACGAGCCGGAACAACTCGGGCACTCGCCCCCGCGGCACGACGACGTCCTGGTTCAGCTTCAACGTGGCGATGGTCTTGAGCGCCGGCGAGAGTTCGCGCCTCACCCGCCACAACTCCAGCCGCTCGTCCTCGCTGGCCGCGTGCAGCACCCCGGTCGCTCCCGCAGCCCGACAGGCGGCCTCGACGAGGCGGGCCTCTTCGGCAACCGCGCCCGCCATGCCGTCCACCTCAAGAATCAGGAGGCCCGCCGTGCCGGCCGGCGCCAGTTCGGCCCCGCCCAGATACCGGGTGACCGCCGCCAGGCTCGCCTCGTCCACCAGTTCGATCGTCGCCGGCACCACCCGCGCCCGAAGCAGCTCGTTCACCGCCTCGACCGCCGCGTCGATGCTGTCAAACGTCGCCCGGAGCGTCGCGCGAGCCGGCGGCCTGGGGATGAGGCGCAGCACGGCCTCCGTGATGATGCCGAGCGTCCCCTCGGAGCCGGCCAGCAGCTGCGTGAGATCGTAGCCGACGACGTTCTTGACCGCCTTGGAGCCTGTCCTGATCACTTCGCCGTTCGGCAGCACCACCTCGAGGCCGAGGACGTATCGCCGGGTCGTGCCGTACTTGAAGGCCCGAGGCCCTCCGGCGTTCTCCGCGATGTTGCCGCCGATCACCGATTCGTCGAGGCTCGCCGGGTCGGGGGGATAGAACAGGCCAACCTGCTCGACAGCGGCCTGGAGGCGGCCCGTCACCACGTTCGGTTCGGTGACCACCAGCAGGTTCTGCTCGTCGATGCCCAGAATGCGGTCGAACCGCTCCATCGACAGCAGCACGCCGCCGCGCAGCGGCACGGCGCCGCCGCTGTATCCCGTGCCGCCGCCGCGCACGTAGAGCGGCACCCGCCTCGAGTGGCACATCGCGGCAATCGCCGCCACCTCGCGCGTCGTGCCCGGCACGACAACGACATCCGGCCGGCTGGGCTTCTTCAGCCCGTCCTGTCCGTACGAGAGCAGCGCCGACTCGTCGACGGTCACGTGGGAGCCGCCGACCGTCTGCTCCAGTTCCGAGATGACGAGTGGTGGAAGCATCGTGCGCAGTCACTCCGCGGGCGGCTCCCGGCTCGAGCGGCCCGGAAACCACCCCCGCAGTGCGTTTCTTCTACAGCCAGTCGCGGACGACGGTCTTGCTGCCGATCGACAGCGACGTTGGCATCGAGGGATCCAGCGCCCAGCGAATCCGGTTCACCCCCTCGACCACGTCCTCGGTGCTGCCGGCGTAGCTCAGGCGCAAGTAGCCCTCCAGGCCGAAGTCCTTCCCGGGGATGGTCACCACGCGGGCCTTCGACAGGAGGAACATCGCGAGTTCGAACGAGTCCTTCGCAATGCCCCGTCCGAGATGAGCGCTGAAATCCGGCAGGCAGTAGAACGTTCCCGAGGGCTTCGTCACCTCGACGCCCGGAATCTTTGCGAGCTCCCTCAGGATCACATCTCGGTTGTGCTGCATGGACGACCGCAGCGTCTCCACCTCGTCCTGGGGTCCCAGCAGCGCACCCTCCCCCGCCAACTGGCAAAGGCTCGACGTGCACGACGTCGTCTGCGACTGCAGGGCGGACATGGCCGACACGATGTCCCGGCCGGCGATAGCCCAGCCGATGCGGAATCCGGTCATCCCGTAGGTCTTGGCGATCCCGTTGACGACGATCAGGCTGCTGGCGTCCGTCTCCCGCGACGAGAAGTCGTAGCACGACGGCGCCGTGACGCCGTCGAAGACGAGCTTGTGGTAGATGTCGTCCATGATCGCGTGGATGCCGCGCGTTTCGCACAGCCGGACCAACTCGCCCACCAGGTCGCGCGAGTACACCATGCCCGACGGGTTGTTGGGGCTGTTGACGATGACGGCCCGGGTGCGCGGCGTCACCGCGGCGACAACCCGGTCGAACGACGGCGTGAGGGTGCCGGCAGCCGGCGTCACGACGACCGGCACCGCTCGGCACATCTTCACCATCTCGGGATAGCTCACCCAGTAGGGAGCCAGGAGGATCACCTCGTCGCCTGGATCGAGAATCGCCCACAGCGCGTTGAAGATGGCCTGCTTGGCGCCAGAGCAGACGATGACGTTCGTCGGGCTCACGGTTCGGCCGTAGTTGACTTCCGTGTACCGCACCACGGCCTTCTTGAACGACGGCGTACCGGTCGTCGGCGTGTACTTGATCCTGCCGCCGGAGAGCGCCGCGGCCGCCGTGTCGATGGCCGCCCGGGGCGCCTGGTTCTGCGGTTCGCCAATCCCGAGGTGGACGACCGATTCCCCCTGTTCGCGCAGCACGCGAGCCTGCTCGTTCAGCGCCATCGTGGGCGATTCCGAGATGCCGCGCGCGAACTCACTTACACCCATGACACTCCTCCGTGCGCCGGGCACCATCCCGGCGTCAGGCGCGCAACCCGCGCGCCTTCCGCGAACGTCGCATGCGGGCTTCGACGATGTCCGGAACCAGGCCGGCCACGGGCCCCCCGAGCGCGAAGACCTCTCGGATCAGCCGGGAACTGATGTACGTGTAGGATTCTGCCGGCATCATGAAGACGGTTTCGAATTCCGGCGCCAGCCGCCGGTTCATGAGCGCCATCTGAAACTCGTACTCGAAGTCCGAAATCGCCCGCAGGCCGCGCACGATCACGTGCGCCCCCTGCTGTCGCGCGAAATCGACCAGCAGCCCGCCGAAGCTCTCCACCGCGACCTTCGGCTCGCCCGTGAACACCTCGCGGGCCATCTCCACGCGCTCGCGGACCGAGAAGAGCGGCGCCTTTTCCTGGTTGTGGAGGATGGCCACGATGATCCGGTCGAAGATCGCCGCCCCGCGCATGATGATGTCGACATGCCCGTTCGTCAGCGGATCGAACGAACCCGGGTAGATTGCGACGCGGTCCGGGCGGCGTCCGGCCTTCTCTGGCACCGTGGTCTCCTTGCTCATGAACTCGCCCGATCGTCGCCGGCCGTGGAGGCGCCCGCGCTGTCGCGCCGGTAGAACGACAGCGCGCTGTCGCCGGAATCGACGACCCTCGTCCGTGTCAGGTCGCCGGCGTTGGGGGGAGACATCCGGCGGCGAGCGTGTTCGAGAACCAGTACGCCCTCACCGGACAGCCAGCGGGCCGCGCGCCCGACCGACGCCTCGAGGTCCACGCCTTCGTACGGCGGGTCGAGCAGAATCACGTCGAAGGGCCGCGGACCGCCCGGCTGGCTCAGCCGGCCGATGTCAGCGCGAATGATAGCACAGCCCTCCGCGATGCCGCAGTGCCGCAGGTTCTCGCCGATCAGCGCGACCGCGCGGCGATCCTGCTCGACGAACACCACGCGCGCCGCACCGCGGCTCAGCGCCTCGATGCCGAGCGCGCCCGTGCCCGCATAGCCGTCGAGCACGAGGGCCCCCTCCAGCCGACCGGCCAGGATGTTGAAGAGCGTCTCGCGAAGGCGGTCCGAGGTGGGGCGAAGTCCCTCCCACGTGGGAGTCTTCAGCCGCCGCCCCTTGAACCTGCCCGAGATGACCCGCATGAGGCGTCCTATCCCACACTCATCAACCCGAATTGCCTCGACCACCGCTCCGTGACGAAAGCTTCCAGCCGCTCCGCGTCGCGGCCCGACGCCGACAGCCACGAGGCGGCTTCCGCGGCCGCCTGCACCATCACGTCCCGATCGCGCGCGAGGTCGCCGACGCGGAGTGTCGGCATTCCCGCCTGCCGCGTGCCCGCCACGTCGCCCGCCCCTCGCAGTTCCAGGTCCTTCTCCGCGATCGCGAAACCGTCGCACGTCCCTGCCACCGCCTCCAGCCTAGCGGACGCCTCGGCGCCGAGCGGCTCCTGATAGAGCAGCACGCAGTACGACTGGTGGCCCCCGCGCCCCACCCTGCCGCGCAGCTGGTGCAGCTGAGACAAGCCGAAGCGTTCAGCGTGCTCGACCACCATGACGGCCGCATTCGGCACGTCGATGCCGACCTCGACGACGGTGGTCGCCACGAGCACGTGAATCTCGCCGGTCGCGAATCGGCGCATCAC
Organism: uncultured Acidobacteriota bacterium; assembly: GCA_963783255.1. Classification (GTDB taxonomy): domain Bacteria; phylum Acidobacteriota; class Vicinamibacteria; order Vicinamibacterales; family Fen-181; genus FEN-299. Next base: position 51,857 of record CAWAMP010000022.1, on the reverse strand, counting down.
ATCGTCCTTCGCCTGTGGAACCATCCGCCCGTGCAGGAGGCCGACGCGATACCGCGGAAACACGTCGTGCGCCAGGTGGTCGGCCATCTCCGTCGCGGCGCGCAGGTCCAGCTTCTCCGACGCGTTCACCAGCGGGTAGACCACGCATGCCTGCCGGCCCTGCTCCACCTGATCGGCGACGAACGCGTGGACCTCGTCGCGCCGCGCCTCGGGCCGGACCGTGGTCTTCACCGGCTCCCGTCCCGGCGGCATGTCGCGAATCGCCGACACGTCGAGGCCGCCGTACAGGGTGAGCTGCAGCGTGCGGGGAATCGGCGTCGCCGTCATCACCAGGATATCCGGCCGCAGCCCCTTCTCGCGCATCCGGGCCCGCTGGACGACGCCGAAGCGGTGCTGCTCGTCCACGACGACCAGACCCAGACGCGCGAACGCCACGTCCTCCTCGATCAGCGCGTGGGTGCCCACGACTAGAGGCACGCTGCCGCTTGCGAGCCCGGCCAGCAGTTCGCGCCGGGCCTCTGCGGTCGTCGATCCCGTCAGCAGGCCGACGTCGAACCGCGTGGAGGCCAGCAAGCGCGCCGCCGTCTCGGCGTGCTGCACCGCGAGGATCTCGGTGGGGGCCATCAGCGCCACCTGCAGGCCGTTTTCCAGAGCCACCAGCGCCGCGACCAGCGCCACCGCGGTCTTGCCCGAACCGACGTCTCCCTGGAGGAGCCGGTTCATCTGGCGGGGCCGCTGCATGTCCTCGATGATGTCCTGGAGCGCAGCGCGTTGGCCCGGCGTGAGGCGGAACGGCAACAGGGAGTCGGCAGCGGCGCGGATGCGGTCGTCCGCAACGGGCACGTAGGGCTTCGATTCCCGATCCGCCGACCGGCGGCTGGCGACCACCCCGCACTGGAACAGGAAGAACTCCTCGAAGATCAGGCGCAGCTGGGCGGGCGTCCGACATGCGGCGAGCCGGGCCGCATCGGTCCCCGCCGGAGGGAAGTGCGCCTCGCACAAGGCCTGGCGCCGGTCGGGAAACCCCAGGCGAGCCCGAAGCTCCGACGGCAGCAGATCCTCCACATCGACCGGCAGGGTCTCGATCACGGCGTGGACCATCGTTCGCTGCATGCGGCTCGTCACGGGCCCAATCCGCTCGTAGACCGGGACGATGCGCTGCGTGTGGAGAGGCTCGGTCTCCGCATCGTCCACGACCTCGACGTCGGGGCTGTTCATCTGCAGCACGTGGCGATACCGCGTGACATGCCCGTGCAGGATCACCCGCTGGTGCGGCCGCAACGTGTTCTGGCGGAATGCCTGGTTGGGCCACACCGCGAGCAGGCAGCCCGATTCGTCCCGGAGCGAGGCCTCGAAGATCTTGAAGCCCCGCCGGCCCGTCCACCGCAGGCGGCAGTTGATCAGCTCGCCCGAGACGGTCGCCTGGTCGCCTTCCGCCACGTCGGCCACCGGGCGGAACGCGGTCCGATCCTCGTAGCGAAACGGGAAGCGGGCGAGCAGGTCGCCAACCGTCTTCAGCCCCGCGCCAGCGAGTACACGCTCACGCTGAGGCCCGACGCCCTTGACGGTCCGCAACGGGCGATCGAGGAAGGGAATGTCGTCCACTTCCCTACTGCTTGACGAAGGCCTCGCCCGGACGGATGTCGATCTCGCGGATTCGGGCGGGAAGCGGGTAGGGGTCATCGATGCTGATGCCGCGGGGATTCGTTTCGGTCTTCGAGTAATGGGTCACCAGTTCCTGCACCACCACCTTCGGCACGGGCACGCCGCCCACCTTCGCAGACTGCAGCGAGAAGCGGGCCTGCCCCTCCGTCGCGTCCAGCCGGCCGACCACCGCCACCGCGAGCGTCCCGCTCAGATAGTTCAGCGGGTCCAGCCAGCCGCGGGACTGGCGCTGCCGCCGGATGGCGTCGAGGTCGACCGTGGCGGTTCCGGAGAGATCGAGGCTCGGCAGGACGACGATGCGGGGCTCCGCGAGACCCGCCGGCAACTGGGCCTTCGCGTCGTAGGCCAGATAGGCGTTGAGCTCCGCTTCGGTAATCCGGGTCACGAGCGGCGCCGCCGGGGACGTTTCGGCGTGTCGGACGATCGCGTCGACCTTCGCCCGAAACCGATCGGAGTCCTCGCGGGTCAGCGTCTGGCGCGATGACACCGCCGGCTCGGCGGCCGCGAGGAGCACCGCCAGACCGATGAATGCGCGACGACCGGGCAAGCAGGGGTGTGGCTTCACGCGGCAACCGCACGACTGAGCGTGCGATTCCGAGTGTAGCACGCCTCCCGAAGGACGCTCGGCTCTTGCCTGGCCGGCTCTCGCTCGCGCTCCGGCGGTCATGCGCAGCCCGGTCTGCCGCGGTTCGACGGCGTGCTCGAAGACGCCGGACCGCGCAGGAATGCCGCGTTCGGCGTTCCCCGACCGCCGGGCGGACGACCCGTCCGTGGAACGACACCTGGGCGGGCACCCCGGGGGAGCGGACTCCCTTGACTTTCGCCTTTCCTTTGCGCAGAATCAACAGCGCACGACGTCTCGAGAGGGGGAAGGTGTGCTGCCACTGACCAAGCGCCAGCGAGAGATTCTCGACTATCTGAACGAGTTCATCCAGCAGCACGGCTACGCCCCGAGCCTGGAGGAGGTCGGCCGGCGTTTCGGCCTGTCCTCGCTGGCGACCGTGCACAAGCACCTCACGAACCTCCAGGAGAAGGGGTGCATCAAGCGCGCGTGGAACCGGAGCCGCTCGGTGGAACTGGTTCAGACGCGGCCCGGCGGGCGGGCCGTCGAGTTGCCACTGCTCGGGTTCGTGGCTGCCGGTGCGCCGATTGAAGCCATCGCGACCGCCGAGTCGATCGCCGTGCCCGAAGACATGGTCGGCAAGCGCGACACCTATGTGCTCCGCGTCCGCGGCGAGTCGATGATCGACGAGCAGATTCGCGACGGCGACTTCGTCATCGTCGAGGACCGCAAGACCGCCGAGAACGGGGAGATGGTCATCGCCCTGCTCGGCAGCTCCGACGTGACGCTCAAGAAGTTCTACCGCGAGAACGGGCACGTCCGCCTGCAGCCGGCCAATCCGGCGATGCGGCCGATCGTCGTCGCGGCCGATCACGTACAGGTGCAGGGCGTGGTCGTCGGAGTGATGCGGAAGTACTGACGCCGCCTTTCCGGTGTTCTGTCATGGCTGACTCCAAGCAGATCAATTTCCAGATCGTCCCGGCCGACCCGCACAGTCATCCGCGCACGTACGCGAATTTCTGCGCAATCGCCCACACGCCGTTCGACCTCACGCTCACCTTTTGCGAGGTGCTGCCGCTCACCGAGAAGGACCTCAAGGCGGCCGAGGCCGACCACGTGGTGCAGGCGCCGGTTCGCGCGAACATCGTGCTGCCGCTGCCGATGGTGCCGAATCTCATCGCGGCGCTCCAGGAGCACCTCCGCGTCTTCTCGGAGCAGACGCCGCCGGAAGCGTGGGGCAAGGGCCCCGTTCACTGAGCGCGCAGGGACCGATGAAATCCCCGTCGGAATCGCGCGTCCTCCTCCGCGCGCTCGAGCGGCAGCACCCGGGCGCCAACACCGAGCTTCACTACTCGACCCCGCTCGAACTGCTCGTCGCGACGATCCTCTCCGCCCAGACCACCGACGCCGGCGTGAACGCGGTGACGCCGGCGCTGTTCACGCGCTACCCCGACGCCCGTGCCCTGGCCCGTGCGGACGGCCCGACGCTCGAGCTGATCATTCACAAGACCGGCTTCTTCAGGCAGAAGGCCCGCGCGCTCACGGGCATGGCCCGAGGCCTCGTCGATCGTCATGGAGGCGAAGTGCCGGCTTCGATGGAGGCCCTGGTCGCGCTGCCGGGCGTCGGTCGCAAGACGGCCAACGTGGTCCTCGGCCACGCGCTCGGCGTCCCGGGACTGCCGGTCGATCGGCACGTGCTCCGCGTGGCGAACCGCATCGGCCTGGCGGCGTCCGACGACCCGGAGGTCGTCGAACAGCAGCTGTGCGAAGCCCTGCCGAGCGGGAAGTGGACGGTGGCATCCGACACGCTGATTCTCCACGGCCGGCGCATCTGCAAGCCAAAGCCGCTCTGCGACCGCTGCGCGGTCCGCATCGCCTGCGACGCCTTCCACGGCGGCGTCGCGGGTGCGTCCCCGTCATCGACATCGGCGCGCCGCGCCCGCGCCAGGCGCTCGCGGTCGCCGCGGGCATGACGCGCGAACGGTTCCGGAAGCTCGTCGCGCAGGCGATTGACTCGATCCCCGCGCGATTCAGGCGGCACTTGTCCAACGTCGCGATTGTGGTCGAGGACGAGCCGTCGCCCGACCTGCTGGCGGAGATGGAGATCGATCCGCCCGACACGCTGTTCGGGCTCTACCAAGGCACCCCGCTGACCGAACGGCGCTGGGACCATGGCAACACGCTGCCCGATCGCATCACGCTCTACCAGTGGCCGATCGAGGACGTCTCGGAAACCGAAGACGACGTCGTCACCGAGATCGGTGAGACGCTGATTCACGAAGTCGGACACTACTTCGGCCTGAGCGAAGAGGAGATCGAGGCCATCGAAGATCGGTACTGGGAGCGGCGGAATCGCCGGCCCGGCCCGCCCGCGGATGAACGGGGCGACGCCGATGACGACGCCGGGACCGACGATGAGGACGAGGAGTGAGAGCACTCAAGCGCTTCGGTCAACACTTCCTCGAACCCGGCTGGGTGGACCGCGTCGTCGACGCGATCGGACCTGCGCCCGACGACCTGTTCCTCGAGATCGGACCCGGGCGCGGGGCGCTGACGTTCGCGCTGGCGCGGCGCGTGAAACGGCTGGTGGCAGTCGAAATCGATCGCGACCTGGCGCCAGCCCTCTCTGCGCGAGTTCCCCGTAACGTCCGCGTCGTCGAGGCCGACTTCCTGCAGACCAACGCGGACGGCCTCTTCGAGCCGGGCCAGCGCGTTCGCGTGGCCGGCAATCTGCCGTACAACATCTCCACGCCGATCCTGTTCCGCCTGCTGACGCTCGCGCTCGAAGGTCGCCGTGTCAGCGACGCCACGCTGATGCTCCAGCGCGAGGTGGCCGACCGGCTCACGGCGCGTCCCGGCACCCGGGACTGGGGTGTGCTGTCCGCATGCCAGCAATTGCGGGCGCGCGTGGACGTGCGGCTGGCGCTGCCTCCAGGGGCCTTCCGCCCCGCTCCGCGGGTGCACTCGGCCGTCGTGCGCGTCACCTACCATCCTCCAAATCCGGGCCCGCGAAGTGAGGCGGCGTTCGACGGAATGGTCCGCTCGATCTTCACCCAGCGCCGGAAGATGCTGGCGAACGCGCTGGCGCCATTCGCCGCGTCCAGGGGCACCGAGCCTGGGCCCGCGCTGGCCGGGGCCGGGATCGACGGCCGGCGGCGTCCGGAGACGCTCACGGTCGCGGAACTGGTGAGCCTGTCGGACGTTTTTGCTACAGCGTAACTTCCACCTGTGCTATAGTTTCGGCAGACTTCGAGTGACCCGCGGCCATCCCAGCGGCCGCGGAGACAGGACGCGGTCGGCGCCCGCCGACAGGCCTGTCACGTGCGCGTCCGCGCCGCCTTCGACGGACGGCCCGGTGTGGGTCTGTGTCCGCCGCGCGGCGACATCACCGGCTGGGTTCACTGGCAGCATCCTTCCCGGGTCGGCATCTATGACGTTCGCAGGGCCATCAGATTCCGGCATGCCCGCGCTCGAGATCATCCCGCTCGGTGGGCTCGGCGAATTCGGGATGAACATGACGGCCGTGGCCTGGGGCGACACGCTGGTCGTGGTCGACGCCGGCCTGATGTTCCCCGACCCCGAGATGCTGGGTGTCGACCTGGTGATTCCGGACCTCAGCTTCCTTGAGCAGCGCGTGGCGAAGGCCTCGGCGCTGGTGCTCACCCACGGACACGAGGACCACATCGGCGCCGTCGCGCACGTGTTCCGTCGCCTGCGGGGGCCCGTCTACGGCGCGCCGCTGACACTGGCCCTTGCGAGCGCCAAACTGGAGCGACACGGCATCGACGCGGGCGACCGGTTGATCGCGGTGAAACCCCGCGATCGGGTGGCGGTCGGCGACCTGACGATCGAGTTCATTCGAGTCACCCACAGCATCCCGGACGCGCTGGCGCTGGCGATCGAATCGCCTGTGGGGACCGTCGTCCATTCGGGCGACTTCAAGATCGACCAGACGCCGCTCGACGGCGAGCACTTCGATCTCCACCGGTTCGCGGAACTCGGCGCCCGCGGAGTCCTGGCGCTGCTCGCCGACAGCACGAACATCGAGCGTCCGGGCTTCACGGGCTCGGAGTACGGAGTCGTCGAGGCCTTCGAGGAGCTGTTCGCGAGCACGAAAGGCAAACTGGTTGTCACGGCGTTCGCCTCCAGCATGTACCGGATGCAGATCCTGGCGAACCTGGCGGCCGAGTTCGGCAGGAAGCTGGCGTTCGTCGGCCGTGGCATGCTCGAGCAGTCGCAGGTCGCACAGCGGCTCGGCCACCTGAACCTTCCTCCCGGCCTGCTCATCAAGGAGTCGGACGTCCGCAGCTACCCGTCCGGACAGGTGCTGTGCGTGACGACCGGCAGCCAAGGCGAGCCCCTGGCCGCGCTCTCGCGCATTGCCGTTGCCGACCACCGACACGTGAGCGTCGAGCCGGGCGACACGGTGGTGTTCTCCGCGAGGGCGATCCCGGGCAACGAGAAGACGATCGACCGGGTCGTGAATCATCTCGCGCGGCGCGGCGCCGACGTCGTCACGGCCGCAACCAAGCACGTGCACGTCTCGGGGCACGGCAGCGAGGAGGAGCTGAAGCTCCTGGTCTCGCTGGTAAGGCCGCGCTACTTCGTGCCGATTCACGGCGAGTTCCGCCAGCGATCGCGGTACGCTCGGCTGGCGGAGCGGATGGGGAGGGACACCCCTCACCCGACGACCGCGCTGATGGCCGAGAACGGTGACGTGCTGCGGTTCGACGTGACGTCCGGCGCGGTGGCGGGCCGGGTGCCGGCGGGCCGCGTGCTGATTGACGGACCGGGGGTCGGCGAGGTCGCCGACGAGGTGCTCCGGGATCGGCGGCACCTCGCCGAGGACGGACTGGTGGTGCCCGTGCTTGCGATCAACAAGCAGACGGGCGGCCTCGAGGGCGTGCCCGACATCATCACGCGGGGCCTGGTCCTCGAGCCGAACGCCGAGGACCTGCTGCGAGAGGCGAGCCGAGTCATCATCGACGCCCTCGGCGAGACCAGTGCCGAGGAACGCACCGATCGCGGGCTGGTCACCGAGAAGGTCCGCGCGGAGATGCGCCGCTTCTTCCGGAAGCGTTCCGGCCGACGGCCGCTGGTGCTGCCGGTCATCATGGAGATTTGAACCTTGGCTGCTGGATCGACTCTGTCCCGGCGTGTCAGCGAGTTCCTGGGCGTGATGGTGTTCGCCGCGGCCCTGATCTGGCTGATCGCGCTCGTCACCTCCGACCCGTCCGACCCGACCTGGTTCTTCAACGCCGGGGCGCCGGGTCCGCCGGCGAACTTCATCGGCCGCGTGGGGGCCTTCCTCGCGGAGCTGTCGTTCCAGCTGTTCGGGTATGCCGCCTATCTCGTTCCCGTCATTCTCGGCGTCGCAGGATGGAACCTGTTCTGGTGCCGACGGGTCGATGCGATCTACACGAAGCTCGTCGGCGCGGCACTGCTGTTCGGATCCGTCAGCGCCCTGCTCGCACTCGCGCTTGGCAACATCGGGCTGTCGAACGGGGCCGGCGGCTACCTCGGAGTCGTCCTCGCCAGCCGCCTGGCCGACTCCCTCAACCGTACCGGCTCGATCATCGTCATCCTGACGCTCCTGCTCGCGTCGCTGATCCTCGCCACGCAGTTCTCGTTCGGCCGCTTCTTCTCGGCGACCGTGGCCCTGATCGCCGGGGCCTGGTCCCGGGCGCTGGGACGGGTCCGGGATCGTGTCGAGGCTCGGCGCCGCGAGAAGCAGCGGCAGGAGATCGTGAAGAAGCACACCGCCAAGAACCCCGATGAGCTGAGGGCCGCGCAGGCCAAGGCCGCCACCGCGGAGCGGGCCCCGGCGCCGGTGAAGCTGCCGGCCGAGCCGGTGCGTCCGGCACCCGTGCCCGCGCCCGCCACGGCGCGACCGTGGCCGCCGGAGGCGAAGGTGGAAGCCCCGCATGCGAATCCGCCCATCGCGACGCCGGCGCCCGTTGCCAGGCGCCCCGAAAAGGCGGCCGCGCCCCTTCAGGACTTCGAAGCCCGGACGCCAATCGAGAAGCGCCGCGACGGCTTCACCCTCCCGCCGCTCACGCTGCTCGATGCCCCGAAGAGCGAGCAGAAGATCGACGAGCGGGAGCTGATGGACTCCGCGCGGCTGCTCGAGGAGAAGTGCCGCGAGTTCGCGGTCGCCGGTTCGGTGGTCCAGATCCACCCTGGCCCCGTCGTCACCACGTACGAGTTCAAGCCGGACGCCGGCGTCAAGTACGCGAGGGTCACGGGTCTTGCCGACGACCTGTCGCTCGCCCTCAAGGCCGAATCGGTCCTCATCGAGCGGATCCCCGGCAAGTCCACCGTCGGGATCCAAATCCCGAACACGAACCGCGAGCAGATCTCGCTCAGGGACATCCTCGAATCGGATGTCTACCGCCGCTCGGGATCGAAGCTGACGCTGGCGATGGGCAAGACGATCCACGGCGAACCCTACGTCGCCGACCTCGCGACGATGCCGCACCTGCTCGTTGCCGGATCCACGGGCACCGGCAAGTCGGTCGCGATCAACAGCATGCTCACGAGCATCCTGTACCGCGCGACGCCCGAGGATGTACGCCTGATCATGATCGACCCCAAGCGCCTCGAACTCGGGATGTACGAGGCGATTCCCCATCTGCTGACGCCGGTGGTGGTCGACCCCAAGCAGGCGGCCAATGCGCTGGCGTGGGCCGTTCACGAGATGGAGGAACGCTACAAGACGCTGGCGGCTGAAGGCGTGCGGAATATCGACCAGTACAACCGGAACGTCAGGCACGCCATCGAGCAGAAGCGGGAGCCGGCGAACGGCGAGGAGTTCCGCACCCTGCCATACATCGTCGTGGTCATCGACGAGCTTGCCGACCTGATGATGGTTGCCAGCAGCGAGGTCGAGGAGTCGATCGCCCGACTGGCGCAGATGGCCCGGGCGGTCGGCATCCATCTGATTCTGGCGACGCAGCGGCCGTCGGTGGATGTGGTGACCGGTCTGATCAAGGCCAACCTGCCGGCGCGCGTGTCGTTCCGGCTGATGTCGAAGGTGGATTCGCGCACGATCCTCGACGGCAACGGCGCCGAGCAGCTGTTGGGTCGCGGCGACATGCTGTTCCTGCCGCCCGCGTCCTCCCGGTTGATTCGGCTGCACGGCCCGTACATTTCCGAGCAGGAGAGCGCGCGGCTCGCCGCGTTCCTCCGCAAGCAGGCCAAGCCAGTCTACGACGAGACGATTACGTCGGACGCCAAGAGCGCGGACGCCGTGACCTTCGAGAAGGACGACCTCTACGACGAAGCGGCGCGGATCGTGATCGGTTCGGGGCAGGCCTCCATTTCCTATCTCCAGCGCCGCCTGCGTATCGGGTTCAGCCGTGCAGCCAGGCTTGTGGACATGATGGAGGCCGATGGGCTGGTGTCCCCCGCCGCGGGCAGCAAGCCGCGCGAGGTGCTCGTCGGCAAGGACTACTTCGACGAAGTGGACAACCAACCGCGGTGATGCCGATCATCCGAGCCGGCGTGCTCCTGGCCCTTCTCGTGGCGCCACCAAGCCACGCCGGGCAGGGTGTGCCCGCCACGCCCGGCGAACTCTACTCGGCGGCAGTGGCGCGCGAACAGGCGCTGCGCGCGGTGCCCGACGATCCGGGCGCGCCGCTCAAGGACTACCGCGCGGCGGTGAACGCCTACGAGAACGTGGTCCGAAGATTCCCGAAGTCGGGCTACGTCGACAACGCGCTGTGGCAGGGCGCCAACATCTCCCGCGATGCGTTCACGAGATTCGGGGAGGAGCGTGACCGGTCGACGGCGAGACGGTTGCTCGCGCTGCTCGTCAGCGACTACCCGGTGAGCTCGCTCGTGCCGAAGGCGCGCGATCTCCTCAGCCGCCTCGATCCGCAGCAGCCTGCGGAGCCCGACAAGGCAGTTCCGCAGGCTCCGGCGCCGCCTGCAAGACCGCTGCCCGCGGCGCCGCCTCCCCGCGGGCCCGTGTCGCTCGCCCGCCAGCTTGGCCTCGGTGCGTCGAAAATCGTCATCGACCCGGGGCACGGCGGCCACGACCCCGGAGCCCTCGGAGAGGGCATCTCGGAAGCCGAGGTGGCGCTCGACGTCGCCCTGCGCCTCGAGACGCTCCTGACGGACGCCGGAGTCGCCGTCGTCTTGACGCGACGAACCGACGAGTTCGTCTCGCTCGACTCGCGCCCGGCGATCTCGACGAGAGAGCAGGCCGACCTGTTCCTCTCGATTCACGTCAACGCCAGCCGCCTGCGTTCGGCGCGCGGCGTCGAAACCTACGTCTTGAACTTCGCCACTGATTCGAGCGCGGAGGCCGTCGCGGCGCGGGAGAACGCCTCGACAGCGCATACGATCAGCAGCCTGCCCGAAATCGTCCGGGCGATCGCGCTGCACAGCAAGCTCGACGAGTCCAAGAGCTTCGCGCGGCTCGTCCAGCGGTCCATCGTCAAGCAGCTGCAGCCTGCCAACAACGGGCTCCGGGATCACGGCGTCAAGCAGGCGCCGTTCGTGGTCCTCGTCGGCGCGGACACGCCCAGCGTCCTCGTCGAGGTCGCGTTCATCACGAACCCCCAGGAAGCGAGGCTCCTGAAGACGGACTCGTACCGCCAGCGCATTGCGCAGGCGCTGTTCGACGCGGTGCGCGGTTACCAGCGGTCGCTGAAGAGCGCCGCGGTCCTCCCGAGCCGATGACGGCCGGACGGCCGTGGTAGAATCGGCTCGTGCTCCTCGCTCAGCCCGCCCAGCCGCTCATGCCCGTGATCGTCAAGGTGGTCGAGGAGCCGACCAAGGAGATCAGCGTCGCCGACGTCCTGCTCGGCTCGGTGGGCATCACAGGCCTGTTCCTGCTGGGCGCCGCGGTGCTCGGATTCGCACTCGGCGGCGCCCTCATCCTGTTCAGGCGATGGCAGGCGGCTCACGACGTCGAGAACCAGGACGGCGACGTGTTCCAACTCACGCAGCCGCCCCGCCCCCAACCGTAGAGGCCCTTCAGGCCGCCAACCCCGCCGCTGCCGCTAGGCCTTGAGAAGACTCCTCAGCACGCCGTCCCAGGGCTTTCGGTATTCCTGGGTGCACATCGCGGCGGCTTCCTTGTCGCCGACAACCACTTCCTTCTCGGGATCCCATTGGATCACCCGCCCGCCCAGGCGCAGCGACATGTTCCCGAGATTGCAGATGATCGCCGTGCGATGGCCCATCTCGAGGCTGCAGAGCGGCTGTTTGCGACTCTTCATGCAATCGATCCAGTCGCGCTTGTTCAGGTTGAACATGTCCTGTTCGCCACCACCGCCCGCGCCGCCAGCCCCTCGCCCCCCCTCGGCAGCCGCGGGCGCGGCTCCGGCCTGGCCCCGAGCGCCGCCCTCGCCCCTTGCGGCCGCCTGGCCGCGAGCGCCGGCCTCTCCTCTGGCCGCGGTTGCCGGCTCGGGCAGCCCCTCGATCCAGGGCACGGACGGCGTCTGGTTGTAGACCGGGCCGCCAACCGGATGCCCCTGGAATCGCGGAATGCTGTTGACCGGATCTCCGTGTCTCTCCGAGACGATCTGATTGGATCCAAGGACGAGATTACCCTTGTTCCCCAGGATGATGGACCCCGTCGAGTCGCGGTACCCGTTCGCCTCGCGGACGCCCATCGTCATCATGAAGTTCGGGAACTGGTAGATGCATTCCTGAAGGTCGGGCGTCTCCCCGTCGTCTTCCAGCGTGAACCGCCCGCCGAGCGACACCACCTTGGTCGGCCCCTTCACACCCGTCACCAGCAGGAAGGCAGACACGCTGTGGGCGCCGAGGTTGGTGAGCTGGCCCCCCGAGTAGTCCCAGAACCACCGGAAGTGGTAGAGGCCGCGGTGGTTCTGATACGGCTTCTTGGGCGCCGGGCCGAGCCACAGGTCGTAGTCGAAGTCGGCCGGCGGAGTCCCTACCGGCGTCTTCCCGAAGCCTGGATAGATGTTGCGTCCTCCGGCTCCAAGTCTGACCGCCTGGATCTTGCCCAGGACGCCGCTGTCGAGGATCTTCTTGGCCTGCATGTGGCCCGGGTTGTGGTTACGCTGCGTGCCCACCACGACCACACGCTTGTACTTGTTCATGGCCTGCAACATCCACTTGCCCTCGTCGATGAAGACCGTCAACGGCTTCTCGACGTAGACGTCCTTGCCGGCCGCGCAGGCCATGACCGTGAGCATCGCGTGCCAATGATCGGGGGTCGAAACCACCACGCCATCGATGTTCTTGTCCTCGTACATCTTGCGGAAGTCGCTGTAGCCCTTGGCGCCCGGGCTTTCCATGTACGCCAGGCCCTCGTCGAGGCGCGGCTTGTAGACGTCGCACATGGCGACTCTGTCGACGTCCTTGAAGGAGGTCTTGAAGTTGTAGACGTGCTGCTTTCCGATCAGCCCGAATCCGATGAAGCCGATGCCGACACGGTCGTTCGCCCCGAGGACACGCTTGTAGGATGCCGCGGTCAGCGCCGTGGCTGTCACGCCGCCCAAGAAGCTCCTGCGGCTCATGTGCTTGACGTCGGTGTCCATAGCTCCCCCTTCTCCTTTACAGTGGGCGTATTGGGCGGCCTCACCCCTGCGGCAGGCCGAGATATGCGCATTCTATGCTGTGGCCGCGCCCTGTCAACGGTTCATCGTGGCACATGGCGCCCGACGGTCTGAGGAGCGCGGCCGCGGACCGGCGATGACTCCGAATCGTGGCCCTCAGGCAGCGTCGTTCGGCGCGCCGGGCTGCGTCACACCGGCGGCGGCGACGCCGCGTCCCCGGCAAATGGATCACCGTATGGCGGCGGTACCGGCGGCGGTGCGTCGCTGAGGGGGCCGCGTCGGCCGAACCGGGTGAGGAGCGCCCCGCCCAGGCCCACGCTCCACGCAGCGTACTCGATGACGAAACCCGCGAGCACCACGAGCGTCCCGATATATGCCAGCGGACCTCCGCCAAGGCCGACGAGCCGCCCCAGCACGGTGACGCCCCAGATCATCGCGAGCCCGACGACCAGCGGCACGAAGCCGGTCGGAGTCTCCGACGACGACCGGTGCTGGACGAGCCGCCCCAGGCCAGACGCGGCCCCGGCGAGGCCGAGCAGCAGCGCCACGAAGAACGCCAGGATACCGAACGGCACGAGCGCCAGCAGCGGAATGCCGATGATCGACACCGCAAGGACGACGACGACCAGGATCAGCACCGGGATGAAGAAGAGCTGGGCGAGCAGGCCGACGAGCGCCGACTTCCAGAACTGCGTCGTGGCCGCGACCTGTACCCGCTCAACCGCCTTGGGGGCCAGCAGCAGCACCAGCGTCGCCAGCAGAGCAAACAACGCCATTCGGACGAGGCTTGCGAAGAGACGGAAGACGCGCCACTGCCCCGCGTCGAACCAGGGGAACGGCCAGAAGTTCCAGTTCGGGCGGATGCGCAGGCCTGGCACGGCGAAGGCCACCTCGCTCACCTTGCCACGGACCACCGCGCCGGGTTCGCGCTCGATGGTGCCGCCGACGACGACCACGTCGCCACCGACCTCCGCCCGGCTGCCCAACCGAACATTCCCGCCGACCGAGACGACGTCCTCCTGGACGCGACCGTTGACCGTGACAGACCCGGCCACTGCGACGACGGCGCCGGTCACCCTCTCGTCCTCAGCTACCGTGATGCTCCCGCCCACCCGAACCCGCGCTTCCGACTCGCGGTTGAACGACCGGTCCGGGAAGCGGCGGTCCAGGAACGGCGGGGCCGGCGGCTCCGGCACCTCCGGAACTCGCGGCACGTCCACGCCACCCGGAACAGCCGGCGGCCGAGGCGCGGACGGCGGCCTGGGGCCCGCCGGCTCGGTGTCTGGCATCAGAATCCTCCGCTGGGCAGGAAGGCCCAGATAGGACAATTCCAGCACGACATCCGCTCCCCGACCGACCCGGTCGCGGACTTCCCCGCCCGTCACCGGGCGACCGTTGATCGCGATGGTCCCGTCACGAAGTTCGATGTTGTCCACACCGTCGGTGCGCGACCGAGGGACCAGGATGATGCCGTTCTGCACGGGAAGCACGCGGTACTGAGCGAGCACCGCATCCCGGATGCGTCGCTCCGAAGCGGTTGTCGGGCCGGACGGTGCCGGTTCCTGGGCTGCTGCGAACGTCGCGGCCGCCAGTGCGCTGGTCAGGACGATGACCGCGAGACGAACTGCGAGCGAGGATTGGCGCGACATCAGGAACACTCCTCTTGCGGAGACATGAGCCGGAAAAGCCCGAGGAATGCCAGGCCCGCGACGAGCACGTCGGCTGCAATCACGGCAGGCACGGCGCCGGACCCGGCCACGAGCATGGCCGCCCGCCCGAGGTTGACGAGCAGCGCCGCGGTGGCGCCGCAGACGCCAAACGCCACGGCAAGGGCGGCCGACGCGCCGTGAGCGAACCTGGCCATCCCCTCGACGGACCACGCGGAAAAGGAGACCACCTGGTCGAGAGAGACGGTCGCGAGCGCGATGCCGAGCACCCCGACGGCGGCGGCGACGGTCGCCCGCACCCACCGCGAGCCGGCCAGTTCGAACACCGCCGCGAACCGGCGAGCCCTGCCCCTGCTAGGCACGGCCGCGAGGATGGCGGCTTTCAGGCCCGCGGGCTCCCGAAGCAGCGGCAGGTGGCGGGACGCGACGGCCGCAAACAGCTCGTCCGCTTCGTCCAGGGCCCCCGCGCGCTCGGCAGCCAACCACCGGGCAAGCTCGTCCATCGGTCGGTCACTCATGCCAGATTCCTACTCGTTCCTACGGGCGCCGCCCGCCCCGGGTTGCACGAATCCTCGCTCGACGAGGAACGCGGCCATTTCGGCGCGGGCCCTGTGAAGATGGCTCTTCACGGTGCCCAGCGGCTCGCCGGTCAAGGCCGCGATCTCCTCGTGGCCCAGGCCCTGCTGATACCTGAGAATCACGGCCCTCCTGTACTCCGGGCGAAGACGGTCGAGCGCCGCCCCGAGGACCCGCGACAGGTCGCGGCGCTCAAGGCGCCGCACCGCCTCATCGCTTCGCGGATCCTCGAGCGTCGCTTCCAGGCTCTGCTGCCCGGGCTCGGCGGCCTCGTCGATCGACACCTGTCGCGGACCGCGCTGCCGCAGGACGTCAATCGCCGCGTTGTGGGCGATCCGGAGAATCCAATTGGAGAACTTGAAGTCGGGATTGAAGCTGCGGAGGTGGGTGTAGGCCTTCAGGAAGGTCTCCTGCGCCAGTTCCTCGGCCAGGGCGGGATCGCGGAGCATCCGGGCCAGCAGATTGTAGACGGACCGCTGATGACGGGCTACCAGCGCGGCAAAGCCGTCCTCGGCCCCGGCCAGCGTGCGCTCCACCAACTCGGCGTCGGTCACTGCAGGATCGCCCTCTACCCGCCGTCCGTATCTTCAGCCACCTCGCCCGAAATCATCCGATTCGCAAGCAGGGCTCGCCAGCGGTTCGCCGAGGCGAACACCGGATCGACGCCTGCGCCGTCCGTGAGATGCCGCCGCAGCTCCTGCAGTACGGCAATCAATGCGTCGAGCGACGCGCCAATCTCGTCGCCGTTCGTCAGACAGATGTCTTTCCAGATATCCGCGGGGCTCGAGGCGAGTCGGGTCGTGTCGCGCAGGCCGCCCCCGGCGAGCGCCAGTCCGTCTTCCCCGATGGTGTCGCCGACGACCGCCATCAACGCGGACGCCGCCACCTGGGGCAGGTGGCTGAGGTACGCCAGCAGATGGTCGTGTGCGGCGGCCGAAGGGACCGTCAGCGGCTCCGCCCCCAGGCCGCGGGCGAAAGCCGACAACCGGGCCACGACATCCGGCCGGCCGCCGTCCTCGTCGATCAGGATCCAGGGGCGCCCGCAGAACAGATCGGCCCGCGCCGCGTCGAGGCCCCCGACCGCGGCGCCCGCCAGCGGGTGTCCGCCGACGAACGCCAGTCGCTTCGGGAGTCCGAGAGCCGCGCCGACGACGACACGCTTGGTGCTCCCGACGTCGGTGACGACGGCATCCGACGCGAGGATTCGGTCGAGCGTCGGGATCAGGTCGACGATCGCGCCGACGGGCGTTGCCAAGACGACCAGGTCGGCGTCCGAGACGATCATCAGGTCCTCGGACGCCACGTCAACCGCGCGCCGCGTGATGGCCCGCTCGAGGACGGCATGGCGATCGACGCCGATCACGAGCGCTGAGGGCCACGCTTTGCGGGCCGCCAGGGCGATTGACCCGCCGATCAGGCCCAGGCCGACGACCGCAATTCGGTCGAAGACCGGCGGCGCGCCCGGCGCGTGCTCCTGGATCATCGGCAGCGCGCGTGGCGAGTCTGTCATGGGCGCGCCCAACCCCGTCGCGCGACAGGTTCGACGCAGATGCTCCGTCCGATCGCCGGCGCGATGATCCGCAATTCGGCCATCAGCCGGTCGAACTGCGCGGGGAATAGCGACTGTGCGCCGTCGCTGAGCGCACGATCGGGATCGCAGTGCACCTCGATGATCAGGCCGTCGGCGCCCGCGGCCACTGCCGCGCGCGCCATCGGCGCCACCTTGTCGCGGCGCCCCGTACCGTGGCTGGGGTCCGCGATGATCGGCAGGTGGCTGAGCTTCTTGACGATGGGAATCGCGGAGATGTCGAGCGTGTTCCTCGTGTAGTTCTCGAACGTCCGGATGCCGCGCTCGCAGAGGATCACGTCCGGATTGCCCCCGGCCAGCACGTACTCTGCCGACAGCAGCCATTCCTCAATGGTCGCCGCGATGCCGCGCTTGAGCAGGACCGGCTTCCGCAGGTGGCCGAGTTCTCGAAGCAGCGTGAAGTTCTGCATGTTCCGCGCGCCCACCTGCAGGATGTCCGCGTAGCGCGCCAGCACCTCGACCTGCGACACGTCCATCACTTCCGACACGACCTGGAGGCTCTGCTCGTCGGCCGCCCACCGGAGCAGGCGGAGGCCTTCCTCGCCCAGCCCCTGGAAACTGTACGGGGAACTGCGGGGCTTGAAGGCGCCTCCCCGCAGGACCTTGGCGCCGGCCCGCCGGACGGCGGCCGCGGCGGCCCGCACCTGCGACTCGGATTCGACCGAGCAGGGCCCGGCCATCACGATGACCTCGTCGCCTCCGATACGAACCTCTCCGCTGGTCACCACCGTTCCCTCGGGCCTGAAGCTCCGGCTTGCCAGCTTGTAGGGCTCGCTGATGCGGACGACCTCGCGCACGCCGTCGAGCAGCTCGATGAGGGCCGGTTCGGCACTGTCGTTGCCGCCAACGGCGCCAAGAATGACTCGGGCCGCCCCGGTCGACCGGTGGACGTCGAAACCCATCGCGACCAGGTGCCCGACCACGTCCTCGATCTGGGCGTCGGTTGCGCCCTCCGCCATCACGACAACCACGCTGCCTCCTTCACTCCCGCGCCGAGTCCCGCACTGCCTTCAGCTCCAGCCCGCGGGCCTCGTCGATGATGCGCTCGAACAGCCGCGCAATCGCCTCCGGCCCGAGCGGCCCGGCGAGAGCGACAGATGCCGCCCTGACACGGCGGAGCACTTCCGCCTCCCGCTCGGGCTGGTACATCGGCAGCCCCATGCCCTTCTTGATCTCGCCGATCCTGAGCGCGCAGCCGGCCCGCTCGTTCAACAAGCGCACGAGGTCCTCGTCGAGTTCGTCGATCCGCCGCCGGAGCTGCTCGAGTGTCACGGGTGCCCCATCGAGACGGAACCCGGGTCCGCCCCTTTCAGCCAGTGCACATAGGCCTCGACCCGTTCCACCAGGTCGGGCCGGCCCCCCGCCGCTTCCACGACGCCCACCAGTGCGCTGCCGACGACGGCCGCGTCGGCCCAGGCGCCGACTTGACGGACGTGCTCCGGCGTCGAGAGGCCGAATCCCACGGCGACCGGCAGCCTGGTCTGCGCCCTGATCCGGGAAACCAGCTCTGGAGCCCCTTCCGGCAGGGTATCACGGGCGCCTGTGACGCCCAGCCGCGAGATGGCGTAAAGGAAACCCCGGCCGAGAGCCGCCGCTCGCTGGATCCGCCGAGCGCTCGTCGTTGGGCTGAGCAGGAAGATCGCGTCGATCCCGACGGCCGCCACTGTGGCGCGAAGCGGGTCGGCCTCCTCGACGGGGAGATCGATCACGAGCACGCCATCGACGCCGGCAGCGGCAGCCCGCTCCGCGAACGTCCGCTCGCCCATCGCGAGGATCGGGTTGAGATAGCTGAACAGCACCAGCGGCGCACGAATCGACGCGCGGACACCGCCAACCAGGTCGAGCGTCGAGGCCAGCGTCCCCCCGGCCGCCCTCGCGCGCGCCGCCGCGCGCTCGATGACGGGGCCGTCAGCCACCGGGTCGGAGAATGGCACGCCGACCTCGATGACATCGGCGCCGGCGCGGTCCAGCGCACGAAGCACCGACGCCGATCGACCGAGGTCCGGATCTGCAGCAGTCACGTAGGTGATCAAACCGGTTTCTCGCCGCGCCCGCAGATCGGCAAACGTGTCGTCAAGGCGCGACATCGGGGTCCCTCTCCAGCATCGTTCCCAGGTCCTTGTCGCCACGCCCGGAGACGTTCACGACCACGACACCGTCGGGACCGGCATCCGCAGCCAGTTGTCGTGCGGCCGCGACGGCGTGTGCGGATTCGAGCGCCGGAATGATGCCCTCGAGTCGCGCGAGCTCGCCGAACGCTTCGCGTGCCTCGTCGTCGCTGACGTGGACGTACTCGGTGCGGCCGCGCTCCCTGAGCCAGGCGTGTTCGGGACCGACCGCGGCATAGTCCATGCCCGCCGACACCGAGTGGGTGGACTCGATGTTGCCGTCGGCGTCCTGCAGGATGTAGGTCCGCGTGCCCTGGAGGACACCGGTCGATCCCCCGGCGAACCGCGCGGCGTGACGACCCGGCTCGAGTCCCGTCCCGCCCGCCTCGACGCCGATCAGCCGGACCGATGGGTCGTCCAGGAACGCGTCGAAGATACCGATGGCGTTGCTGCCTCCGCCGACGCTCGCCACAACGACGTCCGGAAGCCGGCCGACGGCTGAAAGGATCTGCCGCCTCGCCTCGGCGCCGATGACCGACTGGAGCTCGCGGACCATCAGCGGATACGGATGCGGACCGAGCGCGGAGCCGAGCAGGTAGTACGTGTCGCGCACGTTGGCCACCCAGTCGCGCATCGCCTCGTTGATCGCGTCCTTGAGCGTGCGCGCGCCGCCGTCCACCCGCCGGACCCTGGCACCGAGCCACTCCATGCGCGCAACGTTTGGCGCCTGCCGGCGCATGTCCTCCGCGCCCATGTAGACTTCGCACCGCAAGCCGAACAAGGCGCACGCCGTGGCTGTCGCGACGCCGTGCTGCCCCGCCCCGGTCTCCGCGATCACGCGCGACTTTCCCATCCGAACGGCGAGCAGCGCCTGGCCGAGCGCGTTGTTGATCTTGTGCGCGCCTGTGTGGGCCAGGTCCTCCCTCTTGAGGAAGACCCGCGCGCCGCCTGCGGCCCGGGAGAACCGCGCCGCCTCGCTGAGCGGTGTCGGCCGCCCGGCGTAGGTTGCCAGCGTCCTCGAGAGCGTCACGGCGAAGTCAGGGTCGACGCGCGCATCCAGGTAGGCCCGCTCGAGCTCCTCGACCGGGGCGACGAGCGTCTCGGGAACGAAGCGCCCGCCGAACGGGCCGAAGTAACCGCGCGCGTCCGGGTCACGCCTGCCGAAGACGGGCAGCCCGGCGTACGCCTCGAGTCTCACGGCCTCGAGAAACCGCCGCATCGCGCCGCGGTCCTTCACGCCGGGCGACTGCTCCACACCCGACGAGACGTCCACGCCGATCGGCCCGACGGCCCGGATCGCCTGCGCGACGTTCCCTGCGGTCAGCCCGCCCGCGAGGATCAGCGGCCGACGCGACGCGATTCCGGCCGCAACTGCCCAATCGGCCCTCGCGCCCGTCCCACCCTTCAGCACCTCGTCTGTCGCGTCGACGAGCAGCGTGACCGTGTCCGGCCACTCGGCAAGCCGCGCCACCGAGGCTTCGTCGGCGCGCACCGACTTGATGACGCGCAGACCGAGGCGGGCGGCCTCCTCCGGGGTCTCGCTCCCGTGGAGCTGCACCGCCGACAACCCCACCGCCTCGGCCGTGCGCTTCACCTCCCCGGGCGCCTGATCCACGAAGACGCCCACGGCGGTGACGAATGGCGGAAGGCTCCTGACGATGACCCTCGCGGCGTCAGGGCGGATGAAGCGAGGGCTGGCGGGCCAGAAGACGAAGCCGATGGCGGACGCGCCAAGCTCCACCGCGAGCCGCGCATCCTCCTCGCGCGTAATGCCGCAGATCTTCACGAACATCGCAGCAGCTCACCGAGCGCCAGCCCGGGATCCGGCGACGTCACCAGGCGCTCTCCGACGAGGAATGCATCGTAGCCTCCGTCCCGCAAGCGGCACAGGTCGTCGTGGGTGCCGACACCGCTCTCGGCCACCGCGATGACATCGTCCGGAATGGCGGTCACCAGGTCGAGCGCGACCGTGCGATCGACCAGGAGCGTCCTCAAGTCGCGGCTGTTCACTCCGACCATCCGCGGCGACAACTCGAGCGCGCGGTCGAGCTCGGCTCCGGAGTGGACCTCGACGAGCGCCGCCAGGCCGAGTGCCCTGGCGCCATCGTGGAGCTCCCGGAGGCGTTCCCGGTCGAGCGCCGCCACGATCAGCAGCACGGCGTCGGCGCCGGCCGCGCGGGCCTCCACCAGCTGGTACTCGTCGATGATGAAGTCCTTCCGCAGGACCGGCAGCGACGTACGCGCCCGGACCGCCGTCAGGTCCTCGAGGGAACCGTCAAAGAAGGTCGGCTCGGTCAGAACCGAGATCGCGGCGGCGCCATTCGCCTGATAGCGCTCCGCAACCGCTGCCGCGTCGTAGTCGGCTCGGAGGACGCCCCGGCTCGGGGATCTCCGCTTGGCCTCGGCGATGATGTTCAGCGACGCCGGCCGCCCGAGTCGTTCGACCATCAGCCCGGCGTTCGGACTCCGCTCCGCGGCAGCGGCAGCCAGCGGCTCGATCGGGCGCGCAATCTTTCGGGTCTCGACGATCCTCCGAGTCGCGGCCAGGATGGCGCCGAGCACGTCCGGGACAGCGTCCGGCCTCACGCGGCCCCTCCAGACAGGGCGGCCATCTTCCCGAGGACGGCACGGGCGCGACCGGAGTCGATCGCCTCGCTCGCCGCGGCAATGCCGTCGCGCACGTTCGCCGCCCTGCCGGCCACCAGGAGTGCCGCGCCGGCGTTCAGGAGCACGATGTCGCGTGCGGCACCGACGGCGCCGTCGAGCACCGAGCGCGCGATCGCGGCGTTGGCCGCAGCGTCGCCGCCCCTGAGCGCGTCGGTCGTTGCGCGCGCCAGTCCGTAATCGGCCGGGTGCACGTAGAAGGTGCTCACGGTGCCGCGCCTGCACTCGGACACCTTGGTATAGCCCACGGTGGAAACCTCGTCGAGGCCGTCCGCGCCGTGCACGACCCACGCGCGTTCCGATCCCAGGAGCAGGAGAGCGCGCGCGATCATCTCGGTCAGTTCCGGTCGCGGAACGCCGACGATCTGCCAGCGCGGCCGGACCGGGTTGGTCAGCGGCCCGAGCAGGTTGAACGCGGTCCGCACGCCGAGCGCCTGGCGGGCCGCGGCGGCGTGCCGCATCGACGGGTGGAAGACTCGCGCGAACAGGAACGCCATCCCCGCCTCGTCCAGCATCCTCTCCACCAGGTCCGGCGAGGCCGACGCGGACACGCCGAGGGCATCGAACAGGTCCGCACTCCCGCACCGGCTCGACACCGCCCGGTTGCCGTGCTTGGCCACGCGCACGCCGCATGCCGCCACCACGACCGAGGCGACCGACGACACGTTGAACGTGCCCGAACGGTCGCCGCCCGTTCCGCACAGGTCCACCGCGTCCGGATACTCCTTCGACAGCTGCACCCCGCGCTCGCGCATCGTCCTGGCCAGGCCGACGATCTCCGACGGCTGCTCGCCCTTCATGGCAAGAGCCACCAGGAACCCCGCCAGCGCGGCGTCGCTCACCGAACCATCCATGATCGCCGCCATCGCGGCCGCGGACTCGGCCGAGCTCAGGTCTTCGCGCCGAGCGAGCTTCTCGATCAGGGCCTGGATCATGTCGCCTCAGCCGGCGAGGAACGTGCGGAGCATCTGGCGGCCGGGCCCCGTCAGGATCGACTCAGGGTGGAACTGGACGCCGTGGACCGGCCACTCACGGTGCCGCACGCCCATGACGAGGCGGTCGTCCCGGGTCCATGCGCAGGCCACGAGATCCTCCGGCCACCCGCTCGAGGCCACGATGAGCGAGTGATAGCGCCCGGCCTCGAACGGCGATGCGATGCCCGCGAAGATCCCGCCCCCGTCGTGCTCCACCGGTGACGTCTTCCCATGGACCGGCGTCGGCGCGCGCACGACCGCTCCGCCGAACGCCAGGCCGATCGCCTGGTGGCCGAGGCACACCCCGAGCATCGGGATGCGCGGCCCGAACCGGCGGACGGCCTCGACGATGATGCCCGCCTCGGCCGGATGGCCCGGCCCCGGCGACAACACAATCCGCTGCGGCCCGACGTCGGCGATTCCGTCCAGCGTCAGCTGGTCGTTGCGCCTTACTATCAGCTCGGCGCCCAGTTCACCGAGATACTGGACCAGGTTGAAGGTGAACGAATCGTAGTTGTCGATGACGAGGACCCGCATCGGTTAGAGGCCCTCCGATGCCAGCTCGAGCGCGCGCATCAGCGCCTTCGCCTTGTCGCACGACTCGTCGAACTCGGCCGACGGAACCGAGTCCATCACGATGCCCGCACCCGCCTGGACGCTGGCCTTCGTCCCGTTCATCACGACCGTCCGGATCGCAATGCAGAAGTCGAGATTCCCGGCGAAGTCCAGATAGCCGATGGCGCCCGCGTAGATCCCGCGACGGTCCCGCTCGAGGTCCGCGATGATCTGCATCGCCCTGATCTTCGGCGCCCCCGAGACCGTCCCGGCCGGGAAGCACGCCACGAGCGCGTCCAGCCGGTCGCAGCCGGCAGCCAGCCTCCCCTCGACGATCGAGACCAGGTGCATCACGTGCGAGTACCGCTCGAGACCCATGAACTGCGGCACCCGCACCGTACCCGTACTCGGAAACGCGCCCCACGTCGTTCCGGCCGAGATCGACGAGCATGACGTGCTCGGCGCGCTCCTTCTCGTCCGCCTTCAGCGCCTCGCCGAGCCGCACGTCCTCGGCCTCGTCGCGGCCGCGCGGCCTCGTCCCCGCGATCGGGTGCGTTTCGATCCGCGTCCCTTCGACACGAACCAGCATCTCCGGCGACGACCCCAGGATGGACTGGCGGCCCATGCGGACGAAGAACATGTAGGGCGACGGGTTCACGTGCCGGAGCGCGCGGTACACCGTGAACGGCTCGACCTCGACCTCGGCGTCGAACCGCTGGGAGAGCACGACCTGGTAGATGTCGCCGGCCGCAATGTGCTGCTGCGCCGTCCGGACGGCGGCCTCGAACTGGTCGCGCGACATGTTCGACCGCATCTCGGGCCTGGCGCCGGGCGTCTTCGCCGGCTGCGACAGGCTGGCCTGCAACTCCCGTTCGAGGAACCCAATCTTCGTGCACGCGAACTGGTACAGCGCCTCGAGGTCGTCGTTCTCGCCGACGCGGGCGTTCGAGATGATCAGGATGCGATGACGCACGTGGTCGAAGGCCAGCACGGTGTCGAACACCATGAAGCCCGCGGCGGGCTGCGACTCGTTCGGCCCCGCGCCTGTCGCGAGCGGGACCGGCTCGAACCATGTCGCGGCGTCGTACCCGAGGAACCCCACGGCGCCTCCGGTGAACCGCGGGAGGTCGGGGACGGCCGGGGCCCGGTAGTCGGCCATGAGCCGGCGCAGCGCCGCGACGAGAGGCTCGTCCAGGCTGGCTGTCACCCCGCCGCGCTCCACCGTCGCGCGGCCGTCGATGCCTGCACGGAGCACCAGGAACGGGTCCTTGCCAAGGAACGAGTAGCGGCCGACGTGCTCCCCGCCCTCCACGCTCTCGAGCAGGAAGGCGTAGTCGGCGTAGCCCGCGATCTTCAGGAAGGCCGAGACCGGCGTCAGCAGGTCGGCCATGATTTCCTTGCAGACCGGCACGAACGTGCCCCTGCCCGCCAGCGCCTTGAACTCCTCGAACGACGTCATCTTCATTCGCGGCCTGCCATCTGCTTCAACCGCCCGACCGCCGCCGCCTGCATCACCTCGCGCGGCGCCGGCATTCCCGTCCACCACTCGAACTGCCGGCCTGCCTGCGCGATCAGCATCTCCAGGCCCGGAATACACGCGCAGCCAGCGGCCTCCGCCTGCCGCAGCAGGACGGTCCTCGCGGGATTGTAGACGAGGTCGTAGACCAGACCGCCGTCGGAGACAACCGCCGACTCGACCGGACTGGCGTCCACCTCCGGCCACATCCCGACTGGCGTGGCGTTCACGAGGACGTCGAACGTGCCCGGGGGTGGTTGCCCCTCCCGTCCCTCGCAGCCCCGCACCAGGCTGGCCACCTCGCGGGCCGCGTCCCGCCGTCGTCCGTAGACCGTCACGACCGCTCCCCGTCCTGTCAGCGCGACGACGACGGCGCGCGCCGCGCCGCCCGTCCCCAGCACCGCGCACCGCGCCCCGCGGAGCTCGATGCCGCGCGCGTCGAGCGGATCCAGGAACCCGCCGATGTCGGCGTTGCGGGCCACCCAGCGGCCGCCGCCGATCTGCAGCGTGTTCGCTGCACCGCACCGCCGCGCCGGGTCATCCGCCTCGTCCGCCTCCCGGAGGACATCGGGTTTGAAGGGAATCGTGATGCTCGCCCCCTCCACCCCCAACGCGTCTGCGAAGGTCCTGAAGTCTGCGACGTCCCGTGCCGCGAAGGGCACGTAGACGGCGTCAATACCCGTCGCGGTGAACGCCGCGTTCTGCATCGCCGGCGACACGGAGTGCCCGACCGGCCTGCCGACAAGCCCGAACACGCGAGACGACGCGGTGACGGCCCGGAACCGGAACTCCGACACCATGCGAGCTGGTGTCAACTGCCCCGGGGCGACCCCGTCACCCGAGTACGTCCAGCACGAACCGAATCGCGCGGCGAGAATGCGGCTGGGCAGGCCCGAATCTCCCATCGCGACGAGCGCCACCCGGCCGTCGCCGGCCGCCTCCCGGCCGAGCGCCAGCAGCGGAAGATTGTCGGCCAGGCCGCGCGCCGTGACCGCGATCTTGACGACCTCTGCCCCGGTCGCCCGCATGGCGCGGAAGCGATCGCGGAGGTCACCTGGGACGCCGGAGAAGTCGTGCGACGACACGATGATGCCGCGCCCGCCTCGCCGCGCGATCAGCGGCGCGTGACGAGCGTCCCATTCGACGTCCACGTAGTCCGCGCCGAGCGCGGACGCCCGCTCGAGGACGCCGATCCGCTCGTCCTCGGCACCGTCGAACCGCCCTCCCTCTCGCGTCGGCCGGCAGGTCACGATCACCGGACCCGGCCGCCCGGAGAGCGCGCCCTGGACGTCGAGGTCCTCGACGCCGTCGAGCCGCAACTCGACCACGTCGGCCACCGCGGCGGCGCCGTCGCGCGCCGCCCGCAACTCGGCCGTCGTCGACGCCGTGACGGTGGCGCACAGCAGAGGCGTGTTCATCAGCGATGACCAGGCGCGCCGGCTGCCCGGCGCGGGTCGCGGTCCCCGTAATGGTATCAGCTTGTGCGCGCAGGGCGCACTCGGGGACCCGCAGGCGGGCCGGGCTATAATGAAACCGGGTTCGAGCCCGTCCATGAAGCGCCGCACGCTCGCCGCGATCGCCATCGTCGCCCTGACCGTTGTCGCCTGGCCGGCGGCGGCACCGCGATACATGTCCGCGGACGAGGTGCGAGCCGGGATGGTCGGGGTCGGCCGGACGGTCTTCGAAGGCGACCGCATCGAGGAATTCAAGGTTCACATCATTGGGGTCCTTCGGAACACGAATGGACCCCGCCGCAACCTGGTGCTGGCCCGCCTCGAGGGCGGTCCCCTGGCCTCGATGGGCGTCATCGCGGGAATGAGCGGAAGCCCGGTCTACGTCGACGGGCGCTTGCTCGGCGCCGTGGCCTACTCGCTCGGCCAGTTCCCGAAGGAACCGATTGCAGGCATCACGCCGATCGAAGAGATGATCGAATCGGCTGGCCCGGCGCCTCGGAGGTCCCCGGCCGGGGCGGTGGCGAGACTGGACCTTCCGCTCACGGCGGACAAGGTCGCGGCCGTCCTTCGGCTGGCGTTCGCCCGGTTCCGTCAGCCCTTTGCCGACAGCCCTGCCGACATCCGGCTCGACGGCCTCGGCCTGGTGGACGCACCGCGCGCCGTCGAGATTGGGCTGCTGATGCGCCCCATCGCCACGCCGCTCGCGCTCGGCGGGTTCTCGGGAATGGTACGCGACACCGTCTCGAGCGCGCTGGTCGAGGCCGGCCTGGTGGCAAGCCCCGATGCCAGCCCGTTGAGGGGCGCACGGTCGGCGCGCGCGCAGGAGGGCGCCGGTGCTGGCGCCACCCTCAGGCCCGGCGACCCGGTCGGCGTCAACCTGATCACGGGCGACCTCGTGATGGGCGCCACGGGAACGGTCACCGAGGTCGACGGCACCGACGTCTACGCATTCGGCCACTCGTTCTACAACCTCGGGACCACCGAGTTCCCGATGACGCGGGCGTTCGTGTTCGCGCTCCTGCCCAGTTTCCAAACCTCGCTGAAGATCGCCACGACCGGCGAAACGATCGGCACGTTCCGCCAGGATCGGGAAACCGCCGTGGCCGGAACGCTCGGCACGGGCCCCGCACTCGTGCCGGTTCGGATGTCGCTCGAGACCGAACGCGGCCTGCGCAAGACCTTCGAGTTCCAGATCGTCGACGACCAGCTGTTCACGCCGCTGCTGACCCACATCACGATTCTGAACACGCTGGCGTCCTACGAACGCGAGTTCGGGGTGGCCACGTTCACGCTCAAGGGCTCCGCGAAGGTGCGTGGGCACGGAGAGATTGCGTTCGACGACGTGCTCGCCGGAGACTCGCCGGCGAACGGCGCGGCGATGACCGTGGTCGGGCCGATCGCCGCCGTGATGGGCAATGCCATCGAGCGCGCGACGCTGGACGGCGTCGATCTTCGCATCACCACGAGCGAGCGGCCGCGGACGTCGACGCTCGAGCGAGTCTGGCTCGATACGGCGAAGGTCCGGCCCGGGACGACCGTCTCCCTCAAGATCCTCCTGCGAACCTACCGCGGTGACGAAGTCGTTCGCACGGTGCCGATCGACATTCCGGCCAACGCCGCCGGGTCGCTGTCGGTTCTCGTGTCGGACGGCGCCAGACTCGGGCAGATGGAACAGCGGGACGCGCGCACCGCCCAGCCGCAATCGCTCGACCAGATGGTCAGGCTGCTGAACAAGGCCCGGAGGAACAATCGCCTCTACATTCGGCTGCTGCGCCAGGACGGCGGCGCGGTCATCAACGGCGAGACGCTTGCCGCCCTGCCGCCGTCGGTGCTCGCCGTGATGGAGTCGGACCGGAACGGCGGGAGTTTTTCGCCTCTCAGAAACGCCATGGCGGGGGAATGGGAGGTCGCGACCGACAGCGCCGTTTCCGGGTCCCGAACCCTGACGGTCACGATCGAGAGCCACTAGCATGCGCCACTTCATGGTTCGACTCGCACTGGCGGCGGCCTTTGCGTCGGTCGCCGCCGCGCTCCTCTCGGCGTCGACGCCGATCTTCTGGCAGGTGTCCACGCGGGCGGACTTCCTCAAGGGCGACGTGGAGAATCTGTCGGTCGACAACGACGGCCGCCTCGCGCTCGGCCCTCCCATGTCGCTCCTCTACGATTCGGCCGCCCCGTTCCTCTGGACGGTGGTCGACGGTGCCGACGGTGCGCCGATCGTCGGGAGCGGGAACGACGGCAAGGTGTTCCGGGTGGACAGGGACGGAAGGGGGGCGACTCTCTACGACGCGTCAGAACTGGAGATTCACGCTCTGGCCGCGTCGCCCGACGGAAGCCTGTATGTCGCGGCGTCGCCCGACGGCCAGGTCTACCGGATCGATGCCGCCGGAGCCGCCAAGCCGTTCTTCAAGCCCGAGGAGAAGTACATCTGGTCGCTCGCGGTGGACTCGTCCGGGCGGGTCTTCGCGGGTACCGGCGAGAAGGGTGTCATCTACCGCATCACGCCCGACGGGACGGGCGACGTGTTCTACAAGACGCGGTCGGCAAACGTGGTCGCGCTCGCCTTCGACGCCGCAGGCAACCTGCTGGCGGGCACCGAGTCGCCGGGGCGGGTCTATCGGATCGACCGTGACGGCAGGGCGTTCGTACTCCTCGAGTCGGCGTTCCGCGAGATCCATTCATTGCGCGTGGGCGGCGACGCCGTCATCTACGCCACGGCCGTCGCGGCCAAGGGCGGCGGCGCAGGCGACGAACGCCCGCCGGACTCGGCTGCCACCGAACCGACCCGCACCACGTCGGCGACGTCCGTCTCGGCCGAGATCACCGCGTTCGCCGTCATCGACGTCAGCCCGTCGACGTCAGGGGACACGAAGGCGCCGGCGGCGAAGACCGGCACCCGGGGCCTGAAGGGCGCCGTGTATCGAATCCACCCCGACGGCCTCTGGGACATCGTCTGGGAGTCGGCCGACGACACGCCGTACGACACGGCCTTCGCGCCGGGCGGCGGTCTCCTCGTCGCGACCGGTCCGAAGGGGAAGATCTTCCGCGTCGACGGCGACCCTCCACAGGTCACGCTGGTTGGCCGCGCGCCCGCTCAGCAGGTCACTCGCTTCCTGAGCCGGCCGACCGGCGAAACGCTCCTCGTCACGTCGAACCCGGGCAAGCTGCTCAAGCTGTCGCCCGGGCGGGCTGAACGGGGCACGTACGAATCGGATGTGCGCGACACGCAGACCGTCTCGACGTGGGGCGCCATCTCATGGCGGGGCTCGACGCCGTCGGGCACTCGGCTCGAGATCAGGACCCGGTCCGGCAACAGCCAGACGCCAGACGACACATGGAGCGGGTGGTCGGAACCGTACCGTAACGCGGGTGGTCAGCCGATTCAGAGCCCGAAGGCCCGCTATCTGCAGTGGCAGGCCGTGCTGACCGGCAAGGAGGCGTCGCCCGTTCTGACATCGGTCACCGCAGCCTATCTGCAGCGCAACCTCCGGCCTCGCGTCACGGCGATCACGGTCTACCCGGCCGGCCACGTCTTCCAGAAGCCGGTACTCGACCGGAGAAGCCGAGATAGCGGGGTTCGACGACGGGTGGCCCGACACGCGACCGTCGCCCGCCGTTCTCGCCGCCGGAAGCCAGGCGAACGTCGGCGGGAGCCCGCTCGGACGTCGCATCTATCAGAAGGGGCTCCAGGCGTTCTCGTGGAAGGGCGAAGACGACAACGACGACAAACTCTACTATGACGTGCTCTACCGGCGTGAGGACGAGACGGGCTGGAAGACGGTGAAGCGTGCCCTGACCGACCAGCTCTTCGCGTGGGATACGACGTCGGTTCCAGACGGCACCTACATCGTCAGGATCGTGGCCAGCGACGCGCCGTCCAACCCGCAGGCGCTCGCGCTCGCCGGCGAAGCCGACAGCGTGGCATTCGACGTCGACAACGCGTCTCCGGCCATTCGCGTCACCGCCGTCAGGCGGGCCGGAGGACGAACCGTCGTTTCGTTTGAAGCCGCCGACGCCCAGTCGGCGATTCTGCGGGTCGACTACTCGATTGAATCGGGCCCGTGGCGGCCCGCGTCGCCGACCGACGGCATCTGCGATTCCCGCCTCGAGCGGTTCGAGATTTCTGTGGACGGCAGCGCGCCAAGCGTCGTCATTCGCGCGATGGACGCGATGAACAACCTGACGACGACGCGCGCGGAAGCGCCGGGAAAGCTCTAGATCAGTCGTGAGGACGGCGGCACCACGTCTCTCAGCATCGTAGTACCCGAGCGCGGCTGCCGCCGCTGGATTTGGAGTTCCGGCATCTTGGCCTTGACGGTCAGGCTGGCATAGAGCCACACCATGTTGACCGCCACCGGCACCGGCGAGCCAGCGTAGCGGGCCGGCTGGAACCTGGTCTTCGACATCATGTCGAGGAGGGCCTCCACGGCCTGTCGTTCTTCCTTCGTCGGGCCCTTCACTGTACCGTCGGGCTGGATCAGCTCGAGTCTGGCGATGCGCCCGTCTCTGGTCACCACGGCGTCCAGCAGCAGCGCAAGATCGGCACCGTCGAGCGGCGGCGCCGCCGGGAAGGCGGTGCTCAACGATGCGCTCGGCAGGTTCATTGCCGCGGTGGCCACCATCGGATTCTTGTTATAGCCGGGTGGCGGCAGAATGGCCAGCCAGGAAATCAGATAGATGACGGCGACGCACGCCACGCTGGCACCGGTCGCTCCGAGCGCCGCCCACACGAGGTGGAGATCCTCGAAGAGCCTCCCGGTCTGTCCGCTGATGGACTCGGCGTCCTCGGCCTTCATCCGGCCGACCACGGCCGACGACAGGTCTTCGAACTCCTCGAGCCGAACCTTCGACGCCAGCGCCCCGACGCGCAGGCAGGAGCCAAGCTCCTCCAGCTCACGCACTTCTGCTGCGCAGGTCGGGCATTCCCTGAGGTGCGCCTGGACGGCGATCCGGTCGCCGACCGGCAGTTCCCCGTCGTGGAATGCGGACAACTGGCGCCGGACCTCCCGACATGCTCGCGCCATCATGTCCTGTCCGCCTCTCTCAGCTGGCTCCGTAGCGCCGTGCGCGCCCTGGTGAGGCGCGACTTCACGGTCCCAACGGCAACGTCCAGCGAAAACGCGATCTCGTCGTAGCTCAAGCCGTCAATCTCCCGAAGTATCACGACGGTGCGCTGGTCGAACGGCAATCGTGTCAGCGCATCCCAGATGCGAGTCGCCAGTTCTTTCTGCCCGAACACCCGGTGCGGGTCCTCCGCATCGCTGGCCGGTGGCAGATTGCCTTCGTTCTCGAGCCGCTCGTCGAGCGACACCTGCTCGGACCGGTGGCGACGCTTCCACCAGCGCTGCCGGTTTCGCGCCTGGTTGATGACGATGCGGTAGATCCACGTCTTGAGAGCAGACTGGCCGCGAAAGCGTCCAATCGTGCGGAAGACGTTCAGGAAGACCTCCTGCGACAGGTCGAGGGCTTCCTCGTGGTCTCCGAGCATGTGAAGGGCCAGGTGGTAGACCATCCGCTGGTGCTCGGACACCAGCTCGGTACAGGCTTCTTCATCCCCGGCGGCACACCGGGCGATGAGCGCCGCCTCGCGGCTCCCAACCTCGGACCAGCCGATCGCTGGTACTCGTTTCACCGTGAGTTCCCCGTCCACCTGGGTGGCTCCCCTCACTATAGCAGTTTCGCCAGGGGCTCTCAGGAAAACTTCGGCCGGCCGCCGGCATCCGCCGCCGGCCACGAGCCTCTACTACATTGGACTCCGTCCGAGGCCGAAGGTTCCATTCCCCCGTCGTCGGCTGCCGCAAGTGCTGTTACCATAGCGGGATGAAGCGCACCGCGGTCATCGCCCTGACCGTGTCGGCGGCCCTCCTGGGCATCCTCGCCTGGCAGGCCGTGGTGCGTCAGACGGAGTACGGCCGGCTGATCGCGGAAGGCGACCGGGCGCTGGCCAAGGACGAGACGCTTCTGGCCGTCGAAGCCTTCAGCGGCGCCATCACGCTGCGCCAGAACTCCATGCTCGCCTACCTCAAGCGCGGCGAGGCGTACCGCCGAGGCGGGGACTCTCGCAAGGCGCTTCGGGACCTGCGCCAGGCCGCGGAACTCGACCCGGCGGCCACCAAACCGCACGAGCTGTTGGGCGACCTCAACGTCGACCTCGAACGATACGCCAGGGCCCAGCAGAGCTACGAGGCCTGCGTCCGTCTCGACGAACGCTCGCCGAGGGTGCTCTACAAGCTCGCCCTGGTCCGTTATCGCCTCGGACAAGCCCAGTCGGCGACCGGCCCCCTTCGGCAGGCGCTGGCGCTGGACGACCGATTTGCGCCGGGCTACTACCTGCTGGGACTCTGCCTGGCGGCCGGCGGCCAGGCGGCCGAGGCGACGACGGAGCTGGAGCACGCGGTTCGCCTGGACCCTGGACTCACCGCGGCCCGGGAGAAGCTGGCCGAGGCCTACACAGCCTCAAGGCGCGACAAAGAGGCCATTACCCAGCTCGAGGCGCTGGCCGCGCTCGAGCCGACGCGCCCGGAGCGCCAGGTCGCGCTCGGCCTTGCATACAGCCGCACCGGCCGGTCGGACCTGGCGGTGGTCACGTTGCGTCGAGTCGCCGAAGACCACCCCCAGGACACCGAGGCCTACGTGGCGATCGGCCGCGTCTGGCTCCAGGCCGCGGAGGCGCAGCCTGACCGCGTCTCCGTCAACAAGGCCATCGAAGCGCTGGAGGCGGCAGCGAGCCGCGGCGCGCCGACCAGCGAAGCGCTCCTCCTCCTCGGGCGAGCCCGGCTGCTCTCGGGTGACCTTGCGGCCGCCGAGCAGACCTTCAAGCAGGCTACGGCGCAGTTCCCCATCGAGCCCACCGCCTTTCTGCAGCTGGCAGACGTGGCCGAGCGGGCGGGGCACTTCGCCACCGCGCGCGACGCGTTGCTGCGCTACACGGCCGTGTCGGGCGACGGCGTTCTGCCCCCGGACCGCGCCCTCCGGCTGGGAGAGCTGTCGATGCGGCTGAACGAGCCTGCCGCGGCGGTGGCGTGGTTCACCAAGGCAACGCAGGGCCCGACGGCGACCGCCGCGGTCTTCGCGCGCCTGGCCGACTCGCAGTTCCGCGCCGGAGACCCGGCCGGCGCTCTGACCTCTGTCGCTCGCGGCCTCCAGCGGGACCCGCAGAACGCGGCTTTGATTGCCATCGAACGCCGGATACGGGCGGCCACCCAGGCCCAGCGTTAGCGCTCGCCGATTCCTAGGCGGGCCATCAGCTTCACCAGCCCCTGTCGCGTCAATCCGAGGTCGCTCGCTGCCTGCGCCCGGCGTCCGCCGGCGCGGGCCAGCGCCGCGCGCACGAACCGGGCTTCGAACGCCCGCCTCGCGTCCTCGAGGTTCTGCGCAGCCGCGCCCGGTGCCCCACGCGCAATCACGGTCGGCAGATGCCCGGGACCGATACTGCCCCGTCTGCCGGCGGCCGCCGCGAGCGCGGCCATCACGTTCTGCAGTTCCCTGACGTTGCCCGGCCAGTCGTGCCGCGCGAGCGCGGCGACCGTCTCCGGCGCAAGCGTGCAGCGGCTCTGCATGCGCGCCGCGGCCTGGCGCCAGAAGTGGGCGGCCAGCACCGGGATGTCGTCGGGGCGCGCGCGCAGCGGCGGAACGACGATCCGTATCACCTCGAGTCTGTAGAGCAGATCGCGGCGGAATCCGCCCGACTCGACGGCCGCTCGGAGCGACCGGTTCGTGGCGGCCACGACCCGCACGTCCACCGACCGCGTGAAGTTCTCGCCCACCCGCCGCACCTCCCCCTCCTGGATCGCCCGGAGGAGCTTGGCCTGCGCCCGCCCCGACAGCTCGCCGACTTCATCCAGCACCAGTGTCCCGCCGTCGGCGTCTTCGAACAGCCCCTTGCGCTCGGCGACGGCGCCGGTGAAGGCGCCCCGTGCGTGCCCGAACAGCTCGGCCTCGATCAAATCGTCGGCGAGCGCGGCGCAGTTGAGGGCACAGAGCCCGGCGTGCTTGCGCGGCCCGAGCCCGTGAATGGCTCGCGCGACCAACTCCTTGCCACTGCCGCTCTCCCCCTCGATGACGACGTTGAAGGGCGCGCGGGCCGCACGGGCGATTTCGCTCCGCAGGCTCGCCATCGCGTCGCTCACCCCCACGAGTTCCCAGGGAGCGGCGTCGGGCGGCTTCGCCGGAACCGCACGGCGGTCGACCTCGGTGCGAACACACGGCGCCACGGCCGCGCACGCCGCGGCCAGTACCCGGACCGGCGACGGCCCAGTCCGGCGGGACGTCGGCGGACCACCGGCAGGCCACGGCCCCGACGCAGGCGCCCGCGAATCGGACCGGAACCGCCGCCTCGAGGGCGGAGGTCGTCGACGTCGGGGCGATCGGCAGGCCGGCGTCGATGGCCCGGCGCGCCACCTCCTCCGCTCTGGCCTTGCTGCCGTCGGAAGCGAGCGCCATCATCAGGTCCCGGTCGCGTCCGAAACAGGTGACCGAAACGGCGCGCATACGCTCGCGCAGAATCGCCGCGACCCGCCGAAGCGCCATCCCTTCGTCCTCCGACGCCTGGCACGCCCCGAGCACCTCGACGACGGTCTCGGCGACCGCGTCACGCACTGCGGCAGCGGGCACCCGCGCCGCTGTGCCCGCCGCCTGGCTGCCAAACGGGAACCCGATCACGCCAGCTCGTGAGGACCGACGCTCGGAGCCGCCCGGAAGCGCGCGCTCGAGGTGAAGGCCGACGATCTTCGGGAGCCGGACCCGGTCGATTCGTGCCAGCCGCGCCGCGAGCGCGCCCGCCTCGGCGTCCTTTCCGGCACGCCGAAGAGCCTCGACGAGCACGACGCGAAGACGGAGGGCTCTGAGCGGGGCGTGTGCGGACCGCGCGGCGTCGATACCCTCCGCGACCTCGGCCCGAACTGAAGCCACGTCGGCCACAGCGCTCAACACGGCAGCTTTCGCGAAGCACGCGGCGGCTCGTTCCGTCGGATTGGCGGATTGGGCCGCCCGCTCCCGTGCGTCGGACGCCAGCCTGCCCGCGCTCGCCACATCGCCCGCCGCGAGCGCGATCCGCGAGGCCAGGCACAGTCGCGCCACGTCGAGGCCAATGGCGCCAGGCGCCCACCGCGCCGGTTGCACCGCGAGATCCGGCGCGACCGTCGACGCGCCGTGGAGCCGCTCTCTGGCGCACGTCGCGGAACCGAGCCTGGTCCACTCGGCTGTGATCTGCCGGTCCGCCGCGGCGAGTGAATCGCGCGGGGCTTCCTGGGGCAGGTCCAGGCACTCCCGGGCTTCGCCCGGCCGGTCCTGCCAATAGAGGCAACGCGCAAGCGCGAGACCGGCGAACTGTTCCAGAAGTGGCTCCGAGAGGTCCCGAGCCGCGATCCTCGCGGTTCTGACCGCAGCTTCCGCCTCGCGGAGTCGCCCGTCGTCGGTCCACGCCAGCCCTGCGAATACCGCGGCGCACACCGCGCTCTCGGCCGAACCCGCCCGGTTGAAGTGATCCCGGGCGCGCTCGATCATCCGGAACGCTTCGGCGGGCTGTCCTCGGACCAGCAGGAGCCGGCCCAGCGTCAACGCCGACTGACCCGCGGAAGCATCGTCGTGCCGGCGGGCGAAGGAACCCAGCGCGTCCCGCAGCAGCCGCTCGGCCTGGGCGTGACGGCCCGCGTCGGCGGCCTCCGCGATGGCCGCCGCTCGACCCTCGGTCCAATCTCGCGCGATGACCGCTCCCGATGGCCAGGCGCGCGCGCTTTTCGGCAGAGGCCGCGCGACCGTCACGTACTCTGCCGATGGTTCCCGAACCGCAGACGAGCCGCGTTCCGCGGGCCGGCGCCCCTCCGCGTCGAGTTGGAGCAGCACGTGGGGTCGGTCGCTCGAGAGTCCCAGCGACAGGAAGAACAGCGCCGCGTTGGCCGACTCGCCCGGTTGCACCTGAGACCGCAGCAGCAGCACATGGCGCCCGTCGATCGCTGCTCGCCACGAGCCCGGCCCACGGGCGTCGGTCGCATCGCGATCAAGCATCGCGGACGCCACCGGGACGTAGCCGCGCAACCGCGCCGTCCTGGCAAGCGCCCACGTCAGCAGGCGGCCGGGCGCCCGCCCTCGGCTACCGAATCGGACCGTCCGCGGACGCCCCGACACGCCCGCGTCGAGCACGTCAGCGAGCCGTTCGACGCACTCGCGGATGTCGCCGCCCGGCAACTCGACCGACGGGCCGTCCTTCACAACTCCCGCCGCAGCGGCGCTCCCGCTTTGCCCCTCTGCCCGGCAGACTGCGAGCAGGCGTCCGAGTCCGAGCGCGCGCGGTCGGCTCAGGGCTTCGCCCTCCGACTCCTCCGCCAGCCCGGTCCTCTCGGCCGGCAGAAAGGCGGGCCGGCCGGAGAGGTCGATAACGCTGCGCCACGTCAGTCGCCCGACGGTGAGCGATCTCGAATCGAGGAAGGATACGGCGGCGCTGACGGCGCGGGCCGTGGTCCCGTCGCGCCTGCTCCAGCGGCGGGGAGCGGACGGACAGTCCCACGCCTCGAAGAAGCCGTCCCGGCCGACGGCGCCGTAGTCCACCAGCGAGACGATGTTCGGATGCCAGAACGCCGACAACGCCGCACATCGCGTCGACCACGCTCCCTGCTCGCCACGGCCGGCGGGCGTAACCCTCTTCAGCCAGACGGCCGCGCCTGTCGCCAGATCGATGGCCCCACCCGATCGCCACACGATGAACCGATCCGCGAAGACCAGCGGCGCCATGGCACCGTCCTCTGCAAGATCGTCGCCGCACGCAGGAACCGCGCAGAAACACTCGCATTCGTGAGAACGAGGCGCCTCGGCCGCCCTCGAATCCGGCCGGAACGCGCA
The DNA here is from genome assembly GCA_963783255.1 of uncultured Acidobacteriota bacterium. GTDB lineage: Bacteria > Acidobacteriota > Vicinamibacteria > Vicinamibacterales > Fen-181 > FEN-299. The sequence goes on along the minus strand of CAWAMP010000022.1, from coordinate 15,157 downwards.
GGAAATTCGGCTAGAATGTTGCCGACATGCTGCGCTTTCTGACAGCCGGCGAATCGCACGGCGAAGCCCTGGTCGCCATCCTCGAGGGGCTGCCCTCCGGTCTGCCCCTCTCTGCCGAGGCAATCGATCGCCAGCTCCGTCGGCGCCAGGGCGGACATGGACGCGGCCGGCGCATGGCCATCGAGTCCGACCGCGCGGAGATCCTCTCCGGCGTCCGCGGCGGTCTCACGCTGGGAACACCGGTCGCGCTGCTGATCCGGAACAAGGACTGGATCAACTGGCAGTGGACGATGGCGGTTGGAGAGTCGCCTTCGCCAGACGCCGGTGGCGCGCACCGCCCGGCGGTCACGCGCCCGCGCCCGGGCCACGCGGACCTCGCGGGGGCGCTCAAGTACGACCACGGCGACCTGCGCAACGTGTTCGAGCGAGCCAGCGCCAGGGAGACCGCCGCTCGCGTCGCCGTCGGCGGCTGTGCGCGGGTGCTGCTCGAGCGGTTCGGCGTCAGGGTCGCGTCGCACGTCCGTGCGCTCGGGTCGATCCACCTCGACGACGACCTGTCGCCGCCCTTCGAGACCGTGGCGTCGCTCGACGAGGACGACCAGATTCGGTGCGTCGACTCCCGGCTCCGGGACCAGATGATCGCCGCCGTCGATGCGGCCCGGACGGCCGGAGACACGCTCGGCGGCTGCGCGGAGATCATCGCGAATGGCGCGCCCGCCGGTCTCGGCAGCTACGCCCAGTGGGATCGCCGGCTCGACGGTCGACTGGCCCAGGCGCTGATGTCGATTCCGGCCATCAAGGCCGTCGAGATCGGAGCCGGGGTCCGCGCGGCGGGCCGTCCCGGCTCGCACGTCCATGACGCCATCCTCCCAGCCGCCGATCCGGCACACCCGGATCGGCTGTCGAGGCCGACGAACCGGGCGGGCGGGATGGAAGGCGGCGTGTCGAACGGCGAGGACATTCGGGCGACGATCTACATGAAACCAATCGCCACGCTGATGTCCCCGCTTCCCTCGGTGGATCTGGTGACCGGGCAGGCCGCCCCGGCTTCGATCGAGCGCAGCGACGTCTGCGCCGTCCCCGCGGCGGCCGTCGTCGGCGAGGCCATGGTGTCCCTGGTGCTGGCCGAGGCCTTCCTCGAGACGTTCGGCGGCGACTCGATTGCCGATATCGAGCGCACCTACGAGGCGTGGCGTCGGGCGCGCTCGTCCGGGTTCGCCGCCGCGCGCCGCGCCGCCGGAAAGGAACCGACCTCCGCATGATCCGACCGATCGTCAAGTACGGCGAAGGCACGCTCCACCGCCCGGCGGAAGCGATCCAGACGATTACCGGCGACATCGCCGCCCTGGCCCAGGATATGGTCGAGACGATGTATGCGGCACCCGGAATAGGTCTGGCCGCGCCGCAGGTCGGTGTGCCGATCCGATTGTTCGTGGTGGACCTGTCGCTCGGCCACGACCCAAAGGGGCTCATCGCGCTCCTCAACCCCGAGTTCGTCGAACGCGAAGGCATGCAGCTCGAGGAAGAGGGCTGCCTCAGCCTGCCCGGCTTCAACGCAACCGTGGCGCGGCCGGAGCGCGCGACCATCAAGGGCCTCGATCTCGAAGGCCGCGAGCGTTACTACACCGGCGACGGCCTGCTGGCGCGCGCGTTCCAGCACGAGTTGGACCACCTCGACGGCCGCGTGTTCGTGGACCGTCTGCGCGGGATCAAGCGGGGTCTGATCGTCGGCCGCATCAGGAAGAAGATGCGCGCGGGCACCTGGTAGCCACATGTCGCCTCTCCGGGTTGTCTTCTTCGGCACACCGGGCTTCGCCGTGCCGACGCTCAGGGAGATCTGTGCGGCCGGCCACGACGTCGCCGCGGCGGTCACCCAACCCGACCGGCCGCGCGGGCGTGGGCAGAAGACCAGCCCGGGGGCCGTCAAGCTGTTCGCGCAGGAGCATGGGCTGCCCGTCCTCCAGCCCGACCGGCTGCGAGACGAGGGATTCCTCGGAGCCATCGCGTCGCTGGCGCCCGATCTCGGGGTGGTGGCGGCATACGGCAAGATCCTGCCGGCGGCGGTTCTCGCGGTGCCAAGGCTCGGCCTGATCAACGTCCACGCGTCGCTCCTCCCTCGGTGGCGCGGCGCGTCTCCGATTCACAGGGCCGTCATGGCCGGCGATGACGAGACCGGCGTCTCAATCATGCGCGTCGTGCAGGCGCTCGACGCCGGCGGCGTGTTCGCCCGCGCGCGCCGCCCCATCACGGCCGAGGAGACCAGCGAGGACGTCGAGCGCGACCTGGCCGAGCTGGGAGCGCGGCTCATCCTCCCCGTCATCGACGCCCTTGCCGCAGGCACCGCCACCGAGACCGCGCAGGACGCGTCGCTCGTCACCTACGCCCCGCGCCTCACGCGCGAGGACGGCGCCATCGCGTGGACCGCGCCCGCGGAGGCCATCCACAACCAGGTGCGAGGCCTGCACCCATGGCCGCATGCGGTCACGACGCTCGAGGGCGCACGCGTCATCATCCTGCGCACCTCGCTCGCGCCCGAGCTGCACGTGCTGCCCGGCGACAGGGACGCCGGAGAGATTGTGGCCATCGAGCGCGACGCCATCGTGGTCCGGACGGGAGACGGCCGCCCGATCCGCGTCCTTCACTTGCAGGCCGAGGGCCGCCGCGCGCTGGGCGCCCGGGAATTCGCCGCCGGCGCACGGCTTCAGCCCGGCATCCGGTTCGGCGCATGACCGCGGCGGCACCGGCGCGCCGGGCGGCCTACGCGGCGCTGCGTGCCGTTACCTCCGAACGGGCCGACCTGCCAGACGCGCTCGCGCGCGCGCGGGAACGGCTGCGCGACTCGCGCGACCAGGCGCTCGCCGCCGACATCGCGACCGGGACGCTCCGGTGGATGGGCGCCATCGACGCGGTCATCGAGACGTTCGGCCAGCGGTCCGTCTCCCGGTTCGACCCGGAGGTTCTCGACGTGCTCCGCCTCAGCGTCTATCAGCTGGAGCACCTCGATCGCGTCCCCGCGCGGGCCGTTGTCGCCGACGCCGTGGAGCTGGCGCGCGAGGCGAAGAAGGCCAGCGCGAGCGGCCTCGTCAACGCCATTCTCCGCCGCGTCAGCCGTGAACGCGATCACCTGCCCCGGCCGCCGCGGCCGGACCCGCGCGACATCAGTGGTGCGCTCGACTATCTCTCCGTCACCCTGTCACATCCCCGGTGGCTGGCGGCGCGGTGGCTCGCACGGGTGGGCTTCGAGGGCGCCGAGGCGTGGGCCCGCTTCAACAATGCCCCAGCGCCGCTGACGCTGCGCGCCAATACGCTCGTCCTCACGAGAGACGAACTGGCGCGGCGGCTGGCTGCGTGCGGCGTGGCCACCAGGCCGACACGGTTCGCGCCCGAAGGCCTCGCGGTCGTCGACGGCAACCCGTTCGGAACGCCGCCGGACGGCGAAGGCGCGTTCGTCGTCCAGGACGAGGCCTCGCAGCTCGTCGCGGCCGTCGCGGATGCCGGCCACGGCGAGCGCGTGCTCGACGCGTGTGCGTCACCGGGAGGCAAGACCATTGCGATGGCGGCCGCGGTGGGGGGCAGCGGGCTGCTCGTCGCCGGAGACGTGCGCCGCCGCCGGGTCGACCTGTTGTCGAGATCGATCGCTCGCAGTGGTGCGCGGGCGGTTCGCGTCGTGCGTCTCGACGCCGCCGCTCTGCCCTTCGGTCCGGTATTCGATCTGGTGCTCCTCGACGCCCCCTGCTCGGGACTCGGCACGATCCGCCGCGACCCGGAGATCCGGTGGCGCCGAAGCGAGTCGGACCTCGACGTCCTCGCCCTCGCGCAGAGGAAGATGCTGGAAGGCGCGGCCGGCGCCGTGAAGCCCGGTGGTCGAATCGTCTACGCCACCTGCTCGAGCGAACCAGAGGAGGGCGAGGACCTCGTGACGGCGTTTCTCGGCGCTCATCCGGAGTTCGTAGTCGAAGACCCCAGAGGCCATCCCGGTCGAAGCGTCGCGTTTGCGTCACTCATCACACCGGGGGGCTTCTTTCGGACGTGGCCCCACGAGCACGGCCTCGAGTCGTTCTTCGCCGCGGTCCTCCGCCATCGCCGCTACTTGGTGAATCCAAAGCACTTGTAGTACATTCGCTTCTCGGATGACCCTGATCAGTCGTATGCGGCGCGCCGGCCGGCTGTTCGCGGTCGGCAGCGCGCTCGTCGCGACCTACGTGCTGTCGGCAGCCTTGTCGGCTCGTATCGCTCTGCGACTGCGCGAGGTCAAGGTGCCCGTCCTCGTCGGGCAGCCGCTGAGCAGTGCGAGTGCGGCTGTCGGGAACGCGGGTCTCGCACTGAAGGTGGACGAGAGCCGCCGGGCCGACCCGAAGGTCGCCGCCGGCCGGATCGCGCAGCAGGACCCTGTGGCCGGGTCGATCGCCCGACGGGGCCGGACGGTCAAGGTCTGGCTGAGCACCGGCGGGCGCGTGTCGGCCGTACCCCGCCTGGTGGGCGAGACCGGGCGCATGGCGCAGCTGCGGCTCCAGCAGGACGGCCTCGCAGTGTCGATGGTGTCGGATATCCGATCGAACGACCTTCCGGCCGACGTCGTGGTGTCCCAGGACCCTCCGGCCGGCGGGCACGGCGCTACAGTTGCGCTGCTCGTCAATCGGGGCGAGCGCGCCGCCTCCTACGTCATGCCTGACCTGATTGGCGTCAACGGGGCGAGGGCGGCCGACGTCCTGCGGGCCGGCGGCTTTCGCGTCGCGGTGGTCGCGCAGACTCCCTATCCTGGCGTGCCGGCAGGCGTCGTGCTTCGCCAGTCGCCGCAAGCCGGTTTCCAGGTAACGCCCGGTGACACGGTTTCTCTCGAGGTAAGCCGGTGACCATCCGCCTCGCGCCATCGATCCTCGCGGCGGACTTCGCCGCGCTGGGAGCCGCCGTCGAGGCGGCCGAGCGGGGCGGCGCCGACTTCATCCACGTGGACGTGATGGACGGCCACTTCGTCCCGAACCTGACCGTCGGGCCTGCTGTCGTCCGCTCTCTGCACCGCGTCGCGCGCGTGCCGATCGACGTCCACCTGATGATCGCGGACCCGGACCGGTTCGCCGAGGCGTTCGTCGCCGCCGGTGCGTCGATGCTGTCGGTGCACGTCGAAGCCCTTCCGCACCTCAACCGCACCATCGCCTTCATCAAAGAGCTCGGAGCCAAGGCTGGGGTGGCCATCAACCCGTCGACACCGCTCGTGGCGCTCGAGGAAGTGGCGGCCGACGTGGACTACGTCCTCGTCATGACGGTGAACCCCGGCTTCGGCGGGCAGGCTTTTCTGCCTCGAACCGAGTCCAAAGTGAAAAGCCTGCGAGGCATGCTCGACCGGGCGGGCAATCAGGCGCCGATTGAAGTCGACGGCGGCATCGATCTCCGCACGGTCGGACGGGTCGTCCGGGCCGGTGCCGAGATCCTGGTGGCAGGTTCGGCGATCTTCCACGCCCCGGACATCGCCGCGGCCGCCCGCGGCCTGCGCGCCGCGGCCGAGGCGGCGGTTGCGGCAGGCGAGGCCCGACCGCGATGACGTTTCCGCTGGCCAGCCCTCGAGAATCTGCGGCTCGGGTGCGCGTCCGGTACGCCGAAACCGACAAGATGGGGGTCGTCTACTACGCCAACTACCTGGTGTGGTTCGAGGTGGGCCGCTGCGAGTGGCTGCGGGCGACCGGGTACAGCTACCAGCAACTCGAAGCGGACGGGACGATTCTGCCGGTCATCGAGGCGCGCTGCGAATACCGTCGGCCTGTGCGCTACGACGACGAGCTCGATATCCGCGCGCGGGCAACGCTGCTGTCCCCCGCCCGGGTGCGGTTCGATTACCAGATCGTGCCGTGCGGCGCCGCGGAGCCAGCGGCGGTCGGGTCGACCGAGCATTGCGGAGTCGACCGGGAGGGACGGCCTCGCCGGCTGCCGCCGGCCCTGAGGAGGCTTTTCGCATGAACGCGCTTCTGACCGGCGTCGCGGGCTTCATCGGATCGACCCTGGCAGGACGCCTGCTCGATCGCGGCGCCCAGGTGACAGGGATCGACTGCTTCACCGACTACTACCCGCGCCCGGTGAAGGAGGCGAATCTCGCCACCCTGGTCGGGCGACCAGGGTTTCAGTTCGTGGAGTCGGACATCCGGCACGCGGACCTCGCGAGGCTGCTGTCCGACACCACGCACGTGTTTCATCTGGCGGCGCAGGCGGGCGTGCGCAAGAGCTGGGGCCGCGACTTCGACGTGTACACGACGAACAACATCGAGGCGACGCAGGTGCTGCTCGAAGCGTGCGTTGGCGTGAAGATCGAGCGGCTCGTGTACGCGTCCAGCTCGTCGGTGTACGGGGACGACACGCCGCTGCCGATGCGCGAAACAGCCCTGCCGGCGCCGCTGTCTCCCTACGGCGTCACGAAGCTGGCCGCCGAGCACCTGTGCAACCTGTACCACGCGAACCACGGGGTTCCCTGCGTGTCACTGCGGTATTTCACCGTCTACGGGCCCCGCCAGAGGCCGGATATGGCTTTTCACCGGTTTCTGCGCGCCGCGATCGCCTCGCAGCCGATCACGCTGTATGGAGACGGCGAACAGACCCGCGACTTCACGTTCGTCTCCGACGCCGTCGCCGCGACCGCGGACGCCGCCACGCGCGGTATCCCCGGCCGCGTGTACAATATTGGAGGCGGGTCTCGTGTGTCGGTCAACCAGGTGCTCGAGCTTGTCGGGCGGATCACCAGACGCCGGCTCGACATCCGGCGCGAGGGCGCGCAGAAGGGCGACATGCGCGACACGTACGCGGATACGAGCCGCGCACGTGCCGACCTCGGGTTCGCGCCCTCGGTGACCATTGAAGAAGGCCTTGCCGCCGAGTACGAATGGATGACCGCGGCACCCGGCCGCGCATGACGGGAAGCACATGCTCTTGAACCGATCGACTCGTGCCCGTGTCGTGGCGGGCGCGTTGATTCTCTTCGTGGTGGCCCTGTCGGCGGCCTGCGCGTCGAAGGAGAAGAAGGCCACGCTCGCGGCGGGCGCGGAAGCCGACAAGTACCTGTTCGACCAGGGAACGGCAGCCCTCAAGAAGAAGAGCTGGCTGAAGGGTCGGGAGTACTTCCGGATGATCGTGGACAACTACCCGCAGAGCCGTTTCCGGCCGGACGCGAAGCTCGGTCTGGGCGACACCTACCTGGGCGAGAATTCGGTGGAGTCCCTGATCCTGGGCGCGAACGAGTATCGCGAATTCCTCACCTTCTTCCCGACGCACGAGCGGGCCTACTACGCGCAATACCAGCTGGCGCGCAGCTACCACCAGCAAATGCACGCCCCGCAACGTGACCAGACGCAGACGAAAGAGGCGATCCTGGAGTACGAGGTGTTCATCCAGCGGTTCCCCGACAGCCCGCTCATCGCCGAAGGCCGAAAAGGCCTCCAGGAGTGCCGCGACCGCCTGAGCGATTCCGACTACGAGGTCGGCTTCTTCTACTACCGGGCCAGGTGGTACCCGGGAGCCATGTCCCGATTCCGCGCGGTGTTGAAGGAGAACCCGGAGTACACCAAGCGTGATGCGCTGTACTACCACCTCGCCGACACGTACGTGAAGATGGGAGCCGCGCCCGAGGCGATTCCGCTGCTCGACCGCTTGTCGAAGGAGTTCGAGAAGAGCCAGTACCTCCTTCCGGGCGAGAAGCTGATGGCCAGCATCAAGGACGGCACAGCCGCCGAGACCGTGGCACGCGAGGCGCAGAAGGCGACCGCCAGGGCCAAGAAGGCGCAGGAGGAAGCGGCCAAGAAGCAGCAGAAGAAGGGGCCGATCAGCTCTTGAGCCGGATCTCTCCGCCCTGCCCTCGAACGAACTTTCGATAGTAGTCGACCGCGGACACCACGGCGGTGATCATCGCCACCCACAGCGCGAGCACCCCTATCTCGTAGAGGCGTCCCCGCCGTTCCTGGTCGAGGATCATCCCGAGGATGGCGACGACCTCGGCGACCATCTTCACCTTCCCCATCGGCGAAGCCGCGATGGTCACCCCCCGCGAGTAGGCGATGCTGCGGAGCGCCGTGATGGCCAGTTCGCGGCCGATGATGACCGCCACCATCCACGCCTTGGCGACTTCCATCTGCACGAGCGCGATGAACACGGCCGAGGTCAGCAGCTTATCGGCAAGCGGGTCCATCATCTGGCCGAGCGCCGTGATTTGCTTCCGGCGCCTGGCGAGATAGCCGTCCAGCCAGTCGGTCAAAGATGCCAGGCCGAAGATGGCTGCCGCCACGAGGTGCTTGTCCACCCCCAGGATCTGCCGGCCCTCGAATTTGGTCAGCAGCACCACCACGAGGAGCGGCACCAGGAAGATGCGCGACAGCGTCAGCGTGTTCGGAAGATTCATCGCAAGAATCCGGCCGTCCGGCGAGCCCGCGCTATTGTATCGCGTCACGGGCATGGGCCCAAAACAGCCAGGGCGGCGGCCCGGAGATGCGATATGATCCCAGATTGTCATGAAAGCGATTCTCCTCGCCGGCGGCAAGGGCACCCGCCTGCGCCCGTTGACCATCCACACGCCGAAACCGATCGTCCCGATCTTCGGCCGGCCGTTCCTCAACTACCAGATCGACCTCGTCAAGAGGCTCCCCGAGATCGACGAAGTCGTCCTGAGCCTGAACTATCAGCCACGCAGGATCGAGGAGATCTTCGGCCATGGCGACGGACTCGGGCTGAAGGTCTCCTACGTCGTCGAGCCGGCTCCGCTCGGAACCGGAGGCGCCGTGAAGTACGCGGGCGGGACGGCCGACGACACCGTGGTCGTCTTCAACGGTGATGTGATGACGCAGGTCGACCTCGCGGAGGTCCTGCGGCTGCACCGCGAACGAAAGGCGAAGGCGACAATCGTGCTGACCCCGGTCGAGAACCCGACCGCCTACGGCCTGGTCGAGACCGATCCGGAGGGCAACGTCCGGCGGTTCCTCGAGAAGCCGAAGGCCGAGGAGATCACCTGCGACACGATCAACGCGGGCATCTACATCCTCGAGCCCGACACGTTCGACCGGATCCCCAAGGATACGGCCTGGTCGATCGAACGCAGCTACTTTCCATCGCTCGTCGAGCGTGGCGAGACGTTTGTCGCGTACGTGTACCGCGGCTACTGGATCGACATCGGCACGCCCGAGAAGTACATGCAGGTGCACCGGGACATCATGGACCATCGCTTCTCGGCGCCGCCCTTCGAGGGCTCTCCGCAGAACTTCACGCTGGTCTCGCCGGACGCCCGCATCGAGGACGGCGCCCGCGTCGAGGGCCCGTGCTTCGTCGACGAGGGCGCGATTGTGAAATCCGGGGCCCACATCGCCCCGTACACGGTCCTCGGTCGGCAATGCCACGTCGAGGAAGACGCACGCATCGAAGACTCGATCGTGTGGGCGAACTGCCGGATCGGCCGCGACGCGGTCGTCCGAAAGTCGATCCTCGGCCGTCACTGCCACGTCGGCCGCAACTCGATACTCGACGCCGGCGTCGTCCTCGGCGACAAGTCGGCGGTCACCGACTACAGCAGGCTGTAGCCGCGCCTCCACAGCCGCGCTGTGCGGGGCGGGCGTACAGGCCCGCCGGGAGTTCTGCATGTCCAGACCGGTCAACCCAGACATCTTCAAGGCCTACGACGTCCGCGGCACCTACCCGGACCAGATCGACGAGTCGATTGCGCGCGATATCGGCCGCGGCTTCATCGCCTATCTCGGCGCGAAGCGGATCGCGGTCAGCCGCGACATGAGGGTGTCGTCGCCGTCGCTCGCGGCGGCGTTCATCGACGGGGCGACCAGCCAGGGGGCAGACGTCGTGGACTACGGCCTGGCCGGCACCGACATGCTCTACTACGCCGTCGCGGCCGGCGGATTCGAGGGCGGCGCGCAGATCACCGCCTCGCACAACCCGAAGCAATACAACGGCATGAAACTGGTCCGCCAGGCCGCCTTCCCGCTGAGTGGGGACGCCGGCATCTCCGATATCAGGACCATGCTCGTCGCCGGCACGTTCCCGAAGCCCGCCGCCACGCCGGGAAAGGTGACGACCGCCGCGATGCTCGAGCCGTACGTGGAACACGTGCTCGGATTCATCGACCCGTCGGTCATCAAACCATTCAGCGTCGTCCTCGACGCCGGGTGCGGCATCGGCGGCCTCGTCGCCCCGAAGCTGTTCGAGCGCCTCCCCTGCCGGACGACGGAGTTGTGCTTCACGATCGACGGGAACTTCCCGACCCACGAGGCCAACCCCCTCATCGAGGAGAACCGCCGCGACATCGTCGACACGGTCGTCCGCCAGAAGGCCGACATCGGGATTGCGTGGGACGGCGACGCCGATCGCTGCTTCTTCATCGACGGCGAGGGCGAGTTCGTTCCGGGCGATTTCATCACGGCCCTGCTGGCGGAGGCGTTCCTCATCAAGCATCCGGGCTCGACAGTCATCTACGACCTGCGCGCCAGCTACGCGGTGAAGGACATCGTGGCCCGGTACGGCGGGACGGCGCTGATGAACCGCGTCGGCCATGCCTTCATCAAGCGCCGGATGCGCGAGGACAACGCCATCTTCGGCGGGGAGGTCACCGGGCACTACTATTTCCGCGACAACTTCTACGCCGACAACGGCTTCATCCCCGCCCTCCTGATGCTGGAGCTGATGTCGCGCAAGGGGCAGACGCTGGCCCAGCTGCTCGCGCCGCTGCGCGAGAAGTACTTCATCTCGGGGGAGATCAACACCAAGGTCGGCAGCATGAGCGTCTGCGAAGAGAAGATCGAGGGGCTGATCAGGAGGTATGCCGACGGGACCGTCTACCAGCTCGACGGCGTTTCGGTGGAGTACCCCGACTGGCACTTCAACGTCAGGCCATCGAACACGGAGCCGCTGCTGCGCCTGAACCTCGAGGGCACCACGCCTGAATTGATGGAGCGGAAGCGGGACGAGGTGCTCGGGTTCATCAGGGGATGAACATCTGGCGATCGCGCGATGTGGCGATCTTGCGATCTGGGAGCTGTGGCACTCGAACACGGAGCGATAGTTCGCAAGGTCCCACGTTCGCAGATCCCAAGTTCGCAAGATCGCAAGTTCGCAAGATCGCAAGATTGCATTAGAATAGTCGTTCCGCTGTCTGCGAGCGGGGTTGGCCTATTGGTTGGGCAAGGGCTTCCCAAGCCCTCTAAACGGGTTCGATTCCCGTACCCCGCTCCACCATCACGACTCCCGGCTCACGGCTTTCGGCTCGGGGCCCCGGCCTCGCTCGGACGCGACGGCTGCGACCAGCCTGCTCAAACCCAGGAGCCCGACGATGTTCGGGAACACCTGCAGGCCGTTCATCAGGTCGCCCCAGGCCCAGACGGTCTCGACCTTCGCAGCCGCCCCGAAAACGATCAGCCCGCAATAGACCCAGCGGTACGGCTTGGTGACGCGGACGCCCAGGATGTACTCGAAGAACTGCTCGCCGTAGTAGGCCCAGCCGATGAGCGTCGTGTAGCCGAAGAGAAAGGCGCAGAGCGCCACGATCCAGCCGCCGGCGACCGGAATCGCGGTATTGAACGCCCCCGCCACCGCGGCAGTGCTGTTGAGGCCGGAGGTCCAGACGCCCGTCACGAGAATCGTGAGCGCGCTGATGGACGAGGTGAGGAACGAGACGGTGAAGACCTCGATGACGGCGTTCAGCCCCTGCTGCGCCGGGTAGTCGCTTCGCGCGGTGCCGTACGCCACCGCCGCTGTCCCGTAACCGGCTTCGTTCGCGTACACGCCGCGGGCGAGGCCGTAGCGCATCCCCACCATCAGCGCCATGCCGGCCGCCGTTCCCGTCGCCGCCCGAAGCGAGAACGCCTCGCGGAAGATCGCGCCGAACACATCCGGGAGGCGCGAGGCGTTGACCAGGATCACGAACAGCCCGCCGGCGAGATAGAGGCCGACTTTGAGTGGCGAGAGCTTCTCGACCGCGCGCCCGATTGATGTCACGCCGCCGATGATGACCAGCCACGTCAGCGCGGCGATCGCCACGCCTGACACCCACGGATTGATCGAGAACTCCGACTTCAGGGCGACGGCGATCGAATTGGGCTGTGTGAACGGCGTCGTCGTGAGCGCCGCCACTCCGGCGATGAGCGCGTACGCCCACGCCAGGCGCGGCGACTTCAAGCCGTCCCGAAGGTAGTACATCGGCCCGGACAGCACCATGCCGTCCCGCGCGCCCCGGTACGACACCCCCAGCACCGCCTCCGCAAACTTGACGGCCGTCGCGAAGAAGCCGTAGCACCAGATCCAGAACACCGCGCCCGGACCGCCGGCGACCACCGCCGTGGCGACGCCCGCAATGTTGCCCGTGCCAATTGAGGCCGCGAGCGCGGTCATGAACGCCTGGAACGGGCTCAGCACCCCGCGCGAGCCCGACTGCTTCGGGACGATCGTGCGCACGGCCTCGGGGAAGCGGCGGACCTGCACGAAGCGGAGTCGCACCGTCAGGAACAGGCCGACAACGAGCAGTAGGATCACCAGCGGACCGGGCACCTGGCCGACGGGCGGGCCGATGTTCCACGGCCCCCACACGGCATCGCTGGCCCAGGTAATCGCGCGGGTGAGAAAGGGCATGGCAGGGGGCGGAAGTCAGGAATCAGCCGTCTCAGTCCGTGCACACATCGTCCACGATGCCGACGATGACGGACTTGACCGGGCCGTTGGCCGAGGCCATCACCTGCCTGCCGCCGGTGCCTTCGTCGAGCACGAGCACGCGCTGTCCCAGGCCGGCTCCCACCGTATCGACCGCCAGGATATAGGCGCCGGTCCGCGCACCTGTCGCGTCCTCTCGTTCGACGAGCAGCAGCGCTTTCGCCCGGTAGAACGGATGGGCAATCGTGGCGTAGACCTGGCCCGTCACCGTTCCGAGGATCATCGAGGCTCCCGCACGACAGCATCCACGATGCCGATGATGGCGTGGTCCACGGGGACGAACCATGGGTCGAGGGCGAGCGCCGCCTCGCGGCCGCCTTCGTAGTAGACCAGCTCGCCGGGCCCGGCCATCCGCGTCGCGTCGGCCGCCACGAGGGTGCGGCCCTCCGGCTGTCCCGACCGGTCCAGCGGCTGGACGAGCAGCATGGGCACGCCGGCGAGTCCGTCGTAGACGACCGCGGGGACCACGGCGCCCACGACGCGTCCGAGGAGCATCAGACGACCTCCCCGTCGAGATCGAGCAGGGCGGCAGACGCGAACGACGTGCCGCTGCCCAGCTGGCGAAGGAGGGCGTCGTGCGGCGAGGAGATAATCGTGTGGCGGACACCGCCTCCCGTCTGCCGCATGTAGCCCACGACGATGTCCACCGCCGCTTCGATGTCGGGCAGTTCGCCCTGATAGATGCTGACGCCCTTGCCGGACAGGCCCGAATCGGCGAGCCGCAGTTCGACGAGCTCGACCGGCGTGCCCTTCAGCGCCAGTTCGGCGGCCCTGACGTTCAACGCCACGGTGTCGGTCTCGATGACGGCGATGGCGCCGCTCCCCGATGCCCGACGCCCTCCGAGGATCGCGTCGTAGACCCGCGGGTGGACGTCGGCGAGCAGCAGGTGGTCCAGCACGCTCTCGCCCGCGCGGAACTGCGCCTCGCGGAGCGACTCCTCGACGGCGGCGGTGCTTCCGCCGATGAGCGTCAGGAACCGGCCGCGCGTAATCGTCCCGGCCTTGACGAAGGCAATCGGCGCCTTCTTCAGCATCGCGTCCGTCGCATCGACGCCGGCCGGAATGTCCCTGAACTCGATGACGGCAAGCGCGGGAGCTTTCTTCATCACGTGATCCTGAAGTGGTCGACCATCACGCAACGGCGCCATCGCGAGAACGACCGCGGACCGGTCAGGCCCTCGCCGGTCGGGCTCGCGATCGTGAACGAGGCGAAGCCCTCGCCGTCCAGGCCGAGACCCGCCTGCGACCGGCCGTTCTTCACGAAGATGCTGCAGTCGCACTCCCTCGCCATGCGGCTCAGGCTGTCGATGTTGGTCGAGTGCATCACGGCGGTGTGCCGGTGCCCGCCCTCCACCTGCACGGCAAGGTCGATGGCCGCGTCGACGTGCGGCACCCGGCAGACCGGCAGGACGGGCATCATCTGCTCGGTCCACAGCAGCGGGTGGCTCTCATCCACCTCGACGATCGCCAGCCGGACCGACTCGGGCACGTTCAGGCCGAGCCGCCGCAGGATGACGCCGGCGTTCTTGCCGACCAGCTCCTTGTTGACGTGCGCCGGATGGCGAGGGCCCTCGGTGCTGCTGAAGATGACCTTCTCGAGCGCAGTCAGCTGGCTCTTCTCGAGCAGCACGGCTCCGGCCGCCACCATCGCCCCGATGAGCGCGTCGGCCACCCGCTCCACGACGAGCACTTCCTTCTCGTCGGTGCAGATGATGTTGTTGTCGGTCGAGGCGCCGAGCACGATGTCGCGGCCCGCCTTGTCGATGTGCGCCGTCTCGTCCACGACGACCGGAGGGTTGCCCGGTCCGGCGCAGATGGCGCGCTTGCCGCTGGCCATCGCCGCCTTCACCACCGCGCCGCCGCCGGTAACGACCAGCAGCCGGATCCCGCGATGCCGCATGACCTCCTGGGCCGTCTCGATCGACGGGTTCCCGACGCAGGTGACGACGTCCTGCGGGCCGCCGGCGGCTCGAATTGCGGCGTTGAGCAGCGCCACGGTCTGAATCGAGCAGCGGCGCGCCGACGGGTGCACGTTGAAGACGACGGCATTGCCGGCCGACAGCATCCCGATCGCGTTGCAGATGATGGTCGACGTCGGGTTGGTGACCGGCGTGATGGCGCCGATGACCCCGAACGGGGCGGGCTCGATCAGTGACAGGCCGTGGTCGCCGGTCACCGCGTGCGGAAAGAGATCCTCGAGACCGGGCGTCTTCTCGGTGACCAGGAGGTTCTTCACCACCTTGTCCTCGACGCGCCCGAGGCCCGTCTCCTCGTGGGCGGCCTTTGCCAGCGCCGCCGCCTGCTCGACCATTGTCCGGCGGATGGCCGCGATGATCTCGGCGCGCGTCTTCAGCGGGAGCCTGGCAAACGCGGGCTGCGCGCGCCTGGCGGCCTGCACCGCGTCGTCGACGGCGTCGTACACTCCCGTCGCGGCGACCGGCGGCCGCCCGGCCGCCGGCGCTTCGGCGGCCCGGCCGCCGCCCGC
>CAWAMP010000021.1:0-29107 GCA_963783255.1 uncultured Acidobacteriota bacterium | reverse complement strand
GTGGGTCATCGTCCCCGTCGTGGCGGCGGCCGTCTTCATGGGCGTGTTCCCGGGCGTCTTCCTCAGGCCGATGCAGCCGTCGGTGGATTGGCTCCTCCAGCGCGTGAGCCGTGAGGTCGTCGCGCAGGCTCCCGCCGGCCACGCTTCGGAGCGCGCGGCGTCCGTGCCGCAGACTGCGGCGACCGGCTCCGCCAGGGTGAAGCACTGACATGTACCTGTCTTCCATCACCGCGATTGTCCCGATCCTGTGCGTGACCGCGGCCGGCATCGCCGCGATGCTGGCGGAGGCGTTCCGCGAGCCCGGCGAGCGGATGCCGATCAGCGGCCTTGGCCTCGTCGGCCTCGCGGGAGCCGGCATCAGCACTACGCTGCTGTGGAGCGGGGGCGGTCACCAGACGGGCTTCGGCGTCGTGGCCGCCGACACCTTCGGCCTCTTCTTCGTCATGATCCTCGTCGTCATCGGGGTGATGACGATGCTCCTGTCGCCGCGGCTGGTGGAGCGCGACGGGCTGCCGGCGGGGGAGTACTACGCGCTCACGCTGTTCGCGCTCGCCGGCATGATGCTGATGGCGATGGCGACCGACCTGCTGCTGATCTTCCTCGCCCTCGAGGTGATGTCGCTTTCGGTCTACGTGCTGTCGGCGATCAAGCGCAACAGCGAGGCGGCGGTCGAAGGCGCCTTCAAGTACTTCATCCTCGGCGGGTTCTCCAGCGCGTTCTTCCTCTACGGCATCGCGTTCGTCTACGGGTTCACCCGCACGACGAGGCTCGACGAGGTGGGCCGCGTGCTGGCCGCCGAGGCGACGACCCATCCGGTGCTGGCGCTGGTGGCGCTCGGGCTGCTGCTGGTCGGCTTCGGGTTCAAGGTGTCGGCCGTCCCGTTCCACATGTGGACGCCGGACGCCTACGAGGGCGCGCCGACGATCGTCTCGGGCTTCATGTCCACCGGGGTGAAGGCCGCCGCGTTCGCGGCATTCGTCCGCGTGATGGCGACGTCGTTCCAGCCGCTGCACGCCGCGTGGTACCCGGTATTGTGGGGCATGGCGGTCGTCACGATGATCCTGGGGACGGTGGTCGGCGTCGCGCAGAACAACCTGAAGCGGATGCTGGCCTACTCCAGCATCGCGCATGCCGGCTACGTGCTGGTCGGGCTCGCGGCGGCGAACGACGACGGCCGGGGGGCGATCCTCTTCTACCTGCTCGCCTACGGGGTCACCAACCTCGCGGCCTTCGCGATCATCGGCCTGCTGGCGACGCGCGACCGGGCCAATGACGACTTGGCCAGCGTGGCCGGCCTTTCGAACAGGCACCCGGCGCTGGCGGCGGTCTTCTCGGTGCTCCTCCTTTCGCTCGGCGGCATTCCCCCGACGGCGGGCTTCGTGGGCAAGTGGTACATCTTCAGCGCCGCCGTTCGCTCGGGCGACTACGCGCTCGCGATTGTCGGCGTGCTGACGAGCGTCGTCTCGCTCTTCTTCTACCTTCGCGTCATCGTCATGATGTACATGGCGGAACCGGCCGACGTGCCGAATTCGCCCGAGCCGTCGCGCGCCGCGACGTTCACGCTGGCAGCCACGCTGATCGTCACCTTCTACCTCGGAGTCCTGCCGACGCAGCTCCTCGACCTGGCGGCGCGGTCGATCGGAAGCCTGTTCTAGGCGGTGGCCGGGTCTTGTCGGGTCGGTGGCAGGGCCCGCGGAAGGCCGTCGCGTCCGCGTGTCGGTGCCCTGGACGTTCCGACGACCCTGGCGACCCACGCCGGTGCAGAGGCCGTCCCGCGCGGCCGCGCGATCGCGAGAGCCTCGATACTCTACGGAACTCGCGAGAGTGTCTCGGCGACCGGTTCGTCCTCCTCCGCGAGCGTCGTCCGGAGGTCGAGCAGCAGCCTGTCGTCCTCGATTCGCCCGACGATGGGGACCTTCTGTCGCCGCAGCCAGCCATCGAGCCAGTCGGAGCTCTGTGTCGGATGCCGCAAGGCCACCACCCACGTCGGCAACTCGAGTCCCGGGGTTGTTCCGCCGCCGACCGCCGACCGCCCCGGCAGGATCTCGACGGCGAGAACTCCGCCGCCGGCCGCGATCTCCGCGACCCGTCTGGCCCGCTCCCTGATGGCGTCGGGCGTCGCGAGGATCATCCGCAGGATCGGGATCGTCCTGCTGGCCCTGCCCGCGACGTATTCGCCGAGCGTCGCTTCGAGTGCGGCGTAGGTCAGTTTGTCCACGCGCAGCGCGCGCATCAGCGGGTGGCGTCTGACCTTCGCCACCAGGTCGCGCCGGCCGGCGAGGATGCCCGCCTGGGGCCCGCCGAGCAGCTTGTCACCGCTGAAACAGACGACATCGAGGCCGGCCTCGACGCTCGACTGCACGCGCGGCTCGCCCGCGAGGAGTCCGTCGAGCCTCGGGGCGTCGTCCTCCCCAACGAGGCCGACGTAGCCGCTCCCGATGTCTTCAGCCACCGGGACTGCGCGCTCCCTGCCGAGCCGCACGAGTTCCTCGAGCGTCGGCTGCTCGGTGAACCCCTCGATTCTGAAGTTCGACCGGTGCACCCGCAGCAGCAGCGCCGTGTCCGGGCCGATCGCGTCGCGGTAGTCGTCGATGCGCGTCCGGTTCGTGGTGCCGACCTCGCGCAGCCGCGCTCCCGACTGCGCCATCACGTCGGGGACGCGAAAGCCGCCGCCGATTTCCACCAGCTCCCCGCGCGACACGACGACGTCGCGCCCGGAGGCCAGGGCCGCCAGCATGACGAGCGTCGCCGCGGCGTTGTTGTTCACCACCACCGCCGCCTCCACGCCGAGCAGCCGCTGGAGCAGCGCCTCCGCGTGGAGATCCCGGCGGCCCCGGCGACCGGTCTCGAGGTCGAACTCGAGGTTCGAATACGACCCCGCGATGGCGCCCAGGCGTTCGATGGCGGCGGCCGCGAGCGGAGCGCGCCCGAGGTTGGTGTGGACGACGATGCCGGTGGCGTTGATCGCGCGTCTGAGCGACGGCTCGACGGCCGCCGACAACGCGCGGCGGGCCGCCTGCTCGATGACCAGGGCCGCCGACTCCGCGTCCTCCGGCAGCGAGGCCGGCGCGTCTTTCGGCGCCCCGGCGAGCGTCGCCCTGAGGTCGGCCGCGGCGGCCCGCAGCGCGTCGACGATGGCCTCGCGGCCGAAGTCCGCTTCCAGCGCGCGAACCGCCTGGCGCTGACGGAGTTGTTCGATCGATGGGATGATTCGGAAGTCGCTCATGGCAGTTGCCGCTCGCGGCGCTCTCAGGATACCATCAGCCGGTTCCGTGCTCCGCCCTTCGTTTCCGTAACGCCCTCTCGCCGGGAGCGCCGTGCCCGAACTGACCGAACTCGAACGCGACCTGAACGTCCTCGAGGCTGCGCTCCGGAGGCTCGAGAACGAATACACCATGTATTTCGGCGGGCAGCTGCCGAAACCACCGTGGGAGACGCGACGCCGGGTCGAAACGCTCCTGCGTCGCTTCGACCGCGCGTACATTCAGAGTTCCGTCGACCGGTTCCGGCTGACCACGCTGCAGTCGCGCTTCTCGACGTTCTCCGAGTTGTGGGATCGGGCGCTGCGCGCGCGAGAGGAGGGGCGCCCCGGGCCGTTCTCGAGGTCGACTCGGGCCGCACCGTCCGCGCCGGCCGCACCGTCCGCGCCGCAGGCCGATGCGCCGCAGGCCGATGCGCCGCCCGCCGAGCAGGTCGTCGGCTCGGCCGTCGTCTCCGACGTTGCCCGCGACGGCCACACCATCGAAGCACTCTACGATTCGGTCGTCACGGCCCGCAGGGCGGTCGGCGCCGAAGGGCCGTTCCCGTTCCACCGGTTTGCCCAGATCGTCAAGGGCCAGGTGTCGAAGCTTCAGCAGGCCGGAACCCGCGAGGTGGCGTTTCGCGTGTCGGTGAAGGACGGCAAGGTCGCGTTCACGGCGCGCGGGGTCAAAGCCTCGGACGAGGACGCGTCGTCCTAGCAGCTTCGGGTTCTTTCTGGAGGGGGAAGGCGAGGGAGGAACAGGCGCCCGGAGGAACCGGGCGCCCCGGGCGAGTCGGTGCTACACCTTGACGACGTTGCCGGCCTGCGGGCCCTTGGGGCCGTCAACGATCTCGAACTCGACGGCCTGGCCCTCCTCGAGCGAGCGGAACCCGCCGTCACTCTGGATGGCCGAGTAGTGCACGAAGACGTCGCTGCCGCCGTCCCGTTCAATGAACCCGTAACCCTTCGCGTTGTTGAACCACTTGACCTTGCCTGTGATGCGCATTCTTTCCCTGCCTTGCAGTGGTGCGGCGGCGAGCGCCGCTCGACTTGCCAACCCCCGGCGGCGCGTGGCCGCGATGGGGGCACAAAAAAAGCCGCACGGTCGCGGCTCGACGCCAGGGCCCGTACAATTCCGGCGCCACCTGGCATGATAGCGGGGGCTCCGGACGGGTGTCAAGCCGACGACCGGTGGATGCTGCGCGTGGAGGGACCATGACTCGAGCGCTGCTGAGCGTGTCGGACAAGACGGGACTGGTCGAGTTCGCCAGGGACCTCGCAGGGCGAGGGATTGAGCTCGTCTCGACCGGGGGGACAGCCGGAGCGCTCGCGCGGGAAGGGCTCCGGGTGACGAGCGTGTCCGACGTGACGGGGTTTCCCGAGATGCTGGACGGCAGGGTCAAGACCCTGCACCCGGCGATCCACGGCGGAATCCTGGCGCGCAGGTCGCGGCCCGACGATCTTGTCGCCATCGACAGACACGGCATCCATCCGATTGACCTCGTCGTCGTCAACCTGTACCCGTTCGTGCGTGCCGCCGCCAACCCCGAGACGCCGTTCGACGAGCTGGTGGAGGAAATCGACATCGGCGGGCCAAGCCTCGTGCGGGCCGCCGCGAAGAACTTCCGCGACGTGCTGGTGGTGGTGTCACCGTCCGACTACGGCGAGGTGATCGAGCAGCTCGGCCGGCCCGACGGGCCTTCGCTCGAGTTCCGGTTCTCCCTGGCCCGGAGAGCTTTTGCGCACACGGCCGAGTACCGACGCGGCCATTGCGGCGGAGCTCGAGCGGGTCCGGGTGGCCGACGGTGCAATCGAGCGAGCGGAACGAGGCGGCCAGATGCCGGAGCGGCTGTTCGTCTCGGCCCGCAAGGCCCTCGATCTGCGCTACGGCGAGAACCCGCACCAGGCGGCCGCGTGGTATCGAACGGCAGACCAGGGTCGGTTCGAGGTGCTCCAGGGCAAACCCCTGTCGTTCACCAACCTGCTCGACATCGACTCGGCGGCGCGCATTGCGTGGGAGTTCGACGAGCCGGCCGCGGTGGTCATCAAGCACACGAACCCGTGCGGCGCCGCCACCGGCCTGTCGGCGGCCGAGGCCTACGTCCGCGCGCGAGACGCCGACGCGCTCTCGGCCTATGGCGGCATCGTCGGACTGAACCGGGCGATCGACGTCGAGACGGCGCGGGCGATTGCGACGACGTTCATCGAGGCGGTGATTGCGCCGGGCATCGACGATGAGGCGCGGGCCGTGCTGGCGTCGAAGAAGAACCTGCGCGTGGTCGTCGCCGACCTGGCGCGCGCCCTGGGTCACGGCGCCCGACATGCGGACGTGCGATCGCTCTTCGACGGGCTGCTGGTGCAGGAGCGGGACGCGGTGGCGGAGGCCGCGGCGCCGTGGCCTTCGCCGGACTCCGGCACGAGCGAAGCGGACGGGCGCGTCGTGACGAAACGGCAGCCGACCGCCGACGAGTGGCGCGGGCTGCGCTTCGCGTGGCGGATCGCGGCGCACGTGAAGTCGAACGCGGTCATCTTCACGAACGCCGAGCAGACGCTCGCGGTGGGCGCCGGACAGATGAGCCGCGTGGATGCCGTCAGAATCGCCATCATGAAGGCGGCCGACCGCGGGGACGCGGGCGGGCAGACGCGCATTCTGGCCGGGTCGGTGGCGGCCTCCGACGCGTTCTTCCCGTTCCGCGACGGCCTCGACGCCGTCGCCGGTGCCGGCGCGACCGCGGTCGTTCAGCCGGGCGGGTCGGTGCGGGATGCGGATGTGATTGCGGCGGCCGATGAACACGGCCTCGCGATGGTCTTCACGGGCCGGCGGCACTTCCGGCACTAGGGCACTCGAGCGGATCTTGCGATCGTGCGATCTCGCGATCGTGCGATCTCACGATCGTCGGAAGCCACAACGGCGCAGGCCGCGGGCTGCGGCTAGACGATCTCCTCCCGTTCGAGCGTCTTGACCAGTTCCGCCTGGGTCGTCGTGGCCGGGCCGAACTTCGCCACCACCACGCCTGCCGCCTGGTTCGCCAGACCGCACGCGTCTTTGAGCGGCGCGCCGGCCGCGAGCGCCAGCGCCACGGTGGCAATGACGGTGTCGCCGGCGCCGGTGACGTCCGACACCTCGCGCGCGACCGCCGTGTACCTGCACCGCATCGGGGCCCGCCAGCAGGCACATGCCGTGCTCGCCCCTGGTGATCAGCACGTCGAGGCATCCGGCGCGCTCTCGGAACAGGTGCGCGGCGGCGACGGCATCCTCGGCCGTTCGAATGCGACGGTGGGTGGCGACCTCCGCTTCGTGGTGATTGGGCGTCACGAGCGTCGCGCCGGCGTAGTAGGGCATGTGCGGAATCTTCGGGTCGACGAGCACGGGAATCCCTCGCGCGCGGCCGGCAGCCACCACCCGCGCCATCACCTCCCGCGTCACCGTTCCCTTGAGGTAGTCCGACACGAGGATCACATTCGCGTGCGGCGCCAGCCGGTCCACCTGGGCGGCGATCGCCTCCTGCGCGTCGCCCGACACCTCGTGATCGCTCTCGTAGTCGATCCTCGCCACCTGCAGGTTTCGCGTGGTCACGATCCGGAGCTTGGTCGTCGTCCGACGGGTCTGGTCCTCGACGAGTCCCGATGTGCCGATTCCGCACGCAGCCAGGAGGTGACGGAGCCGGAGGCCGGCGGCGTCCGAGCCTGTCAGGCCGACCAACTCGACGTTGCCGCCGAGCGCCCGCACGTTGTTGGCGACATTGGCGGCGCCGCCGATGCGATAGTCATCGTGGTCGTACTCGACGACGGGGACCGGCGCTTCCGGCGAGATCCGGTTCACCCGGCCGACGACGAACTGGTCGAGCATAAGGTCGCCGACGATGAGCACCGTGGCGGACGAGAAAGCATCGATCGAGCGGCGAAGGCGGTCGAGCGTCGAGGACATAGTCACCGCACCGGTACCGGGGCCGACGACTCCCGGGCGGCAGCCCACGGAAGCGTCAGCAGGATGAGCAGGGTCAGCAGGAACTCAGAATCCCCGAAATTGTACTCGAAGAATCCCGCAGCCAGCGCCGCGGCGAGCGCTCCGAGCCCGGCCGCCGCGAGGTAGCGGGCGCGGTCGTGGCGGAACTTCCGCCACAGGCCGAGCGCCGTGGCCGCGACGAACCAGCACCAGACGGCGAGCGCCGGCAGGCCCCGCTCGGCCGCGATCTGCAGCGGGACATTGTGCAGATGGGGCTGGTTCGGCTCGACCGCGGCCGCCGTGCGGTAGGTCGGGTAGACCAGGGGCACGACGTTCGGACCGACGCCGGTCAGCGGGTAGCGCTTGATGATGGCCGTCCCGGCCCGCATCATCGCCAACCGGTCGCGGTTGGTCGGGTCGTTGAGGTTGAACATCGAGTACGCGCGGTCGGTGATCGCGGGCGGTGCCAGGGCGAGGAACAGCGCCGCAACGACCGGCAGCAGTCCGAACAGCCGCAGGTCGCGCAGCAGCAGGAGCAGGCCCACGCCGACGCAGGCCCCGACCCAGGCGCTCCGCGTGAAGGTGAGCGCCAGCGCCACGACGAGCGCGGGCATGACCAGAGCGGGCCAGATCCAATCGCGCCGCGAGTAGAGGAGGCGCGCCGCGGTCGCGCAGATGACGACCATCAGCAGCCCGGAATACGTCATGTAGTGCCCGAGCGTGCCCCGCGGGCGCTGGCCGAGCGAGTCGTAGTTCAGCACGCCGTACTCGACCACGCCGACGATGGCGCTCACCGCCCCCACGGTGATGATGACGTTCATCAGCGTGTGCGCCCGCCGGCCTCTGGCGATCGAGCAGGCCGCCGGCACGACCAGGTAGAGGAACATCTGCTTGGCGGGACCGAGGCTCCGGGCCCGGTCGAGAGAGAAGGCCGTGGCCACGAGCGACATGCCCGCGTAGGCCAGCAGCGGCCAGAACCACGGCGGCACCTCGGGACGCTCGCGGTTGACCAGAAGCGATGCGGCCCAGGCCACGAGCGTCACCCACAGTGCCGTTTCGCCGACGACGATCGAGAAGTGAATCGCCGCCGCGGCCACGAGCAGCCCGCCCGCCATCAGGGGGTCCAGCCAGGCGTTGACGCGCTGCGCGGTCTGTTGATTCGCCATATGCAGCTACCGTTTCAGGGCCAGCGCCCGTTGGGCGGCGTCGGCCACCTGCGCGGGCGCGATCGATCCCAGGCAGCGGAAGTCGCCCGGCTCGCAATGCCGCTGCTCGCACGGCCGGCACGCGAGGCCGGGCACCTCAATCGACTCGGTGACGAAGCGGCCCGGCCTCCAGGGCGCCGAGCGTGCGGCCAGCGTCGGCCCGTACAGGCCGACGATGGGCACGCCCGTCGTTCCGGCAACGTGAAGCGGGCCGCTGTCACCGCCGATGAACAACGCCGTCCGGTCCATCAGCGCCCGCAGTTCCGCGAGGTCGAAGTCGACGTGGTCGATCACGCGGCTCGCGTCCGCGCCCAGTTCGGCCCGAGCCTCCCCACCGATGCGCCGCGCAGCCTCGTGCTCGGAGGGACCGGACACCACCACGACGCGCCGGCCGGACTCCGCGCGGGCGAGCGCCGCGATCAACCGGACGAACGATGCGGCGGGCCATCGCCGGAACGGATTGCCCGCGCTCACGTGGAGCACAATCACCCGTTCGCGTCCGGCGTCGACGCCCGCCGAACGGAGCTTGGCGGCGACCGCCTCGGCGGCCGCCGCCGTGACGGGCATCTCGGTGGCGTCACGCTCGGCGTCGGGCGCATCGAACCCGAGCGGGCGCAGCAGGTCCCACTGATTCACCACCGAGTGGCGCGGCAGCAGCCTCCGGTCCCGCGGAACGCACTCAGTGTACATCCAGCTGCGGCCGGACACGGCGTACCCGATGCGCCGGGGTGCGCCCGTCGCCCACGTCAGCATCGCGCTTCGAGGGCCGCCGTGCAGGTCCAGCACCACGTCGTAGCGGTCCGCCCTCAGCCGCCGCGCCAGCCTGAGGTCCGCGGCGAGCCTCCCGCGGGCATCGGGCCTCGAGATGACGATGACCTCGTCGATGTGGGGGTTGGCGGCGACGACGGGCGATGCGTGCGGCTCGACCACATAGGTCAGCCGGGCGTCGGGGTACCGCCTCCGAATCGCCCGGAGAATCGGCGTCGTGAAAACGACGTCGCCGATCAGGCGAAGGCGGACCAGGAGAAAGTTCACGGATCTTCTGGCCCTAGTCCTCGACCTTCGCCTCGTCGAGCAGCATGACCGGGATGTTGTCGTCGCCGACCGGGTAGACCCTGCGGCACTTGGGGCACTTCAGGCCGGCGCCGTTGTGCACGGGCACGACCGACTCGTGGCATTCCGGGCAGACCAGGATCTCGAGCAGTTCGGCGTCGACAGGCACGGCCGCCTCCTTGGTTGTCTCCCCGCACTATATCAAAGGTGCCGCGACTATCCGCGCTCCGCCTTTTGTGGAACAATCGCTTCGATGACATTCCCGATGCTGGCCGGCTGCCTTGTCGTGGTCGGAGTGGCGCACGCGGCGCCGCTTCAGCCCGGTGCCCTTCAGGCGGCCGCGCCACCGGCGCAGAGCCAGTCTGCGGGCAGGCCGGCCCAGGGCAAGGCCGGCGCGGCCCAGGGCATGCCCCGGGAGGCGGATGCGTACTATCAGTTCCTGCTCGGGCGTCATCTGGAGTCCGAGGGAGACATCTCCGGCGCGATGGCGGCCTACAAGGAGGCAGCCCGGCTGGATCCGAAGTCGGCGGAGGTCCTCGCCGAACTCGCCTCGCTCCACGCGCGGGAGAACAGGTTCGCCGAAGCGACGGCGACGGCCGAGTCGGCGCTGAAGCTCGACGCCCGCAACGTGAGCGCCAATCGCCTGCTGGGATTCATCCATGCGGTTCTCGCCCGCGCCGATGAGGACGTGGCGCCGTTCGATGCGGGGTCCGGCGCCGACGCTGCGAAGGCGGCGGCCTACTTCGAAGCGGCGCGACAGGGCCTCGAGATTCCGGACCCCGCCGTCGAGATGCTGCTCGGCCGCATCTACCTCCGGAGCGGCGCGTACGACAAGGCGGCCGCGCTGTTCGGCCGGCTCGTCGTCGACCAGCCGGGGCAGCCTGAGCCGGTCAACCTGTTGGTGCAGGCCTATCTCAAGGCCGGGCGCACCGACGAGGCCACGCGGCTGCTCGAGGGGGCGGTCGCCGTGCAGCCCCAGTACTACGCCCTGCTCGGCGAGATCCACGAGCGGCAACGCCACTGGGCCGCCGCTGCCGAGGCCTACGAGCGCGCAGTCGCGCGAGCGCCGAAGAACCTCGAATTGCGGACGCGCCTCGCCGTCGTTCTGCTCTCGGAGGGCGGCGACGCACAGGAAGGCCGCGCGCTCGAGATCCTGCAGCAGCTCCGGCGCGAGAGCCCGGCTGATCGGCGCATCCTGTACCTCCTGGCTCAGGCCCAGCGGGAGACGGGCCGCCTCGACGACTCGGAAGCGACCGCCCGCCAGCTGATGGCCATCGCGCCAGGTTCGCCGACCGGAGCCTATCTGGTGGCGCTGGTGCTCGGTCAGAAGCAGCAGTACAGGGCCATTGTCGAGACGCTCGAGCCGATCGTGGGCACGCCCGCATCCACGTCCGGCGCGGCGGGCGGCGACCTGCTGCCGGCGTTGATGCAGCTCGGTTTCGCGTACCTGGAACTCGGCGAGGCCGATCGCGC
Organism: uncultured Acidobacteriota bacterium; assembly: GCA_963783255.1. Taxonomy (GTDB): domain Bacteria; phylum Acidobacteriota; class Vicinamibacteria; order Vicinamibacterales; family Fen-181; genus FEN-299. Next base: position 18,189 of record CAWAMP010000021.1, on the reverse strand, counting down.
CCTGTCCACCTTCGAGCGCGCCCGCGCGCTGTCGCCCGGCGACGCGGCCATCGACGTCTACGTCATCGAGGCGCAACTCTCGGCGCGGCGGTACGCCGAGGCGGTGGCCCTCGCGCGGACGGCGAGGGGCAGACAGCCCGGCAACCCGCACATCGTACGCCTCGAAGCCGAGGCGCTGCGCCAGGCCGGGAGGGGTGACGAAGGAACCAGGCTGCTGACCGACGCGCTCGCGGAACATCCGAACGATGTCTCCAGGTACACGGCTCTGGCCGAATTCGAAGCCGTGCGCGGGCGATACGACGCGGCCCTGGCTGTGATTGCGCAGGGCGCAGAGAAGTTCCCGGCCGACGTCTCGCTCAGCTTCGTCGCGGGCTCCGTCTACGAGCGCCAGAAGCGATTCGCGGACGCCGAACGGAAGTTCCGCGACGTGCTGGCGAAGGACCCGCGGCACGCCCCGACGCTCAACTACCTCGGCTACATGCTGGCGGACCGCGGAGAGCGTCTCGAGGAGGCCGTCGGTTACATCAAGCGGGCCCTCGCGGTGGAGCCCTACAGCGGCGCATATCTGGACAGCCTCGGCTGGGCCTACTTCCGTCAGAACAAACTCGACCTGGCGGAGGAGTACCTGGCCAGGGCGGCCGCGCAGCGCGTTCGCGATTCGGCGGCCCAGGATCACTTCGGCGACCTGCTGTCGAAACTGGGCCGATACGAGGAGGCCGTGTCGGCGTGGCAGCGGGCGCTCGACGGCGACGGCGAGCAGGTCGAGCGTGCGGCGGTCGAGAAGAAGATCCGTTCGGCACGAGAGAAGGTGCGAAAGGACTGATGCGTCGCCTCCTGGCGTTCGTCCTGCTGCTGACCGCGGGTGCCGGCGCGTGCGCTCCGCGCCGGGTGCAGCTGCCGTCCGGCGACGGGGAGGCCTTTCCCGAGTTCGCGGAGGCCCTCGAGCAGGCGGTCGCCGGATGTCGCGGGGTGCGGTCGCTGTCGGCCGAGCTGGCGATCTCGGGCCGGGCCGGCGGCGAGAAAGTGCGCGGGAGGGTGGCGGCTGGGCTTGCCGCGCCGGGGCGAATCCGGCTCGAGGCGATCGCCCCGTTCGGTCCGCCCGTGTTCATCCTGGCCGCGAGCGGGACGACCGCAACGCTGCTGCTGCCGCGCGACAATCGCGTCCTGACCGGCGAGTCCGCCTCCGCCATGCTCGGCGCGCTCGTCGGCCTCGATCTCGGCGCCGACGACCTGCTGGCGGTCCTCTCGGGATGCGTGGTGGCTTCCCCCCAGGCGACCGCCGGTCGGAGCTATGCCGGCGGTTGGGTGCGGATTGACCTCGGCGGCGGTGCCGGCGCGTACTTGCAGCGGGAGGGGGAGCGATGGCGGGTGCGAGCCGGCGTCAGGCCCGGCCTCCTGATCGAGTACGAGCCGCCTGACGGCGGCGGGCCCTCCGGGGTGCGGCTCAGCGTCGCGGCAAGTGCCGGCGCGCCGGCCTCGGACCTCCGCGTGGCATTGTCACAGGTGGAATTGAACCCCCGGCTCGGGTCGGAGGTGTTCGTCGTGAAGGTGCCTCGAGACGCCACGCCCATCACGCTCGCCGACCTGCGGAAGGCCGGGCCCGTCGGTGAGAGGCGATGAACCTGCGCGCGCACGCGAAGATCAACCTGAGCCTGGCCGTGACAGGCGTGCGTCGGGACGGCTACCACGAACTCAGAACGATCTTTCAGTCGCTGGCGCTGCACGACACGCTGCGGTTTGCGGCGGCCGAGGAGGGTTTCGCCCTGACCTGTTCGTCCCCGGAGGTTCCCGTCGATGAACGGAACCTGGCGTGGAAGGCCGCACGCATGGTCTGGGATGCGGCCGGCCGGCGCGGCGAGCCTCGCGGGCGCGTCTGGATCACCAAGCGGATCCCGGTGCAGGGCGGCCTGGGCGGCGGAAGCGCCGACGGGGCGGCCGCGCTCGTCGGGTGGAACAGGCTGTGGCACACGAGGCTGTCCGCGGGGCGCCTGCGGGAACTTGCGCGCGGCCTCGGCGCCGACGTGCCGTTCTTCTTGTGCGCCGGCACGGCGCTGGGGCTCAGTCGCGGCGACGACATCCGCCCGCTCGACGACATCCCGGCGCGGTGGGTGGTGCTGGTGATTCCGCCGTTCGGCGTGTCCACGCCGGAGGCGTTTCGGTGGTGGGACGAGGACCAGGTCCGGCCCGCGGTTGGCGACCCTTCGCCGCGGGCCGCAAGCCGCGAGCCGCAAGCGGGTCCGATGTCCGTGTTCAACGACCTCGAGGCGCCGGTTGCCCGCCGCCACCCTCGATTGCTCGAGGTCCGGCGAGAGCTGGAGCGCGCGGGCGCCAACGCGGCCGCCATGACCGGCAGCGGATCGACGGTCTTCGGGCTCTTCGCCACCAGGGCGGCCGCCCGTGCGGCGTCCGAGCGCGCGAGAGAAGCCGGGTGGCGGTCGCTGGTCACCCGGACCGCAACCCGGGGCCAGGCCTGCCCCTGGTGAGCGGCTTGTCTGAATGAACCCGTCTCGTATAGACTAACTGTTTGCGCCACGGTGGTCGGGCTGTGCCTTGCGGCGTCAGTACACTCCCGGGATGGGGCGTGGCCAAGTGGTAAGGCACGGGAATTTGGATCCCGTATTCGAAGGTTCGAATCCTTCCGCCCCAGCCAACTGCGGCGCGGTCGACCCCGAGGAGGACGAGGGCATGCGGCGCTCGAGGGTGCGGGCATGAGGGTGGGCTTCGCCGAACTGAAGGTGTTTTCCGGCAGCGCGCACCCGGATCTGGCGGGCGAGATCGCCGGGCACCTGGGCGTTCCGCTCGGCCAGGCTCGTTTGAGCCGGTTTGCCGACACCGAGGTGTCGTTCCAGATCGACGAGAACATCCGCGGCACCGACGTGTTCGTCGTGCAGCCGACGTGCACGCCGGTCGACGAGCACCTGGTCGAGTTGTTGATCATGATCGATGCGTTCCGCCGGTCGTCGGCGGCGCGCATCACGGCGGTGATTCCGTACTACGGCTACGCGCGGCAGGACCGGAAGGACAAGCCGCGGGTGCCGATCTCGGCCAAGCTCGTGGCGAACGTCCTCTGCGCGGCCGGGGCGAACCGTGTCCTGACGATGGACCTGCACAAGGCGCAGATCCAGGGTTTCTTCGACATCCCGGTGGACCACCTGTTCGCGGCGCCGGTGATCATCGACTACCTGGCACGCCAGCGGTTCCCGGACATCACGATCGTCGCGCCGGATGCCGGCGGCGCCGAGCGTGCCCGCGCGTATGCGAAGCGTCTGGGGGCCGGGCTCGCCGTGGTGGACAAGCGCCGATCGCAGGAGACCGGCGCGGCGGAAGTCATGAACGTGATCGGGGATGTCGAGGGCCGCACCTGCATCCTGCAGGACGACATCGTCGACACGGCGGGCACGCTGCAGAAGGCCGCGACCGCGCTGATGGCCAACGGCGCCGCGCGCGTGCTGGCCTGCGCGGTGCACGGGGTGCTGTCGGGGCCGGCGCTCGAGCGGATCGAGCAGTCGCCGATCGAGAAGATGATCGTGACCAACACGATCCGGCTCGACGACAAGCGCTCGCGCTGCCAGAAACTGGTGGTGCTGTCGGTGGCGCGCCTGCTGGCGCAGGCCATCCGCAGCATCCACGAGGAGAGTTCGGTGTCGTCGTTGTTCGTGTAAGAGCCGCGGTGAGCGGCGTGCCGTTGTGAAATCCCGTGCGTCGCGGATCGCCCGCCGGGGACCTGGAAGGACACGAGAGAGTCATGGAAACAGTACTTGAAGCCACCACCCGGACCCGGTTCGGCAAGAACGAGGCGGGACGCATGCGCCGCGAAGGACGTGTGCCCTCGGTGCTCTACGGCGGCGCGACCAGCGGGGGCGGCATGCCCGAGGCGCTTCCGATTTCGGTCGACCCGAAGGCGTTGCTCCGGATCCTGCACTCGCAGTCGGGCGCGAACACCATCATCACGCTGGCGATTGGCGGCGAGTCGCCGAAAGTGATGCTGAAGGAGTTTCAGCTCGACCCGGTGTCCCGCCAGCTGCTCCACGCCGACTTCTACCGCGTGGCGATGGACAAGGCCATCACCGTCACGGTGCCCATCGTGCTCAGGGGCGAGGCGCCTGGCGTGAAGCAGCAGGGCGGGCTGCTCGACTTCGTGCACCGCGAGATTGAGATCGAGTGCCTCCCGGCGGACATTCCCGAGCACGTCGAGGTCGACGTGTCGGAACTGATGCTGAACCAGAGCATCCGCCTGCGGGAGATCGCCGGGAGCGTGAAGTGGAAGGCCGTGTCCGAGCCCGACCTGATGCTGGTGCACGTGGTGGCGCCGAAGGCCGAGGCCGAGCCGGTGGCCGCCGAGGCCGAAGCCGTCGCGACGCCGGCCGAGCCCGAGGTCATCAAGAAGGGCAAGACCGACAAGGAAGAAGAGGGCGAAGCCGAGCCCAAGAAAAAATAGCCGCTCCATGAAGCTGATCGTCGGTCTGGGGAACCCGGGGCGGAAGTACCGGGACACGCGGCACAACGTGGGGTTCGCCGTGGCCGACGAGCTGGCGCGGCGCGGTTCGGCGACGTTCGAATCGGCGCCGGCCGAAGGGCTGGTGGCTCGCATCAGGACGCTCGGGCCGGACGGCACGATGCTCCTGAAGCCGCTGACGATGATGAACGCGAGCGGCTACGCGGTTTCCGAGGTCGCACGGTACTTCCGGATCGCGCTCGGCGACATCCTGGTCGTCGCCGACGACGTGAACCTGGTGCTCGGGCGGCTGCGGGCGCGGTCGTCGGGGTCGGCGGGGGGCCACAACGGCTTTCGGTCGATCATCGAGCAGCTGGGAACCCCGGACTTCGCCCGGCTGCGGGTGGGAGTCGGGCGGGGCGACCCGCGGCGCGACCTGGCCGACCATGTGCTCAGCGGCTTCGACGCCGACGAGCGGCCGGTCGTGGTCGACGCGATTGCGCGGGCCGCGGACGCGAGCGAGCTGTTCGTCGCCGAGGGGATCGGGCAGGTCATGAACCGCTTCAACGGTCCCGAGGCGGCGTCGAGCGGCGAGGAGTAGTGATGAGGTGTAGCGCGGGGCTTCAGCCCCGCGAGGTGTAGCGCGGGGCTTCAGCCCCGCGATCGGAGAGAAGGACCCCAGCCGACCGGTCAATCTGCACGGTATTGACAATTCGGCTCCTTGCCACCCCCGCCCCCTGGACGTCGCTCGGGGCGCCCCGAGCCCGTCGAAGAGCGCGGGTGGCCGTTGAACCACGACGTCCAGAAGGAGAATCATGAGCACGTCCCGACAGTACGAACTCGTCTACATCGTCTCGCCCGACGCGAGCGAGCAGGAGGTCACCGATCTGCACGCGCAGGTCGAGGCCATCATCGCCCGCATCGGGGGCGAACTGGTGAAGTCCGAGAACTGGGGCCGCCGCAAGATGGCCTACGAGATCGGACCGCACAAGGAAGGCGTCTATGTCCTCGAACTGATCAACGGCACGGGCGAGCTGATGAAGGAGCTCGAGCGGCGGCTGCGGGTCAGTGAGAAGATCCTCCGCTATCTCGTCGTCCGGGTGGACGAGGAGTTGCGCGCCGCTGAGCGTGTCCGGTCGCGCCGCAAGGTGCGGACGGGCCCGCCGGCCGGAGAGGGCGATCGCAGCGGCATGGGAATGGACGGCGACAGCGGCGACGACCGCTACGACGCGGAGGTATAGCCATGGCAGAAGAACAGCGACGAGGTGGTGGCGGGCGCGGCGGACGCGGTGGGGCGCGCGGCGCGAACGCCGACAAGGGTCCCGGGCAGCGGCGGTCGCTCTTCCGGCGGCGGAAGGTGTGCAAGTTCTGCGCGGAGAAGATCGACTACATCGACTACAAGGACGTGCGGATGCTGATGCCGTTCGTGCCCGATCGCGGCAAGATTCTGCCGCGCCGGATCTCGGGCGTGTGCGCGCCGCACCAGCGCGATTTGCAGACCGCCATCAAGCGGGCCCGGCAGCTGGCCCTCGTGCCCTACGTGGCGGAGTGAGAGGGGACCGACCATGGAAGTCATTCTGCGTGAACACGTCGAGAACCTCGGCCGCCGCGGCGACGTGGTGAAGGTGGCCGATGGCTACGGCCGGAACTACCTGCTGCCCCGCAAGCTCGCGCTGCCGGTCAACGACCAGAACCGCCGGCAGATCGAGCGCGAGCGGAAGGTCGCCGAGGCGCGCGAACTGCAGGAGCGGCAGGACGCCGAGGCCGTGGCGATCAAGATGGCGGCTGCCGAGATCGTCATGGCGCGCCGCGTGGGCGAGCACGACACCCTGTACGGCTCGGTGACCTCGGCCGATATCGCCGAGGCGCTGGCCGGGCACGGGTTCCACGTCGAGAAGCGGAAGATCGTGCTCGCCGAGCCGCTCAAGCACGTGGGCGATTTCGAGGTGACCGTCAAGATCCACCACGACGTGCAGGCGCACGTCAAGGTGAAGGTCGTGGCGCTCGGCGCCGCGCAGCCCGCGGCCCAGGCGGCGCCGGAAGCGCCGGCACAGTAGGCCCCCGCCGGCCGTCGAAACACGGAGCCCGTCGCGTGCCGCCCGGCATGCGACGGGTGCTCCGCTTGCGGTCCTCCCACCCATGAGCCTGCTCGCGGTCCTCCTGCTGTACGCCGTGTTTCTCGGGATCGGCATCGCCGGAGCGCGCAAGGCCTCAGCGGGTGGCTGGAGCGACCTGCTCGTCGCGGGCCGCGCGATGCCCCTCTGGCTGGCGGTTCTCACCATGACCGCCACGTGGGTCGACGGCGGCTACCTGCTCGGGACGGTCGAGGGCACGTTCAAGTCGGGCATCCCCCTTGGCGTCCAGGGTGGCCTCTGCTTCGGCGTGAGCCTGATCCTCGGCGGCCTGTTCTTCGCCCGGCGCATGCGCCGGTTCGAGTTCACCACGCTCATCGATCCGTTTGAAGCCCGATTCGGGCGGCACTGGGCGTTCGTGCTCTCGATGCCCGCCCTGCTCGGCGAGGTGTTCTGGAGCGCCGAGCTGCTGGTGGCGATCGGTTCGACGTTCGGCGTGATGCTGGGCCTGCCGCTGGCGACGGCCATCCTGGTCTCGGCGTTCGTGGTCACCGCGTACACCGTGCTCGGCGGGATGTGGTCGGTCGCCTACACCGACGCGTTTCAGCTCGGCATGGTGGCCTTCGGCCTCCTCGTAGCCGTGCCGGTCGTGTTTCAGTCGGTCGGCGGGCTCGGTGCAGCGTGGAGCGCGTACACCGCCGCGAGGCCCGGGGGAACATCAATCCTCCCGCCGCTGCTGGCGGGCGCGCCCGGCTGGTCGACCGCGTCGATCGTCAACTGGTGGGACGTCAGCCTGATGCTGATGCTGGGCGGGATCCCGTGGAACTGCTACTTCCAGCGGGTGCTCTCGTGCCAGACACCGGCCAAGGCCCAGTGGCATTCGATTCTCGCCGGGCTTCTCACCATTGTCTTCACCATTCCGCCGCTTCTGCTCGGCATCGCCGCGGTCTCGCACCGGTGGCCGGCCGCGCAGGCCTCCGCGCTCGAGGCCCATCCGGCACAGGCGCTGCCGATGGTGTTCCAGTACCTGAGTCCCGGGTGGGTCGCCGTGCTCGGCCTCGGTGCGATCGTCGGGGCGGTCACCTCCAGCTTCAGCGCGTCGATTCTCTCGGCCGGGTCGATGCTCGCGTGGAACGGCGTGTACCGGATTGCCCGCCCCCGGCTGGACCCGCGTCAGCTGCCCCGGGTGATCCGCACCGCCATCGTGGGGCTGGGCGCCGCGGCCACGGTGATGGCGCTCGAGGTGCAGAGCGTGCAGGCGCTCTGGTTCTTCACGAGCGACCTGATCTTCGTCCTGCTGTTCCCGCAACTCGTGTTCGCGCTGTTCGACCGGCACGTGAATCGGGCGGGCTCGGCGGCGGGGTTCGCGCTGGCGCTGGTCCTGCGGCTCGGCGGCGGCGAACCGCTGTTCGCCGTCGCGCCGCTCATCCGGTATCCGGAGCTGTTTGCCGCGCTGCTTCCTGGAACGCCGGGAAGCTGGTACGATGCCGCCGGCGCGATGCTGTTTCCCTACAAGACACTCGCGGCACTGGCCGGCGCCGTCACCGTGCCGGTCGTGTCGCGCCTGACCGCGCGGTGGGATCCTCCAAGGCCGCTTCGGAACGTCCACGCCGGCGAGAGCGGCGCGCAGCGGGCCGCGGCGGCTGCTGACGGCCGGGAGCGCGGACGCTGATGGGTTCGAAACTGTTCGCGTGGACGGCGCACGCCTACACGGCGCTCGGCCTCGTCTGCGCAGCCTCGATTCTCGGGTTGGTGGTCGAAGGCGGCGACGACGCGTTCCGCCTGGCCTTCCTGGTGATGCTGATCGCCATGGCGATCGACGCCACCGACGGCTGGCTGGCCCGCCGCGCCCGGGTGAGCGACGTCCTGCCAGGCTTCGACGGCCGGCGGCTCGACGATTTGATCGACTTCCAGACCTACACGTGCCTTCCGCTCGCGCTCCTCTGGCGGGCCGACGTGCTGCCCGGGCCGTGGCAGCCCTGGCTCCTGGCGCCGCTCATCGCCAGCGCCTACGGCTTCTGCCAGGTCGGTGCGAAGACGGAGGACCACTACTTCCTCGGGTTCCCGTCCTACTGGAACATCGTCGCCTTCTACATCTACGTGCTGCGCCTGCCCGCGGCCGCAGCGCTGGCGATCATCCTGGTCCTGGCCGTGCTGACGTTCGTGCCGACGCGCTATCTCTACCCGTCGCACGCCGGACGCTGGTCGCGGCTGACGAACGCGTTCGGCGTCGTCTGGCTCGTGTCTCTCCTCGCCATCCTGTGGATGTGGGGATCGTCGCCGCGGTGGCTGGTGGTGGGATCGCTGGCGTTCCCGGCGTACTACATGCTCGCGTCGTGGGCGGTCTCGTTCAGTCTCCGGCGGAGCCGCTGACGCCGCGCTGCATCGCGTCAGCGGGCGGCGAACACGACGTAGGGCCCCGCCTCGGCGACCCGCTCCAGCCGGTCCTGATTCTGCAGCATCCGCACCAGCGGCACGCCGTTGGTCGTGTCGAGCGCCGCGCGGGCGGCGATCACGTAGTCGCACCGGGCGCTGCCCGGGCGATCGCGTTCGAGCAGGCGGGGCGTGAACGCCGGGCCGCGCACATCGAACACCCGGTTCTCGAAACGCGGCGATTGCAGGTCGAGCGGCGTGTCCCAGCGCGAGGTCGTGAAGATGCGCCGGCCGGAGCACGTCGATCCGACCGTTCGCTCGTACGCGAGCAGCGCGAGGTACGCCCTCCGCCGGTCGCCGACGCCGACGCCGTCGCACGTGCTGCACGCGACCAGCCGATCGAGGTCCGCCTGTGCAGACCGCAGCAGCCTGGCGTCCGAACGCCCGGCGTGGACGGAGTACGCCGTCACCGCGGCCGCCAAAGCCAGAGCCGCGAAAGCCCACGCCGTGGTGCGCCGACGCAGCCTGGCCGCGCCATATCCCAGCGCGCACCCCGCGAGGCCGAGCGCGACGCCAGCCGGCGTGAGGCGAGCCAGGGCTTCCTCCGGCGGCCCGCCGGGTACGCCCTGCTGCCAGACGTACCACCCGACCGAGAGTGCTGCGACCGCCCCGCCGGCTGCGCCGGCCCGAAGGCCTCGCAAACCGGTCAGTCCCGGCAGGATCGCCGCACACGCAGCCAGGCCGTAGAGAGCGAGGCACGGCAGCGCATAGCGCAACGCGAAGCCGTCGGTCCACTCCAGGCTTGACCACGGGACGCCCGCCAGCAACGTCAGGTGTGCCGCGACGAGCACCGCGGACGCGACGATGAAGACGAGCCTGGCGCGATGGACCTCGTCGAGCGAGCGGCCGCGTATCCGCGCCGCTGCGGCCCCGGCGATCGGCGCCAGCGCCAGGAGGCCGGCGAGGACGAACCAGCGGCCGATCCAGATGCCGGCCCAGTGCCAGGACCGCGAGGCCAGGCTGTACCCGGCCGTGTCGCGGACGTCCCTCAAGACGGACAGGTAGTACTTCGTCTCACCGTACTTCTCGCCCCGGAAGATCTCAAAGCCCAGGATCTCGAGGCCGGACGGCGCCAGCGGGGAACCGAAGTTCCACCAGCTGCGAATCAGCCAGACCCCGCCCGATGCGATAGCGAGCACGGCGGCGCCAGCCATCGCGGCGACCGGGATGTCGGACACCTCGAGTCGACGCCGCTCGAGCCGGGCGCGGGCGAAGACCGCCGCGCCGTAGACGAGGGTCAGGGCCGCCGCAGAGAACGCACCCGTGACCTTCGTGGACACGAGCATGCCGGCCGCGAGCGAGAGCGAGATCACGTCGACGCGATCCGCGCGCATGCGGACGGCGATGCCGAGCAGCAGCGCGTTCGTCGCGAGGAACGCGGATGCATAGAAGAGGTCGGCAGAAACCAGCAGGCTGTGGCGGAAGAGCGGCAGCGCGAACAGCGCGAGCGCGAACCACGGCCCCCACGCCGCTCCGGGCCGGCCCGCGACGTCGCGGACGATGCGGAGGATCGCGGCCCAGGCGAGAAGGAATGGCAGGAGGTTCGCCAGGTCCACGAGCAGCGGGTCGCGGAAGGGCAGGATGAACCACGCGTCGAGCACGCTCGTGCCCATCGGATAGAGATGCGGCGTCGCCGGGAGGCCGAACGGATTTGCGCCGAGCGCGATGTTCACCGCGTAGGGCACGTGATAGTGCGCCGCGTCGGCGCCGGTGACCCGGAGCGACGTCGCCGCGGCGAGCGCCCACTGGACGGCGAGTGCGGCGAGGACGACACCGCCGGCGGCCGCCAGGGCGCGGATCCCGGGCGCCGGGGCCGCTGGCGCCTCGCTGCTGTCGGCGGACGCCACGTGCGGGCGCGGGCCGCGAATCACGAAGGCCGCGCCGGCGACGAGATGGACCGCCGCGAGGGCAGCCAGTCCGCGGCCGAGCGAGAGACCGACGGAGAACGCGACGGTGTGCAGGACCGCCTGCAGGCTTCCCAACCCGATGACCGCCGCGTGGAAGACCAGATCGTCCCGGTCCGTCCGGCGCGGGCCGAAGGTGCGGACCCAGAAGACGACCAGGCCGAAGTGCGCGATCGTCGCGGCCAGCCAGAGCGCCATGGGACGCATCTTACGCGATCTCGCCTCCGGCGACGGAGGCCGCCGAGATGCGATACACTAGGCACCTTCCGCCCGCGACCGCGGCCGACCGCCGGGAACCGGCCGCCGGTCGGGAGCGCTGAATGCCTGTGGCCGAGACGACGACTACCGCCGCACGGACGCTGCCGCACAATCTGGAGGCCGAACGCTCGGTTCTCGGCGCCATCCTGATCCAGAACGACGCCTACAACGTCGCGGTGGAAGTGTTGCGCCCGGAGGACTTCTACCGGGACGCCCACCGTCGGATCTTCGAGAAGATCATCAACCTCGCTGAACGGCGGATGGCGGTGGACTTCGTCACGCTGAAGGACGAGCTCGGGCGGTCCGGCGAGCTCGACACGGTGGGGGGGCCGGCCTACGTCGCCTCGCTCGTCGACGGCGTGCCGAAGGCCACCAACGTCGAGCACTACGCGAAGATCGTCAAGGAGAAGTCGGTGCTCAGGCACCTGATTGGGGCGGCCAACACGATTCTCCTCGACGCCTACGAGGCCGACCAGGAAGCCGCCGAGATTCTCGATCGCGCCGAGAATTCGATCTTCCAGATCGCCGAGGGAGGCATCCGCCGTGGGTTCGTGTCGCTGGAGGAGCTGGCGCAGGAGAGCGTCGAGGCCATCCAGAAGGCGCACGAAGAGAAGAAGCTGATCACGGGCGTTCCGGCCGGGTTCAGCGACCTCGACAGCCTGACGTCTGGATTCCAGCGCGGCGACCTGGTCATCATCGCCGCCCGGCCGTCGATGGGGAAGACGTCCCTGGCGCTCAACATCGCGCAGCACGTGGGCACGAAGGAACGGATGACCGTCGGCGTGTTCAGCCTCGAGATGTCGCGGGAGCAGCTCTTTCTGCGCATGCTGTCCTCGGAGGCGCAGATCGACGGCCACCACCTTCGCACCGGCTATCTCCGGACCGACGACTGGGGCCGGCTCACCGAGGCGCTCGGCGTCCTCGGGCAGGCGAAGGTCTTCATCGACGATTCCCCCGGCATCGGCGTGCTGGAGATGCGCGCCAAGTCGCGCCGGCTGGCGGCCGAGCACGGTCTCCACCTGCTCATCGTGGACTACATCCAGTTGATGCAGGGGCGCGGCCGGTTCGAGAACCGCACGCAGGAACTGGGCGCGATCTCGCGGGCGCTCAAGGCGCTCGCCAAGGAGCTGAACGTCCCGGTGCTGGTGCTGTCCCAGTTGAGCCGCGGCCCGGAATCGCGCTCGGACCACCGGCCCCAGCTCTCGGACCTGCGCGAATCGGGCGCGCTCGAGCAGGATGCCGACGTGGTGATCCTCATCTACCGCGAGGACAAGTACAACCCCGACGCCGACAACGAGGGGATCGCGGAGATCATCGTCGCCAAGCAGCGCAACGGCCCGACCGACACCGTCAAGCTCGCGTTCATCAAGGAACGCACCCGCTTCGAGAACTACGATCCCGGCGGGCACTGAGCCTCGGCGCGCATGGTTCGCTCTACTGTCGCCCACGTCGATCTGGCCTCGCTCAAGGCCAACTACGGCGCGATCGAGTCCCTGCTCGCCGCCGGGATCCCGCCCTCGCGGAAGCCGCCCGGGATCATCGCCGTCGTGAAAGCCAACGCCTACGGGCACGGGGCGCGCCACGTGGCGCTCGCCCTGGAGCAGGCCGGCGCTTCCACACTGGCGTGCGCGGACATCGAAGAGGGCATCGCGCTCCGCACGGCAGGCGTCACGGCGCGCATCCTCGTGTTCGGTGCCCTCAGTGTCAGCGACCTCTCGGGGCTCTTCGAATTCGACCTCACCCCCACGTGTTCGACCCCTGGAGCGGGCCGCGCACTCCAGGCGGCCGCGTCCGCCCGCGGCCGGCGCCTGCGGTACCACCTCAAGATCGACACCGGCCTCAACCGGCTCGGCTTCCGTCACGACAACGTCGAACGGACGCTCCCGGAGCTGTTCGCGAGTCCCAACCTCGATCTGGCGGCGGTCTGCACCCACTTTGCGACCGCCGATGACGACGCGCATCCGTTGTTCGAGGCGCAACGCCGGCGCTTCGACGAGGTGTTGTCCAGGATCGCAGCCATGGGCGTCGTCGTGCCGGCCCGTCATGCCGCGAACAGCGCCGCGCTGCTGCGCGACACGCGCGTCTGGTTCGAGGCCGTCCGGCCGGGCATTCTGCTGTACGGCGTGGAGCCGGCCTCCTTCGCGGGGGCACTGCCGCTCAGGCCCGTGCTGACACTCCGCAGCCGCGTCGTGTCCGTCAAGCACGTGCGGGCAGGCGAGGGAGTGGGATACGGGGCCGTGTTCTCGCCCGCCACCCCTCGCGTCATCGCCACCGTTCCGGCCGGCTACGCCGACGGCCTCGACACGCGGCTCGGAGGCCGTGGCCAGGTGCTCGTCAGGGGCCGCCGCGCGCCGATTGTCGGCGCGGTGTCGATGGACATGCTGGCCATCGACGTCACGGGGATGCCGGTCGACCCGGGCGACGAGGTCGTGTTTCTCGGGGAGCAGGGAACCGAGCGCATCACGGCATCCGAGATGGCGGGCGCGATCGGCACCATTCCGTACGAGGTCCTCTGCCGCATCGGCTCGCGTATCGAACGGGTCTATGATGGGGCTGGACGGGGACAGGAGTAGTAGGCAGTAGGCAGTAGGCAGTGAGTCACGTGTGATCCGCTGTCTACTGTCTACTGCCTCCGTGAATGAACGATGAAGACGGCCAAAACGGCTTTCGTCTGCCAGGAGTGCGGGGCGCAGGCCCCGAAGTGGATGGGACGCTGCGCCGACTGCGGGGCGTGGAACTCGCTCGTCGAGGAGCGCGTGCCGGACGCGCCGGCGGCGTCGAACGCGGCCGCACCTCCCCGCTACGCGCTCGGCGGAGGAGCCGGGGCGCGCCTCTACGCGGACATCCAGCTGGCCGACGCGCCGCGGATCAGGACCGGGCTCGAGGAGTTCGACCGCGTACTGGGCGGGGGCGTCGTGCCCGGGTCGCTCGTGCTGCTCGGCGGCGAGCCGGGCATCGGGAAGTCCACGCTCCTCCTGCAGGCGGCCGCCGCGTTCGCCCGCGTCGCGGGGCCGGTGCTCTACAGCTCGGGTGAGGAATCGGAGCACCAGGTCAAGTCGCGCGGCGAGCGGCTGGGCGTCGGCGACGCCCCCATCTACCTGCTCGCCGAAACCTGCCTCGAGCGGATTCTCGACGAAGCATCCCGGCTGAAGCCCGCGCTGCTAGTCGTCGATTCAATCCAGACCGTGTTCTCGCTGAAGCTGCAGTCGGCACCGGGAAGCATCGGCCAGGTGCGGGAGGCCGCCACGCAGCTGCTGTTCACCGCCAAGGGGCACAACATGCCGACGTTCCTCGTCGGCCACGTGACGAAGGACGGCAGCCTGGCGGGCCCGAAGTCGCTCGAGCACATCGTCGACACCGTGCTCTACTTCGAGGGCGAACAGCATCACATCCACCGGATCATCCGAGCCGTAAAGAACAGATTCGGCGAGGTGTCGGAGCTGGGTGTCTTCGAGATGACGGGCACCGGGCTCCGCCCGGTGCCGAACCCGTCGCAGCTGTTCCTCGCCGAGCGCCCGGTCGCGTCCCCGGGGTCTGCGGTGGTGTGCTGCATGGAGGGATCGCGCCCGATCCTCGTCGAGGTGCAGGCGCTCGTGAGCGGCAGCCTCTACGCGAACCCGCGGCGGATGGCGATCGGCGTCGATCAGAACCGCCTGTCGCTGCTCGTCGCGGTCCTCGAGAAGCGCGCGGGCCTGAGCCTGGTCGGCGAGGACGTGTTCGTCAACGTCGCGGGTGGGATGTCGATTGACGAACCCGCCGTCGATCTGGCGGTTGCCGCGGCCGTGGCGTCCAGCGTGCGCAACCGTGCCGTCCGGCCGAAGACGGTGGTCTTCGGGGAAATCGGGCTCGCGGGGGAGGTCCGCGCGGTCACCCAGGCGGCCCGCCGGGTGAGAGAAGCTGCACAGATGGGGTTCACTCGCTGTATCCTTCCTAGAGGCAACATCGATCCCCGGGACCTTCCGGCCGGCGAGTCGTGCGAACTCGTCGGTGCGACGGGCGTCGGGGAGGCGCTCGAGGCGCTCTTTGCGTAGCCGATGCCGGTCAGGGGAACGATGCCCGCGTCCGGCAAGGCCGCCATTCATTCATGCGTAAGACGGGGAGACCCCCGATGAACTGGTTCATACTCGCCAGGACGTTGTTCGTGGCGGCGGTTGCGTTCACCGCGGGCCTGCTGCAGCCGCTGTCGTCGCTCGGCGTCGGTGGCACGGCGGGAGTGGCCCTCAACGTGGCCGTGGGCGTGGCGCTGGCCGTGCTGGTTATCGTCTTCGAGCACTGGCTGAAGGACGTGTCGGCCACGACGGCGCTCGGCGCGCTGATCGGCGGCACGATCGGCCTCGTCATCGCCAGGACGATCGAGACCGCGCTCACGTGGACCGACACCCGCGATCCGCGGGTGGCGTTCCTTCGGAGCGCGGTGCTGCTGGTGCTGCCCTACATCGGAACCGTGATAGGGGCCCGGAAGGGCGAGTGGCTGGAGCCGGCGCGCCTGGTCGCCCTCTTCCGCGCGGCCGGGCCGCAGCGCCGCTACAAGGTGCTCGACACCAGCGTGATCATCGACGGCCGCATCGCCGACATCTGCGAGACGGGCTTCATCGACGGCGCCCTCGTCATCCCGCAGTTCGTGCTCAAGGAACTGCAGCTGGTGGCCGATTCGGCCGATGCGCTCAAGCGCAACCGCGGGCGGCGCGGCCTCGACATCCTCCAGAAGATTCAGAAGATGGCCGGTGTCGAGGTCGTGATCTCCGACGTCGATTTCCCCGAGGTCCGCGAGGTCGACCTGAAGCTGATCGAGCTGGCGCGCTCGCTGCAGGGCAAGATCGTCACCAACGACTTCAACCTGAACAAGGTGGCCCAGCTGCGCGGCGTCGACGTCCTGAACATCAACCAGCTGGCCAACTCGCTGAAGCCCGTCGTGCTGCCCGGCGAGATCATGAAGGTGTTCATCCTGAAGGAAGGCAAGGAGTACAACCAGGGCGTCGCCTACCTGGACGACGGGACGATGGTCGTCGTCGACAACGCGCGGCGGATGATCTCGAAGACCATCGACATCGTCGTGACGAGCGTGCTCCAGACGACCGCGGGCAAGATGATCTTCGGGCGCCACATCGAGCCGGGGCTATCCGCTTCGCCGCCGGCCGCGCCCGCCGCGTCACCCGTGCCGGCCCCCGCGCCGCCTGCGCCAGTCCCGTCGGCGGTCCAGACCGGCGGCCCCGCGCCCACCCAGCCGATCCCGAACGGCGTTGCGACGTCGGCACCCCAGGGCCAGGGGGACAAGGACGACGCCAACCGGCGGACGCGGTGACGATCCCGCCCTTCCACTGGTGGCGGACGGTCTTCTTCCTGATCCCGGCGATTGCCGTCTACACCGTCGCGCTCGGAACGCTGTCGATCGCCTCGAGCTTCTTCCAGCCGAGCGGATTCTTCGCGCACAGGTGCGCGCGCGCCTGGTCGTGGCTCATCCTCAAGACGACCGGCGTCGACGTCGAGGTGCACGGGCTCGATCGCCTCACGCCGGGCACGACCTACATCTTCATCTCCAACCACCAGAGCATCTACGACATCCCGATCATCTTCTGGAACGTCCCGTGGCAGTTGCGGATCATCGCCAAGGCCTCGCTCGGACGGTTCCCGTTTCTCGGATGGCATCTCAGCCGGACCGGGCACCTCCTCGTCGACCGGAAGAAGCCCGACCCGCTCGGGATTCTGAAGCGGTGGAAGGGCCTCGTGTCGAAGGGGTTGTCGCTGATCGTGTTTCCCGAGGGCACTCGGAGTGCGGACGGGGCCGTCGGCCGGTTCAAGGGCGGGAGTTTTCTGCTGGCAATCCAGGCGGGACTGCCCATCGTTCCGATTTCGGTCGCCGGGAGCCGCCACGTGATGCTGAAGAACAGGCTCATGACCTGCCCGGGCCACGTACGGCTGGTCGTGCACGACCCGGTGTCGACCGACGGTCTCGAGCCGACCGCCGAAGGAGCGCGTCGGCTCGCCCGGGAGGTGCGCGAGACCGTCGCCGCCGACGTCGACGAACCGGACAAGGCGGAAGACAGACGATAGAAGGCATGCGATTCAGCGTTGCCGAGGCGCTCCGCTCGATCGTGGAACCGAGCGTGCTCGCGTTCGAGGGCCTGACGGTGGGCGAGCCCGAGCCTCGACTCGATCTGGCGCTCGCCGACGCCGAGCAGCGCGTGCGTCTCGCGCCGCCCGGCGAACGCATCAACGTGCGGGCGATGTACCGGGCCGTCGGCCTCGACCCTACAAGACGCCGGCCGTCGTCGGAGGCGCTGCTCCGTCGCGTCGTCAAGGGCGGGCGTCTGCCCCGGATTAACGTCCTCGTCGACGTGTGCAACTGGTGCTCGTTGGAGCTGCAGCTGCCCTACGGCGTGTACGACCTGGCCCGGATTGAGGGCAACGTGGAGCTGAGGCTCGGTTGCGCCGGCGAGGAGTATGCCGGGATCGGGAAAGACGTCGTGCACGTCGAGGGTCGCCTCGCGCTCGCCGATCGTCACGGTCCCTTCGGCAACCCTTCGTCGGACTCGGCTCGCACGATGGTCACTCGCGCGACGACCGCCGCACTCGTGGTGATCTACGCGCCCTGGCGGGCTGGCGTCGGGGCGAAGGCGCGGGAGCTGACGGCCCGCCGGGTCCTCGACTTCGCCGGCGGCCGCGAATCCTCCGGATTGGTCGTATAATCAACGGTTGCGCCCGCCGACGAGACGCAGGCGGGGGGCTGGCCGGCGAGGCCGCAGGGTCCCATCCATGCACGCAACCGCGATCATCGCTGCCGGAGGGCGCGGGCGTCGGCTCGGAGCCGCGACGCCCAAGCAACTGCTCGACCTCGGCGGACGCCCGATGCTCCAGTGGAGCGTCGACGCGTTCCTGGCGTGCGAACCCGTCCGGGACATCGTCGTGGTCGGTCCCGCTGAATGGCTCGACGCGCCTCCCGCCTGCCTCCGCCGCCCCGGAGTCCGACTCGTCGCGGGTGGCGACCGGCGCCAGGATTCCGTGGCGAACGGTTTCGATGCCGTGTCGGAGGCGAGCGACGTCGTGCTGGTGCACGACGCGGCGCGCCCGTTCGTGGACCTTCCCACCA
>CAWAMP010000020.1:0-32560 GCA_963783255.1 uncultured Acidobacteriota bacterium | reverse complement strand
CAGGCCGAGGCCTGTCTCCGGCCGGCCTGATTGGAGTGATTGAGCTTCGGGGGTCAGTCACGAATCACCTGCTGTGGATGCGTCCGAATCGGGCGCGACTCCATCAACCACTTATAGCGGAACGGACGAGTCTTCGACAAGGCCCGGTTGGCCTGCGGACGCTGATTCTGCAGGGCCGGCTTTGCGTGGAATCCCGGCGATGGCGGGGCGACGCTCACACCCGAAAGCGCAGACGATCCGCGCGACTGAGTCTCACATGCTCGGCATCTGCCGGGCGAACTCGATGCACTTGCGGTTGTTGTCGTCCTCGAGCTTCAACACCGCCTCGGAACTCATCTTGCTCGTGTACCACAGCGGCTGCTTGGGCTTGTTCTTGCGGACGAGCTCCAGGACCTTCGCCAGGTCGCGGGCCGGCAGCGGGCTGTACGAATCATCGAAGGTCGGCCAGTACCCCGGGGTGAAGACCGGGATCTTGAGCGGGTCGCGAGTCATCATCTCCAGGTTGAAGGCCATGTTGGGGTCCTTCTTCTGGAGTGTCGCCACCATGCCCTTGATGTCCAGGAAGCCCTCTCCGAGCGGCACCTCGGCCAACAGGAAGCCGTCTTCGTACATCTCGACCGCCATGTCCTTGATGTGGGACGAGATGACGTAGGGGTAGAGGATCTTCAACGTGTCGGCGGGGTCCTCGCAGAGCGCCACGTTGTTGCCGAAGTCGAGATGGACCCCCAGCCATTCACTGCCCACGCGCTTGAGCCACGCGGCGTGCTCGGCGGCGCGCCAGCCCTTGTGGTTCTCCAGGGCCAGCGCAATGCGATGCTTGCGCAGGATGGGCTCGGCGAGCGCCACCTGCTTCTGGCACAGCTCGAAATTCGCCTTGAACTTCTCGAGCGTGTCGAACTCCTCGTAACGTCGCGCGGTCATGGCGGCGCGCAGGTTGATGGCACCCGCTTCCTTGCAGGCCTTCACTGCCGCCTCGAACGCCTCGACTCCCGCTGCATCGCGCGGCAGCGGAGCCCCCATGATGACGCGCAGGTTGTACGACTCCAGCCTCTTCCGGAACGCCCTGATGGACTCCGCGTCCATCGCGGGGGGGCTGGCTTCGACGACCCCCACGTTCATCTCGTGCGCGTACTCGATGATGTCGAAGGGCGGCAGCGCGGGCTTGGCCGCAACCGCGGCCGGCGGCGCCTCCGCCGCAGCGCCTCCGCGCCCGCCGCGCCCGCCGCGACCCCGGCCTCCGCCGCCAGCCGCAGTGCGGGCGCCGAAGGAGGTTCCCGCCACACCGAAGTTCTTCAAGAATCGCCCCTGCGCCGGCTGGCTCCCGAACGTGGCGGGCGCGGCATCGGCGGCTGCAAGCATCTCTCGTGTGGTCACTGGACAGGCTCCTTTCAGGTTCAGCGGTCCAAGTCTATCACCACCTTCATCGCGCGGCCTTCGTTCGCCTCGAAGAAGGGGCATGCATCGTCGGGTTGCTGCTGCCCGACCCTGCCTGGTGCCTCGTCACGTGCTCACGAGCACGCAGCATGTTCTTGCCCGGCGCTGGACGCTCGAGTGTCGAGGCTCAGACCTTCATCGGCACTATCGACCCGGCCAGCACGACGGTCGCGTCGGTCTTTGCCAGTATCTCGTCCACCGTCACGTCCGGCGCGGTCTCGATCAACCGCATCCCTTCGGGACCGAAGGTGAACACGCCGAGCTCGGTGACGACCATGTCGACCTCGCCCCGGGCCGTCAGCGGGTAGGTGCATCGCTTCAGGAGCTTGGGCTCGCCGTCCCTGGTGCAGTGCTCCATCGCGATGATCACCTTCCTCGCTCCGGCAACCAGGTCCATCGCGCCGCCCATCCCGGCCACCATCTTCCCCGGCACCATCCAGTTCGCCAGGTCGCCGCGCTCGTCCACCTGCATGCCGCCGAGGACGCAGGCGTCGACGTGCCCGCCGCGGATCAGCGAGAACGAGAGGGCGCTGTCGAACATCGAGGCCCCCGGCACGAGGCCGCAGGGTTGCCCGCCGGCATTGACCAGGTTCTCCCGGCGGCCCGCGACCGGTCCGAGGCCGAGGAAACCGTTCTCGGACTGGAGCGTGATGTGGACGCCCTCCGGCAGGTAGTCGGCGACCAGCGTCGGCAGGCCGATGCCGAGGTTCACGACGTCACCGTCCTTCAGTTCGCGGGCGATGCGGCGGGCGATCAGTTCCTTGGCGTTCACGCGCGTGCTCCACAGTAGACGAAGTCAACGACCGCCCCGGGGGTGACGACGTGCTCGGGGTCGATTGCGCCCGTCTCGACCAGCTCGTCGCACTCCGCGACCACCAGGTCGGCCGCCAGCGCCATCAGGGGATTGAAGTTCCTCGCCGACAGCTCGTACACGAGGTTCCCGGACCGGTCCGCGACGCGCGCCTTGAGCAGCGCCACGTCGGCGCGGAGCGGAGTCTCGAGCAGGTACTCCCGGTCGTTCACCCGAAGCTTCTGCTTCCCCTCTTCGACCACGGTCCCGATGCCCGTGGCGGTCAGCACTCCACCGAGTCCGCCGCCGCCGCACCGGATTCGCTCGGCGAAGGTGCCCTGCGGCACCAGTTCCACCTGCAACTCTCCCGAGAGCATCCTCCGCCCCGTCTCGGGGTTCGTCCCGATGTGCGAGGCGTAGAGCCTGGTCACGCGGCCGGAGACGACAAGCGGCCCGACGCCGGTGTCGACCCTGGCGGTGTCGCTGGAGATCAACGTCAGGTTCCGCGCCCCCGACTCGATCAGCGCGGATATCAGGGCCGGCGGCGCGCCGACGCCCATGAAGCCGCCCACCATCACCGTCATGCCGTCCGCGAAGCGGGACCGCAACGCCTCCAGCGCGATGACCTTGTTCTTCACGATGTCTCCTTCAGATCTCCAGATCCAGCAGCGCCGAGCTGAGGCACTTGCCGTGGGCGTCGAGCGCCAGCGACCTGGTCACACCGCCGCCGAGCGCCCGGTGCATCACGAAGTTGAGCGCGCCGACCGACGACATCTCGTAGCGCACCACCTCGCCCTCGACGATCCCGGCGAAGAGTTCCTTCACCCGCTCGGCCGTCACCGACTCGCGCAGCCGGTCGTAGTCGCGTTCGTCGAGCGCGATCACCGATACGTTCGCCGTGTTCCCCTTGTCGCCGGCCCTGGAATGGGCGATCTCGCGCAGCTTCATGGGCTCACCTCCAGGCAGTGCACTGACGGGACGACGAGGCGGCGGGGCAGGGTCGTCGAGTCCATCGCGAGCACTGGCCTCACCACCTTGGTGACGCCGCCGCCGGCCGCCGGGCCGTTGGTGTAGAGGGTCTCGACCTCGTTCGCGACGGCGGCAGCCATCGCCGCCGTCGCGCAGCGCGCCGCCACGCGGACCCTCACCTCGGGCGGCTCGGCGGCGGAAGCGCGCCAGCCGCCCAGAATCGCGTCGAGACCGACGCAGTCGAAACGGGTTTCCGGAGGCTCGATGCCGCGCAGCGCCAGGCGGGCCTTCACGATCGCGATCGCCAGCCGCGCCCGGTTCACACAGCCCGGGCCGGCGTACGAAATCTGCCCTTCGCCGATGAATCCGTCGGAGTAGCCGACCGACACCTTGAGGGACGCTGGCCGCTCGGTGCCGGACGCACCCTGGACGCCGACGCGGTCGCGGCCGAGCGTCGTGAACCGCACGCCGGTGAAGTCCGCGGTGACATCGGGTGTCAGGTACCGGTCGGGCCTGTGAAGCTCGTACAGCAGTTGCTCCTTGCACGTCGCCGTCGTGATGCGGCCGCCGGACCCCTCGACCTTCGTGAGCACGCCGTCGCCATCCTCGCCCACCTCGGCCAGCGGGAAGCCGAGGCGCGCCAGGTCGGGCACGTCCTTGAAGCCAGGGTCGGCGAAATACCCCCCGGTCACCTGGCCCGCGCACTCCAGCAAGTGCCCGACCGCCGTCCCCCGCCCGAGCCGCCGCCAGTCGTCGAGCGCCCAACCGAATTCGTGGATCATCGGCGCCAGAAACAGGGACGGATCGGCCACGCGTCCGGTGATGACGACGTCGGCACCGCGGGCGAGCGCCTCCGCGATGCTTTCCGCGCCGAGGTAGGCGTTGGCGGAGACAATCGTCTTTCCGCAGGCCGAGACCGGTATCCCCATCTCGTCGAGCCGGGCGTCCGCGTTCACGATCGCGTCGCGGACGTCATCGCCGATGACGACACCGATCGTCAGGCGAGCCCCCAGCGCCTTCGCGATCCGCGCGACCGTCTCGGCAGCGCCCTCGGGGTTCGCGGCCCCCATGTTGGTGACGATCCGGACGCCGTTCCTGATGCACGCCGGGAGCACCGCCTCGAATCGGTCGGCGAGGAGCGGATCGAACCCACTCGCCGCGTCGCGGAGCCTGTCCTGCTGCGCGAGGGCGATCGTGCGCTCCGCCAGGCACTCGAAGACGAGGTACTGGAGGCGGCCCTTCTCGGCGAGCTCAACGGCGGGCTCGATGCGGTCCCCCGAATAGCCGGCGCCGGCCCCGATTCTGATGGTTTTCATGCCGCTCCGCCATCGCAGGCTGGAGGCCTGCGCCACGTGGGAAGCCTGCGCCGCACGCGCCCCATCGTCCTCGTCACCATCGGATGATCCCGAACAGCGCCGCGGCGATCGTCATCAGGACCGAGGCCCCCCACAAGACCGGGATGCTGAACTTCTGGTGGTCGGCCAGTTCGATCCCCGCGAGGCCCACCAGCAGGAACGTGGACGGCGTGAGCGGGCTCACCGGAAAACCGGTCGTCATCTGGCCGAGCAGCGCCGCGCGCGCAACCTCCACCGGCGCGACGCCGAGCAGGTGCGCGGCGTTGGCGACGACCGGGAGCACGCCGAAGTAGAACGAGTCGGGGTCGAACAAGAGGCTCAGCGGCATCGAGACGAGGCCCAGCCCCAACGGGATGTGCGCCGCCGCCGCCGGCGGGATCGCGCCGGCAGCCGCCGCCGCCATCGCCGACAGCATGCCGGTGCCTTGCATGATACCCGTGAAGGCGCCGGCCGCGAACAGCACGCTGGCCATCATCAGCGCGGCGCGCGCGTGCGCGTCGACCCGCTGCCTCTGCTGCTCGACGTTCGGGTAGTTGACGACCAGCGCAATCGAGAGGCCGAGCATGAACGACACGGCAGGGGGGACCGCAGTGACGATCATCGAGCCCATCACCACGAGCGCCAGGAGGAGATTCACGGCGACGAGGCGCGGCCGTCGGAGCGCCTGCTGCTCCGATGTCAGCGGCTTCATCCCGACGACGGCGTGGGAGCCGGGCCCGGAGCCGGCTGCGTTCAGCCGCTTCGCCTCGTGGCGGCCCCACCACCAGGCCACGGCGAAGGTGAAGACGATGCCGACGATTTGCGCCGGGATGAGCGGCACGAAGATCTCGTGGGTGGTCAGCTTGAGGGAGGCGGCCGCCCGGACCGTAGGCCCCGTCCACGGCAGGAAGCTGACGCCGGCGGCCAGCCCTGTGATGCCCGCCAGCTTGCGGCGGTCCATCCCCAGCCGCTCGAACAGCGGCAGCATCGTCGGGACGGTGATGAGGAAGGTGACCGCGCCGTTCCCGTCGAGATGAGCGAGGAAGGCCAGCGCCGCCGTGCCGATCATGATCCTGACCGGGTTCGTGCCGACCAGGCGGAGCAGCGCCCGGATGACCGGGTCGAACATGCCGGCGTCGCCGACCACGCCGAAGAACGCGATCGCGAAGACGAACATCGCCGCCATCGGCGCGACGCCCGCCACGCCCTGCAGGATGTAGGTGCCCGTCTTCATGCCGGCGCCCGTCGCCAGCGCAGCGGCCACCGGCACCAGGATGAGCGCCACGAGCGGCGACGCCCGCTTCGTCAGGATCAACGCCAGCAGCGCTGCGATCGTGAGCAGGCCGGCGAGGGCGAGCGTCATCGGCACACCCCGCCGGCCACGCGGCGCGCATCGGCGGTGGCGTCGGTGGACGCGGGAAGGAGGCCGGCCTTCGCGGCGTCTGCAATCAGGCGCTCGGCGTCTTCGGGCAGCAGGTAGCGGTCGCGGACGAGACCCTCGGCGGCGCGCCGGACGGCGCACACGTAGCCTTCCTGCGTGCCGTACCGCTCCTCCAGCGACGGCCGCGGATCGCCCGTCCCCTGTCGCTCGGCGCGCGTCCGGGCGAACGGCACGTATCCGCCCTGGAAGCCGCACGAGCCGCCCTTGAAGAAGCCGGAGGCCTGGACGTTCCACCCGAGGTAGGTGCCGAGCGGCGCCTGATGAAGCACCGACGCCACGCCCGCCCGTTCGTTGCCGTCGGCATCTACCGCCGGCACCAGCGTCGGAAGCACGCGTTTCACGACCGGAGGCTGGCGCGTGATCACGCCCGTCAGGTCGCCGTAGTTCAGCGACGCGCCGAAGTCGTAGTCGAGGACCGGGTTCACGTCTCCGAAGCCGACGCCGGGAATCGCCGGGAACCCCGTCGCTGCGCGCGTGGCGGCGACCAGCGTTCCATCCGCCAGCTTCGGGTAGCGGCTCGGCGGAGGCTCGGTTCCCTTGACGACCCAGTCCTCCAGCGCGCGCGTCAGCGCCCGCAGCGTCTCCGCCATCGGGTTCGGATTCGACTGCAGGACGCAGCGTCCCCCCGCCCGCTGCTCGAGCGCGAAGCCTCCCGAGCCGCCGCCGTGAGTCGTGCCGGGGCTGTAGTACCGGCGGACGTTGGCGGGAAGCGGGATGTCCGTCGCCGCGTCGGTGCCGACGAGTCCGGGCGACATCCGAAGGCCCCAGAACTCAGCCGAGCTGATCACCTCCACGACCTTCGGGCACGTGCGCGTGACCGAGCAGCGATCGAGCAGGCTGGCTACCGCGCGACCGCGCGTGGCATCGGCGTAGCGGCCCCACCAGACCACCGGTTCGCTGCCGGGCTCGTAGAGCGTCGCCGCGCCGCCAGGCGCCGCGAATCGGAAGTCCATGGGCGTCTGCCGGGCCGCGATCTGCGGCATGACGCCGTCAAACACGATGCGCCCGGACAGATCGGCGTTGAACCCGAGGTGGACGAACGTCTTGAGGAAATTGCCGGACTGGGAAGACCCGACGCCGATCGCGTGGCGGACGAGGTTGGCGGCCGGGTTGGCGTTGCCCTCCGCATCGGCGGACGCGTGGCGGAAGAACGAGACGATGTCGCGGGTGGCGGCCAGGCCGATCCCGAGCACCAGCGGGTCCCTGGCCGTGTAGACCAGTTCGTAGACGAGGGCGGCGTCGAACCCGCCTTTCAGACAGACCCTCGACGGGTCCGGCGTCCCGGGGAACGGCACGGTGCGACAGTCGGCGAACGCCCAGTCGGTCGGCGGAATGGTCCCGGCGCCGCCAATCTCCCCGCGCGGCGTCTCCGACCGGTGGAACGACAGCGCGGCGCGCGACGTGTCCAGCGTGGCGGGCGGGTAGAAGGCGGTCCCCATCGACCCGATGCGGATGGGCGCGGTGGTCGTGCCGGCCGGAAGATCGAAGAACCTCGCCAGCACCGGACCGGTGACCGCGGCGCCGGAGGCTCCCGTCGCGACCGGCACCCTGATGGTCTGGTTGTTGCCGGTTGGCGCGACGTCACCCTGCCAGCCGCTGACGACCGACACGTGCCCCTCGGGTCCGGCAGTGGGAGCGCCGTTCCCGCGATTCACCACCGAGTACACCAACACGCCGCTCGCGCGCTCCGCCGCGACCGGCCGCATCAGCGAGAAGGTGGCCACGTATTCGACGTTGCCCCTGGCGTTCCTCGGCGCCAGATCGAGATCCTGGATCACGCGGTTTCGCGCGTCGTTCGGGTCCACTTCCCCATGGACCAGCCCCTTGACGTTCTCGTACGGACCGGCGCCTCCAAACGCCTGCCTGCCCGCCACCGGCTCCCGCGCGGTGATCTCGATACGGCGCACCTGTGACGACGAGGGTGCAGGCCACAGGGCGAGGCAGGCGGCCACGCACGTCAGCAACTGGCGTCGGGTGGGTGCCATGGTCGAAGCCATCGTAGGCATTCCCGGCTCTTTCGACAATAGCCGAGAGGCTTCTGCGTGAGATCGAGTCGGTCGTCATCTGCCGGGATTGCCGCAGATGCCAGGGTTGCCGTCGCGCCTTGGCTCTGGAGCGGCGGCCTCAAGCCTGCTTTCACACTCGGCAGACTCGCCTCGTCAAAAGGTGCGATGGGTCGCTTGGGGACGAGGACTTCTGGACGCTTCAAGAACAGGACTGAGACATGCACAGAAGAGAACTGCTCAAGGCCGGTGTCCACGCGACGGCGCTTGCCGCGGTGTTCCGACCGGGGCGCTTGTCAGCTCAAACCGTCACCGCGTCCGGGGCGGGAGACACCATCTATCTGAACCCAGCCACGGGATCCGACAGCAATTCCGGAGCCACGGCGGCGCCGTTGCGGACGCTCGCTGAAGCCGGGCGGCGTGTGAGTCAAAGCACCGGTACGGGTCCGATGACCGTCGTCCTCACCAAGGGCATATATGCCGTCGGCGAGTCGATGTTGCTCAAGCCCCAGCAGCGCTCGTTTTCCGCGGCGAACAGACTGACCATTCGTTCGGAGTTTCTTCCGGACGAACCCGGGTGGACCGCCGACGGCATGCCGACGCTCATCTTCACCATGCCATTCTCCGACCCTCCGACATGGAACGGGCGTCCTGACGCCGCAGGAGGAGCGGTTGACGGAATCCTGATCGAGACGAGCCACGTGTCCATACTCGGGATGAAGTTCCTGGGTCTGCCGGTGCTGGAAGGCCCGCGACCTGGCATCGAGCGCCGTCTGTACGGCATCAACCGGAACAGCAGAGCACTCGAAGATCTCGAGATCGGGCACTGCATGTTTCTCGGCGATCTGGTGACCAACCCCATCCATGTCGCGATCATCGCGAACGGCAACGGCATCGACATTCACCACACGATCTTTCGCGAGAACAAGATCACGGTGGTCTATTGGCAGGGCGGCAGCCGCGGGCACGCGATGCGGAATTGCATCATCACCGGCTGCTATGGAAGCGGCCTGTGGACGGCTGGGATCATGGCCGACTTCAGGTTCGAGAACAACGTGGTGGATGACTGCCGTTACGCCTGGACGTACCAGAATGCGGCGCCGGCTCCGCCCTTTCTCTACAATCCGGACGGCTCGCAGTCCGACATTCCGTCGCGTGGTGGCGCCGCCGCCGACGCGGCGGCCGAAGCGTCAGGGCGTGGAGCGGCCGTCGCCCCCAGAGCCGGCGGTGGCGGACGTGGCCCCATTCCGCCGAACGAGCTCATCCACTACAAGGTCGTCAACTGCCACTTCGGCAAGAACCTCAACCTGGCTGGATCCGGTACCGGGGCGACGTTGGGATATGTGCCCATTGAGCCCGCCTTCATGGACCTGGTCGGAAGCAAGGTGACGAATCAGCCGGTGCCGATCGAGATGAATCAACGCAGTCGCACCTATCTGCACCCGGTCGCAGGCTCGGATGCGGCCAAGGTTGGAGCAGGCCTGTTCGCGAAGCCGATCGGATGAAGGGGAGATGCCCGGGTCAGAACATCGTGTTCGGGTTGGAGGCCTGGATCGGGATCCGCTGCAGGACATCCCAGTGCTCGACAATCTTTCCGTCGTCATCCAATCGGAAGATGTCAATCCCTGCCCAGTCGCCGTCGTTCGGCCAGTGCTGGTAGCAGTGCAGGACAACGAAGTTGCCTTCCGCCAGCACGCGGCGGAACTCCACGCGCTTGCCTGGGTATTCGCGCGCCATCCTGTCGAAGTATTCGATGAAGGCCTCCTTGCCGTCGGCCACGACCGGGTTGTGCTGGGTGTACGTCGCGCCGACGTAACGGAGGACGGCTTCAGCCGGCTTTGATTGATTGAACATCAGGTCGTAGAAGGCCTTGACGGTGACCTTGTTGTCTTCTTGAAACACGACGCCTCCGGTCTAGTCAACGATTCACCGAGTGTGCCGCTGCGAGCGTCTCACGGAAGTACGCACTGGCCGGGCGCAACGACCTGGCGACGCCTACTTGCACGGCAGGAATCGCACGGTCGTCGCCATCTCCTGGAGCACGTGGCCCAGCGCGGCGACCGCGAGGTCGATGTCCTCGACGGACGTCAGCGAAGACAGAGAGAAACGTACGGCACAATGCGCGTCCTCTGGTGCGCGGCCCATCGCCAGCAGGACGTGTGTGGGTTCCGGTGATCCGGTCTTACAGGCGGAGCCGGACGACAGCTCGATGCCGTGCTGGTCCAGGGCGACCACGAGCGATTCGCCCCGCAGGCCCGGCAGCGTCAGGTTGAGCGTGTTGGGGAGGCGAGCCGCGGCGTGCCCGTTCAGCCGCGCACCGGGCACGAGGCGTCGGATCTCCGCCTCCAACCGGTCCCGCAGCGTTCTCACGCCATCGGCTTCACCCACGGTGTTGACCGCGAGTTCGGCCGCCCGTCCCATCCCGACGATGCCGGCGACGTTCTCGGTGCCCGCGCGGAGCCGGTGTTCCTGACTGCCACCGTGGATCACGGGCTCCAGGGACACCCCGGCACGCACGAACAGGGCGCCCACGCCCTTCGGTCCGTGGAACTTGTGCGCGGCCACGGTCATCAGGTCCACACCCAGGGCCTCCACGTCCACCGCGATCTTTCCGGCCGCCTGCACCGCGTCGGTGTGGAACAACGCGCCACCCGCATGCGCCACCGCCGCCAGTTCGGAGATCGGCTGGATGGTCCCGATCTCGTTGTTCGCAAACATGATCGACACGAGAATGGTGTCGCGCGTCATCGCGGCCTCGAGCGCGCGCGGCATCACCATTCCGTCGGTGTCGACGTCGAGATACGTCACGCGGTGCCCCAGTCGCTCCAGGAACCGGCATGTCTCGAGAACCGACGGGTGCTCGATCGCGCTGGTGACGATGTGCCCCTGCCGTTGCGGGGCGCTGAAGGCGACACCCTTGAGGGCGAGGTTGTTCGCCTCCGAGCCGCATCCCGTGAAGACGAGTCGCCGCGGCTTCGCGTTGAGGAGCGTGGCCACGGAGCGCCGCGCGGCCTCCACGGCGTCACGAGCCTCTCGTCCGTTGTCGTGCAGGCTCGAGGGGTTGCCGCATGAGGCCTCGAGATACGGCAGCATGGCCTCCCGCACCGGGGCGGCCACGAAGGTCGTCGCGTTGTTGTCGAGGTACACCCGCCTCGACGGAACCCGCCGGGCAGGCGGTTCGAACAGGTGCGTCGTGCAGGGCGAGGGCTCCTCACCTGCGGCCGCGGACGTGCCCTTCGCCTTCAGCACGACGTCGCAGAGAAGCGCCTTGTAGACGGGGAACCCCGAGATCTCGTCGAAGTTGTCGAGGTCGGTCAATTCGTTGACGTTCCATTCCTGCCACGAGCGCGAGCCGACCGGCGTGCCGCCGCCCATGTTGCACTCGACGGATCCCTGGACGATGGCGTCGGTGACGACCGCGCGGAATGGCACCGCCCCCCGGAGCGTCCGCACCTCCACCAGGTCTCCCGACCGGACGCCGCGTGCCGCCGCATCAGACGAGTTGATTTCGACCGTCGGCTCCGGATGGTCGTTCGCGAGCCCCGGAATGTCGTGGCTCTGTGATCGGAAATCGGTGTGCGGCCGCGCGCCGGAGTTGAACACCAGCGGGAACGAGCGAGCCAGGTCGGGGCGCGCCAGCGGGCCCTCGACCGGTTCGGTGTACTTGGGCAGCCCTTCGTACCCGGTACTCTTCGAGCAACGTGGAACGGATCTCGAACTTCCCCGTCGGGGTCTCGAACCCCGGCCGCCCGTCCGCTCGCAACCGGCCCTTCTCCCACTTCTTGTATTCCATCAACGGCTGGCCGGACTGGACCCAGCCGCCAGCCTTCCTGACGTCTTCGAGCGTGTAGCCGCTCCCCTGGAGCACGAAACGCAGGAGAGGCTCTCCCGCCTCGGGATACTGGTCCCCGTACCCCAGCCGACGCGCCAGTTCGCTCATGATCTCGTAGTCGTTCCGCGCCTCGCCGACCGGTTCGACGAGTTTCTCCCGCAGCCTGAAGAGCGGTCCGTAGACCATGTACGAATCGATCTCGAACATCGTCGTCGCCGGCAGGACGATGTCCGCGTAGGCCGCATCGGCGGTGAACTGCCGATCGATGGAGACGACGAACTCGAGCTTCGACAGCGTCTCACGCCACACGGGCGTCGCCGGCCACGACGTCAGCAGCGACGCGCCGTGAATCAGGAGGGCCCTGATGCGGTACGGCTGGCCGTCGAGGACAGACGTCACGAGACCGCTCGCGTGGCCCTCCCCGCGATACAGGCTGTAGATCGGGAACCGATCACGCGCGACGGCCCGCCTGACGTCGGGGTTTTCGACGTGGCAGGACCGGTTGAGCGGGAACTGGGTTCCCGGCATCGCCAGCCCGATGCCTCCTGGCACGTCAAGATGCCCGGCCAGCGCGAACAGCGTCAACACCGACCGGATCGCTTGAATCCCGCTATTGGAGTACTCGAGTCCCGTGTACATGACCGGGCACGCGCCCCTCGCGCGTGCCAGCCGCCGGGCCAGCACTCGAATGGTGTTCGCGGGCACACCGGTGATCGCCGCCGCGACGTCCGGCGTGAAGTGCTGCACGTAGCGTGCGTAGTCGTCGAATCCGTGACACCACTGCTCGGCGAACGCGTGGTCGTAGAGGTCTTCGTCGATCAGCACCTGTGTCAGCGCGAGCGCGAGCGCGCCGTCGGTGCCGGGACGGATGGGGACCCACTCCGCGCCTGTCCGTGTCACGGTCTCCGTGCGACGCGGGTCGATGACGACGATGGCGGCGCCACGTCGGGCCGCGCCTTCGAGGCGGTACATGTCGAGCGGCGGCGAATCGGTGGCCGGGTTGGCCCCCCACACCCACATGAGGTCGGCCTGCTCCATGTCCGTGAACATGTCGACGAGCATCCGGCCCATCGTCACGTGAGGGGCGATCATCGCGAACGAGACGTAGCAGAGCGCGCCGACGCCCATGGTGTTGGGCGAGCCGTAGCGGAACAGCAGGCTGGACGCGGAGGACACCGCCACGCCCTTGGGCTGGAAGATGTCGCACAAGCTCAGTTCGAAGCTGCCTCGTCCCGTGTAGATGGCCGCGGCCTCCGGACCAGACTCCGCCTTGATGTCCTGCAGTCTCGTCACGATCGCATCGAGGGCTTCGTCCCACGACACGCGTTCGAACGCGAACGTGCCCTTCGGCCCGGTGCGGCGCAGCGGGTATCGCAGGCGTGAGTCGGCGTGGACGATGTCCGGGGCGTGCTGCCCGCGTCGGCACAGCATGCCGAGCGGGTGACTCTCGTCGGGGCGGATGCCGAGCAGTCGTCCCTCCTCGACGTCGACATCGACCCAGCATCCAGCCGGACAGATCCCGCAGATCCCCTTCTTCCAGGCCATCTGGCATCACCTCTGAACCAGGGAGGCGTCCGACGCGGCGAGCGCCCCGATCGACTTCACGGTTACAGCCGCAACCCGCGCGGAATCAGCCACCGGTCGAGCCAGCCGAACGCGGTCTCCACCGCCAGGGCGAGCACCGCGACCGGCACCGCCCCCTCGAGGATCATCGTGTGGTCGTTCAGGCTGAGGCCGATGAAGATCGGTTCGCCGAGGCCGCCGGCGCCAATCAACGCCGCCAGCGTCGCCGTCGCCACGTTGATGACCGCGCTCGTCTTCACTCCCGACAGGATCGTCCGCGAGGCCATTGGCAAATACACCCGCGTCAACTGGGCCCAGGGTGTCAGGCCAAGGACCGCAGCCGACTCTCGGATCGAACGCGGGATGTCCTGCAGCCCGGAGGCCGTGTTGCGCACGATGGGCAGCAGGCTGTAGAGGAGCAGGGCGACGACGACGGTGCGCGTGCTGATCCCGAAGAACGGAATCGGGACCAGCAGCGCGAGCAAGGCGAGCGACGGAATCGTGTAGATGATGCCCGTCGTGGCCAGGATGATGCGCCCGGTCCCACCAGGCCGGCTCGCCAGGATCCCGAGCGGGATGCCGATGAGGAGCGCGAGGAGCAGCGAGACGCCGACCAGTTGCAGGTGCCGAATGGTCCACTGTGTCACGCGCGACGCCACGGTCCCTCGGCCGTCACCTGCCTCGCCGCCGCTCCCGAAGAAGAGGCGCGCCGCCGCCACGGCGTTCCCGGTACGCTCCGCCTCGGCGTTCATGCGAATCATCGACGCCTCGGGAATCGCTCCGCCAAGGGTGGACAGGGCCTGCACCGCCTTGGGGTCCAGGTCGCGTCGGTACAGGAAGACCGCCTCGTAGCGCGGGAAGAACCGTAAGTCGTCCTCGAGGACCACGAAGTCGCCCGCGACCAGGCGGGCGTCGGTCGAGTAGCCGTCGGTCAGGTCGATCTCGCCGTTGGCAAGCGCGGCATACGCGAGGGCGTGCTCGATGCCGCGAACCTTCGCCATCGCGAGGCCGTAGCGCGCGCTGAGCGCGCGCCATCCGTCGGTGCGCTCCAGGAACTCGTGCGTCAGGGCGAGCCGCAAGGACGGATGTTGGAGGAGGTCCGAGATCCGTCGGAGGCCGAAACGGTCGGCGTCCTCGCGGCGCACGACGAGCGCATACGTGTTGTTGAATCCGAGCGACGCCGTCATCCCGATGCCCCGGGCGAGCAGGGCGCGCCTCAGGTCCTCGAGCGTGGAGACGGGCTGGTCCGCCAGGATCTCCCGGGCGATCGTGCCCGTGTAGTCCGGGTAAAGATCGATGCCGCCTGTCTCGAGGGCCTTCCACGTGATGATGGTGCCCCCCATCCCCTGGCGGTGCTCGACGGCGAAGCCCGCGTCGGCCAACGCTCGCTTGGCAATCTCCGCGAGCACGTACGACTCAGTGAACCGTTTCGACCCGACCTTCACCGGCGTGGCAGCCGCCCGAAGTGAGGCGACACCGCACAGGACGGCGAGCGCGACGAGGACCGAGGAACGCCACCTCATCGAAATCGCCCCTGCTGAGCGGTCAGGAACGCCGTGACAAACGATGACACCGGGCGCTCGCGAAGGTCGTCGACCGT
Source organism: uncultured Acidobacteriota bacterium (assembly GCA_963783255.1). Classification (GTDB taxonomy): domain Bacteria; phylum Acidobacteriota; class Vicinamibacteria; order Vicinamibacterales; family Fen-181; genus FEN-299. The sequence goes on along the minus strand of CAWAMP010000020.1, from coordinate 17,594 downwards.
CCCCTCCTGGATGACCCGACCCTCGGCGAGCAGCACGATCCGGTCTGCCAGGAACGCGGCCTCGGCGACGTCGTGCGTGACGAGAACGACCGTGCGCCCGAGGCGCGCAAAGATCTCGCGGAGTTCCCGCTGCAGCTCCGCGCGAACCATCGGGTCGAGCGCCCCGAGCGGCTCGTCGAGCAGAAGCACCTCCGGGTCGAGCATCAGGGCGCGCATCAGCCCGACGCGTTGCCGTTGACCTCCGGACAGTTCGGCAGGGTAGCGAGCCAGCGCGCTGGCGGAGAGGTGCGTGAGGTCGGCGAGTTCCGCGAGCCTGGCGTTGACCCGTGACGCCGGCCAGCCGAGGTGGCGCGCCACGAGCGCGACATTCGAAGCCGCCGTCAGGTGGGGGAAGAGCCCGCCGTCCTGAATGACGTAGCCCATGCGGCGGCGCAACTCGCCGACGTTCTCCGGCGTGACGATCCGGCCCGCGACCTCGACGGCGCCGGAAGTCGGCGTGATGAGCCCGACGATCAGCCGGAGCATCGTCGACTTGCCCGACCCGCTGGGGCCCAGGAGGGCCGTCGTCCGACGCGACTCGAACGTCAGGTCGGTCGGCTCGAGCGCGACGAGGTCCCCGAAGCGGCAGCCGGCGCCCGCGAATCGAATCACGGGTGTTCACCGGGATGCGGTGCGGCGTCGGTGCGAGCCAGCAGCGCCAACGTAAACCAGCCCCGCCGATCCGTCCACGACTCGGCGACGTGCAACCCGGCGGCGGCGGCCAGACGTGCGAAGTGTTCGGGCGAGTACTTGTGACAGCTCTCCGTGTGAATCGCCTCGCCTTCGTGGAACAGGAACTCACGGTCGATGGCCGAGACGGCTACCGATTGGCGCCGTTGGCTCACCAGGCGCATCTCGATCCGCTGCGCGGCTTCCACGAACGGCGCGTGGTGGGCGAAGGTGCGGACGTCGAACTGGCCGCCGAGTTCCCGGTTGATCCTGACGAGCAGGTTCTTGTTGAACGCCGCAGTAATGCCCGCGCCGTCGTTGTACGCCGCTTCGAGCAGGTCTCTCGCCTTCAGGCGGTCGAACCCCACCAGCAGCCGGTCCCAGGCCGTCATCTCGCAACCGACACGCCCGAGGAAGGTCGCAGCGTCAGACGCCGCGAAATTCCCGATGTTGCCGCCGAGGAACAGGATCAACCGGGGTCCGTGGTGCCTTGGCAGGTGCGGGATGGCGTCGTGATACTCGCCACCGATCGCCGTGAGCCACAGACGTCGGTACTCTCGGAGCAGCTGGTGGGCCGATTGCTCGAGATGCGCCACGGAGATGTCAATGGGGACGTACAGGACACGGTCCTGCCGTTCCAGCAGCGCCTCGATGAGGACCCGCGTCTTGCTCGAGTTGCCGCTGCCGAATTCCGACAAGGCGACCTCGCTCCCCACCGCGTCGACGATGTCGCGTGCGGCGGATTGGAGGATGGCGTGCTCGGTTCGCGTCGGGTAGTACTCCGGCAGGGCGCAGATCCGCTCGAACAGTCGACTGCCCGCTTCGTCATAGAAGAAGCGGCAGGGCAGGTGCTTCGCTGCCGCACCGAGCCCGGTCGCGACTTCTTCACCGAAGCTCCCCGCTCGACCGTGGCCGGGAAGCGTGATCACCTGCAGACGGGCTGAGTCGAATGGCAGAACACCTGGCCCCGCCGGCGGACACGCGTTACGCGACGTAGGCGGAGGCGATCCCCCAGCGTGAGCGGACGACACTGGTCTCATCATCGAGATCGACCTCAGATCACGACCACGATTCGCCCTCGCCGCGCGTGCTGCTCGACCAGTTCGTGCGCCGTGGCGATCTCCGCCAGTGGAATCCGGTCCGAGATCTCGAAACCCGGCCAGCCCGCCTCGAGTGCGTCGTTCAGGTCGCGGGCGGCGGCCATCTTCGAGTCGGCTGGGAAGTCGTCGCTCCCCAGGAAACAGACGCGAACGTTCTTGAACGCCAGCGGCCAGAACGGGATCTCCGCGGTCATCCCGTCGGTGGCGTAGGTGGCGATTGAACCCCCGACCGAGAGCGCCTCGACGCTGGCCGCGACGTTCGCACCGAAGGCCACATCCACGACGTGGTGCACGCCGCCGGGCGCGAGGCCGCGTAGACGCTCGACGAGGTCCGCACCGGCGATGACGTGGTGCGCCCCGGCACGTTGGGCGGTCGCTTCCTGGTCGGGCGAGCGCACGGTGGCGATCACGACGGCCCCGGCACGGCGGGCCAGTTGCACGGCACACACCCCCACGGCTCCAGCGCCGCCGTGAATCAGCAGGGTGCGTCCCGCCACGGGACCTCCGGCATGGACGGACCGATGGGCCGTGATGCCCGGGATCCCGAGACAGGCGCCCTGCTCCATCGACACGGATGCCGGGAGAGGCATCACCTGGCACACGGGCACGACCGCGTACTCGGCCGCCGTGCCGAAGGGGCGATACGACTGCGCCCCGTAGCACCACACACGGCGTCCGAGCCAATCGCCGGGCACGCCGTCACCCACACGGTCGACCCAGCCCGCGCCGTCGCTGTGTGGGACGACCCGAGGGTATGGCATTCCGTACCCAAAGGCGTTCTGGCGTTTCTTGACGTCCCCGGGATTGACGCCAGAAACCTCGATCCGGATGCGAACGTCGCCCGGCCCGGGCTCCGGGGCCGGCATCTCTCCAACCGTCAGGACGTCCCGCGCCGTCCCTTGCTTCTCGTACCACGCGGCTCGCATCGCACCCCCGTTCTCCGCAGTGAGCGTTCCGAAACGGCCGGTGTCGTAAGCAGCCCGGCCGCCATCCTCGACGCATCGGACCCAGCGGGCGGGTGGAGGTAGTTTCGCCTGGTCGAGTCGCGCTCCATGGTCCTGTCCTCGACTGCCGCTTCGGTCTTTGGACGACGCGCGAGGCACGGGTGTGAATGCGCTGGCACCCCAGTGCGCCGGATGCGATTGGCGCGCTACGGCTATCGCACAGACGAGGGCATGGCCGGCTTCCCGGCGCAGAACGCGATGGTCACGACCGGTTCGGCCAGCGACATGCCCCGCGCAATCACGCCTGTCTTCGCGCGTCCCAGCGGTGCTCGAAGGCCTCTCCCAAGCACCATTGCCCGGAGTTGACCGCATGAATCCACGAGGCCACAGCCAAGTTGTTGAAAAAGAGAGAATCGAAGGTTGGCGGAGAGGGTGGGAACCCACTGCCGGACCTCTTGAAAACGGGTGACGTGCAAGTACCGAACGATGTCGATGCGGAAGAGACCGCAGGACGCGGAGCGGACGAAGGTGCTGAGATAGGGGTGCCGGTCGCCGTCACGGCTTCGACCTCCACGAACTGACCGGGAAGCGCCGATCGGTTGTCGACGACGAGCGCCACGTGGGCGCACTCTGAGAGGAGCGGTACTTCCTGGTGGCCTTCTGCGTCGCAAAGACCGCTGAATCGAGGTCAGGGGTCATGGCGAAGGCCACCAGCGACCCAGAGGGTTGCCCCTCGCCCTGCGTGCACAGCACGCCGTACAGCTGGCCGTCGACGAGCCGCCCGATGATCCTGTCGAGGTCATCGCCCGCACCGTGGTCCGGGGCGGCCTCGCCCGCGATTTCGTCCGGGAGGCGCATGTCTCTCTCCCCACGCTGTCTGCGGCTCGTGCCGAACCCTGCGACACGCCGCGTGTGCGGCCCTCAGCGGCGACGCGGCTGCTGGCGCTCAGCCGGCCGGAGCCTCGAACAACGCATTGCACTCCCTTTCGAGCACGCCGCCGATGATCGTGCAGGCCCACCCCGGGCTCCGTCGCACCACCTCGTCTGCGAGGATGTCGATCTGCCGCCAGCCCTGCTGCTGCAGGTGGCGGATCGAGGAGCCGAATACCACCGTGCCGATGCCGGTCCAGAGGATAGCTGCCAGACACATGGGGCACGGCTCGGCGGTCGTGTACAGGACGAGGCCGGGTCCGGTTTCGCCGCGACCCGATTCAGCGAGGCGGTTGATGGCGTCGATCTCCCCGTGCCACGTCGGATTGATCGCCGACTTGTTCCACCCCTCTGCCAGCACCTCACCCGTATCGCCGCGGACGATCAGGGCTCCGAAGGGCAGACGGGGACAATTGGCCGTCAGCGCAATGGCCCGACGCATGAAGCGTTCGTGATCGATGGATTGCATCGGTCGGCGATGTTACCAGATGACGGCCAGTCGCTCGAGCATCCAGATGTTACTCCAGAGACGCGTCGTGTGACGTCACCCGCCGCGCCGCGCCCTCGGCCGGGTCAGGCGCGCGAGCGCACCCTCGACAGGCCGCCTCGTGCTGCCACAGTCTGGCGGTGAGAGGCGTGCGTGTCAGGCCGGGCGCGACATAGTTCACCCGGATGCCCTTCGGCGCATACGTCGCGGCGGCCGAGAGCGCCAGGCCCTCGATGCCCGCCTTGGCGGCGGCGCGCCCCCCCGAGCAGCACGGACATCGTGTGGAGGCGTTCCGTTCCGGTCGCGGGCTTCAGGAGCCGTTGCGCACCGCGACCACGCGGAGCGACGCATCGAGCGTGACCGTGGCCGCGCCCGGCCCGCGTCCGCCGAATCCCGGGTAGCGCACATCGCGGATGCGGACAATCCAGCCTCCGGCAGGGAGTGGCTCCGTGTCGAAGGCGGGCAGGCGGCTCCAGTTCCGGAGCCCTTCGAGTCCCGCCGCACCGAACGCAGCGGCCACCACCTCCGGGGGGCCTCCGCGCGGCACATCGGCGCCGCCCGGCACCACGGAGCCGCGCAAGAGGTCGGCGCGGAGGAAGCTGTAGCGATCGTCGAAGACGACGATGATCTCCCGCGCGAACGGGTTGGCCGGCGGGGGGTTGGCCACGAGCGCGCGCGGCGCGATCCCCCGTGCGGCAAGATCGTCGGCGGCCAGGCCGCGAGCGTAGACCGACCCCGCGATCATGGCGACGATGTAGATCGCTGCTCCGGCGAGTCCGACGCGGGCCACCGCAGCCGAAGCGAGTCGCCCGCGAGGCCAGAAACGGAACAGCAGGATCCCAGCGACGCCGATCAGCCACGCCACCTTCGCCGGCCACGCCGTGAACGAGGCGGTCGTGACGAGGGCGGTGGTCGCGGTGGCGAGGGCAATCCAGCCGCCGGCGCCGAGACGCGTGGCCGATCGCGCGAGCACGACGCCCGCACCGACGAGCAGCCAGAGCCACGGGTCGATGATGAAGACCGAGTCGCCGTAGAACCACCGGCCGTCGAACGGCATGAGCAGCCGCACCCCATAGGTGTTGAGCCAGTCGAGCGCCGGGTGCGACAGCGTGCCGATCGTGGCGAGCAGCAGCAACGGACCGACGCGTGCGCCAGCCGCCGGAGCGCCGTTGCCACGGGCGGGGTGCGGCCAGCGCCGGTCGATCAGCAGCAGCAGGCCGGTCAGTACCAGCGGCCAGATCGCGAGCGCCGCGATACCGTGCGTCAACCCGCGCCGCAGCAGCAGGGACGTGTCGGCGCCACCAAAGGCAGCGAGCGCGTCGACATCAGGAATGTTCGCCCCGACGACGAGGGCCGCGGTCGCAAATCGCGACACCCGCTTCAATCCGGTTTCGGCCAGTGCCGCGCCCGTGAGCGTGTGCGCGAGGTTGTCCATGCCCGGATTGTACCCGAGACCCGGACATCGACCGCGCGGCGCGTACCCGCCGGTCGGACCTGCGTGAAAGGCGCACGTCGAGCGGATTCGTGGGTCCGAGGGCTGATCTTTGTAGAATACAGGCTGACTGGAACGAGAAGACGACAACAGGGAGGGAGTCCATGGCCGGTCACGATCATCACAAGGGATCCCACGACACCAAGCTGTGCGCGATGACCTGCTGCGCGGGCAGAATTGAACTGAAGACGCTCAAGCCCCTGGTCCGAGACGCGAAGTTCATCTGCAAGGAGTGCGGGCGCGCGGCGGCGAACGCCGAGAACCTCTGCTCTCCGAAGAAGCTCTGAGGCGACTCGGCGTTGCCGCCTCACTGCAGCAGCAACAGGCTCACCGCCATCACCGCCATGCCGCCAGCGATGGCTGCCAGCACTTCGTGGCTGCGGCCGTACTGGTGCGCCGTCGGGAGCAGTTCGTCGAGTGAGACATAGACCATGACGCCGGCGACGCCGGCAAACACGAGCCCCACGGCGTGCGGCGGCAGCAACCAGTTCAGCGTCACCGCGGCGAACAGGCCGCCGAGCGGTTCGGCCAGCCCGGACAGGAACGAGTAGACGAACGCCCGGCCACGACTGCCGGTCGCGTAGAAGATCGGCACCGACACGCTGACGCCTTCCGGGATGTTGTGCAGCGCGACCGCGAGAGCGATCGCGACGCCGGTGCGCGGGTCTTCAAGTGCCGCGAGGAAGGTCGCCACGCCTTCCGGGAAATTGTGAATGGCGATGGCCAGGGCGGTGAACAGCCCCATCCGCCGCAAGCGGTGCTGCTCACGCGTGGGAGTGGTCGAGGTGCGGCCAGAGGTCTTGAGCCGCTGGAGGTCGGCGTCCGAACGCAGTTCGTGGGGGTTGTCGGCCTGAGGCACCAGCGCGTCGATGATGGCCATGGCGACGACGCCGGCGAAGAAGCCGAGCGTGGCCAGCCAGCCCGCAGAGGAGGATCCGAAGCTCCGGGCCAGGCTGGCGGTGGCCTTCGGCATGATCTCCATGAATGAGACGTACAGCATGACGCCCGCGGAAAACGCCAGCGACCAGGCCAGCAGGCGCAGGTTGGTGCGCCTGGAGAAGAACGCGAGCGCGCTGCCCAGACCGGTGGCCAGTCCGGCCATCAGCGTCAGGCCGAGCGCAAAGCCCAGCCCGCCCGGGGTGAAGTGAGGCAGTGCGTGTTCCATCGCCGTCTCCTGCTCGGTCGTTCGTCGCCGGCAGGCATCGGACCCCGTCCTGCACGAAGGCGCGGGTGCCGTGCCGGACGACCCGCAGTATTCTACGTGGACTCACGCCCTGGAACGTCACACGTCCATGGCCGCCCCGTCAGAGCCGGGGGATCCCGCTTGGCTTCTTGGAGCCCGGGGGTTTGTCAGACCAAGGCAGGACAATGAAGAAGATCATCTGGATGGAACTGGTGCTCATGGGAGCCTCGATATTGGTCTTCAGGAGTGTCTGGACTTTCCTGGATTCAAGACCCTGGGCTTCGGGCGGGGTTGGACTCGCGGTGCTCCTGATCATCGGTGTGGTTGCCGCGTGCGTGGCCTTGCGCAGTATCGAGGCGCTTTCAGGAAAGAAGGGGGAGAAAGCGGAAGGCGAGTGAGCCAGCAACCACAGGATTCCGCCGATCAGGAGCAGCGTGATCAGCATGAACGACACGTTCCAGTCTGTGCTAATGTGACGCACGTTTCCGCCAGTGGGACCCAGTACCGGGAACGCCCGCGTCATACAACAGAGCCCATCTCAATTCGTGAGGTTGCCATGAAGTGGTCGTGGAAGATCGGACAATTCGCCGGCATCGGCGTCCACATGCACGCGACCTTCCTGCTGCTGGTCGGCTGGGTGGCGGTGTCCCACTGGGTGCAGGCTCGCACGCTGGAGGCCGTGCTGTCGGGGGTGGGGTTCATCCTGGCCTTGTTCGCGTGCGTGGTGGCGCACGAGTACGGCCATGCCCTCACGGCCCGTCGCTATGGCATCCGGACGAAGGACATCACGCTGCTGCCCATCGGCGGCGTGGCGCGGCTGGAGCGGATGCCTGACGACCCGCGCCAGGAGCTCTGGGTGGCCCTCGCTGGACCGGCCGTGAGCGTGGTGATTGCCGCGGCCCTGTTCGCCTGGCTCGTCGTGAGCGACACCTTCAGCCCCCTCGCCGAGCTCAGCGTGGCGCGGGGTTCGTTCCTGGAGCGGCTGATGGTGGTCAACGTCTGGCTGGTGCTGTTCAACCTGATCCCCGCGTTTCCGATGGACGGCGGGCGTGTGATGCGGGCGCTGCTGGCGACGCGCATGGAGTACACCCGCGCCACGCAGTTGGCGGCGAACGTCGGCCAGGGCATGGCGTTGCTCTTCGGCTTCCTGGGCCTCATGGGAAACCCGTTCCTGCTCTTCATCGCGTTCTTCGTGTGGATCGGCGCGGCGCAGGAAGCCAGCATGGTGCAGATGAAGGCGGCGCTGGGCGGCATCCCCGTCGGACGGGCGATGCTGACCGATTTCCAGTCGCTCGCCCCGTCGGACAGCCTGGGCCGCGCCGTCGAACTCATCCTGGCCGGCTCCCAGCAGGACTTCCCCGTCATCGACAGCGGGCGCGTCGTGGGGGTGCTGACGCGCGGCGACCTGCTGACGGCTCTGCCGCAGCGCGGCCAGGGTGTGGCGGTCCGCGAGGTGATGCAGCGCGAGTTCCAGATGGCCGACTCGGGCGACATGCTGGAGAGCGCGATGCAGCGGCTCCAGGAGTGCGCGTGTCACACGCTGCCGGTACAGCACGCCGGCCGGGTGGTCGGCCTGCTGACGATGGACAACGTGGGCGAGTTCGTGGCGATCCAGGCCGCGCTCGGCGGTATCCGGGCAGCCCCGGCCCTGCTCGAGACGAACGGGTGACGCGAGATGACGCCCCCTCGGGGACCGGCGTCTCGTCCTCTGGGCTATGTCTTCTTCGGCCCTGCTGGAAGCTCGCAGGCGCCATTCGCACATCTCCCGGTGAGCCGGAGCCGGTTCTTCGGCGCGCTGCACCCGGCCGAAGTCGTCGCCCGTCCCACCTCCGCGGTCAGGCGATCCGGCACACGTCGTCGAAGTCGAGCCGCGGGCTGCGCGCGAACAGCTTCAACGGGTCGCCGTGGCCGAGGTTGCAGAGAAAGTTCGACTTCCAGGTCGTGCCGGCGAAGAACGCTTCGTCGAGCAACGCGCGGTCGAACCCGGACATGGGTCCGCAATCCAGCCCGACTGCGCGCGCCGCCATGATCAGGTACGCACCCTGCAAGGTGCCGTTGAGGAACGCAGTCTCACGGATGTGCGCCTCCTTCCCTGCAAACCAGCTCTTCGCGTTGGCGTGGGGGAACAGTCGGGGCAGATGCTCGTAGAACTCCAGATCGTAGGCGATGATCGCGGTGACGGGTGCCGTCATCGTCTTCTGGAGGTTGCCGGCCGCCAGGGCCGGGGCGAGCTTCGCCTTCGCTTCGGGTGAGCGCACGAATACGATGCGTGCCGGGCTGCCGTTGGCGCTGGTGGGCGCCATCTTCATCAGGTCGAACAGCTCACGCAGCTTGTCGTCGGGAACCGGCTCTGGCGTCCAGTCATTGAGTGTTCTGGCGTGGTTGAACAAGCGGTCGAGGGCGTCAAGGTCCAGCGTGTCCATCAGTGTGGTCCTCCTCGGATGCAACAGGAATCCGTACCGCCGCGAGAATGACGCCGAAGTGCGCCGTGGTGACGAAGCGGGCAGCGGGCCCCCGGTGTAGAGCATGTTCTGCGGCAATTACCGGCCCAACCAATACTCCGCCGAAAGGTAGGAGAAGGACGCTGTTCTGACAGTCAGGTGAGGTGGCCGAGTTCCTCACCGCAGGGCAGAAGACGTTCTACACCATGGTGCAGCAGAGGGTGCTGCCGGCGTTCCGCGTTCGCGGTCAGTGGCGGTTTCGTCGCGCCGACATCGAGTCGTGGAGTTCCAGGCGGTTGGACGGAACCGGGGGCGACACTCGCGAAGCGGCGCCCGATGTCGGAGCGAATAGCTTGGACGAGCAAGGAGAGAAGTCAGGTGGATCCTAGTGCACTGAACGCGGCGGCGCCGGCCGTAGCGCCGTGGCCGCGAATCGAGCCATCAGCTGCCGCGGAAATCCTCGAGAGCGAGCTCACGCGCGGGCTTACCCACGACGACGCGGCGGCCCGGCGTGTGAGATTCGGGGAGAACGCGCTCGAGCAACGGGGAGGACGGTCTCCGTGGCGACTGCTTGCCGACCAGTTCGCGAGCACACTCGTGATCGTGCTGCTCGTTGCGGCGGGCGTCTCGGCCGTCGTCGGCGGCCTCAAAGACACGGTGGCCATCCTCGCGATCGTCGTGCTCAACGCGGTCCTCGGTTTCGTGCAGGAGGTTCGCGCCGAGCGCGCCATGGCCGCCCTCAAGCGGATCGCGGTTCCCAAGGTTCGCGTTCGTCGAGACGGCAGCCCTCGCGAGATCCCCTCGTCGGAGCTCGTCCCCGGCGACGTCGTCGTCCTTGAGGCGGGCAACCTGGTCCCCGCGGACGGTCGGATCATTGAATCCGCGAGTCTCAAGGTCCAGGAGGCCGTGCTGACCGGCGAATCCGAGCCCGTGGAGAAGATAGCCGCCGCCCTCCCCGGGGAGGGCGCCCTGGCCCTCGGCGATCAGGTGAACATGGCCTTCATGGGCACGAGCGTGTCCTACGGCCGCGGGCAGATGTTGGTCACCGCGACGGGAATGGCCACGGAACTCGGCCGCGTTGCAGATCTCCTACAGGGCATAGAAGACACGACGACGCCGCTCCAGCGCCGACTCGATCGACTGGGGCGGATCCTCGCGATGGCGGCGATCGGTGTCGTGGCGGCGATCTTTGGAGTGGGCATCCTCATCGGCGAGGACTGGCGGCTGATGTTCATGACCTCGGTCAGCATGGCCGTGGCGGTGATCCCTGAAGGACTCCCGGCCGTGGTGACCATCTCGCTTGCTCTGGGGGCGCAGCGCTTGCTCCGCCGTCAAGCGCTCATCCGCCGCTTGCCCGCGGTCGAGACGCTCGGCTCGGTGACCGTCATCTGCTCGGACAAAACCGGAACACTCACCGAGAATCGAATGACGGTGACGGTGCTGGATCTCGCGGGACACCGGCTCGACGTGCCTGAGGTTCTGAGCCGCAGGATGCCAGCCACCACTCTCGACGAAGCCGGGGCCTCGAGCATCAAGCAGGAGCCTTCGCTGGCGCTGTTGCTCACGGGGGGCGCGCTCTGCAACGACGCGGTGTTACAGCCGGTCGGACGGGACTCGGGCGCGTTGCGCGCCGTGGGCGATCCCACCGAGGGAGCGCTCGTCGTCGCGGCGGCCCACTTCGGGTTGCTGAAGGAGCGCCTCGACGCGGCCTTTCCGCGTGTCGGAGAGGTTCCCTTCGACTCCGACCGCAAGCGAATGAGCACCATCCACCGAGTCGCCGACTGCGGCATGTGGATCGGCGACTGCGCCGACCTCGCGCCGGGCCAGACGCTGGTCTTCACCAAGGGCGCCGTCGACTCCTTGCTCGAGGTGTGCTCGACGGTCTGGGACGAAGGGGTGCAGAAACCTCTCGATGCCGGGTTCCGCGAGCGCATCAACCGCGCCAACGTCGGCCTCGCCCAGGGCGGCATGCGGGTCCTCGGCGTGGCGTTCCGCCGCCTGAAGGAATCGCCGACCGCCGAGGCGCAGCGACACGTAGAGCGCGACCTCACGTTCGTGGGGCTCGTCGGCATGCTCGATCCGCCGAGGCCCGAGGTCTTGAAGGCCGTCCTGACCTGCCGGCAGGCGGGCATTCGGCCGGTCATGATCACCGGAGATCACCCGGTCACCGCGCGGCGCATCGCGCAGGATCTCGGGATCCTCCGTGACGGACGGGTCCTGACTGGCGCCGAGCTCCAAGCGCTCTCGAAGGAGGAGCTGCTCGAGGCAGTCGAGAGCGTCTCGGTCTACGCGCGGGTGGCTCCTGAGCAGAAGCTCCGTATCGTGGAGGCGCTGCAGCAGCGCGGGCAGGTCGTGGCGATGACCGGCGACGGAGTCAACGACGCTCCGGCGCTGCGACGCGCGGACATTGGGGTCGCCATGGGCATCACCGGAACTGACGTATCCAAGGAAGCCGCGTCCATGGTGCTCTTGGACGACAACTTCGCGACGATCGTCGCTGCGGTCGAAGAGGGCCGCGCCATCAACGACAACATCCGCCGTTTCCTCAAGTTCTCGCTCGCGGGCAACCTCGGCAAGCTGATCCTGGTGTTCGCTGGCCCGCTCTTCGGCATGCCGCTGCCGCTCTTGCCCTTCCAGATTCTCTGGCTCAACCTCGTCACCGACGGCGTCCTGGGACTGGGTATCGGCGTCGAGCCCGCCGAGCGTGGCACCATGCAGAGGCCCCCGCAGTCGCCCTCGGAGGGGATCCTCGCCGGTCGGGTCGCGTTCACGGTTGTCTGGCAAGGGGTGCTGATCGGTGCCGTCAGCCTTGCGGTGGCACTCTGGGCCTGGAAGACCAACCAACCGGAATGGCGCTCGGTCACGATGACGGCGGTGGTGCTGCTGCAGGTCTTCGAAGCCCACGCGAGCCGCTCGCCGAGCGCGTCGGTCTTCGGCCTCAGTCCCCTGTCGAATCGAGCTCTGCTCGCCGCCACCGCTACCGTGCTCGTGCTGCAGGCCGCCGTCGTAATCGTTCCGCCCCTTCAAGGCCTCTTCGGCACGGCGGGGCTCTCACCCTTGCAGATGATCGTCGCGATGGCCGCGGGGCTGTTCGTGCTCTTGGTGGTGGAAGGCGCGAAGGGCCTCGGCAGACGGGCGTCTCGACCTTGAGTTCTTGGGAGTATGACCATGCAGTGTGAAGTGTTCCTGGAAGGGTGTGGCTGACGCCGCGTTGCGCGTTACGTCCCCTGCAACAGGCTCAGGGCGAACCCCACCTCCGCGTCCAGCCATTGCCCGCGCACGCTGAAGCCCGATCCTGCGGCGAGCGTCGCGATCCTGGCGGGGGTGTGTACTTGTTCGAGCTCTCGGTCCAGATCGACTCCCCGGCCTCGAACTCGACGGCGAGATCCGCCCCGGGAATCAGCACGCGCTGCGGCACGCGGCTCACCGGGTGCATCTCCACGCGCGAGTGCTGCGCGTTCCACACGGCGCGGTGATCGAAGGCTGCGAGATCGAAGTTGGCGCCGAGTTCGCGGTTCAGCCGCACGAGCAGGTGCTTGTTGAACGCGGCGGTCACGCCGAGCGGGTTGTCGCAGGCGAGCACCAGGTCGAATGCCGGCTTGACCAGGTCGACGCCGAGGAGAACCACCCGCCCGCAGGCGAGCGAAGGCTGGCGGAGAGGGTGGGATTCGAACCCACGTGCCGCTTACGCGACAAGACGCTTTCGAGGCGCCCCCGTTACGACCACTTCGGTACCTCTCCGCGGTACGAAATGCGCAGTGGCTCATTGTACCCGAGCCTCCCGAATCCGCCAACACGCGCGCCTCCGCCGCTTCGCGGCTTCGGCGAGGCAGCCCGGGCGGCGAGGACGACCTGCCGACTCCCGGATGACAACGCGTCCCCCGACGGGGACAATGACGTGCCCGCCCTGTTGCCGGGCTGCCGCGACAACCTCCAGCACAGCAATGAGTTATGATTAGGGATTGTGGCACGAGAGAACCTGGCACGGATCAGGCACTCGATGCACGCCTCGGAACGGCTTCTCCGTTCCCGTTCAAAGGAGTAGCGAATGCGCAAGGCAATCGTATTGGTGGTGGCAGCCCTTATGTTGTCGGCAGGCCCGGCGATGGCTCAGGGAAAAGTGGAAGTCACCGGAATCGTCGGATGGACGCTCTCGGACGGCGTCACGGGGGCCGGGGTCACGGCTCCTGACGGCAACAAGTACAACGCCGTCGACCTGAAGGACTCGTTCAACTGGGGCCTGTGGTTCGGCGTGATGGCGAGCGACAACTTCGAGGTCGGGTTCATGTTCAACCAGCAGCTCTCCAAGCTCGGGCTCGAGGGCACGAAGAACCGGGAACTCGGGGACATGTCGATCAACTCGTATCACGGCTACTTCGCCTACAACTTCGGCGATGCGGAGGCGAAGCTCCGACCCTACATTCTGCTCGGGCTCGGTGCCACCAACTACGGCGCCGTGGACTACACCAACGCCGAAGGCAAGGCCGCCTCGACTTCGGGGGACACGCAGTTCTCCACGACGTGGGGCGCCGGGGTGAAGTTCTACCCGGCTCCGCGGGTGGGCCTGCGCTTCGGCATGCGGTGGACGCCGACCTACATCAAGAGCGACCCGGGCGGCTACTGGTGCGGCTACTGGGGCTGCTACGTGGTCGGCGACCCCCAGGTACTCGAATCAGTTCGACTTCTCGGGCGGCCTGACGGTTCGGTTCTAGTGAGGAGGATACGTTGAAGAAACAGCTGATTGGTGCCGCCCTGGCGGCCGTCGTCGTCGTGTCGGGTTCCGGCGTCGCATTCGCGCAGGCGCAGCAGGCCCAGAAGCCGCAGGCGCAGGCCGCGCCTGCGCAGGCCACGGTGGATCAGGCGATCGAGCAGCTCCGCAAGGACGCTCGCACCGACATCAATACCCTGATCACCGCGAGCATGCAATTCACGAGCGACGAGGCGGCGAAGTTCTGGCCGCTCTACAAGACGTACGAGCAGACCCGGAAAGGGCTGACCGACGAACGGCTCGCGATCGTCAGGGAGTACGCGAAGAGCTTCTCCGCGATGACCGACGCCAAGGCGCTCGAGCTGATGCAGCGCGCCCTCGGCCTCGAGGAGAAGACGGCGGCCGCCAAGCGCGGCTTCCTCGCGGAACTCCAGAAGGCATTTCCGGGCAAGACCGTCGCGCGGTTCTACCAGGTGAACACGCGGCTCGACATGCTGATCGACGCGATGTTCGCCGGCGAAGTCCCCCTCGTCCGGTAGGCAGCTCCCTCGACGACGCCCGCGGCCGGCCCGGCCGGCCGTGGGCGCGTCACCGCCGTTCCCTGAAGAACGTCTGGATCGTCTCGCGGCACTCGGCCTCGAGCACGCCGCCGACGGCCGCCATCCGGTGGTTCAGCGACGGGAGTTCGTGCGCCGCCAGGGTGGACACCAGCGCGCCGGCCTTCGGCTCCGGCGCGCCGAACACCACGGTCCCGATTCGCGCGTGGACCATCGCGCCCACGCACATCAGGCAGGGTTCCACGGTCACGTACAGCGTCGCGCCCGTCAGGCGGTAGTTCCCGACCCGGGCCGCCGCCGCGCGGATGGCGACAACCTCTGCGTGCGCCGTCGGGTCGTGGCTGCCAATCGGCTGGTTGAAGCCCGCGCCCATCACCTCGCCGTCGACGACGACCACGGCGCCGACGGGAACCTCGCCGGCCTGGGCCGCCAGGAGCGCCTGCTTCAGCGCCACGCGCATGAAGGCCTCGTGGCCCGGCTCATCCACGTCCGTCGCCCCCTTCCGGAAACGCCAGCGCCCGCAGTCGCCCCGCCGCGCCGGCAAGGAGCTGGATGTCGGTCGTTGCGCACACCAGCGAATGCCCGGCCGCGAATGCAGCATCGGCGGCCTCGCCGCTCACCACGAAGATCCCGCAGGGGAGCTGCCTGGCGGCGCACGCCGACACCACCGTGGCGATCGCCTGCCGCACGTCCGGCGCGCCGATCTCGCCCGGTTTGCCCAGGCTGGCCGAGAGGTCGAACGGGCCGATGAACACCGCGCCGACGCCAGGCACCGCAACGATCTCGTCGACGTTCGCGACGCCATCGATGTGCTCCACCTGCGCAACGACGACCGTCCGGTCGTTGTCGTGGGCGATGGCGTCCGCGATGCGGCCGCCATAGCCCTGGGCGCGCGCCACCCCGAGGCTGCGCCCGCCCGCCGGCGGATAGCGCGCGGCACGCACGACGGCCCTCGCCTCGTCGGCGGTGTTCACGTGCGGCACGATGATCCCGACGGCGCCGGTGTCGAGCGCCTTCGCGATCAGGATCGGCTCGCTGTTCGGCACGCGCACGACACAGGGGCAGACGTGGCCAACTGCCTGCACGATTCGCTGCACGGCGGCGAAGTCGAAGAGGCCGTGCTCCATGTCCACGAACAGCCAGTCGAACCCGGCGGCGGCCACGACTTCCGCCACCTCCGGGGCCGGCAGCGTCAGCACGGTGCCGAGCAGCGGCTCCCGCCGCGCCAGCCTCGCCACGAACCGGTCTTGCACGGCCAGGCGGTCTCCGTCAGGTGTGTGGGTCATCGCTCGTTCTCGCCGCTTCCACTTCGCACGGTCGCGCGATCGCACGATCGCAAGATGCTCGCCGTCCTGCCTTCTATCTTCCGTCTTCTACCCGCGCAGTCTGACAATTCCAGCAGATGTCGAACGTGCCGTCGCTCTGCTCGTGGCAGCACGGGCACTCCCACGGCTGGAACAGGGGTGCGCCAGGCTGTGACGTCCCCGCCTCGCGCCCTGTGGAATCCGCGAGGATGGCCCTGGCCTCCTCCAGCCGGTCCTCAGGCACGATCACCTTCACGGCTGCGGTCGTTCCGCCGGCGACGATGTAGGGCGCCATCGTGCCCATGACCTCGTCGCCCAGCTGTGCCTCGATGCCCGCCGCGACGAGCACGTCGCGGAGCACCGCCGTATCGGCTGCTCCGCCCGTGTAGACGATGACCCAGTTCGGCGTCCGCATCACTGTCACCAGCGTAGCCCGGGATACGGCGTTCTGTTCCGCCACAGGATCCAGCCACAGAGCGCCAGCGCCGCTGCGGCGGCGGCGTAGACGTCGGGCCCGGCCGAGCCCCATGGAATGTCCAGCGCCGACGAGGACACGCCGAGCAGGTTGTTCAGGAAGTGCCAGAGCATGGCGGGGAACACCGAACCGGTGACGAGCGTCACGCCCGCGAGCAGCATGCCGAGGTAGGCGGTCGGCGCCAGCCTGAAAAGTGATACATGCATCAGCCCGAACATGACTCCGACCACCGCAACCGCGGCGACCGGGTGAAAGCGGCGGACGAGTGCGTGGAGGAAGACGCCTCGGAACAGCAGTTCCTCGATGATCCCCGGCATGACGGCCACGAACACGACCGCCTGCCACAGCGGGAAGTCGGCGGGCAGGAGGGCCTTGGAGAACGCCTCGAGCATCTTCGGAGACACCGGGAAGACGAGCGCCGCAAGCCTGAAGACACCGATCCCGGTCAGCAGGCCCGCAGGCGCCCCGATGACCACGGCCAGCCAGACGGCGGGCTTCACCGGCCGCAGTGCCAGCGCCTCCCGGGGGGCGAGGCGATAGCGGAACAGGACGAGCGCCACGGTTCCCGCGAACAGGACCAGCAGGTTGAACGACACCTGCACGCGGACGTGCGCCTCGCCGAGGTAGCCGGACGCGACGATCAGGACGGCCCAGAGGACCGCGAACCAGCGGAAGACGTGGCGGCTGAAGAGCGGCGCCCCGCCCAGCGCCGCGACGTTGTCGGACGCGGTGGGCGCAATCAGCCGCTCGGTGGAGAGCGCCCTCACGGTCAGGCGCATCAGCCACGCCGCGGCCGCGGCGTTCACCACGAACACCGCGGCAAGCATCGGCCAGTCGAACCGGCCGGTCAGGATCTCCTTCACCGCCACCGCCACGTTCGCGATCGGCACCGCGACGATCGCCGAACGAAGCGTCAGGCCCGGCAGGAACGCGGCGAGCGACGGCACCATCCCGCCCAGGAACACAGGCAGGAACAGGAACTGCGCCTCCTTGTAGGTGCGCGCGTGGCCG
This sequence comes from uncultured Acidobacteriota bacterium, assembly GCA_963783255.1. Lineage (GTDB taxonomy): Bacteria > Acidobacteriota > Vicinamibacteria > Vicinamibacterales > Fen-181 > FEN-299. The sequence continues at coordinate 254 of CAWAMP010000020.1, read as the reverse complement.
GACACGAGCAGCAGGCCGGACGCCGCCAGCGCGGCGAGCGGCAGGAACAGCAGCAGAACGAGCGCGGCGGCGGCGGGGTGCATCGCCGCGGAGAACCCCGCGCCGGCCGGGATGATCTTGAACCCGACGTAGACGAGCAGGTTTCCTACCTGGATCAGCGTCGTCGTCAGCGCGACGATGACCACGGCGAGCAGCTTCGCGGTCACGATCTCCGTGCGCCCCGCGGCCGTCGTCAGCAGGGTTTCGAGCGTGCC
>CAWAMP010000019.1:0-68919 GCA_963783255.1 uncultured Acidobacteriota bacterium | reverse complement strand
CGGTGTGGCGCGAGGCGGTATCGGTGTGGCGCGGGGCCGCGTCGCTGTGGCGCGGGGCCGCGTCGCTGTGGCGCGGGGCTTCAGCCCCGCGATCGCCCATCAGTTCCTGCACTCGTCTCTGCTTGATCCGCAGCTGCTCCCGTACGCGACATGCTGCCAGTCACATCCCCCGCACTCGCCGAAGTGGCGACACCGCGGCGTGACTCGGTGAGCGGGCTCGACGAACAGATCGGGTTCCACGGCTGATTATCCCCTCACAAAGTCGATGAACCCGCGCTCGAGCCTCCATCTGACGGGCGGTGTGAACACCCGCACCCGCGTGCCCTTCTTCGAAGCACCCGTGACGATCGCATCGAAGAGCTGGCCGGCCTGCGACTCGAGCAGGAGCGCGGCGGCGGCCCGCCGCGCGACCTGCTTCAGCAGTTCGCGGTGGTCGCGGACCTCGTGGGTCGTGTCGCGCATGTCAGTGATCCTACTCCGAACGCCTTCACCACAAAGGTCACGAAGAACACAAATACAAATGCGAATCCAGCGACAGGCTCCGACCGGGGCCGGCCCGGAGGGCCCGGCAGGCCGATCGACGTCCTCGCTGCGGTCTGCGTGATCGCGTGCTGGTATTTCCTCCGTGGCCTTTGTGTTCTCTGTGGTTGTCCGTACGTGGACTCATTTCGCGGTGAACCGCGTCAGGTTGCCGCCGGGGTCGCCGTCAGGGGTCAGCCCGGCGATCGCGAAGATCTCCGCCTTGGCCCAGCCCTTCGTCGCGAGTTCCAGATAGAGCGCCCGGTGAACCTCCCGCGCCGTCGCGGGATCTGCCCGCATCGACACGAGCAGGTTTCCGCTGCCGCCGAGCGCCGCCCGCAGGCCGCGGAGGCCGGCCGCACACGCTGGCACCTCGCTGGCGACGCACTCGAGCGCGAACGCCCCGTTCTTGGCAACGAGCCGGCTGGCCACCTCCGCCCTCGGCTCTGCCATCCCGCTCACGAGCACGGATTTCGACGCGATGGCCAGCACGTCCGACAACAGGGCGGCGCCAGGCCGCACGAGGTTGAGCGTCACGCCGGCCTTCTCCAGGTCAGCCACGACAGCCCTGCCGGCCTCGGTCAGCCCGCCGCGCACCCACACGCCATCGTCGCCATCGATGTCGAGCCGTGCCACGTCGAGCGCTGCGGCTGCCGTCTCGAGCAGCGCGGCATCCCCCGCGAAGGCCGCGGCCCTGGCGCCGACGAAGACCCGCGTGGGCACCTCGCCGGAACCCGCGACGGCGCCAGCACCCAATCCGTTCTTGAGCGCGCGGATCGATTCCACCACGGCCGAGCGCATCTCCCCCATGGTGCGGGCCGCGAGCGTCCGCCAACCCTCGGGCGACTGGCCGCCGATGTCCGGCACCACGAACCGCAGGGAGTCGCACACGTCGCGCCGACCCGGCGTGGGCAGCGGCGTCGCCGTCTCGTTCGCGAGGTTCAGCGCCGCCTGCATCACGTATTGGCCGGCCAGCCCGAGCAGCGCGGGCTGCAACTTCGGGGCCACATCCGCCGCGTCGTGATAGTCGGGATGACCCGCGCCGCCGCTCGAGAACAGCGCCACCGCCTCCACCCCGCGCGCGAGGAACGACGCGTAGTCGCTGCCGCCCGGGCCGCTGACGTCGGGCCTGACCGCGCGGGCCACTTCGGGCAGCTGGTCGCGCATCATCACCGAGAAGACAGACGGGAAATCCCGGGCTCCCATTGCATCGATCGCCGTCCCGAGCCCCACCATGTCCAGGTTGATGTACGCCACCACCTGCTCCATCCCCACGCCGTCGGGCGGAGCCGACGCGAACCGGAGCGACCCATGGTGCCCGTTCTCTTCGCCGCACCACAGCGCGAACACAATCGTCCGCCGTGGACGGGCACCGGCGGCCGACAACACGCGCGCGACCTCGAGGACCACCGCCGACCCGGACGCGTTGTCGTCGGCCCCCGGATGGACGAGCCCGCTCCGGTAGCCCAGGTGATCGAGGTGCGCCCCGACGACAACGGCCTGGCGCTTCAGCACCGGGTCGGTCCCTTCGATCTTCGCCAGCACGTTCCGCGACCGGCTGTTTCCGAACGACTCGCCGAACAGCGCCACCTGGTCGAATCCCTTCACGCGCACGCGAACGCCGGTCGACTCCGACTGAGGCTTCTTCTGCTGGATCGCGCGGCGCGCGCGGTTCATCCGATCGACGAACCCCACGAGCGACTCCTGCGAATCGCGGAGCATCAGGGCGCGCAGCACTTGGGCGTCGCCGGCGGCCACGACCAGGAACGGCCGCCGGAAGGCCGTCGCCTCCGGCCTGGACCTCGGCCACGGCTGCGCCTGGCGGGCCTCGGGGTTCGCGTCGCATAGCACGATGGCGGCTGCGCCCCTGCCGTAGGCCGTCATGATCTTGGACTGGTCGGAGGACTCCTCCGCCCAGGTCTCGGGCGGAACGGGGGGCAGCGGGTCGGGAGGAAAGTCGGTGAGGTCCGGAGGCGCGTCCTTTGGAGAGCCTCGGAGGACGAAGACGACCTTGCCGGCGACGTCGAGTCCGGCGTATTCGTCGAGGCCTTTCGCCGGCGCCGAAATCCCGTAGCCGGCAAACACCCCCTCGGCCGTCACGTCGGCGGCGGCCGTGGACGACGAGTCGACGATGAAGTCGGCCTCCTTGTACGAGAACACCCGGCCACCAACGACGAGCGACGGCATCCCGGTCGTCCACGCGAAGTCGGATTTCGGCCCGAAGATGGGGACCGACTGGACGAACGTGCCGTTGTCACCGGCCGGCTTCAGCCCCCATTCGCGGAATCTGGCCTCGGCCCAGTCGGCCGCGCGGTCGAACCCCGGCGTCAGGGTGCGCCGGCCCTGCATGTCCGGGGACGACAGCGTGGCGACATGACGGTGCACCTCAGTGCCATCGATCCGGGCCTTCACCGGTTGCGCCGGAGCGGCCGCCGCCAGGAAGACCACCGCCAGCGAGAACGCGCCTGTCTGCCGAATCATCGCCTGTGCCTCCGCGCGCCGAATGATACACTTTCCGGCCATGCCGACTCCTCCCGTGCCGGCGGGAGCGCCCCCGCAGCCGGGCGTGACGACCGCGCGCACGGTGTGCCCGCGCAACTGTTACTGCACGTGCGGCATGGTGGTGACCCTCGACGGCGGCCGCATCACCCGCATCGACGGCGACCCGCTCAACACCGCCACCGGCGGCCACGTCTGCCTGAAGGGGATCAGCTACGCGCGCCGCGTGGCGACCGGCGCCCGCCTGCTCCGCCCGATGAAACGGCAGCCGGACGGTTCATTTGTGCCCGTCTCGTGGGACGACGCGCTGGACGACATCGCCGCGCGGCTGGACTCGCTGCGGCGCGCCCGCGGCCCCGAGTCGGTGCTCTATTACGACGCCTCGGGCAGCCACGGCGCCCTCGGACGGCTGGCCATGGCCTTCTGGCACCAGTTCGGCGGGTGCACGCTGACCTACGGCGACCTGTGCTGGCCGGCCGGCCTCGAGGCCACCCGCCTGACCTACGGCGCGGTTCTCCACAGCCACCCGCGGCACACGGCCGACAGCCGCTTCATCCTGCTGTGGGGGCACAACCCCGCCGAGACCAATGTCCACCAGATGCGGTGGATCCACCAGGCGCAGGAACGCGGCGCCATCGTCGCGCTCATCGACCCGCGTGGTACGGACACCGCCGATGCGGCCGACATGCACCTGCAGCCGCGGCCGGGAACCGACGCCGCTCTGGCGCTCGGGATGGCACGTGTCATCGTGGACGCCGGTCTGCACGACCGGCCGTTCCTCGAGGAGCACGCCCACGGGTTCGGGCGCTATCTGGATCGGCTTGGCGACTACCCGCTCGAACACGTGGCGGCGACGACCGGCGTGCCGGCCGCGGCCATCGAAAGTCTCGCCCTCGAGTACGCCCGCACCAGGCCGGCGCTCGTCATCGCCGGTTTCGGCCTGCAGCGTCACCACCGCGCGGGCCAGACGATGAGGGCGGCGGCGCTGCTGCCGGCGCTCACCGGCAACATCGGCGTTGCCGGCGGCGGCTGGCAATACGCGAACCTGAACAGCCACTGCCTGCAGGACCCTCCGCTGCCGCCCGAACCGCGCGGCATTCGCCGCGGCATTCCGGTCTCGCGCCTCGGGCCCGCGCTCGCCGACACCGACGCGCCGCGCGTCGCGGCGGCGTGGGTGGAAAAGGCGAACCCGGTCAGCCAGAACCCGCATTCCTCACGCGTCCGCGAGGCCTTCGAAGAGCTCGACCTGCTGGTGGTCGTCGACCAGTTCATGACCGACACCGCGCGGCTGGCTCACTACGTCCTCCCGGCGAAGACGATGTTCGAGCAGGAGGACCTCGTCACCGCCTACTGGCACCCGTATCTGCAGCTCAGGACGAAGCTCTGGGACCCGCCCGGCGAGGTGAAGACCGAATCGGACATCTGGCGGCTGCTGTCGGAGCGACTTGGCTTCGACACACGCTACTTCCCGCGCGGCGACCACGGGACCAGGGCGCTGCTGGTCGGGATGCTGCCGCCGGCTGTTCCCGGGCCGACCGCCCGCTTCTCTCTGCTCGCGACTCAGCCTGTCGATCCGACAGGCGCGGGGGACATCGCCTTCGCCGATCTCCGCGTTCCGGACACCCTCCGGGAAGATCGAGTTCTCTTCCGAGGAGGCGGCTCGCCTGTGGGGCGTCGATCCAGTGCCCGACTACGTGCCGCTCGACGAGGGGCACGAGTCGGCGCTCGCCGCGCGGTATCCGCTCCAGCTGCTGTCGTGCAAGACCCGCGAGCGGATTCACTCCCAGTTCGGCAACCTCGACTGGGTGCGGGACATCGAGCGGCCGCACCGGCTCGACATGCATCCGAAGGACGCCGATGCGCGGGGCCTCTCGGACGGTGACGAGGCCGTCGTGTGGAACGACCGCGGCCGCATCAGCCTGCGTGTGCGCCTCGACGAAGGGCTGCGCCCGGGCGTCGTGCACGTCCTGGAGGGGCGCTGTCACGAGGACGACCCGGACATCAACGTGCTGACGGATGCCGGCGTGACGGACATGAATCACGGGGCGACCTTCTACGAGTGTCTCGTCGAGGTGGCACCTGTGAGTCGGCGATCCATGTCAGTCGGGACTGACGATGGTCAGTCGAAAGTCACGCGGTCAGTCGGAGCTGACGCACGTCAGTCGGAACTGCCTGCCGCGCCGAAGTCGCGGAGCGACGAAGGCGGGACGCCGCCAGTGACGCGACGGATGACATCGCCGGACGCCGGGAGCCGAACGCCGCCCCTCGGCTTTGCTCGGGGCGCCCCGAGCGACAGTCGAGGGGCGGAGGCCGGCTTCCTCGTCGATCTCGGCCGGTGCGTGGGCTGTGCGGCGTGCGTGCTCGCGTGCCGTCTGGAGAACGGCTGGTCGTCCGAGAACTCGTGGCGGCGCGTGCTGCCGTTGAACCTCAGGCGGCGGCCGGGCGGTCCGACCTACTTCCTGTCGGTGGCGTGCCATCACTGCGAGCGGCCGGCGTGCGTCGCGGCGTGCCCGTCGCGCGCATACGAGAAACGTGCCGACGGCGTGGTGATCCACCACGAGGCGCGGTGCATCGGGTGCCGGTACTGCGAGATGGCGTGCCCGTTCGGCGCGCCGAAGTACGACGCCCCGAAGGGCGTGATGGCGAAGTGCGACTTCTGCCGGCACGAGAACACGGGGCGGGCCGACCGGCCCGGCGTGTCACCAGCCGCGGAGGGAACGCCCGTCCACACGCCGGCGTGCATCGCGGCGTGCCCGACCGAGGCGCTTCGTGCGTGGCCTGCAGCGGGCGACGGCGGCGACCCTTCGACATGCTCAGGGTCACCCCGAGCGCAGTCGAGGGGCGCCTGGCTCGATGACGCCCCAGGCTTCACGGACCCGGCCGGCTGCCGGCCGAACATCCGGTTTGTCAGTCCTCGGGGAGCCCGTCGCGTGTCGCTTCTGCGCGCGCTCGAGGAGCGGCTCGGCCGGCAATGAGGGGGGGCCGCCGCCATGCAGTCCAGCGGCCGCCGGTCATCGCGGGCGCCCGCTCTCGCTCACGCTCGACAGCGCCGAACCGGACGTCCTCGGTTGGTGGATTTCGCGTGAGCCAGTCGGCATGGATCAGACGGCCTCCGGGCAAGTCCGAACCTGCGGCGTCCGGTTCTGCAATCGACCGTCGGCGCTGCTCGCATGTTCGCTCGACCGGGCATCCCGCGACGCCCGTCGGCCGACGTGGCGGCGGCCCGTGGCGGGATGCCTCGCGAGCCGGGGCGGGGCGCAGGCCAGGTCTACTGGAAGTATCATGCTGCGGAAGCACGTGCGATGACGACCGCAACCTCCCACTCTCCCGCGGACCCCTTTCACGAGTGGCCGCTCGTCGTCTTCACGACGCTGGCGATCGTGGGCGCGGGACTGCTGGCGACGCCGCTCGTCGCGTGGCTCACGTCCGGCAAGCCGGCCCCCAACGCGGACGCCGTTCGCTGGGGGGCGATCCTGCTCGGCGCCGGGCTCGTCGTGTCGACCGCGCACCTCGGCCGGCCGATCCGCGCGCCGCTGGCCTCGCGCGGCCTGGGGCAGAGCCGGCTGAGCGCGGAAGTGGCGGCCGTCGGCCTCGCGCTCCTTCTCGGAATCGCCACCGCCGTGCTGCCGAGCCTCTCCCCTGCCCTCGACCTCGCCACGGCAGCCTCCGCAATTGCGCTCCTCGTCACGCTCGGGTTGGTCTACAGCCTGCCGGGCCAGCGGACATGGCGCGGCGCCGTCGTCTGGGTGCCGCTCACCACCGGTCTTGGGTTCTCGGCGGTGACACTGGCCGCATCGCGGGGACAGGTGACTGACGCGATTGGTGCTGCGGCGGCGGTGGCTGTTGCTGCGGACACGGCGTTGCTCGCGTCGCGGTGGCTGTCCGTCGCGCGGCCCAGGGTCCCGCTTGCCCCGCGCTACGCATCGGTCTTTGCGCGCCGACGGCCGATCCTCGTCGCGCGGTTCGCCCTTGTGGACGTCCTCCCGGCGTGCTGCCTGCTGGCGGGGCTTCCGGCGGGCGCCGTCGCCCTGCTCGGCCTCGGCATCCTCGTCGACCGCATCACTTTCTACGGCCTCGCCTCGCAGCACACTACGGAGGCGGAGGTGGGACGGGTGGAAGCAGTCATCGGGTCGCGGGGCTGACTCGGCCTGAGCGAAGTCGAAGGCAGTCCCGCGCCGCACCTCTCACCGGCCGCACGTTGCGAGCCGCCAGCCGATGGCCGATAGCCGATAGCCGCCGAAAATTGGTTGTCATGATCGCAGCCGTCCGTTAGACTGCGAGGGATCGGGTTGTCTCTTCGAAACCCGTGTGGATCGTGCCCGTGAAAGGCGACATGGAACCCCCAAGTTGCGGTGAGTGTCCGATTGACCCGGCCCGCGCCCCGCGCCGATCCGCGCCGGGCGACCGCTCGGAACGCGCCCTGAGACTGCGACCCTAGGTCCCGCCTCCAGGCACATTCCGAGCCGGGCCACAACCTGGCAGAAGGGAATGTGCCGAATGATCCTCCCGATCTTCCAGCACACGACCGCCCTGGTCCGGCCGGGCGCCGATCCTCCGCTCCGCGCGCGTCGCGTCGAGGGTGCACGCACGTGAGCGGGAGGATCGTCCGATGTTCTGGATCAGCAAGTTCATCCACTACCTGAACCGGTTCCGGCGGCGGCTGATCGTCTTCTTCGCCGTCCTCGGGCCCGGGATCATGGTGATGGTGGCCGACAACGACGCCGGCGGCATCTCCACGTACGCCGTCACGGGGTCGAAGTACGGCTTCTCGCTGCTCTGGATCTTCCTGCTCCTCGTGCCGATGGCGTTCTACGTGCAGGAAATGACCGTGCGGCTCGGCGCGGTCAGCAAGCGCGGGCACGCCGAGGCCATCTTCGAGGGGTTCGGCCCGTTCTGGGGCTGGTTCTCGATCGCCGATCTCGCCGTCGTGAACTGGCTGACGCTCATCACCGAGTACATCGGGATGACCGCGGCGATGAGCCTCTTCGGCGTGCCGCCCTGGGTGACGGTCCTCGTCGTCACCGGCGTGCTGTTCGCCATCGTGCTGTCGGGCCAGTACCTGGACGTTCGAGAAGATCACCCTCGTCTTCTGCCTGTTCAACCTCGTGTACATCCCCGCCGCGTTCTGGGCGATGGAGACACCGACCGCGCCGGCGTGGACCAAGGTGGCCGAAGGGTTCTTCCGGCCGCACGAGATGGGCTTCTCGCCGGAACTGCTGTTCATCGTCCTCGCCAACATCGGGACGACGATCGCGCCGTGGCAGATCTTCTTCCAGCAGAGTGCGGTGGTGGACAAGGGGCTGGACGTCAAGGACATCGCGTTCGGCAAGTGGGACACGATGGCCGGGGCGATCCTGACGTGCGGCGTCGCCGTGTTCATCATCATCGCGACCGGCGCCGCGTTCTTCTACCATCGCCCGCCGATCGTCATCGAGGACGCGCGGCAGACGGCCGAGGCGCTGGCCCCGCTCCTGCCCCACGGCGAGGGGATCTGGGCGCGGCGTCTCTTCGCGATCGGCCTGTTCGACGCCGGGTTCCTCGGCGCCCTGTGCGTGTCGCTGTCCACGTCGTGGGCCGTCGGCGAGGTGTTCGGGTGGGCGCACTCGCTGAACAACAGCGTGCGCGACGCCCCCTGGTTCTACCTGCTCTACCTGCTGATGCTGCTGACGGCCGGCGCGGTCGTCCTCATCCCGGACGCGCCGCTGGTCACCATCACGATGTTCGTGCAGGTGGTGGCGGTCACGCTGCTGCCGTCGCTCCTCGTCTTCCTCATGCTCCTTCTGAACGACGAGGGGCAGATGGGCGAACACGTCAACACGCGCTGGCAGAACCTCGCGAACGGCAGCATCGTCGTACTCGTCATCCTGATGTCCTCCGTGCTCGGCATCACCACCCTGTTCCCGAAGCTTCTGGAATAGGAGGGGACCATGGTCAGCCTGCCCAAGAACCCGCCCCGCCCCAACGAGTCGCCCGGCCCGGCGCCGGCGCACCCGGGCGGCGCCGCCATGCACTTCCTGCATTTCTCGCAGCTGCTCAAGCGGCCCGTCGTCACCGGGTCGATCAGCGACCGCATCGGCAAGGTCACGGACCTCGTCTTCACGCCGATGGACCCGTTCCCGGAAGCGGCCGGCATCTTCCTCGATCACGGCTGGGGCAAGCCGACCGAGTTCGTCCCGTGGGACAGGGTGCTGAAGATCGAGGACGACGCGGTGTTCGTGCAGCCGGCGCCGGGCGGGGCTTACCAGCCGTTCGTGGACCAGCCCGGCTGGATCATGGTGGACCGGCACCTGATGGGCCGGACGATCCTCGACATCGACGGCCGCCGCATCGAGGTGGTGAACGACATCCGCTTCCTCGAGTCGCACGGCCGGCTCCTGCTGGTGGACGTCGATTCTCTCGTTCAACGGCTTCCTGCGCCGGTGGGGACTCGGGCGGGTGACGAAGGCCAGCGACCGGCTGGTCTCGTGGAAGTACGTCCAGCCGCTGTCGCTCGAGGACGCGATTCCGACCGATCGGTTGAAGCTCTCGGTCACGCGCAGCCAGCTGCAGGACCTGCCGGGAGAGGACCTCGCCGACGCCCTCGAAGAGCTGTCGGGCACCGAGCAGCAGGCGCTCTTCTCCGCCCTCGATCCCGAGAAGGCGGCCGAGACGCTGAGCGAGGCCGAGCCGCGCGCCCAGCGCCAGATCATCGAGGACCTCACGTCCGATCAGGGACGCGCGATCTTCAACCGGATGACCGTCCTGCAGCTCGCCAACCTCTTCGCCTCCCTGCCGCAGGAGAAGCTGCGCGAGGTGAGCAGCTGGCTGGGCCCGGTCCGGGCGAAGGCGGTGCAGAACCTGCTGACCGAACGCGAGGCCACGGCGCGGGACATGGTGTCCGCCAGCTTCGTGGCCAAGCCCGGCACGGCGCGGGTCGCCGACGTCCTCAACGAGATCCGCGGCTCTCATTACGAACCGCGGAGCCTCTCGTATCTCTACGTCGTCGCCGACGAAGCACCCGTGCTCCAGGGCGTCGTGGATCTTCGCGACCTCGTGCTGGCGTCCGACGACACGCCGCTGTCGGAGATCATGGCGTCGCCGGTGGTCGCGGCGCAGGAGACCGACCTCAGGGACGACCTCGAGAAGATGTTCGAGAAGTATGGCTTCGGCATGATCCCGGTGGTGGACGACCAGGACCGCCTGTTCGGCGTCATCCGCTACAACGACATCATGAAGGGGCCGGAGCTGAATACATAGGCGGGAAGGCGGGTAGGCGGAGCCGCCCTCCGCCTGACCGGCCTCTGCCTGGTGTGGCGCGGGGCTTCAGCCCCGCGATCCTGGGGGTGCAATGCCGCGGGTGAAGCTGTCGAAGACGACCAGGGCGCTGCTGATCGTGCTGCAGTTCTACGTCGTGGCGCTGTTCGTGCTGATCATCGTCCGGTTCCTCAAGCTGTTCTAGCAGGCCGGCCCGCGCCGCCCCGGCCCCGCGCGCGAACCCGTCTCCGGTTGACGACCTTCAGCAGCTCGAACCACAGGATACTCACCAGGCCCACGACGAGGCAGGCCAGCACTTCGAGCGCGCTCAGCTGCGAGAAGTGGAAGACCCGCCTGAGGACCGGGACGTACAACGCCGCGGCCAGGAACGCCGCGGCGCCGCCGGCCACCCACCAGAGCGCCCGGTTCGGCGTCCCGACTCTCGCGAGGATCGTCTGCGACCACGACCGGTTTGCCAGGATCAGGGCGATATTGGCGACGATCAGCGTCGTAAACGCGAGCGCCCGGGCCTCGTCCTCGCCGGCCCCGCGCGCCAGCGCGGCTCCGAAGACGAACGCCACCATGGCCAGCACCGCGACGCCCTGCGTGAGGCTCAGGCCCAGCGTCCGCGCGCCGAAGAGCCGCTCGCGGGAATCGCGCGGCGGGCGCTGCATCACGTCCGCCTCCTCGCTCTCGGCCTCGAACACCACCGAGCACGCCGGGTCGATGATCAGCTCGAGGAACACGATGTGCACCGGCAGGAGGGCGAGCGGCCAGCGGAACAGGACGGGCAGCAGCGACATGCCCGCGATCGGCACGTGGATGGCGAAGATGTAGGCCATCGCCTTCTTGAGGTTGTCGAAGATCCTCCGGCCGAGCCTGACGGCCTGCACGATCGACGTGAAGTCGTCGTCCAGCAGGACGAGCGACGCCGCCTCGCGCGCCACGTCGGTGCCGCGTCCACCCATCGCGATGCCGATGTGCGCCGCCTTCAGCGCCGGCGCGTCGTTCACGCCGTCGCCGGTCATCGCCACCACCTCGCCGTTCGCCTTGAGGGCCTCGACCAGCCGGAGCTTCTGCTCTGGCACGACGCGGGCGAAGATGCTCGCCACCTTCACGCACGCGCGCAGCTCGGCGTCGGTCATCGCGTCGAGGTCGGCGCCGGTCACCACCGAGTCGGCCCTGAGGCCGACCTGGCGTCCGATGTTGAGGGCGGTGCCGGGATAGTCGCCCGTGATCATCACGACGCGGATGCCGGCCGCGTCGCACTCGCGCACCGCCTCGACGGCCGTGGGCCGCACGGGGTCCTCGAGGCCGACCAGGCCGAGCAGCTCGAACGTGAAGTCGTGCTGTTCGCCTGGCAGCGCCTCGAGACGGAACGTGGCGCGCGCGACGCCGAGAACGCGCAGACCGTCGCCGGCCATCGCCGCCACGTCGTCCGACAGCGCCCGGACCTGCGCGTCGTCCAGATGGCAGAGGTCGGCGATCGCTTCGGGCGCGCCTTTCGCGGCGATGACGTAGTCCTCGGTCTCGCGCGACTTCCAGACCTGCGACATCGCCATCAGCTGGTCCGAGAGCGGGTACTCGCGGACGAGCGTCCAGTCGTCGTGCAGGTGTTCGGACTGCGCCAGGTAGCGCTCGCCCAGTTGCCTGAAGGCCTTCTCCATCGGGTCGAACGGGTCGCGGTGGCTGGCGAGAATTGCAAACTCCACCGTCTCGTGGAACGGCTCGGGCAGGTCCTGATGGTCGGCGCGGACGTCGTGGGCCTGGGCTGACGCCTGGATGCGCCGCACGGTCATCTGATTGAGTGTGAGCGTCCCGGTCTTGTCCACGCAGAGCACCGTCGCGGCCCCCAGCGTCTCGATGGCGGGAACCCGGCGCGTGAGCACGTGCCGCTGCGAGAGCCGCCACGCGCCGAGCGCGAGGAAGATCGTCAGCACCACGGGGAACTCTTCGGGCAGCGTGGCCATGGCCAGCGTGAGCCCGGCCAGGAGGCCGTGCAGCCAGTCGCCGCGCGTCAGTCCGTAGACCACCACGACCAGCGCGCAGAGCGTGGCCCCGAACACGGCCAGGCCGCGCACCAGACGCGCGGTTTCGCGCTGGATCGCGGTGTCCTCCTGCTCGAGCGTCTGCAGGGCCCGCCCGATCTTGCCGAGCTCGGTGGCGGCGCCGGTCGCGCGCACGCAGGCGACGCCCTGCCCCTGAACCACGAGGGTGCCGGAGAAGACGCCCGCGTCCGCCCCTTCGGGGCCGTGCCCTTCTTTGGCCCATTCGCGCAGCTCGTCGGCCAGCACGGACGTGGCCCGCTTCCGGACGGGGACCGACTCGCCGGTCAGCAGCGATTCGTCCACGGTGAGGCCGGTCGAGTCGAGGAGCACCGCGTCGGCGGGCACGCGGTCGCCCTCGGCCAGCATGACGAGGTCGCCGCGGACGACCTCGCGCCCGGGGATTCGTTTCCGTCCGCCGTTCCGAATCACGAGCGCGCGCGGGCTGGACAGGTCGCGCAGCGCCTCGAGCGCCCGCTCGGTCTTGCGCTGCTGGTAGAGCGTGATGCCCATCACCACGAACACGAAGGCGAGGAGGAGGAGGCCTTCGGTCAGGTCGCCCAGGACCAGGTAGAGGGAGCCGCTCGCCACGAGCAGCAGGAACATCGGCTCGCGGACCACCTCGAAGGCGAGCGCGAGGAGGCTGCGCGGCTTGGATGAGGGCAACTCGTTGTAGCCGTCCCGGCGGAGACGGTCGGCAGCCTCGTCATCCGACAGGCCGACGGCAATGGCGAGGTCGAAGGTGGACACGGTTGGGCTTTCGGCTCTCGGCCTTCGGCTCCCGGCTCAGGGCTCTGAGTTCAGCGCTCAGGCCCCGGACGAGTCGATTGCACGGGCCCGGTCCGGGGAGTATATTGTACTTCTCGAGGGCTCGCTGCCCCCGTTGAGGAGCATGCCCCATGGCTCCCACGACGATCGTCGACGAGTCGGTTGTCAGGCGGGCTCGTGCTGAGTACCCTGGAGATGCCAGGGTTGCGGCTGACCAGCGCGCAGGCGCAGCGGCTCTGGGGTCTCGACCGGCGGACCTGCGACGAACTGCTCACCGAACTGACGAGTGCGCACTTCCTGGCGCGCACTCGCGACGGTGCGTTCGTCCTGTCCGCCAGTCGGATGTAGGTCGTCAGCCGGCGCGCTCCTGATCGCCTCTCCCCTCCCGCAGGGCAGGTCTGTCCTCTTGCGCAACCCGAGGTAGAATGGCGAATCGTTGGGCGCCCGTAGCTCAGGCGGATAGAGCACCGGCCTTCTAAGCCGGGGGTCGCAGGTTCGAGTCCTGCCGGGCGCATTGCTACCCGTCCTCCCAAGCAAGCCAAGGTCCCGAGCGAGCGCAGCGAGTCGAGGGGCCGGGCGCATTGCTACCCGTCATTCCAAGCAGGCCCCAGGCGCGCCGAAGTTCGCCCAGCGAACGAAGGCGGGCCGGGCGCGCTTTTCCTGAAGTTCACTGAATCAACAAGTTACCTTGCTGTTGTGGATCGGCCTTGCGAACGGGCCGGCGGTCGCAGTCCGCCTCGTCTGCAGCGAGGCTGCTGCACCGTCGGAGCCACCACGGCACTGCCCGCGCATGGACGTCGGTACCCAACCTTGACTAGCAGCGGGGTTCGCGGCGAGCGGAGCCGCCGAACATCAAGATCAGAACGCGGCTGCAACCCGTTCCGCCGGTTTGCGCGCCGGCGTCCGACTACTTCGCCGGTACGACGACAATCTCCACTCGCCGGTTCGCCATCCGTCCCTTGTCGGTGTCGTTCGGGGCCACGGGGCGCGAGGCGCCGTAGCCGGCCACCTCCATGGCGTAGCCTTTCAGCCCTACCGACGTGAAATATGCCCGGACCGACTCGGCCCGGTTGCGCGAGAGGATCATGTTCGCGTCGTCTTTGCCGACCGAGTCCGTATGTCCCTCGATGCCGATCGTCGCCCCCGGCCATTTCCTGATCTGCTCGACAACACGGTCGAGCTCCTTCCGCGCCTCCGGTTTCAGCGCGAACTGGTTCGTGTCGAAGAGCACACCGCTGTCGAGGGAGAACCGCAGGGCGGACCCGATGGCGCCCACGGCGTCAAGGTCTGCGCCGGGCCAGTCGCCCTCGCATGCCATCTTGAGATCGGTCAGGCGCACAAAGTGGAATATCTGGCCGGGCTTCACGAACTCGTTGATATCCACGGCCGTCTTGCCGCCAGCGATGCGACCGACCTCGATCCAGGTCCTGCCATCCTCGGAAATGGCCAAGGCGGTCGGTTCCACGTCGGGGCCGATCTCGAATACGTGCAGCTCCGGGCCGGGCACATCAACCAGAGCGTTGTCCGTGAAGCGCAGGACGACCGTACCGCCGCAACCGAGCGTCAGGTAACCCTTGTCGGCCCGTTCCTCGTAGTCGGGAGGACCAGTCATCTGCCTGGGATCCCGGTCCTTCTCGTTCGACGCGGCCGGAACGCCGTTCGTGAACGACACGACCTCGTCGGCGAAGGAACGATCGCCAAGAGGGAAGAAGACCATGTTCCCGCGGCCGTCGTCGTACTCCTTGCCGGCGGATGTGCGCGGGGCCTGAGCCGGCGTCGCAACCGCGGCACACAGACAGAACATCAGGAATGCGCGATACAAGAAAGGCTCCTTCCGGCCAACTGCCCGGCGGTTGTCATCTCCCCGATCTCGTCAGAACGGTGTGGCTGACCGCCTCGCCAAAGGGCTGGCAGCCGCGAACCTCGAGGTGGCGCAACACGTCGAGGCGCTGCATGCGGTGAGTGTGAACGGCTCACGGATGACGTCGGCGCCGCGCAGGTCTTCTCGGCTCAACGCACGGTTGGCCTCGAGAACCGGTCGAAACACCGCCGTGGATTCCGTCTGCACGTCCCCATCATAGCGCCGGGCCACCCGCACTGCGAAGCAGCTGCTCCGGATCGCAGCGTGGCTCGGCCGTCACCGGCAAGACGCCGCAAGCCGTGCCCAAAGACGCGCCGTTTACAGGCAACTCGACACAATGACGGCGAGCTGCATCTCACAGGGGCCGTGTACCAGAGGGGACCGGGGTTCGAACGCGCGGATTCCTGAGCCACGGTCGAACCTCGACCGCGAGGCGCTGACCGAACTCCGGACCGGGAGCGCTGCCGCGTGTGAGGCCGTTGGCCATGACGTGGCAAAGGTCGTCCACGACAATTCCGGGCTTCGCCCGACGTTGGTGGAGAAGGGGCCATGAAGGCTCCGAAGAAACCAAGGCCACTTGGGGCTGACAAACAGGAGACACTTCCGAGCCACGGGAGGAGGGTCCCGATGGGCAACGAAGGAACCACGGAGCACACCCCGGAGCAGGTGGTCCAGGGCATCCGGCGGAAGACGCGCCGGCGGTTCTCCGCCGAAGAGAAGATTCGGCTCGTCCGGGACGGGTTGCGGGGCGAGGAGAGCGTAGCCGCGCTGTACCGCGAGGAGGGCTGACGTGGAGGACTGCACGCACCGATCGCCGGCAGTGTGCTCGGGATGCCGGACACAACCGCGGCGGCGAACGGGCGAACGCGGATGGCTGCAACGTCCGTGATGGCCGGCTACTTCTTTGGCCCCTTGCCCTTCGCCTTGCCGGGCTTCGCGCCGGGTTCACCCGTCAGGACGAGGTCGCCCTCCTTGAGGGCCTTGAACTCCGCCGAGCCCGGTGCGATCCCCAGCCTCTGCGCGATGGCACCCCAACCCTTGCCCTTGCCGGCCTTCATGGCCTCGAGCACCACGTCGGGCTGTTTGTGGGCCATCTGGCCGAGCTGGAAGCACATGAAAGCGTCAGCGGGGGTTGCCGTAGACCGGATGACCGCCTGCACCTGAGCCTCGCCGATGCCGAACTGCGCGGCGACCTTCAGCGTGAAGCCGCGCATGTCGGCCTTGGCCTGGACATTGAGGCCTCTCAGGAACTCGTCGAGGTCGGCGTGGGCTGGGGCGGCCAGCCCGACGACGAAGGCAAGGCACGCGATGGTGATGCTTGCGCGACGCATGGAAACCTCCATGGGCCCACGTCGGTGGCCCGCCTTCCAGTATACCCGCGCCGCGCAGGCGCTTGCGGACGGCCACCTCGACACCTGACCGGCCGCCTCTCACTCGGGGGGTTCGCGATCACATGTCCGATCGTCGCGGCGCGGGATGGGGCCGCGTCACGCGCCCGCGCCAGGGGATGAGCATCGGCACCTGCCGCTGATACGCGCGGTAGACATCGCCGAATTCCGCGACCAGATCCCGCTCCTCCAGCACCGCGCCGACCCAGATCCAGATCGTCCACATGACGCTCAGCAGCAGCCGGTCTGCGGTCACGTCGGGGTTCGTCCACAACATGACCAGGATGCACGAATACAGCGGGTGGCGCACCCAGAGGTAGGGGCCACGGACCACGAACTCCCCTGGGCGATACGCCTGCCCCCGCAGGTGGGAGCGGATGGGGCCGAGGCCGAGCGGGTCGAACGATCGTCGCAGCGTGAAGGCGCTCAACACGAACGTCGCGACGGCAAGGGCGCCCAGTGTCTGCATGACCCGGCGGGTCACCCCTTGCACCACGAGGAGCCGCGTCTCTGACGGTTGCCACAAGACGACGACCAGCCCGAGAACGACTCCGGACGCGATCGCGTAGGCGGCACCCTGGTAGCGGTCCGGGATGACAGCAGCCAGGCGGGCGCGGGCCGACCGGCGGACCATGCCGCTGTGCTGGACGAAGAACGCGAGCGAGAGCAGGGCGTCCCATGGCAGCACCAACGAATCCGGCCACCGCATCGGCAGGTAAGGGATCGAGCCCAGCATCACGAACATGACGACGGAGCCAACCCCGAGGACGACTGAGAGGGTCAGCATCGTCAGATCGGCCACTCTCGCATGGTTGTTCATGGGAGCATTCCCCCGGCGCCGACTGCAGCGTGAATGGTGGGCGGCCCGAGGGGCGTTCCCGCAGCAGGACTCATGGGAACCTCCGGGCGACTGGCGTGGAGCGACGCGAACAGGGGGATTGTAGCACCGGATGGCCGCGGTGCGGCCGGTGGTTGATGTTCAGGGTATTGGGAAGCCGATGCGCCGAATCAGACCTTCGAAGCGCGGCTCGCGGCGAAGGGCGTCCCACTTGGGTTCGACGCCCAACTCGAGCAGATGTACGTCGCGTTCACGGTGCGCCCGTTCGAGCCAGCTGAATACCTGGTCGGTCTCGCTCAAGCCCAGGTAGACGACGGCCGTGCTGGTCGCCGGGATATATCGTTCGGCGCCGAGCCGCTGCAACGCCGACAGGATCTCCTCGGCCTCGCGCCTGCGGCCCAGGAGTCCGTAGGCACAGCCCATTAAAGACAGCGGTTCGCTGTGCCCGCCCGAGAGCCCGTGTGCGTTCTGTGCCTCGGCGAGCGCCTCGTCATGGCGACCTTGATGCAGGAACAGCCGGGCCGCCACGACGTGAGTCACCCAGAAGTTCGGGTCGAGTTCCAGGGCCCGTCGAATGAGGGCAGGGACCTCGTCGTACCGCCGGGCCTGGAAGTGAAAGTCGGCGGCCAGGGTGTTGATGAGCGTCGCAAACGGATCGAGCCGTCGGGCAATGTCGATCTCGGCAATCGCCTCGTCGAAGCGCCCCGTGTTCGTCAGCATGCGGCCGAGCACCTGGTGCGCTCTCGAGTAGCTGGGGTTCCGCGCGATCGCCCGCCGGCAGTGTTCCTCCGAGGCCCGCCAGTCCCAATCACTCCAGAAGCGCAGGCTGCCAACGGCGGCGTGCGCCTCGGCGGAGTGCGGGTCCAGCGCGAGTGCCTGCATGGCTGCCCGTTCCGCCGCAGGGAAAGCCTGCTGCGGCGCCGCGTCGGCTGCCACCGGGAGAATCACATGAGCCTGCGCAAGCCCGGCAAACGCAATGGCCATGCGCGGATCGATGTCGATGGCCGTGCGGAAGTACTCAATGGCGCGGTCGAGGCTGGCGCGGGTCACCCGCCAGAGGTGGAATCTGCCGTGAAGGTAGGCCTCGTAGGCGGCCTGGTTCAGGGCCGGGATGCTCCGACGCTCGGCGCCGTCGCCCGGTGCGATCTTCACTTCCACCTGCTCGGCGATGGAGCGGCCCAGCTCGTCCTGCACGACGAGGACATCCTTCAGCTCGCGGTCGTACTGCTGGCCCCAGACCTGCGTCTGGTCACTAGTGCGGATCAACTGGACGCTGATGCGGACACGGTCGGCATGCCGCCGAACGCTGCCCTCGACCGCGAAGTCGACGCCCAGCTCGCGGCCGATCTCGGCGATGCTCATCCGGCTGCCCTTGTATTTCATCGCCGACGTCCGGGCGATGACCCCAAGACGGTCCGAGCCGAGGCTGCCCAGGTCCGCGATCGTCTCCTCCATCAGGCCGTCGCTGAAATACTCCTGCTCCGGGTCGCGGCTCAGGTTCTCGAACGGAAGGACGACCAGCATGACGCGCGTCGGCGGACTCTGCGGCGCCGCCGCGGCCCCTGGCAGGCCGCCCGGCGACACGGCATGCAGCGCCTGCAGGTCGGAGACGAGCTCGCGCGCCGACTGGTAGCGCTCTTCGAGCCGCTTGGCGAGGCAGCGCTCGACGATCCGCGCGAGGGCCGGCGGTACGTTCGAACCAGGTGCCGAGAGGTCGGGCGACTCGTCCTTCACGATCGCGGATAACGTTTCCAGCGGCGTTGTGCCCGAGAATGCGCGTCGCCCGGTCAGCATCTCGAAGAGAACCGTGCCGAAGCAGAAGATGTCCGCGCGCATGTCCACCGGCTGGCCAAGCGCCTGCTCCGGCGACATGTAGCCGACCGTCCCCAGAATCACGCCGGCGAATGTCGCGCGATCGAGCGTCGGCGCCTCATCGGTCTCCGGGAGCTGTGGTGACGGGTCCGCGAGTTTCGCGATGCCGAAGTCGAGGATCTTGACGAGACCGTCCGTCGTGACGAACAGGTTGCCGGGCTTGAGGTCCCGGTGGACGATCCCCTTGTCGTGAGCGGCCACAAGGCCGCGGGCCACTTGCGTGGCGTAATCCAAAGCCTCCTCGAGAGAGAGCCGGCCGCCCGCGAGGCGTTCTCTCAGCGACTCGCCTTCGAGCAACTCCAGCACGATGTACGGAGCTCCCTGATGGCTGCCGACGTCGAAGAGAGTCAGGATGTTGGGATGGTTGAGCCGACCCGCCGCCCGCGCCTCCTGCTCGAAGCGCCGCAGCCGGTCGTCGTCGTACGCCAGCCCGCCCGGCAGCACCTTGATGGCCACGTCGCGGCCGAGCCGCGTGTCGCGCGCTCGCCAGACTTCGCCCATTCCGCCCGCCGCAATGCGCGCGGTAACCTCGTAAGGTCCGAGGCGCTCACCGCCCTGCAGAACCAGTGGCATCGGCGTTCAGCGCGCGGTGTGCGTTCCTGCGATGTGGTGCATGTGAGCCGGTTCCTGTTGCCGCCTGCCATCATGTTACCCGATGGGAACCGGGCCGGGTGCCGCGTCTCTTCGAACGTTCGAGAGATGCACCCCCGATATCGGCGCAGCAGGCCGCGCCGTGACGCGGCCCGCCGTCTCGCCAGCCGACGTCCCTGCCGCATCGCCTTGACGCAGAGCCGCGCCGGGCGTAGCCTCTGTGATCGGGATCCTGCGGACAACGTGTTGTTCCTGTCGAGACGCTGACGACCTGGGGGTCGGGGGCCGGGACGCGCTCGACGGGCGCCTTCGACGTCTCGCGCCAGAGACTCCGTCGGCGACGACCAGGCCGTGTGAGGCCCTCTCGAAGCGCGAGACACACCAGGCAGGCGGTGGTCGCGGAACGCGCATCAGACGGCCCTTCGTAAGTTTGTACTTCCTTCAACGTGGGGAGAGACACGGTGGCAAACAGCGATGTTGCGATTCCTATCGTGTTCCCGGACTTCCTGATCTCGGTTCCGACGCCCGCCGTCACCGTAGACGTTCCCGACCTCCTGCCCTGGGCGGATGTGCTGCCCGACCGGATCACGATTCCGGCCACCAAGCAGAAGCTCCCGTATCTTGGACACGCCGGCATCCTCTTCTTCCAGGGCAGCTCCGGCCTCACGAAGTACTTCGAGTACGGGCGCTACGATCCCGCCGCCAAGGGGCTCGTGCGACAACAGGCGATATCCGACGTCAAGATGGCGAGCAACGGGCGGGTCACGCAGAAGTCGCTGGACCGGGTGCTGAGCGAGGTTTCACTGAAGTCCGGCCAGGGCGGCAAGATCAGCGGAGCCTACATCGAACTGGACCCGGGGGCCTTCATCAAGATGCTGGCGTGCGCCAGTCATCGCATGAAGTCGAACTCGGACCCGCATCGGACGCCCTACGAGCTCCTGTCGAACAGCTGTCTGCACTTCATGAAGGAAGTGGCGGAGGCAGGCGGGGCCGGCATGCCGCAGGTGATCGCGCCGCAGCCGGCCGGGTACATCGTCCAGGTTCGGATGCAGGAAAACGACCTCGACTACGCGCGGTTGGGGCACGTGGTCATCGAGAACATCAAACTGAGCTAGGTGAAGCCTGGTTATGCGGCATCGAGTGCATCTTCTACTGGCGGCCGTGATGGTTGTGGCTGGCCTCCTCGCCTCGGGGTGCGTGGAATCGACGAGCGGGCCGCCCAGGCCAGCCGGGCTGCCGGCCGAGGCCTTCTGGCTCGGAGGTCCCGACGGCGGCGTCTTCGTGGAGCTGCAGCGCGCGGAGGGTCCCTCGCTCCCGCAGTACAGCGGGGCTGTCTACCATCCGGACGGCTCGCTCTGGTACAAGGGCCGTTTCACACTGGAGCCCTCGGGCGGCGCGCCCGTCGATCTGAAGGATCGGGGGCAATTCGCCGGTTGGGATGGCACGCGGATCCTGTTGAAGGACGGTCGCGCCCTGCTGGCCAGGTAGCCGGCGCACCCTCAGTCCTTCTTCGCAAAACAGTAGAGCGTCGCATAGGTGCGAATGTAGAGCCTCCCGTCGCCGATGGCCACGGTCGCTCGACATCCGTCCCCCAGGTCGTTGACCCTCAGCGCCTGCCACTGCGCTCCCGCCTGGATGACGGTGGCCTTTCCCTCTTCGCTCACGACGTACAACTTCCCGTCTGCCGCGACCGGCGACCCGTAGTAGTCGCCGAGCGCGCCCTGGAGCCGGGCCTGCTTGGACACCTCGCCTGTGCGCATGTCATACGAGGTCAGGATGCCGCCCTCCTTCAGCGTGTACAGCACGCCGCGGTACGCCAGCGGGGAGGGAACGTTGGGCAATGAGCGGGCGTTCTTCCACAGGAGGCCGGTCTCGGTCAGATCGCCCGTGCCGCCCAGACGGTACGCCCGCAGCCCGTTCTCTCCCAGACGGCGCTCCTGAAACTGTCTCCAGTCTCGCTCCTCGAGGTATCCGGTGCGGTCCAGATCCAGATACTCGTCGAAGCGGTTCTTCGCGTTCGGGTCGGTGATTTCGTCCTTGGAGAGCTTCCCGTCCTTGTTCAGGTCCAGCGTAGCGAGCGCCTCGTCGAACGACGGCACCTTCTCCTGGGCACCCGGATCGGATTCGCCCGAATACGTGACGAAGTAGAGCTCCTGACCGGAGACCACCGGCGTCGGCTTGATCTGCCAGGGCAGACGCCGGATCCACCAGATCTCCTTGCCCGTCCCGACGTCGTAGCCGGAGAGCCTGTACGAGCCGGCCACCAGGACCTGCAACGCCCCGCCCGGATCGCGGTAGAGCACGGGTGTCGCATATCCGCGTTGGGCGAACGGGCGCTCCACTCGCCACAAGACCCGGCCGCTGTTCTTCTCCACCGCGAGCAGGTAGGAGCCGGTGTCCTGATCGATGTTCATCAGCAGCGTGTTCCCGGCGAGGATCGGGGATGCGCCGTGGCCGAACGGGTTCCTGAATGGCCCGAGGGGCATGCGCCACAGTTCCTTCCCGCCGGGCCCGTACGCAAGAAGGCCGAAATCCTGGAAGAACACGTACACGTTCTGCCCGTCACTGACGGGGCTCGCCGAGGCCGGACCATTCGATGGCCGCTCGATGACCTGCGTTCGCGGACGGGGCGCGTCCTTCTGCCAGACGACTCGCCCGGTGCGCCTGTCGACGGCCACAGTCAGGACGCGCTCCTTTTCGAAGCCGGTCAGGTAGACCGTGTCACCAGCCACGACCGGCGACGAATTCCCCATCGGGACTGGCGTCTTCCAGAGGACGTTCTCGCCGGGGCCGAACGAGACCGGGAGGTTGGTGGCTTCGGAGACGCCGGAGGCATTCGGTCCACGGAACTGCGGCCAGTCGCTCTGCACCGAGAGAGCCAGGGCGAGGAGAAGGAGCATCCCGGGATTCCTGTTCATGATGTACCTCTACCTAAGAGGTACAGGATGTCGGACTCCAAGAGGGCTACTCCCGAAGAGAAGTCCGGCATTCCGTTCGCGCTATGACGGGCGGCGCCGGCTGGCACCGGTGGAACCCGGGCGGAGGAAAGCGCGCCTCTCGTGCAGGCGCTGACCACGAGGCCAGACGCCTGGGTCCACTTCATGATGCGGTTCGAGCTGGGTCTCGAGACGCCCGACCCCAAGCGTGCACTCACGAGCGCACTGACGATTGCGGTGGCGTAACATCGTCGGCGGCTTCATCCCGCTTGCGCCTACCTGGTGTGGTCATCGGCGGGCTGGCGGCGGCAGCGGCCTTCGGCATCGCGAGGGCGATCTCCCAGGTCGGCGGTCGAGCACGATGCCCCGGCCTGGTTGACAGAACCGGACAGGCCGGCTAATCTCAGACGACAGTCGATCATGGTTACGGTCCTCCTCGCCGCGCGGCTCCACCATCGCCACCATCACCGCACCAGGTGCGGGCTGGCGGCGCTGCGCGCTTGAGCGAGGACAGACAACAAGGTTCCGAACTCGAACGGCCTCGCTGGCAGCCATGCCGGCGGGGCCGTTTTGCTTTTCAGGGAGAGACGCGCTGTGACATTGAACTACTCGAAACTGAACGGGCTCATCCCGGCAGTCGTGCAGGACTCGACATCACGTGAAGTGCTGATGGTGGGCTTCATGAACGAGGTCGCCTTCGAGATCACCCGGCGCACCGGGCACGCCACCTTCTTCAGCCGGACCCGCAACACCCTCTGGACCAAGGGCGAAACCTCCGGCAACCGCCTGGCCGTCGAGCAGGTGCTGGTCGACTGCGACGGCGACACCGTGGTGCTCCTGGTCCGGCGCCTGGGCGACGGCAACGTCTGCCATACGGGGGAGCGGACCTGCTTCAGTCGACGTGTCGAACTGGGGACGGAAGGAGCGGCGGAGGTGACCGCGTCATGACACTCAAGCTGGGTATCCCGAAGGGGTCGCTGCAGGACGCGACCGTCCAGTTGTTCGCGCGTGCGGGGTTCAACATCTACGTGAACACCCGGTCGTACTTCCCGGCCATCGACGACCCGGAAGTCGAGTGCATGCTCATCCGGGCGCAGGAGATGGCACGCTACGTCGGCGACGGCGTCCTCGACGCGGGCCTGACGGGCCGCGACTGGGTGCTCGAGCAGTCGCTGGCGGGCGGCTCGCCGAGCCCGCTGCACACCGTGTCCGAGCTGGTCTACGCCAAGCAGAGCTTCGGCAAGGTGAAGTGGGTGCTGGCCGTCCCTGACGAGTCTCGGTTCAAGACGCCCGCCGACCTCGAGGGCGCCACCGTCGCCACCGAGCTGGTGCGCGTGACCGAGGACTACTTCCGCCGGCTCGGCGTGCGCGTCAACGTCGAGTTCTCGTGGGGCGCCACCGAGGTGAAGCCGCCGGTGCTGGCCGACGCGATTGTCGAGGCCACCGAAACCGGCTCGACGCTGCGCGCCAACCGGCTGAGCGTCATCGACACGGTGATGGAATCGGCCACGCAGTTCGTGGCCAACCAGCCGGCGTGGCAAGACACCTGGAAGCGGACCAAGCTCGAGAACATCGGCATGCTGCTGCGCGCGGCCATTGCGGCCCAGGGCCGTGTCGGGCTGATGCTCAACGCGCGCCAGGCCGACCTGCCCAACGTGCTGGCCCTGCTGCCGGCCCTGCGCCGGCCGACGATCTCGCCGCTGGCCGACGCGGACTGGGTGGCCCTGAACACCATCGTCGAAGAGCCGACCGTGCGCGATCTCATCCCGCGCCTGAAGGCCGCCCGGGCCGAGGGCATCGTCGAGTACCCGTTGAACAAGATCGTCGAGTGAGGACGCGATGCCGGCAGTGAGAATCGTCGAAGGGGCGGACACGCGGGCCATCGACGCCCTGATGGCAGGTCCCGCCGCTCGTGACGGCGCGGTGGCCACCCGGGTGGCGCGGATCGTCGCGGACGTCCGCCGCCGGGGCGACCGCGCGGTCCTGGCGTACGCGAGGCGGCTGGACGGCCTGGCGGCCGGCCTCGAAGTCGAGCGGGATGAGATCGACGCGGGGGCACGCTCCGTGTCGTCCGACGTGAGGCGGGCGCTGCGCGAGGCCGCGAACAACATCCGCAAGGTGGCGCGGGCGCAGCTGCCGAGACCCTCAACGACGCGCGTCGTGCCCGGCGTGGTCGTCGAACAACGCGTCACGCCGCTCGGCCGGGTCGGCTGCTACGTGCCGGCCGGCCGCTTCCCGCTGCCGTCGTCGCTGCTGATGACGGCGATCCCGGCCAGGGTGGCGGGAGTTGCCGAGGTGATTGCCGTGTGCCCGAGACCGGCCCCGGTCGTCATGGCGGCCGCCGTCGAGGCCGGTGTCGACCGGCTGTTCCGCGTGGGCGGGGCCCAGGCGATCGCCGCCCTGGCGTACGGCACGGCAGCCATACCGCGGGTCGACAAAATCGCGGGGCCCGGCAACCGCTACGTGGCCGAGGCCAAGGCGCTGGTGGCGCGCGACTGCGCCATCGATTTCTACGCCGGGCCGAGCGAGATCGTCATCGTGTCGAACGAGGCGCCCCCGGCGTGGATCGCGGCCGACATGATCGCGCAGGCGGAGCACGACCCGGAGGCCAGCGCGATCTTCATCACCACCCGACGCGCCCTCGCGCGCAGCGTGCTGCGCGCGCTCGAAGAGCGAATACCGGCGGAGGGGCCGTCGCGGACGTCGCTCGCCTCACGGGGCGCCATCATCGTCGCGCGGTCGCGCGCGGCGGCGATCGCGATTGCGGACCGGCTGACCCCGGAACACCTCGTGTGCGACGACGAGGAGGTGAGCTCGCGCGTGAGGGCGGGCACGACGTTCGTCGGCCCGTGGAGTGTGCAGGCCGCGGGTGACTACGCGACCGGCTCGAACCACGTCCTGCCGACCTCGGGCGCGGCACGTTTCCGAGGCGGACTGTCGGCGGCGGACTTCGTGCGCGTGTCGAGCGTCCAACGCGTAACCCGCTCGGGGCTGCGCCGCATCGGACCGGCCGTCATCGCGCTGGCGGAAGCCGAGGGGCTCACGGCGCACGCGGACTCCATCAGGGAGCGTCTGCGATGAGCGACCTGTACGAACGGGCGCCCGAGTGCGGGCCGGGGCTGCGGCTGCACCTGAACGAGAACACGGCCGGCTGCTCGCCGCGCGCGCTGGACGCCATGCGCGCGGTCACCGCCATCCAGGCTTCGTTCTACCCGGACTACGGCGCGACGACCCGGGCCTGCGCGCGGTGGCTGGGTGTGGGCGAGGACCAGGTCCTCCTGACCAACGGCCTCGACGAGGGCATCTACTCCACGGCGTTGGCGTGGCTGCAGCGCTTCGACGACGGGAGCCGGGCGGAGGCCGTCGTGGTGGAGCCCGCCTACGCCCTGTT
The DNA here is from genome assembly GCA_963783255.1 of uncultured Acidobacteriota bacterium. Classification (GTDB taxonomy): domain Bacteria; phylum Acidobacteriota; class Vicinamibacteria; order Vicinamibacterales; family Fen-181; genus FEN-299. The sequence goes on along the minus strand of CAWAMP010000019.1, from coordinate 42,978 downwards.
TGCGGCGAGCGCCTCGGTTGCCGGCGCGCGCGTCATCCGGGTCGGACCGCGCCTCGACCTCTCGTTTCCGCTCGCCGAGACGCTCGAGGCCATCGGGCCGAACACGCGGGTCGTCTTCGTCGCAAGCCCGGGGAATCCCTCGGGCGCGTTGGTGACGGCCGGGCAGGTCAAGGCCGTGGCCGCGCGCCTGCCGCCACATGCCATCGTGTTTCTGGACGAGGCGTACGTCGAATTCGCGGGCACCAGCTTCGTGGGCAAGCTGGCGTCGTGCCCGAACGTCGCGCTGGGACGGACATTCGCGAAGGCGTACGGGCTGGCCGCGGTGAGGGCCGGATACCTCGTCGCGGCGAGCGCTCTCATCGATTGGATCCGCAGCGTGACGCTGCCGTTCAGCGTGAACGTCTTCGCCCTGGCGGCCGTGAACGCCGCCATCGCCGACGGCGGGTACGTGAAGTGGTACGTCGCGCAGGTGGCGGAGTCCCGACGCCGCATCTACGCCGCATGCGAACGCCTCGGCTTCGAGTACCTGGAAGAGCGAGGCGAACTTCGTCCTGGTGCGGGTGGGCCCTCGCGCGGCCGCGCTGGTCGAGGCGCTGGCCGCACGCGGCGTGTTCGTGCGCGATCGCTCGAAGATCGCCGGCTGCGCCGGATGCATCCGGATTACGGCGGGTCTGGTCGAGCACGCCGATGCCTGCGTGCGCACCCTGGAGGACCTATGCGGAAGGGCGTGATCGACCGGCGTACCACCGAAACGTCCATCAGGATCCGCATCGACCTTGACGGGCGCGGCCGGTATCGAGTGTCGACCGGCATCCGTTTCCTCGACCACATGCTGGAGCTCACGGCCCGCCATGGCGCCTTCGATCTGGAGATCGAGGCCCGCGGCGACCTGGACGTCGATCAGCACCACACCGTCGAGGACGCCGGCGTCGCGCTCGGCGAGGCGGTGGCGCAAGCGCTCGGCTCGCGCCGCGGCATCAACCGAGCCGGTTACTTCGTGATGCCGATGGACGAGACGCTGGCCGTGGCCGCCATCGATTTCTCGGGCCGCCCGCACGCCGTCATCAGTCACGGCGTGCGGACGCGGCTGGTGGGGGATCTGCAGGCGGAGCTGCTCCACGACTTCTTCGAAGGCTTCGCGATTGGCGCGCGCGCCGGCGTCCACCTCAAGGTGCTGTACGGCCGGTCAAGCCACCACCGCGTGGAAGCCGTGTTCAAGGCGTTCGCGCGGGCGCTGCGCGTCGCGTGCAGCCGCGACCGGCAGCTGGCGCGGGTGCTGCCCAGCACCAAGGGACTCCTGTGACGCTGCGCGTTGCGCTCGTCGACTACGGGGCTGGCAACCTGACATCCGTGCGGAAGGCCCTGCGCGCGGTCGACGCCGACGTGTTCGTGCCGGCCACCCCGTCGGAGTTGCGCGCGGCCGATGCCGTGGTGATTCCGGGGGTCGGCCACTTCGGCGCCACGGCGGCGCTCGATTGGTCGTGGCGCGCGGCCGTGCGGGCGTCGGTCGAGTCGGGACACGCGCTGCTCGGCATCTGCCTGGGTATGCAGTGGCTGTTCGATGGCAGCTGCGAGGCGCCGGAGGTCCCCGGGCTCGGGTTGCTGGCCGGGCACAGCGTCCGTCTCGACCGGATCTCAGCAGACGCGGAACCTTCTCGTGGCTTCGGCGACCCCAGGGCCGGGGATTCGGGGCGACGCTCGGAGGGTGGCCTGCGCTTCGACACGAAGATCCCCCACGTCGGCTGGAACGCGGTCGTGCCGCTCGGGCCGTCCACGCTGCTGGCGGGGGTGCCGACCGGCGCGCAGGCGTACTTCACGCACTCCTTCGCCGTTCCCGTCGGGCCGGACACGATTGCCTCGACCACCCACGGGGCCGTCTTCGCGAGCGCCGTCGCGCGCGGCCGGGTGTGCGGCGTCCAGTTCCACCCGGAGAAGTCCGGTGATGTCGGCCTGGCCCTCCTCGCGAACTTCCTTCGCATCGCGGCGGGAGCGTAACGATGCTGTCCAGACGGATCATCGCGTGCCTCGATGTCCGCGACGGCGCGGTCGTGAAGGGCGTCCAGTTCGAATCGCTCACCCGGGCTGGAGACCCGGCCGAGCTCGCGCGCCGCTACAACGCGGAAGGGATCGACGAACTGGTGGTCCTCGACATCACCGCCACGCTCGAAAGCCGGCGCGCGCTGGTGGACACCGTGCGCGCGGTGGCGGCGGAGTTGTTCATCCCGCTGGCCGTTGGCGGCGGCATCCGGACCGAGGCCGATGCCGCGGCGGTCATCGACGCCGGGGCGGACAAGGTCAGCCTCAACTCGGCGGCGATGGCCGACCCGCCCCTCATCACGGCACTCGCCAGGCGCTACGGCAGCCAGGCCGTCGTGGTCGCGATCGACGCGAAGCGCGAAGGCAGCGAGTTCCGCGTCTACACTCGCAGCGGGTCATCCGCCTCCACCCGCAACGCGGCCGAGTGGGCCCGCGAGGTGTGCGACCGCGGCGCCGGGGAAATCCTGCTGACGTCGATGGACCGCGACGGGACGCGCGCCGGATTCGACTGCGAGCTGACGGCGGCCGTCTCGGGTGCGGTCCCGATCCCCGTGATCGCATCGGGCGGCGCCGGCGCATTCGCCCACTTCGAGGACGTGTTCACGCGCGGCCGGGCCGATGCGGCCCTGGCGGCATCGATCTTCCACTACGGCACGCACGCCGTCGCCGGCCTCAAGGCCTGGCTCGCGGAACGCGGCATTCCCGTCCGGGTCGTCCCGGCGGCAACGAAGGACTGAGGCCGATCAACATGCTCATTCCGTCGATCGATCTCCTCGGCGGACGCGTGGTCCAACTGGTCCAGGGCCGGCTCCCGGCGCTCGCCTTCGATGAGGTCTTCGCCTGGGTCGCACAGTTCCAGGGCTTCCGCCGCGTGCAGTTGATCGACCTGGACGGCGCACGGGCCACGGGCACCAACGAGACCCTCGTCCGCCAGATCTGCGGGAGGCTGGCGTGCCGCGTCGGCGGCGGCGTGCGCGACATCGCGCGCGCCCGGCAGTGGCTCGAGGCCGGCGCCACCGAGGTCATCGTGGGCTCGGCCCTGTTCGGGCCTGAGGGCGTCGATCTCCGGTTCGCGGACGCGCTGGCCGCTGACGTCGGCCCCAATCGCGTCATCGCCGCCATCGACAGCTCCGGCGGCAAGGTGGTCGTGCACGGCTGGCAGGAACAGACTGCGCTCAGCCCCGAGGAAGCGGCACGCCAGCTCGAACCGTACTGCGGGGAGTTTCTCTATACGCACGTGGACACCGAGGGCCTGATGGGCGGGATCGACATGGCTGCCGTGCACCGCGTCCGCGCGGCGACCACCCGGCGCATCAGCGCGGCCGGTGGGATCACGACCACCCGCGAAGTGGACGAGCTGGACGCGCTCGGGATCGACGCGGTGGTCGGCATGGCGATCTACACCGGCCGGATGACGCTGCCCGCGCCCCGGGAGCGATAAGGGAGCCCGCATGAAGCGCCTCGTGCTATTCGATCTCGACGACACGCTGCTTGCCGGGGACAGCGACTACCAGTGGGCCCAGATGCTCATCGAGGTCGGTGTGCTCGACCGCCGGACCTACGAGGCGCGCAATCTGGAGTTCTACGAGAAGTACAAGGCAGGCATGCTCGATGTGTCCGCGTTCCTCGAGTTCCAGCTGACGCCGCTCGCGCGGCACTCGCGCACGCAACTCGAGGCGTGGCACGCCCAGTTCATGACGTCGAAGGTCCTCCCGATGGTGCGGCCCGGAGCGCGCCCACTCATCGCGCACCACGGCGACGCGCTCACCGCGATCGTCACCGCCACCAACCGCTTCGTCACCGGCCCCATCGCGCCGGCGCTCGGTGTCGCCAACCTGATCGCCACCGAACTCGAGGAGATCAACGGCCGCTTCACCGGGCGGGAACAGGGGACGCCGTGCTACCGCGAGGGAAAGGTGACGCGGCTCGTGCAATGGCTGGCGTCGCGCGGCGAACGGCTGTCCGAGTACGACGAGAGCTGGTTCTACTCCGACTCGATCAACGACCTGGCGCTGCTCTCGACGGTCACGCACCCGGTGGCCGCGCACCCGGACGACCGGCTGCGGGCGCACGCCGAGGCGCACGGATGGCCAATCGTCTCCCTCGACTGACGGCCTTGCCAGGTTGCCGGGTCCGGGGCTGCCGGCGAACCTCTCGGGGCGCCTGCCCGGCCATGCAACCTGGCTGACCTCGATCCGCGCAGACGCCTACTGCAGCTTGAAGTTCACCGTGACCGTCATCTTGACCGGCACGGGCTTGCCGTTCAGGCGGGTCGGCGAGAACTCCCACTGCTTGACCGCGTCGAGCGCGGCCTGGTCGAGCATGGGGACAGAACGCAGGACCTTGGCGCCGATGATCTTCCCGTCGGCCCCGATGGTCGCCTCGATGATGACCACCCCCTGGATCTTCGCCGACTTCGCGGCGTCCGGGTACACCGGCTTGACGTCCTTGGTCTTGGTCGGCGCCTTGACCTTCCCCCCGACGCGGACCGCGGCGCTCTCAGCCTTCGCCCTTTCCTCGGCTTCGGCCTTCTCCTTGGCCTCGGCGGCCGCAGCTTTCTCCTTGCCCGCGGCGGCCTCGGCCGTCGCCTTGTCGCCCGCCTCCTTCGCGGCGGCTGCCAGCTGCCGGGCCTTGTCGTACGACTTGAACCACTTGCCCTCCTGGGTCTTCAACTCGGCATCGAGGGCAGCCTGGGCATCTTCGGCGGCCTTCAACGACGCGGCGGCGTAGTCGCGGGCGCCACCGGCGGCGGCGGCGGTGACGGCAGCCTTCGCGGCGTCGATGTCCGCGGTCGGGGGCGCTCCGCATCCGGCCGCCATGACGGCGAGGCCCAGAACGAGAATGACGATTCCAGAACGATGGCGCATGACTTCACTCCTTCCTTTGCGGCGTGCGCGACGAAACCTCACCCGGGTGCCTCGACACGCCAAAACCCATCATACTCCCGGGACGTCCGCCTCGCGCCCCGCATGCTATGATCGGCTGTCGGACGCCGTCGAAGCGATCTCGAACGCCTTCGCGCTCGCGCATTGGCAAGGAGCCGCAGCGCCATGAAACGAATCACGAGCACGTCAACAGTTGCGAACCGGGCCAGCCGGAGGCTCATCGCGATCGTGTGCGCGGCCCTGCTCGCGCCCGGCGAAGCGGTGTTTCTGGCCCAGGCGGCGCCTCCCGCCGCGTCGCAGGCCGCGGCGGAGGAGCCGAAGCTTCCCCCCGATCAGCTCGATGCCCTGGTGGCCCCGATCGCGCTCTATCCGGACCCGCTGCTGAGCCAGGTCCTCGTCGCGTCCACCTATCCGCTCGAAATTGTCCAGCTGCAGCAATGGCTGGCGAAGAACCCGGGCCTGAAGGACAAGGCGCTCTCTGACAAGGTCGCGAAGCAGCCGTGGGACCCGAGCATCCAGGCCATGGCCGCGCTGCCCGACGTCGTCAAGCGTCTCGGGGACGACATTCAGTGGACCACCGAGCTCGGCAACGCGTTCCTCGCGCAGCAGGCCGACGTCATGGACGCCGTCCAGCGGATGCGGAAGAAGGCCGAGGGAACTGGCGCGCTCAAGACGACAGAGCAGCAGAAGGTCGAGACGAAGGTCGTCGAGGAGAAGACGGTCATCGTCATCGAGCAGGCAAACCCGCAGGTCGTCTACGTGCCCACCTACAACCCGGTCGTCGTCTACGGCCCGCCGGTCTACGCCTACCCGCCGATCTACTATCCGCCGTCGACGGGTGCGATCATCGCGGCCGGCGCGATCTCGTTCGGCGTCGGCATGATGGTCGGAGCGGCGTGGGGGGGCGGCTGGGGCTGGGGCTGCGGCTGGGGCCACAACGACATCAACGTCAACATCAACAACAGCTTCAACCGGAACGCCAACATCAATCGCAACGTGAACGCCAGCGGGACCTGGAATCACAATCCCCAACATCGCGGCGGCGCCCCGTATGCGAACCAGGCGACCGCCAACAAGTACGGCGGGACGGCCCGCGGGGAGGCCCGCTCGAGCGGCCAGGCGCGAACCGGCCAAGGTGCCGCCGGGGGCGGAGCGGGCGCGGCCGGCGCTCGTACAGGCACGTCTGACCGGACAGGCGTCGGCGCGGGAGCCGGCGATCGAGCGGGAGGCCGTGACGTCGCCGCGGGCGGCGCGGGTGACCGCGCTGCGACCCGGGACGTCGGCGCGGGCGCCGGTGCCGATCGCGCCGGCACCCGAGACACCGCCCGAACCGGCGGAGGCGCCGACCGGGTCGGCACCAGGGACGTCGGCGCGGGCAGAAGCTCGGGAGGCTCCAGCGCTTTCGGGAGCTCCGGAGGCTACAGCGGCGCGAGCGCCCGGTCCAGCAGCGCGAGAGGGTCTTCGAGCGCGGGAGGGCGCAGCGCAGGTCGTTCTGGCGGCGGCGGCGGCGGACGCCGGAGGTAGACGACGATGAGCAGGAGCAGAGCCATGAAATCGATAGCCGCCGCTGTGGCGTTCGCGCTGATCGCCGCCTCCGGTGTCGCGGCCCAAGGGAAGCCGGCCCAGGCCCCGCCGACCGCGCAGAAGACGTTCGCCACCGCCCAGGAAGCCGCCGACGCCTTGATCGCCGCGGCCGAGAGCTTCGACCGGGAAGTCCTCAAGGCGATCCTCGGCCCTGACGCCGACTACCTCGTCGCGCCGGGCGAACCGGCACAGGACCGGGAAACCTCCCGGCTCTTCGCGGCCAAGGCCCGCGAGAAGAAGGCCGTCATCGTCGACCCGAAGGACGCGAACCGCGCCACCATCGTCGTCGGCGAGCAGGACTGGCCGCTGCCGATCCCGATTGTCAGGAAGAGCGGAAGATGGCTGTTCGACGGGGCGGCCGGCGAGCAGGAGGTCGTCTATCGCGCAATCGGCAGGAACGAGCTGAGCGCCATCCAGATCTGCCGCGGCTACGTCGAGGCGCAGCACGAGTACGCCCTCACGAAGCACGAGGGGTCGAGCGTCAATCAATACGCGCAGCGCATCATCGCCTCGCCTGGCAGGCAGGACGGCCTCGCGTGGAGGAACCCGGACGGCACGTGGGGAGGGCCGGTCGGCGAGAACGTGGCCCGGGCCATCGAGCAGGGCTACACCGACAAGGCACTGCCCTACCACGGCTACTTCTTCAAGACCCTCACCGGCCAGGGCCCCGCGGCGCCGCTCGGCGAGCTGGACTTCGTCGTGAAAGGCGCGATGATCGGCGGCTTCGCGCTGGTCGCGGCACCCGCAGAGTACCTCGTGACGGGCGTGAAGACCTTCATGGTCAGCCACGACGGCGTTGTGTACGAGAAGGATCTGGGACCCGATACCTTGAGCATCGCAAAGGCGATGACGCGCTTCAACCCGGACAAGACCTGGACCCCGGTTGTCGAGAAGTAGGGGCGGAGGCCGCTCCCACCGATGCCGCGCGTGTGCCGGATGAGCGGGAGCGAGGTGCGCATGGGGCGGACCGCCGGTCTCCTCGGGGCGATCGTCTCCGCGGCGGTTCTGTCGCAGTCGAGCGCCGCCGCGCAGAATCTCGTGGAGGTTCGCGTGGCGGACACGAAGTACCGCTACGCCGACTGGAACTACACCTTCAAGAACGCAGTGGTGGTGGACGCGTTCTACGTCGGCGTGCCCGACAGCAACGAGTTCAACGTCGGCGGAGGCTACGCCTTCAAGCACGGCGGCCTCGTGCTGACGCCTCTCCTCTATGCAGTGTTCGGCGTGGAGGGATCCCAGCGGGGCGTGAAGATCGCGCTGCTCGCCTCGTTCGACAGGAACGGTTGGAAGCTGATGTCGTTCATCGGCCACTACGCGCCTGTGACGGGCTCGGTCGCCTCCTACCAGGTCCTCGACACGCTCGACCTCACGCGGACGATTGGCGCGCGCTGGGAGGCGGGCCTCCAGGCTGGCTTCTTCCGGGCCGACGGAACCTGGAACACGCAGGTTGGTCCCCTGCTGAAACTGAACGACCGCCTGGGAGCGTGGTCGGTCTCCTACCGGTTCGGCAGCCAGAACGAGTTCCGAGTCGGCAGGGTCCTGGTGTTCTGAATCCGTCGCCGCTCACCGCCATTAGGAGAGGGACGAATCATGATCAAGGTCGCCATCATCATCGGGAGTACCCGTCCGGGCCGAAAGGCCGAGGATGTCGCCCGCTGGGTCCATGGCATTGCGGCGAAGCGGGGCGACGCCGAGTACGAGCTGGTGGACATCCAGGATTTCAACCTGCCGCTCCTCGACGAACCGATGCCCCCGGCCAGAATGCAGTACACGCATCCGCACACCAGGGCCTGGTCCGCGAAGGTCGCCTCGTTCGACGCGTACGTCTTCGTGACGCCCGAGTACAACCACGGGCCCTCCGGCGCGCTCAAGAACGCGATCGACTACCTGTACCGCGAGTGGAACAACAAGGCCGCGGGATTCGTCGGGTACGGCGGCGCCGGCGGCACGCGCGCCGTGGAGCAGTTGAGACTGGTGATGGGAGAGCTGCTCGTGGCCGACGTCCGGGCGCAGGTCGCGCTGTCTCTGTCCGCCGACTTCGAGAACTACACCACGTTCAAGCCGGCGCCATCGCACGAGAGGTCCGTGAACGTCATGCTCGACCAGGTCGTGGCCTGGGGCGGGGCCTTGAAGACGCTGCGCAAGGATTAGCGTCGGCCGATGGCGAACAGCGTCCCGGTGGACGACCGCACGTACATCACCCCGTCCGACAACGCCGGCGTCGCCATCAGCGACTCCCCCATCGCGTTCTTCGCGAGCAGCTTGAACTCCGGACCGGCGGCGACGACGAGGATGTCGCCGTCCTCGCCCGACAGATACAGCTTGCCGTCGGCAGCCACCGGCGAAGCGCTGTAGCCGCTCCCGATCACGGGCAGCCGCTGCCGGTACACCTCCTCGCCGGTCTTCAGCCGGTAGGCATCGAAGACGCCGTTGTTGGCCAGGACGTACAGCAGCCCGCCGTAGGCGAGCGGCGTCGGCATGTACGACCCGCGGCCGGTCCGGCTCCAGACCACGGCGTCGCTGGCGGTCTTCCCTGCCGGCAGCGTCAGGTCGCCTTTCGCTCCGGGCCGGACGACGAAGATCGGCCGCTCGGGGCCACGACCGCTCGCGAAGACGAGAAGGTCGTCTGCGACGAACGGCGTGGGGGCGGTGATCTTCGAGCTGCCGCCCAGCCGCCACAGCTCCTTGCCCGTCCGCGGATTGTACCCGCGGATGAAGTTCGCCGCGTTGGTGAGCAGGACCGGGCCCGACGAGGTGTCCACGACGGTCGGCGTGCCCCAGGACGGCAGTTCGTCGCGGTCGGTCTTCCACGCGGTCTCGCCGGTCTCGAGCTTCAACGCGAGGAGGAACGAATCAGCCTGGGTATCGACCTGCAGGATGACGAAGTCGTTCCAGATGATCGGCGAGCTGGCCGGCCCCCACTCGACCGACGGAATGTCGTAGGCGCCGAGGTCCAGCCGACCGAGGTCCACCTTCCAGCGCAGCGTGCCGTTGACGTCGTAGGCGAAGACGCCCTGCGACCCGAACCACGCGACGACCATCCGGCCGTCCGTCGCCGGCGTCGAGCTCGCATAGGTGTTCTTGACGTGGCGCTTGTTGAACGGCTCGCTCTCGCTCGCCACCCGTTCCCACAGGGTCTTGCCGGCCCGCTTGTCGATGGCCATCACGAGGAAGCGCTGGCGCGAGCGGTCGGCGGACGCGTCGCCGTCGCCGTAGAGCCCTTTCCGGAACCCCGCCTTCGGGTCGCTGCTCACCGCCGTCGTCACGAAGAGGCGGTCGCCCCACACCACGGGGCTCGAGTGGGCAAGCCCCGGCACCTGGACGCGCCAGAGAATGTTCTCGCCGGTCGCGACGTCCCAGACGTCCGGAAGACTCTGGCCGTCGGCCACGCCGGACGCCCGCACGCCGCGAAACGAAGGCCAGCTGCCTTTCGCCGGAGCCGCGGCCGGCAGCGCGGACCGCATCACAGCGGCGGTCCGGACGATGCGCCGCTGGGGATGGGTGATGACGGTTCCGACCGGTACCCAGGCGCTGCCGTCGAGGATCAGTTTGCGCGTCTCGCACCCGTCGGACACGATCGCCAGGGTCAGGCGCACCCCATCGAGGCGGTAGCTGTAGCGCGCCGCGCCGTCACACCCCTTCTCGTCCTTCTCGCCGCCCGCCGTCGTCAGCTCGAGCACCCCGCCGGCGGCCTTCCACGTGCCCTTGAACGGCGGCCACCCCTGGCCCGAGAGGGCGAATGCCCCGTCGCGGCCGAACGTGGCGGTGAACGCGCCGAACGTCATCGGCGTGTCGGGCAGGACGACGGCCTGCGGGGCCGTCCCTTGTGGCCCGCCCGCCAGCAGCGCGCCAACAGAGGCAGCCACGACGGCGCCCATTGCCAGCAGTCTGACGGGGCTCGACGGACTGTTCACCGCAGCCATCGCTAACCTCCGTGCGGACTGAGAAAGTCCGCGATTCCGAATCCCGGCCGCTCACGCATCGACCGGCGGGCTGCGACGAGCCGGCCGATGAGGCGGCAGTCGTGGCCCGGCTCGTCGGCTCCGGGCTCCGCTCGGCAGACCTCGCAAGTCGCCCTGCGCGCCGACCCGGTCCGCGCCTGCCACTCGAGGGCCGGCCGGAGACCGCGCTGGCCGACGGGCGTCGGGGGATGCTCGCGCGAGCGAGCATGCGAGCAGTGCCGATGGGCGTATGCGCCAACCAGGAGCCGCAGGCGCAGACTTGCCCGGAGGCGCTGGGACCGATGCCGACTGGCTCACGGGGATTCCACCGGCCGAGGCGACTGGTTCGGCACTGTCGAGCGCGAGCGAGCGCGGGCGCCCACGGCGACCGGCGGCTTCAGGCGAGCCGGCCCGCGGCCACGCGACGACTCCAGATCGTGGCCGCTCAACTACCCGAGCGCCCGAACCTCGAAGACGTGGTAGCCCCATGGCGGCAGGTCGAGATACAGGCCACGCGCGGCGAGGTCCGCCCCGTCGCGGTCGTAGACCGCCGTCCCCAGCGTGTCCTGAAGCCGCCACGCCCGGCCCGCGAGGTCCTCCCAGGGCAGCGCGGCGTAGCACTGGCTCTGGTGATCGGCGTAGTTCACCACAACCAGGCGCCTGGAATCGCCCGGACCGGTCCACGAGAAGGCGATGAAGGCCTCGTTCGAGCCGTTGCCGTCCCAGGCGGAACGGGCCTCGAGCAGCTGCCAGTGCCCGTCGCGGAATGCGGGATCTCTCAGGCTCGCGAGCAGGCCGTCGTAGAACGCGCCGATCGCCCGGTCCGGCACCTCAACCGGTCCTCGTCCGAGGTGCATCGGAATCCGCACGCGCTTCCCTTCGCGCTGCCCCTGGTGGAGAAAACGCAGGCCGGGAGTGAGGAACGTGATCACGGCCGCCGCCCGGTGGACGTCGGGCGCGAACGTCGTCGCCGCGCGCGGTTCGTCGTGGTTCTCGAGGAAGCGCGCGAGGCGGTCCTGAAAGTCGAGGCCGGCCATCAGGTGCCCGCGGACCGCGCCGGGCGCGCCGTGCTCGAGGCGGTCGTACAGCCTCTTGTCGTACGTGTAGTCGAACCCCTGCTGCTGAAGCGTCCACTCGAGGTCCCAGTAGACCTCGGCCATGAACAGGAATCCCGGAACCTCGGCGCGCACGGCCGCGGTGGCCCGCTCCCAGAACGGCGCCGAACGGATTCCCCACGTCCGCTCGAACACGTCGGGCAGGACCAGCATCGCCATGTCGCATCGGACGCCGTCGCACTGGCCGGCAATCCGCAGGAGCTCCCCGACCAGCGCCTCCTGCAGCGCCGGGTTCCCGTAGTTCAACTGCAGCGTGTCGGGCCAGCCGGCGAAGTACGGGTCCCGGCCGTAGGCGAGGACGCGGCTCCCTTCGGCGGTCTCGAAGCGCCGGTAGTTCTGCGGTTCGGCCGCCAGCTTCTCCTCGGTCCCCGCGATGAAGAAGTCCGGGTGCTCGACGGCCCAGCGGTGGTCGGGCGCCACGTGGTTCGGGACGAAGTCGAGGACGAGCCGCAGCCCGCGCGTGCGCAGGCGCTGCCGCAGGCGGGCGAGCGCGTCGTCGCCGCCGAAGTCGGCGTGGACGTGGTAGTCGCGCACGGCGAAGCAGGAGCCGGAGACGTCTGGGTCCCGGAAGTCCGGAAGGATGCGGTGATACTCGACCACCCACTCCGGATTCGACGCCGACACCCGGCGCGCGGCCTCCCCGGTCTGCCAGACGCCCAGGAACCACACCAGGTCGAAACCGTCGCGCGCGAACTGGTCCAGTTCGGCGTCGGTCACATCGTCCAGGGTCGCAGGCCTGCCGAGCGCCACGCTCAGCTCCGACAGTCGGACACGGGTGTTGACTTGGAAGAGCGAGGGATAGCGGGGCGCGGACATGGCGACTCCCTTCTGGTGGGCCGGGGCGGGCGTGAGCGGGAGTGTAGCACGCGACGGTCGGGGTCAGGTCTGAAGAGTGAGCATGATGCGCACTTCCTGGACCTGACCCCCTGTGGGAGTGACCCCCTGTGGGAGCAGGGGGCATGCGGGCGGGATTGCCCTTTTGTATCACATGTGACACAATCCGGGCATGCGAACCGCTGGCGTGCGCGAGGCACGGCACGACCTGAGCGGCCTGCTGGACGACGTCCGGAAGGGGCGGGAGGTGACGATCACCGACCGAGGCCGCCCTGTCGCCCGCCTGGTGCCGGTCAGACCGCGGCTTCCCTTCCCCGACCTGAAGAAGACCCGGCAACGGATGCGCCGCGTCGCCCCGGCGCTGTCGCTGGCCGTCATCGAGGGTCGCGACGACGGGTCATGACGCACGACGACGAAATCCTGTCGGCGCCGGTCTACCTCGACGCGAGCGCGCTGGTGAAGCTGCTCGTTCCGGAGCCCGAAAGCGACCCGCTCAACGCTGCGCTCGTCGGCGCGGGCGACGTTGTGATCTCGGACCTGGCGCTGACCGAAGCCGCGTCGGCCCTCGGGAGGCGTCGCCGCGAGGGCGTGTTGACCCCGGCCGAGATGCGGCGTCTCTACCGCGAGGCCGAGCGGCTGGCGGACGCCTGCCGGGGTGCCGAACTGACGCCGCCGGTTCACCGCCGGGCGGAACGCCTTCTGCTCGGCGTTCACCCGGGCCCGCTCAGAGCCCTCGACGCGCTGCACGTCGCGCTGGCGCTGGAGGCCGGCGCCGCGACGGTCGTCACATACGACCCGCGTCTGCGTGATGCGGCGGCATCGCAGGGGCTCTTCGTCGCGGCGCCGGCCGCCTCTCCAGGACTCCGCCCGTGATTGTCACCATCCGCGCCCGACTCTTCTTGCTCGTCGGCCTCGCCCTGATACCGGCGACCGCCATCATTGCCTACGACGAGTACCTGTTCCGGCAGCAGGTCTTCCGGACGATCCAGACGGACGCCTACCGCGTCGTGTCGCTGGTCGGCCACGAGATCCAGACACAGGTGGACGAAGCCGGCAGACGGTGCAGCCTGATGGCGCGGCTCCCGGCGATCCAGGCCATGGACGGGTCATCGAGCGCCACGCTTGCGGCGATTCTGCGGGAGTCGCCCCGGTACACGAATCTCGCGATTGCCGACGCCACGGGCAGGGTCGTTGCCAGCGCCCTGCCGTTCACCGGCGACGTGTCGGTCCACGATCGCGTCTTCTTCAGACGCGCGCTCGACACGCGGACCTTTTCAACCGGGGTGTTCTATCGAAACCCGATCACGCCGAGACCCGGATTGAACATGGGCTGCCCGCTCCCCGATGCGAGCGGCGCGATCCGCGGCGTGATCTGGATCTCGCTCGGCCTCGAGTGGACCGCGGACTTCGTGACGGGAGGGAACCTCCCGCCGGGTGCCGTCCTACTGGTGCTGGACAACGACGGAACGGTGCTGATGCGGTCGCTCGACACCGAACAATGGGTCGGCCGACGGGTGGACCGCACGGAGGTCTTCCAGCAGGTCAAGCGTGAATCGTCGGGGATGACGACTCTCCACGGCGTCGACGGGGTTGAGCGCCTGTTTGCCTTCACCCGGGTCTCGAACGCGGGCCAGGATACCCACGCGTTCGCGTCGGTCGGCATTCCGACCGACGCGGCCCGGCAGGCGGCGTGGGAGTCGCTCGTCCGGAACCTCGCGATTCTGCTGGTCGGAGCCCTGTCGTGCCTGGGCCTGGCGTGGATGGCCGCCGAGCGCTTCTTCCTGCGCGAGACCCGCGCGCTGCTCGACACCGTGCAGCGGATGAAAGCAGGCGACATCTCCGCTCGAACGGGGATCGCGGAGGGACCCGGCGAACTTCGCGACGTGGCCCGCGCCCTGGACGCGGGCCTGGAGGCCGTCGCGCGGCAGCTCCGGATCGCTCGCGAGATCCAGATGGGGTTCCTTCCCGTCAGCCTGGATGCGGCGACGCGCGGCACGAACCTCGACGTCCAGGCGGTCATAGAGCCGGCCCGAAAGGTGGGCGGCGATCTCTACGAGGTCGTTCGCGCCGCCGACGACCGCGTGGTCGTCGCGTTGGGCGACGTGTCGGGCAAGGGGTTCCCGGCGGCGCTGTTCATGGCCGTCGCGGTGACGGTCCTGCGCACCCTGGCCCGCAGCATCGCCGACCCGGCGGAGATCCTGGAGCGCCTGAACGACGAACTCGCCGAGCAGAACCCGCGCGGCATGTTCGTCACGATTCAATGCCTGGTCTTCGACCTTTCGGCGAAGCGCGTCGCGGTCGCTGGCGCCGGCCATCACCAACTGTGCGTTCTATCGCCCGGTCAGGCGCCGCGGCTCGCTTTCCCTTCGTCGGGCCGGCCGGCCGGGCTCCTCCCGCTGAACCGGATCGAGAGCGAGTCGATGCCACTCAGCCCCGGCGACACGTTCGTGCTCTTCTCGGACGGCGTCAGCGAGGCGACCAACGCGGCCGACGAGTTCTTCGGCGAGGATCGCCTGCTGGCGCACCTCGGCGCGTCCGCCGACGCCACTCCGGCGGAGATCGTCAGGGACACGCTCCAGGCGGTCCGCGACTTCGCCGGCAGCGCGCCGCAGTCGGACGACATCACAATCCTCGCCGCGCGGTATCAGTAGCGCTATGCTGCCAACCCACAAGACCAAGATCGTCGCCACCATCGGCCCGGCGTCGGATTCGCCCGAGATGCTGGAGCGGTTGATCCGCGCGGGCGTGAACGTCGCCCGGCTGAACTTCTCGCACGGCGACTTCTCCGGGCACGCCGACCGGATCGCGCGAATCCGCTCCGCCGAGAAGGCCGCCGGCCGCCGCGTCGCCATCATGGCCGACCTGCCGGGGCCCAAGATGCGGGTGGGCCGCATCGATCCGGAGCCCATCGAGCTGCGCCCGGGTGACCCGTTCACGCTGACCACCGCCGACGTGGTCGGCTCGAGCGAGCGGGTCTCGGTTTCGTTCGACCGTCTGCCACAGGTGGTGAAGGCAGGCGATCGCCTCTTCCTGAACGACGGCCTGATTCAGTTGAAGGTCGACGGCGTGGAGGGTGCCGACGTCCGCTCTCACGTCGCGGTGGGCGGCGAACTGCGGTCGCGGAAGGGCCTCAACCTCCCGGGCATCGACCTCGGCATTTCCGCGTTCACCGACCACGACAGGGCGTGCCTGGAGTTCGCGCTCGCGCACGGGGTCGACGCGGTCAGCCAGTCGTTCGTCGAGACGGCCGACGACGTCGAACGGGTGCGGAAGGCCGCGAAGGCGCTCGGCCGCGACGTGTTCGTCATCGCGAAGATCGAGCGCGCCGGGGCGCTCGACCACTACGACGCGATCCTTCGGGCCGCCGACGGCATCATGGTCGCCCGCGGCGACCTCGGGGTGGAAGTCCCGATCGAACGGATCGCCATCATCCAGAAGGACCTCATTGCCCGCGCGAACCTGGCCGGCAAGCCCGTCATCACCGCCACGCAGATGCTCGAGTCGATGGTGTCGAGCCGCCTGCCGACGCGCGCGGAGGCGACAGACGTCGCCAACGCGATCCTCGACGGCACCGACTGCGTGATGCTGTCGGCCGAGTCGGCGATGGGCCGCTTCCCCGAGGCAGCCGTCGCGACGCTCGCGGCGATTGCCGCCGAGACCGAGGGGCACCGGGCCGAGGTCGGGCGGAACCCGATGCTCGAGTTCTACCGCAGCCGCCGCCCCGCAACCGCGGCCGAGGCCGTGGCGAGAGTCGTCGAACAGGCGCTCGACACCGTGCCCTGCGACGTGGCCTTCGTCCCGACCCGCACGGGTACCACCGCGCGGATGCTGTCGCGCTTCAAACCGGCGGTCTGGATCGTCGCGGCGAGCGGCGATCACGCGGTCTGTCAGGGGCTGGCGTTCTCGTACGGCGTGTGGTCCTCCGACGTCGAGTCGGAGCCCGACGACTGGTGGGCGTTCGCGCGCACGTGGGTGGAGACCCACGGCGTCACGGGCGGCCGGGCCATCCTGGTGGCCGGGCCGTCGCGTGCGCACCCGGACGCGCGCTACCGCATCGAGTTCGCGCGCGTGGCCGACTGACGCTCCTTCGGGAGGGATGTCGGATACTGCGGCCCGCATCGATCCGCCGGTCGGCGGCATTTGGAATTCGTCCCGAAGGAATTGGGAGCCCGTGCGGTAGAATGGCCGCCGAATGGCCGCATCGCGTCCGTCGCCCGCCGTCTCCCGTCGCCGGCCGGCCCTCGCGGTTCTTGCCGGCCTCGCCGGCATGGCCGCGATGGCGACGGCTGGATGGTACCTGTGGCCGGCAAGGCCCGCCGGGCGCTCGGGCGCCGCGACGGCGCCGTCGGCAGCGCCCCAAGCCACGCTGACCGCGTCCTACGTCGGCGAACCGGCCTGCACGAAGTGCCACGAGAGCCAGACCGCGGAATGGCGGCAGTCGGACCATGCCAGGGCCATGGCGCCGGCAACCGACGAGACGGTCCTCGGCAACTTCGACAATGCCACGTTCGCCCGGGCGGGCGTCACCTCCGCGTTCTTCCGCCGGGAGGGGAAGTTCTTCGTGCGGACGGACGGCCCCGATGGCGCGCTGCACGACTACGAGGTGGCATACGTCTTCGGCTACCGTCCGCTTCAGCAGTACCTGATCGAGTTTCCGGGCGGGCGCTTCCAGTGCCTGACCATCGCGTGGGACTCGCGGCCGAAAGCGCAGGGCGGCCAGCGCTGGTACGACCTCTACCCCGGGGAGAAGATCACCTCGACGGATCCCCTGCACTGGACCGGCCCGAACCAGACCTGGAACTACATGTGCGCCGACTGCCACTCGACCAATCTGCGGCGCAACTACGATCTCGCCACGAACGCGTACAGGACGACCTGGTCTGAGATCAACGTCTCGTGCGAGACCTGCCACGGGCCGGGCTCCGCGCATGTGGCGTGGGCGGAGGACCGGAAGAGGCGCGGCCTGACCGGGCGCGACCAGACGACGATGGGCCTGCTGGTTCAGGACCTGCGTGCGCTGGATTACAGCGGCTTCGGCGTGGGCGACGCGACGCGGGTGGTGGCCCGCCTCGCGGACCGGCCCAGGCAGCGCGCCGAGATCCAGGCGTGCGCACCATGCCATGCCCGCCGCGGTCCGATCACCGCCGTGCCCGACTACGGCAGGACGTTCCTCGACAGCTATCGCCCCGCCGTACTCTCCGACGGCCTCTACTACGCCGATGGCCAGATCCTCGAAGAGGTGTACGAATACGCGTCGTTCACGCAGAGCAGGATGTACCGCGCCGGCGTCACGTGCTCGGACTGCCACAACGCCCACAGCCTGAAGCAGCGCGGCACCGGGAACAACGTCTGCCTGCATTGCCACCTCCCGCTCAACTACGACACGCCGAGCCATCATCACCACAAGCCCGGCACTGACGCCGCGCTCTGCCGCAGCTGCCACATGCGGGCGACGACCTACATGGGCGTGGACGCCAGGTACGACCACTCGATGCGCGTGCCGCGCGTGGACTACTCGGTCGCCTACGGCATTCCGAACGCGTGCACCACCCCGTGCCACAAGGATAAGAGCCTGCCTTGGGCGAACGATGCCGTGGTGAAGTGGTACGGCCCGGCACGCGCGCGCGGCAACGACTACGTGGCGGCGCTGGCGGCCGCGCGCAGGGGACAGCCGGACGCGGAGCGGCTGCTGCGGCTGGCGGTACTCAACGAGGCGTTCCCGCCAATCGCGCGCGCAGCCGCGCTCGAATCGCTGGCCGGTCTGCTCAGCCCCGCCTCCATGGACGCGCTCTACGCCGGCCTCAAGGACGAGGACGCCCTGGTTCGCGCCACCGCAGCGCGCGTGCTCGAACTGGCCCCCGCTGCCGACCGCTGGCGGCTGGGCGCGGCTCTCCTGGCCGACCCGGTCCGCCTGGTGCGCGCCGCGGCGGCCGTCTCGCTCGCCGAGACGACCCCGAGCCTGCTCTCCGCGGAGGAATCGCAGAGGCTGGAACGGGCGACGCGCGACGCCGTGGCCGCCGAGATGGCGGTGGCCGAGCGACCCGAGGCGCACGTCAACCTCTCGAATCTCCACGCACGCCAGGGCCGCGCGAAGGAGGCGGAGGACGAGCTCCAGATGGCGCTCCGACTCGACCCGCGCAACATCCCGGCCCTCGTCAACCTCGCCGATCTCTGCCGCGCCACGGCGAGAGAGCCGGAGGCCGTGCGGCTGCTCGAGAAGGCGGTCGGCATCGACCCGAACTCGGCGGAGGTCGTGCACGCGCTCGGCCTGGCGTACATCCGGAACGGCCGCACCTCCGAGGCGATGTCGCGTCTCGAACGCGCGTACACGCTCCGGCCTGGAGACAGTCGCTTCGGCTACACCTACGCGGTGGGCCTGGACTCGCTGGGCAAGACCGCGGAGGCCGTGGAGGTGCTGACGGCCGTCCATCGCCTGCGGCCGGCCGACCGCGAGGTGCTCGTGGCGCTGGCCAGTTACGAGGCCAAGCGCGGGCGGCGACGCGAAGCCATCGGGTGGGCCGAGAAGCTCGTGGCGCTTCGGCCCGAGGACGCCGACGCGCGCGCACTGCTCGCTCAGCTGCAAACGCGCGGGGGGCGGACCCCGTGACGCGCGTGCCACCGCCGAAAGCCGGAAGCCGGGAGCCGGAAGCCGGCCCGAACGGCGAGAGCCGCCGCTCGATCCTCGGCCGCCTCGCCGCGGCAACCGGCCTCGCGGGGCTCGCGGCGCAGGCGGGGATCGTCGTCCGCTCGATCGTGCCCAACGTCACGTACGATCTCCCGACCATCGTCAAGGTCGGCCCTCCCGAGGCGTTCGCCGACGGCCTGACCTTCGTGCCTGATCGCCGGGTCTTCGTCGTCCGCGACGGGAAGACGTTCCGCGCGGTCTCGGCGGTCTGCACCCATCTGGGGTGCACCGTCCGGCCCGAGGCGGTCGAGGAAGCCGACCCGAGCGACCCCGAACGCCGGCGGCTGCAGGTCTACACGTTCGCGTGCCCGTGCCACGGGTCCAGGTATCGAGCCGACGGCACACCCGTCTCCGGCCCCGCGCCCGGTCCCCTTGCCGCCTATCGGCTCTTGCTCGCGCCAGACGATGGCCAGTTGGTCGTGGACCTCGGGCGCGAGGTGGCGCGAACGATCGCGCTGACACTGCCATGAGGGCTGCCTGATGCCCCGCCGCAGGTTCTGGAGCGTCTTCCCCGCCTCGGCGAGGGAGGCGACCGACGCGATCGTCGCCAACCTGCTGCTGCACGCGTTCCCCGCACGGATGCGCACGACGTCGCTCGGCTGGGCGCCTTCGCTCTGGCTCGGCACCGTGTCGTGGGTCCTGTTCGTCGCCCTCCTCGTCACCGGCCTGCCGCTGATGGTCTTCTACATCCCGTCCACGCGCGAGGCGTACCAGTCCATCAAGGACATCGAACACGTCGTGTCGTTCGGCTGGTGGCTGCGCGCCGCGCACCGCGTCGCCGCGCACGCGATGGTCATCGCCGTCACGCTGCACCTCGGCCGGGTCTTCCTGACGGGCGCGTACCGCAACGGCGCCGAGCGCGAGCAGCATCGCGAGTGGAACTGGGTGATCGGCGTGTCGCTGCTGGCGGCGACGGTCCTGCTGTCGTTCACCGGCTACCTGCTCCCCTGGGATCAGCTGGCCTACTGGGCGGTCACGACCAGCATGAACATCGTGGCGGCCGTGCCGCTCGTCGGCCGCTCCATTCGGTCTCTCCTCCTTGGCGCCGACGAGGTCGGCCAGTCGGCCCTGATGCGCTTCTACGTCCTCCACATCGTCGTCCTCCCGATCGCCGTCGCCGCGCTGTTCGCCTATCACATGTGGCGGATTCGGAAGGACGGCGGCCTCGCTCGCCCGGGCGAGGCGCAGGAGGGCGAAGACGCGCTGGTCGTCAACGCGATTCCGGCCGTCGTCATCCGGGTGGCAGTCGTCAGCGTTGCCACGTGGCTGGTGGTCACCGTGCTGGCCCTCGTCATCCCCTCCCCGCTCGAGGAAGCCGCGAACGCGCTCCTGACGCCCAATCCCGCAAAGGCGCCCTGGTATTTCCTCTGGCTGCAGGAGCTCGTGGCCGACACCACCGTGCGGCTGGGTCCCCTCACCATCAACGGCGCGCTCGTCGGCGGCGTTCTGCTGCCGGCCGTGCTTCTGGTGGTCACGATCCTCTGGCCGTGGCTCGACCGGTCGCCTGTCAGCACCGTCGGCCGGTGGCTGCCCCGCGAGCGGAGGATGCAGATCCTGGTGTTCGCCGCGCTTGCCGTCTTCGTCGTCGGGCTGACGGTCGTGGGCCTGCTCCGCGGACCGTCGTGGCACGTCCTCTGGCCGTGGCAGCCGTGGCCCGAGATGCCCTCGAGGTTCTGAGATGCGGAAGGCCAAGCGCGCGCCGGAGACCTCGATGCCCGGACGGATGGACCGGGTGCTCCTGGCGTGCCTCGCGGTGCTGCTCGCGCTTGCGACCGGGTGGCTGATCTACGGCGAATCGTCACCCGACTACGCGGGCTACCAGCGCTCGTTCCGGGAGGCAGTACGCCAGCGCTCGGGTGATGCCGCCGCCGCGACGGTTCCGACCGGCATCCAGCAGATTCTGGCTTCCGCAGGCCGGCGACGCCAACCGCTGCGTGACCTGCCACCAGGCCACGACGTGGCGCGGCTTCGATGCCGCGGAGGAACCGCTCCGCACGCATCCGGCCGGCATCCTGCGCTCGCACCCCGTGGAGCGGTTCGGGTGCACGCCGTGCCACGGCGGCCAGGGCTGGGCGGTGGACGAGGCGCGTGCGCACGGCCGCGTGGCGCACTGGAACGAGCCGCTGCTGGACACCCGGCTGGCCGAGGCGCTGATGCCCGGCGCCAGCCGTTCCGCGCTGATGGAGTCGCGGTGCAACGTCTGCCACCGCTACGAGCGGGAGACAGCCGGCGCGCCAGTCATCAACCGGGCCAAGCGGGTCGTCGATCAGAAGGGCTGCCGGGCGTGCCACCGGATCAACGGGCGCGGCGGCCTCATCGGCCCCGATCTCGAAGCGATTGGCGACAAGAACCCGGAGCAGTACGACTTCGGCCGGCTGGCCGGCCACCCGAGCGCCTTCCGATGGCACCTCGCGCACTTCCAGGACCCTCGCGCCCTCGTCGCCGACACGGTGATGCCGAACTTCCACTTCTCGTCCGACGAGATCCGGGCGCTCACCCTGCTCGCGATGTCGTGGAGGCGGCCCGCGTTCGAAGCGATGTTCTCCGGGAACCTGCCGAGAAGCGACCGGCAGCCCGAGGAGGAGCGCCGGATGGTCGAGGAGATGGGACGAGGCCCCGGCGGCTGGTTCGTCCGGACCGGGTGCTACACGTGTCACCCGGTGGCGGTGTTCGGCGTGAAGAGCCCGACGCCCATCGGACCCGATCTGTCCACCGCGGCCGACGACACCGAGCGGCGGTTCAGCCTCCCGATTGACGTGTTCGTGCGGAATCCGGTCGGCACGATGCGGGCGGTGTTCGCGCGGCAGTTCACGCTGACGCCGGCGCAGAAGGACGAGGCCGTCCGCCAGCTGCGCGCGGCGTTCGCGCAGTACGAGGCGCTGCGCGCCGCCGGCCGGAACCCGCTCGAACCGGGAAAGTAGGAGAGGGACGCCGGTTGTCAGTTGCCAGTTGTCAGTTCTGAGTTTTGAGGTGTCCGTATATCGCGCGTGACAGACTGACCACTGGCCACTGCTAGTCGCCAATCATCCACCACTCCCCATCCCGCATCGCAGCTTCCACCTGCTCCACCTGCTCCCCCTGCCGATCAGCTCTCACAGAGGTTCCGACACCTAGCTACGTGGGCGCCCGAGGCGCGCATGGTACACTGGGACAAACTAACAGTGAATGCGCGCCCAGTTTCCTGGGGCCATTCGCTGGGCGCGTTTCGACCACCACGAACGCCGGCAACGCCCGGTCCTCGGAGGTACTAGTGGCGATTCTCGATCGTCGATTCACCCGCACATTCGTCCTGGCGCTCGCGGCCGCCGTCATGCTGACGGCACCCGCAGCGCCTGCGTCCGCCCAGGCGAAGAAGCCGAACATCCTGGTCATCTTCGGTGACGACATCGGCATGTGGAACGTCGGCGCGTACACGCACGGCATGATGGGCCGGACCCCGAACATCGACAGCATCGCGAAGGCCGGGATCATCTTCACCGACCACTACGGCCAGCCCAGCTGCACCGCCGGCCGCGCCGCGTTCATCACGGGCCAGATGCCGATTCGCACCGGCGAGACGACGATTGGCATCCCCGGGTCGACGCTGGGCATCCAGAAGGAGGATCCGACCCTCGCGGAAGTTCTGAAGTCAGCCGGCTACAACACCGCGCAGTTCGGCAAGAACCATCTGGGCGACCGCAACGAGTTCCTGCCGACGGTGCATGGCTTCGACGAGTGGTTCGGCAATCTCTACCACCTGAATGCCGAAGAGGAGCCCGAACAGTTGGACTATCCGGGCCAGAAGAACGCCGCCTACAAAGAGAAGTACGGCCCCCGCGGCGTGATGCACACCTGGGCCACGAACGTGGACGACCCGACGGTGGACCCCAAGTTCGGGCGCGTCGGCAAGCAGAAGATCGAGAACACCGGCCCGCTGACCCGCAAACGCATGGAGTCGTTTGACGCCGAGGTGCTCGACAAGACCCTCGACTACCTCGACCGAAAGGGCAAGGACTCCAAGCCGTTCTTCGTCTGGTTCAATACGACGGCGATTCACATCTGGTCGCACTCTCCGAACAAGTACATCCAGGCGGCGGTGGACGAGGGCCGGACCGAATCCGACGTCGTCCGCGCCAAGATGCTCGAACACGACGAGCAGGTTGGCGCGCTGCTCAAGAAGCTGAAGGACCTGGGCGTGGACGACAACACGATCGTTCTCTACACGACCGACAACGGCTTCGAGTTGATGATGTGGCCTGACGGAGGATATGCGCCGTTCCGCGGCGAGAAGGGCACCACCTGGGAGGGAGGCCTGCGCGTCCCGATGCTCATCAAGTGGCCGGGCCGCATCCCGGCCGGACGGGAGGCCAACGGCGTCCAGTCCCACGAGGACTTGTTCGTGACGCTGGCCGCGGCGGCGGGTCTGCCCACCCTCAAGCAGGACCTGCTCACCGGCTACAAGATGGGCGACATGACGTACAAGGTCCATCTGGACGGCTACAACAATCTCGACTACTGGACCGGCAAGACGGACAAGTCGGCCCGCCGCGAGTTCTTCTACTACGACGAGACCGATCTGATGGCGATCCGGGTGGACGGCTGGAAGATGCACATCGGTCTGAAGCCGGAAGGCACCTGGTTCAACGAGAAGTACTATCCGAGCGTCCCGTACCTGTTCAACCTGCTGATGGACCCCATGGAGAAGATGGATCCCGAATCCAAGGAGTGGGGCTACATCGGGCGCAAGTTCTTCGCCGAGAAGATGTGGGCCCCGGCGGCCGCATCGTCGTTCCTGGCGGCGCACCTGAAGAGCCTGCAGGACTATCCGCCGCGTCAGGCCGCCGACTCGCTGAGCATGAAGAAGGCGATCGAGAAAGCCATGCAGATGATGGAGAAGCCAAACCGCGGCAACCAGTAACGCCACCGGCCGCAATACGCTGAGTCGATGAAGCCCGGCCGCATCGGCCTGCCCCGCCATCGCTGTGAGGCGAATGCGGATCACACGGCGGGTGCGGCCCATCCATCGCGACAGCGAGAGGGCATCCCCATGAGCACCGATCCCGTCACTCGGCGCGAGTTCCTGGCCGGCTCCGCGGCCGTTGGCGCGACGCTTCTCTTGCCAAGGGGCCTGTCGGGCGGGCAGGCCGGGAAGAAGACCTTCACCATCCTGCACACCAACGACATGCACTCGGCCTTCATCGGCCTGGGCCCGGCCCGGGACTACACGCCGCTGACGCCCAACGACGACCAGACCCGCGGCGGGTATTCGCGCCTGGCGGGCCTGATGGCGAAGAGGAAAGAGGCGCGCAAGGGCCAGGGTCCGGTGTTGGTGCTCGACGCCGGCGACTACAGCATGGGGACCGCGTTCGGCGCCGCCACCCGGACGATCGGCGGCGAACTGCAGCTCATGGCGCGCATGGGCTACGACGCCACCATCTTCGGCAACCATGAATTCGACTACGGACCCGACGGTCTGGGTCAGTCCATCGGTGTGGCCAGCAGAGCCGGCCGCATTCCGGCGTTGCTCGCCTCGAATACCAGCTTCGCCGGCAGCGACCCGAGCCTGACCGCTCTCCAGGGCCATGCCGTGGCCGGGATTGTCCGCCGCCACCTCGTGATCGAGCGCGGCGGCATGCGCTTTGGCCTCTTCGGGGTGATCGGCAAGGAGGCCATCATCTACGCCAATGCCGGTGCGGTGACGTTTTCCACCGACATCGAGGCTGCCCGGGAGATGGTGAAGGTACTCCGCGAAACCGAGAAGGTGGATGTGGTCATCGCGCTCAGCCACGGTGGCCTGGAGAAAGGCAAAGACGGGCGCTACACGGAGGGGGACGACGTGCGCCTGGTCGAGGCCGTGCCGGGTATCGACGTGGTGATCAGCGGCCACAGCCACACCGAACTTCAGGAAGCGATCATCGTCAACGGCCGCACACCCGTGGTCCAGGCGGGGAAGGAAGGAAAGAACCTCGGCGAATTGGTGATCGCCGTGGACGGCGGCATACTGACGGTCGAGTCCTACCGGCTTCACCCGATCGACGACGGCATTGCCGGCGACCGCGCCATGGAGGAGGAGATCGAGAAGCTCAAGAAGGGGGTCACCGGGGCGGTGTTCGCTTCGCGCGGCTACAGCGTGGATCAGCCGCTGGCCGTGATCCCGCGGGACCTGCCCAACACGTACTCCGACTATGCCGCCGGCACGCTCCTCGCCAACCTGTGCACCGACGCATTCAGAGCGGCCACGAAGGCGGACATCGGATTCACCGTCAACGGGCTGATGCGCACCGGCCTGACTCGGGGGAAGAAGGGCGTGATCACGGTCTACGACGTGTTCAATGTGGCGCCCCTCGGCTTCGGTGTTGTGGATACGACAGCCGGCAGCGCACTCGTGACCGGCTACTTCACCGGCCGGGAACTGAAGAACCTGCTCGAGTTCTTTCTCGTGGACAACCCCACCCACCCCGGCGAGTTCTTACCCCGTGCGTCCGGGATGAGGTACCGCTACGACATGTCCCGCCCGCAGTTCGACGCCGTAACGGCGATCGAACTGGGAGACCTGGATCGCGGCTACAGCGCCATCGACATCACCGGCAAGGACCAGCGCTTGTACAGCCTCACCTGCCCGCTGATGCTGGGCGTATTTATCGTGACCATCCCCAAGGTCACCAAGGGCAACCTGGCGCTTGTTGCCAAGAATAAGGCGGGGCAGCCCCTGGCCACGAGGCTCGAGGCACTCGACGTGCCTCGCGGAAACTCGGGCTACTTGCTGGCGCCTCCGGGCAGGGTGGACAAGAGCAGTGTCGCGACGGGGACGGGAAGAGACACGGTCAACGAGATCAAGGAATGGCAGGCGATCATGGACTACCTGCGCAGCCTGCCGGTGAAGAGCAAGGGCGAATTGCCCACGATCCCGGTCGATGCGCGCGCCAACGAGGTTCGAGCGAACAAGGCGGGGTAAAGTCGTCGGCGACTTCTTCCGCCTGCCGGTGGAGTGGCAGCGGGAGTATCGTCCCCTGCTGGCAGAGCGGTTCGTGCGCCGGCACCGGGAGCGTGTCGACGCCCTCGACTACGACACGCTTCGGCCGCGTGGGGAGGATCAGCGGTCAGTTCCCAGTGGCCAGTGGCCAGTTGCCGGTCGATCACGCGTGACAGACTGACAACCAGCCACTGACAACTGACCACTACGCAGAACTCGCCATCCTACTTCGCAATCTCCATCTTCTTTGCCGCCTCGGCGCCCGCCCTGGCCGCTTCGACCTTCACACCGGCGCCCATCTCCTTCACATCCACCGTGACCTTGAAGATCTTGCCGGTGAACTTGCTCTCGGCCGATTTGTACTCCTCGGTCACGGGCGTGCCTTCGTCGATTCCCACGTCTGCGGCATCGTCGAGCGAAAACACCATCGGCTGTGTGCGCTCGATCCGTCCCTCGGCCGCCTTCCTGTCGTTCACGTAGATGGTGGCCAGGCCGCCCTTGGCGAGGCCGCCTCCGTCATACGCGAACTCGAGACGAATCGTCGCCTTCCCGGCGGGCGCGGCCTGCGCGGCGGCCACGCTGAACCGCTGGAGACCCAGGAAGTTGTAGGTGTAGATCGGCTTGCCGCCCCTGAAATACAGGCTCCAGCCGCCGAACCGCCCTCCCTGTGCCAGGACGACGCCAGTTGCGCCGCCGGCCGGGATCTCCACGTCGGCGGTGATGGTCAGCGACCGGTTCTTCACGTTGATGAACGCGTTCTCCGACATGCCCGTCATGCCGGCGTAGAGCGTGAGCGACGTGCGGTCGCCCATGAGATCCGGCCGCCCGGCCAGTTTGGGGTTGAGGCGCTCGATGCTCCGGTCGTCGATCGGGAGGACGTTGTACTTCACCGCCTCCTTCATGAAGAGGTCCTGCAGTTCCTTCAGCTTCGCCGGGTTCTGGGCCGCGAGGTCAGTCGCCAGGCTGAAGTCGTTGCGCGTGTCGTACAGCTCCCACTTGTCGTCGAGCAGGGCCGCACGGGGCTTGGCCTCCCACGGCGCCTTGTGGATGGTGCCCGCGAACCACCCGTCGGCGTAGATGGCGCGGTTGCCGATCATCTCGAAGTACTGGACCTTGTGACGCGGCTCCGCCTTGGCATCGTCGAAGGAGTAGATCATGCTCACGCCCTCGATCGGCTTCTGCGGCGTGCCGTTGACGATCTTGGGCTCGGGAAGGCCGGCTGCCTCCAGCACCGTGGGCGCGACGTCGATCACGTGGTGGAACTGAGCCCGCACCTCGCCCTTCGCCTTGATCCGCTTCGGCCAGTAAGCGACCATGCCGTTGCGCGTGCCGCCGAAGTTCGACGCGACCTGTTTGGTCCACGAGAACGGCGTGTCGCCTGCGACCGCCCACCCGGCGGCCATGTGCGGATACGACATCGGTCCGCCCAGCTCGTCGAAGTGCTTCAGAATGTCGGCGGCGGTCTCCTGCACGCTGTTGAAGTAGGTCATCTCGTTGAACATGCCGTCCATCCCGCCCTCGGCGCTCGTGCCGTTGTCGCCGACGATGTAGAAGACGAGCGTGTTGTCGAGCTGACCGAGGTCCCTGATGGCGTCGACCAGGCGGCCGATCTCCGTATCCGTGTACTCTCCGAAGGCGGCGTAGATCTCCATCTGCCGCGCGAAGAGCTTCTTCTCGTCGGCGGTCAGCTTGTTCCAGTCCTTGATCGCGTCGGGCTTGGGCGCGAGCTTCGTGCCGGGAGGCACGACGCCCAGCTTGATTTGGCGCGCCAGGACCTCTTCCCGCATCGCGTCCCATCCCTGGTCGAACTTGCCCTTGTACTTCGCGATCCACTCCTTCGGCACGTGGTGCGGCGCGTGCGTCGCGCCCGGGGCGAAGTACATGAAGAACGGCCGGTCCGGCGTCAGCGACTTCTGGTACTGCACCCAGCTGACGGCCTTGTCGGTCATGTCGGTCATGAAGTGGTAGTTGGGGTCCTTCGGGAGCTCCACGCGGTTCATGCCGTGGTACAGGAGCGGCGCCCACTGGTTGGTTTCGCCGCCCATGAAGCCGTAGAACTCGTCGAACCCCGACCGGTTCGGCCACCGGGTGGTCGGTCCCGAGGGGCTGACCTCCCAGGCCGCGGTTTCGTGGTTCTTGCCGAAGAAGCTGGTGCTGTAGCCGTTCAGGCGCAGCATCTCGGCGAGCGGCGCCACGCTGTCGGGACGCGACCCGGTGTTCCCCTGGAACGCCGTGGCCGTCTCGGTGATCGAGCCCATGTTGTTCGTGTGGTGGTTGCGGCCGCTCAGCAGCGCCGTCCGCGTCGGCGAACAGAGCGCCGTCGTGTGGAACTGGTTGTAGCGCAGCCCTTCGTTGGCGAGCCGTTCGACGGTCGGCATGTGAATCGGTCCGCCGAAGGCGCTCGACATGCCGAAGCCCATGTCGTCGATGAGGACGATCAGCACGTTCGGCGCCCCGTCGGGCGCCTTCACTTCGAAGCGCGGCGGCGGCGTCACCTTGCGCGCGTCGAGTTCCGTGACCGGCGGATACTTCGGCTCCTGGATCGGGAGCACCGTGCGGTCGAGGGCCGCGGCCCCGGTGGCCGCCGTCTTCGCGGGTTCGGTTGGCGGCGTGGAACACGCCGCCGCGATCAGCAATGCGCACGCTGCCGGAGCAGCAAGCCAGGCTGTGTGCTTCATCTCGTTCTCCTCGGCGAATGCAGGTGAAACGTCGCCCGGACGCCTGTTTCTAGCGTATACCATTTGTAGGTCGGGCGGCGACACCGGATGTGCCCGGATGTCGATGCGAAGCGGCTGGGGTCTTGCGAGGATCACTGACAGTAGGCAGTAGACAGTAGGCAGTAGACCGTAGGCAGCGGAACACGCGTGGTCCACTGCCTACTGCTTACTGTCTACTGCCTACTTCCCCTACTTCGCCGCCTCCACCTTCTTGGCGGCTTCCGCGCCAGCCTTGGCCGCCTCGGCCTTCACGCCGGCCCCCATCTCCTTCATGTCGATCCGGATCTTCAGGATTTTGCCGGTGAACTTGCTGTCGACCGACTTGTAGTCCTCCGACACCGGCGTCCCCTCGTCTTCGCCCACGTCGGCGGTCTCGTCCGCCGAGAAAATGAACGGCTGCGTGCGCTCGATTCGCCCTTCGCCGGCTTTCTTGTCGTTCACGTAGATGGTGGCCAGGCCGCCCTTGGCGAGGCCGCCTCCGTCATACGCGAACTCGAGACGAATCGTCGACTTCCCGGCGGGCACGGCCTGCGCGGCGGCCACGCTGAACCGCTGGAGACCGAGGAAGTTGTAGGTGTAGATCGGCTTGCCGCCCTTCATGTAGATCGACCAGCCGCCGAACCGTCCACCCTGCGCGAGGATGACGCCGCTCGCGCCGCCCGCCTGGACCTCGACGTCGGCCGTTACTGTGAGCGATCGGTTCTTGATGTTGGGGAAAACGTTCTCGCCCATGCCCTTCATCCCGGGGTAGAGCGTGATCGACGTGCGGTCGCCGATGAGGTCGGGACGATTGACCAGCTTCGCGTTGATGCGTTCGAGGAAGCGGTCATCGATCGGCAGCACCCGGTACTTCACCGCCTCCTTCATGAACAGGTCCTGCATCTCCTTCAGCTTGGCAGGGTCCTTGGCGGCCAGGTCGTTCGCGAGGCTGAAGTCGGTGCGCGTGTCGTAGAGTTCCCAGATGTCATCGAGAAGCGCCCTGCGGGGCTCGGACTCCCAGGGCGCCCTGTGAACCGTTCCAGCGAACCAGCCGTCGGCGTAGATGGCGCGGTTGCCGAAGATCTCGAAGTACTGCACCGTGTGCCGGCCGGCTGCCTTCGGGTCGTCGAAGGTGTAGACCATGCTCACGCCCTCGATCGGCTTCTGCACGGTACCGTTCACGCTCTTCGGCTCCGGTAGGCCAGCCGCTTCCAGCACCGTAGGCGCCACGTCGATCACGTGGTGGAACTGAGAGCGCACTTCGCCCTTCGCCTTGATCCGATTCGGCCAGTACATGACCATCCCGTTGCGGGTGCCGCCGAAGTTCGATGCCACCTGCTTGGTCCACGAGAACGGTGTATCGCCGGCCACCGCCCAGCCAGCGGCCATGTGCGGATAGGTGCTCGGCCCGCCCCATTCGTCATAGTGCTTGAGCATGTCCGGCACGGTCTCGATGACACCGTTGAAGTACGTCATCTCGCTGAACATGCCGCTCATGCCGCCCTCGGCGCTCGTCCCGTTGTCGCCAAGGATGTAGATCACGAGGGTGTTGTCGCGCTGGCCGATTTCTTCGATGGAGTCCATCAGCCGGCCGATCTCGTTGTCGGCGTACTCGCCAAAGCCTGCGTAGACTTCCATCTGGCGGGCGAACAGCTTCTTCTCATCGGCCGACAGCGCGTTCCAGTCCTTGATCGCCTCGGGCTTGGGCGCGAGCTTCGTACCCGGAGGCACGACGCCGAGTTTGATCTGGCGCGCGAGCACTTCCTCGCGCATCGCATCCCATCCCCCGTCGAATTTGCCCTTGTACTTGGCGATCCACTCCTTGGGGACGTGGTGCGGCGCGTGGGTGGCGCCGGGCGCGAAGTACATGAAGAACGGCCTGTCGGGCGTCAGCGACTTCTGGAACCGCATCCAGCCAATCGCCTTGTCCGTCATGTCGGTCATGAAGTTGTAGTTCGGGGTCTTGGGCAACTCGACCGGGTTCATGCCGTGATACAGGAACGGGGCCCACTGGTTCGTCTCGCCGCCGAAGAACCCGTAGAACTCGTCGAACCCGGACCGCGTCGGCCACCGGTCCGTGGGGCCGGACGGGCTCGCCTCCCAGGGGGCGGTCTCGTGGTTCTTCCCGAAGAACCCCGTGCTGTAGCCGTTCAGCCTCAGCATTTCGGCGAGCGGCGCCACGTTGTTCGGCCGCTGCCCCGTGTTACCAGGGAACGCGGTGGCCGTTTCGGTGATCGACCCCATGTTATTCATGTGGTGATTGCGGCCGCTGAGCAGCGCCGTGCGCGTCGGCGAGCAGAGGGCCGTCGTGTGGAACTGGTTGTAGCGAAGGCCCTGGCCGGCCAGGCGCTCGACGGTCGGCATGCTGATCGGTCCGCCGAACGCGCTCGACATGCCGAAGCCCATGTCGTCGATGAGGACGATGACGACATTCGGCGCGCCGGCTGGGGGCGTGACCTCGAAGCGCGGCGGCGGCGTGGCCTTCCGGGCGTCGAGCTCGGTTTCGTGCGGGTAGTCGGGCTCCTGGATCGGCAGCACCGTGCGGTCGATGGCGGCCGCCTGGGTCGAGGCCGCGGGTGCGGCCGGTTCCTTCGTGGCCTGGCAGCCCCACGAGCCGGCCAGAACCAGAGCCAGTGTTGACGCAATCAGCACCTTGCGCATCTGGAGTCCTTTCGCGTACTCAATCGCGGGGCTGCCGCCTTCGCCCTCCGGGCTTCGGCGGCCAGGGAAGCCCCGCGCCACACCGATGGCCGCCATCCTTCGAGTTTACATCTTCAGGGCCGCCGCGTTCTGCTCCACGGATAGGCGGCAGCGCTATTTCGTGCGGCTCGTGTCCAGGAACACGTGCAGAATGACGTTCAGCGCCAGGACCTCCTTGTTCGAGGAGTGGGAGTTGGTACTGATACGTCCCGTTCCCCTCCAGCGCCACCCACCGCGACCACGACACGGAGGTGCCTGCGATCAGCCGGACGCGATTCCAGCTCTCGTAGCGCGAGTCGTAATACCCCTCGCCGTTCACGTACGGCACGAGCGAGGTCCGGCCCGCCGTGAGTTCCCTCTCAAGCATCACGCGGTACCGATAGCGCATCGAGAACTCGGCATCGTCGCCAAGAAAGCGGAAATCGGTACGGAACCGGTGCGACAGAAGGAAGCCCCCCTTGATCGGGATCCTCACGTGCAGTTCGGCCAGGGCGGAGTGTTCCGTGTACGCCTCACCCTGGTCATCGAGGCTCTTCCCGCCCAGGGACCCGCCGCGGAGCAGAAAGACCTTCATCTTCTGCGCGCGGTTCTCGTCCATCAGCCGCCTGTCGAAGCGCGTCTGGCCGAACGCGTAGTCCCCCTGGAGAATCAGGTTCCCCTCGCGGTAGTGGGTGTCGAGGTTCTCCGAAACCGGGACGAACAGCGACAGGCGCCAGGCGGGCGACAGCCGCCACCAAGCGTCGATCTCAGGCCAGAATTCCTTCGCGGGGTCCTGGGCGGCGGCTGCGCTGGCTGTCGCGAGCCCGAGCGCGACCGCCAGACAGGCCGGGCGCAAATAGCGGCTTCCGAGCGATGACAGGCGGAACCTGGTCACCCGCGCCCACGTTCGTCGCTGGGTCGACGTTTCCTTGTCCACTGGTCGCTTCGCGGCGTCAGCCTACAGCGGTAAGTCGCTCGACCGGTTGAGCGGGTCGGCTCCGAGCCAAGTCATAGGCGGTCTGCAGGTTGATCCAGAACTCCGGCGTCGTGTTGAGAGCCGAAGCAAGGAGCCACGCGGTTTCAGGGGTGACGCCCCGCTTGCCGCGGATAAGCTCGTTGATCCGCTGCACCGGAACACCGAGGTGCGCCGCGAAGGCCACCTGGGGGATGCCGAGCGGGGCGAGGAACTCCTGGCCCAGGATCACGCCGGGATGTGTGGGGATGCGGTTCTCCGGAATCATGGCCCAACCTGTTGCTTGTGATAGTCCATCAGCCGAACATCGAGGGCGTTTTTGCCCTCCCAGCGGAAGACCAGCCGCCACCAGGCGTCGATCTCGGGCCAGAATTCCTTCGCGGGGTCCTGGGCGGCGGCCGTGCCGGCCGCCGCCAGCCAGAGCGCGACCGCCAGACAGGCCGGGCGCAAGCAGCCGCTTCCGAGCGATGACACGCGGACGCTCATGACATCAGAACTTGAACGCGAATCCCAGGACGGGGCCCTGGGTCAGCACGTCGTACTTGAAGAACGTGTTGTTCTGCACGCCGGGGGTCGGCTCACCCGACTTGTAGTTGATGTCCAGCCACCGGTAGCCGAAGTCGATCGACGCCCATTTCGCCACGTTCACGCCGAAGGTCGGGAACACCTGCCACGTGAAGTCGGAGCCGACGCCGAAGCCGCCGATCTCCGTGTAGACCTGCGCGTGCCAGCGCCTGCCGGTGTCCGGCGTGCGGAGCTGCACGCCGACGATCGGGTCGAACCACGTCTGGGACCCTTCAACCCTGGTCTGGTTCGGTCCGTTGAAGCTCAGGGTCCCCTGGAGGGTATTGATCCGGCCGCCGAACATGAGGTCGGCGAAGGGAGCGAGCCGGCGGAGTCCGTAGAACGCAAACGCGCCCTGGCTCATATCCGCGCTCCCCGTCACCCCGGCCGGCCCGGGGGCCGTGCCGGTCCCGCCGAGCGACATCCAGATGGCGTCGCCGCCGAAGCCCCAGTTGCCCTTGCGTGCGACGGCGAGGCCCATGGCGCCGAACTCCAGGTGGTCGAGGATGTCCGAGAACGACATGTCGACCGTCATCTCCTGGCCCTTGACGGCCGTCGTCCCGTTCATCCCCGCGCCGAGGAAGTACGGTGCGATGGTCACCTTCCACGAATCCTCGGCGGGCGCCTGCGCGGCGGCCGGCGAGGCGGCAATGATGCCGAGGATCAGAACGAGCGAAGCGAATCCGATCTTGCGCATCTGGAACGGTCTCCAGTTTCGGTGAAACGCAAAGGCTGCACCGCCGGGCCCGACGGCTCGGCGGTGTGCGAGTGGTCTGCCGAGTATCTTCCAGACTACCCGAGCCCCCTGCCTGACGCCAGCGGCGCGGTGCCCGTGACAATAACCGAGCGGTGGGTTATGCTGGCATCGCATGACGTGGGCGGAACTCATCCGTCGGCTCCGTGCCGCAGGCTTTGTCGACCAGCGCCTCGGCAAGGGGAGTCACCGGAAACTGGTTCATCCCGCGACCAAGAAGGAAATCTGGGTGTCGGTCCATACGAAGAAGGACGTCGGGCGGTTGGCGAGGCGCATCCTTCGGGATGCGGGGATTGAATGACAACACGGTATCCAATCGTCTTCGAAGCGGAAGCCAGTGGTGCGGTGAGCGCCTACGTGCCGGACCTGCCGGTCTATGCCGCAGCCGACACCGCCGAGCAGGCGGAGCGGGAGATTCTCGGTCTCCTGACGCACTATCTCACCGACCGACACGCGCGCGGACTCCCGCTCCCGGGTCCACGGACCGTCGTCAGGGTTGCTCGGGTCACGTCCGGCCGCCATCGGTCAACCGTCACGATTCTCAGCTCCGCGGCCTTGCTCGGCCCGCAGCCCTCGGCCAAGAAGGCGGCGGCCGCCCGACGCAACGGCCTCCGAGGGGGACGTCCCCGCGGCGCCCTGTCCAGCCGCCAGCCCTCCCGATGAATCGGTCTCTCACACGTTGCCGGTGTAGACCCGTCCCGTCCGCATCCGTTTAGGTCCTGCCCTGCTGGCCGGGCTCTGGCGTCAAAGACGCCCCGGCGAACACGCAAATGACCCCGGCCGTCGTCCGCCACTTCTCCCTTCCGACTACCCGAGCCGCGCTCCTGACGCCAGCGGCGCGGCCGCCTCGGGGAGCTTGGAAGTGGTTCGCTTCTTCCACTCCTCTTCGAGCAACACCCTCGCGGCCTGTTCCAGGAACTCCGGCGCCGCCCACTTGCTCACATCGACGTCGTTCTTGATATAGCCGTGGCTCAGCATGAAGTTCTTGCCGATTTCCACGGAGACCAGGTTCTGCGGCGACAGGTTGGGCACCATGTCGATGTGCTCGATGCCCCGGAACGTGTGCTCGACGTCCAGGTAGAACGTCTGCTTGTCGAGGATGGCGGCGGCGGCACGCTTGTGCTCGTTCGCCCAGCGCCCGACCTTGATCATGCCCTTCATGAACGCGACGGCGAGCTCGGGGTGCTTCTCGGCCATCACGTCGCTGCACGTGATCGCGGCGGGGATGTTGGCCACCTGCAGGCGCCAGTCCGGATACCTGGACAGGTCCTCGATCGCCGTGAACTTGCCCGTCGCCTCCGAGAGCTGCTGCAAGGGACCCGACTGCATGTACATCGCGTCGATCACGCCCTTCTCGAGGGCCGTCTCGAGCGGCCGGAAGGCCAAATCGTGCTTGTGGTCGCGCCGCAGCCACAATTCCGACGGATTCTCCATGAGTGGGCCCATCATCTCGGGCTTGTCGTACCAGTCGTCCGGGTACGGGAACTCGACGATCTGCACGTCCTTGCGGGTCATGCCGTTCATCCGGAGCATCAGCTCGATGCCCTGCTCCTCCTGGATGCCCCACCAGTCGGTCTTGACGGTGTTCTGGCTCCTCGAGAGGCCGATCTTCTTGCCCTTGAGGTCGGCCATCCGGTAGATGTCGTCGCCCGCGCGCACCAGCATCACGCCGCCCTCGCGCGGCGCGTGCGTCACGCCCAACAGACGGGTTCGGCGGATGTCGGCCTGGACGTGGATCGGCGGGAACAGGCCGCCGAAGCGAATGAGGTTGTCGAGGTTGTGGACGTAGTGCGGGTACCAGTCGTTCTCGGCACGCGCCCGGAGGTACAGGTAGTTGATCCCGAGCTTCTTGAACTCCTCCTTGGTCCAGCCCAGCTCCTGGTCCACGTTGCTGGCGGAGACCAGCGGGCAGTTGGTGTAGTAGACCTCGTTCCAGTTCAGATCCACCGTCGTGACTTCCTTGCCTCGTACCATCATCTTCGGCATGTCAGTTCCTCTCTCCTCTGCTCATCACCGGATCGGTGATGGCGGTTTCCCATTCCAAGCCGGCGCCTGCCCGCTCGACACATCGCGTACTCAATGCCACGTCACGTCCACCCGCTTTCTCGTCGGGATGCGCAGATACCGTTCCGCGGGATAGCCGATGACGAACGTCCCGAACGGCAGATGTCCCTCCGACAGCGCGAGGGTGTCGACCAGCGGCGGGTAGACCTGAACGGTCGGGATGGAGGACCGAGCGCCAGTGCGCTTCCATCATGATCGCGACGGCCTGCTCGGTCGGTTCGCCGGCTCCCATCCGGACCACGCGCCTGACCGCCTGCACCGCCGTCGGCGAATTGTCCGCGATGGCTTCAGCCAGGCGCGGCGCCAATCAGTTCGTCCCTGGGATGGAGATCGTTGACCGTGCCGAGCCGGGAGGGTGACGGAAGCATTGACCGAAAACGCTGCACGGTAGTCGTGCTCGCAGCACCCGACTCCGCGGCCACACACCCTCGCTGGTCGACACCCGCCTGACGGCGATGATCCCCGCCCGCGCACGTGCGCTGCGTGATGCGCGCGATTACCACCTGGCGCACCGCGACACAGGGTGGTCATCTCGAACGCTGCACCGCGTGCCGCTTCGAACGGCAGGTGTATTACTCGTGCCGCAATCACCACTGCCCGAAGTGCCAGTCCTTCGCCAAGGCCCGGTGGCTCGAGGCCCGGCAGGCCGCTGCTGCCATCTATCGTCCTGGTGGATCACGCACCATGCTCGAAGTGGGACATGGCCAACAGCAGCGCGGCATAGGTGACGGCACCGACACAGAACGACCAGTAGCTGGCATGCCGTTCCTTCGGGAGTTCAGCAATCGCGGCGTTGACAATCACGCCACCAGCGACGATGGCCATCATGTCGAAGACCGCCGCGTCGGGAATACTGAGCGTGAGGCCGCAGGCCCAACCCGCCACGGAAGCCAACGCCAGGAGAACAGCGCCGCGATGCTGGTAGGCGGCGGGATACTCCGCGCGCAGTCGGTTCGCGATCGGGGCGATGTGCATCCCCATGGCCACCGCGAACAGGCCCAACGCCGCCATCCCCTTGCCGGTCCTCACCATCAGGTACGCAATCAGCCAGGTGTACAGGGCGAAACCGCCGAGGTGCATCCAGGGTAGCCACCCGGCCGGGTCCTTGTCGTGAGTCGCGCCGGTTTGCGGGCCTGACTGACGACTGGCCACGGCACTCTCCAGTCCGTAGAAGACGAGGAACCCGGCCAAGGCCGCCAGATAGACGCTGTACTCGGGGAAGATCCTCGTGATGTAGTCGTCCTGAGACCGCACGTGCAACTCCCGGATCGCGTGCAGTTCCGGGAGGATATACACGAACACGTAGCTCACGGCAATTCCGGCGGCCAGGGAATGAAACCGGCGTGACCCAGATTCCCCGAATACCTGGTCCGCCCGCCCGCCCAACAGGTAGATGGCGGCGAACAGCAGGGCGACGCCCAGCGTGACGAGCGCGCCAGCGCCCTGTCCAGTCGAGGTCACCACTTGAGCCGGCGTGATCAACTCCATGCACGTCCCTTTCTCGTATCTGGGCGTCCCGCAAGGGGGCGAGCCGGACGCCGGGTTGGCACACGTCCGGCGGACGGGGCGCCGGCAGCAGGCGGTGCCGCAGCCTGCTGTGCCTGCACGAACGAGGCGAGCAGGAGCGCGGACGCGGCCACCACGGCGGTCCCAATCTGCTTCATCGTCATCTCGATTCTCGATTCTGGTAGCAGCTTACCCTTCGGCTCGCTACGCTCGCTCAGGGCAAGCTGCCTACGGCTTACTGCCTGCTTCCTTGCTATCCAAAGCCGTCAGAACACCATCCTCAGCGCCTGCGTGAGCAGCTCCTCGAGCGAGATCATCGTCAGGGTGAGGGGCACGACGGGGGCCAGCGTCACCACCGCCAGCTGCAGCACCGTCTGCAGGGTGAACGGCACCAGCCGCATGCCCTTCACCACCTCGAAGCTGTTGCCCAGGTCGGCCAGCGACTGAATGTCCGCGCTGCCGACCAGCGGCTCGCCGGCCGGCGCGCCGCCGCGCAGCCACTTCTCCTCGAAGTCGCGGACGTACCGCTGGGCCAGCGCGCCGTACTCGCCCAGGCCCGCCCGCTTGGCGGCAGCGAGCCTCGGGGCGAACACCAGCATCGGCCCGAGGACGGCGAACAGCATCATGGCCACCAGCCCGATCATCTCCACCTTGAACTCGGGCAGCTTGGCGCCAGCGTAGAAGATCTTGTTGGACAGGTTTCCGGCGAGGAGTGTCCCCTGCGCGAGCAGCAGCGGCACGTAGGCGTGGCCCACCAGCGCGAGAAAGCCGAGGCCGCCGCACCGGTCCGGGTGCGTCGGCACGAGCGTCAGCTCGAGCCGTGACACCTGCCACAGGAAACGCGCCCAGATGATCAGACGGAAGTACCAGCGCAGGAGGAGGAACTGGAACAGCGGCAGGCTCACGCAGCCCAGCCACCAGCCGGCGAGCGACGGCTGCAATCTTCCACCCATCGTCGCGCCGTACCACGTTGGAACGTCGAGCGCCGCCTGCGTCCGCCAGATGAACCCCACCCCGACCACGTAGACGATCGCGATCAACAGCACCTCGGCGGTGATCGAATTGCGCAGGCGCATCGCCGAGTCGATGCACGCGTCGAACCTGGCCCGGGCGGCATCCGTGATCACGCCGCGCTCCACGAACTTCCGCACCGTCGGGCCCAGACGCTGATTGACGAGCAGTTCCGCCACGACGAGGAGCGGCAGCGCCAGCAGCAGCCGGACGTGCATGTCCACGTCGTGGAGGAACGGCAGCGTGACGCGTCCGCCCCAGGCCGTCCCCTCGGCCAGCGACAATAGCAGCAGCGGAACCCACGCCACCGCCGTCAGCGCGACGACGCGACGACGCAACAATTCCAGCGCGCTTCCAGCGAGGTGGGCCCGCTGAAAGAGCTGATACAGCGGCCCGCCGAGAACCAGCGCGAAGTCGCGTGGTGCCGTCGGTGGCGGTACCACAGGGTCTGTCACGAGCGTCCTCCCCGCCGTGGCTCCTCGCCCGCGGCTCCTACCGTTGCTCCTCGCCGACAGCCTCCACCTTGCCCGAGCCCTCAACGGGTGGATTTGGGACGCGGGAGCCAGGCGGTCTGCCACCCGAACGAAAACGTGTTGAAGTCGGCACCATATCTGATGACCGCGCCGGTGCTCGCGGCGAGCTTGATGGAGTGCCGGCGCCCGACCGGAAAGACCAGCGTGCCCCCGATCCGGGAGTTGGACTGGCGGTCGCCGTTGTCGACGCCCTCGATGGCTGTCTGGCCGCCGATGTAGTACGTCGCATCGAAGGCCGCCCAGAGCAGGCGCGTGAAGCTGTAGCTCGTGTGCACCTGCAACACACCCATTGGGTCCTGCGTCCGGCGCGCGGTACCCGGGTAGAACGAGTCGTTGGCGGTGAACAGCCAGACGCCGGCGTAGACGTCGAGCAGCCACTTCTGTCCCAGCGGCTGCGACACCGCGAACTCCGACTTGAACGCCCAGCGGTTGGTTCCGAGATTGATCAGCCTGTCGGGGAAGAACTCACCGGTCGGCGCGGAGACAGTCAGGCTGGCGCCCAGGATGGTCCGGCGCGGCGCTTTCACGAACTCAGCGAGCGTGCTGGCCGGAGCGCCACGCAGCAGGACCGAGAGTCTGACCCGCATGTCGGAGAGGCCGGCGCGGGTCGTCTCCTTCGCATCCCCGAGCGCCTTGCCCGATACCTGAGCCCACGAGTAGGGCAGCGCGCCAAACGCCTGGGCCGTCTTGCCAAACAGATTGAACGAGCGTGCCACGCCGATCGACGGCGTCCCGACCGTCGCATTGATGTCGGTGAGGGGCAGCGTCGGGTCCGTCACCACGCCGCCGTGCGACACCGAGAATCCCCAGACGAGAAACGTGCCGTTCACAGGGACGGCGGCGTAGGCCCTGGGATTGAGATCCTGCGCCGACAGGGGTGCGGCAAGCAGCAGGCCAAGCGCTCCGGCGGCCGAGCGCAGGGCGAAGATGCCGCGGTGTGGGCCGACGTGGGCTCTCATCGCTCCTCTTCGACAATCGCCTCCACCTGGCCCGTGCGGACCGCCTTGTCGAGAGCCGCGTGGTCCTTCTCGTTCTGATTGGCGTAGGCCTTCGCGAACGCCGTGATGGCCCGGTCGAAGGCGTCGCTCTTGCCCATGTACCCGCTGAGCATTGCAGAGTTCCCGGTCCGGGCATGGGCCAGCGCGAGGGCCCGGCCGCACCATCCGGCGAACATGTCCATCTCGGGCGGGCCAAACAGCTCGACCATCGGACCGATCTTCATGTCCCTCAACTGGCGGATGAAGAAGTCGCGGGTCCGCCCCCGGCTCCACCCGAGGAACATGTCGCTTGCGGGCTGCATGCGCCGGTAGCCGTCCACGACCCGCTGGCCGTGGTTCGGGAAGATGCTGCTGCCCGCGTATGGCTCCAGGACCGAGGCGCGGGCTTCCTTGACCTGGAGGAAGAGGGGATCGCCGTCCGCGGTCGTGTAGAGCAGCACGAAACACGTCGTGCCGACGCTGCCGACCCCGACCACCTTGAAGGCGGCATCCCGGAGCTCATAGCGGTCGAGCAGCGCCTGGTAGGCCGGATGGAGGGTCGCGCGGTACTCCGCGAACGTGTCCTGCACGTTCTTGTGGATCTCGCCCGGAATGTGATTCTCGTAGTGGAAGATGGTGGGGAGCTGGTCCTTGATTACGGGCTTGTCGCCCTTGTGCTCGGCGAGCTTCGGGAACATCTCCTCGCCCCGGCTCTTCGCCCGTTCCTTTCCGACCCTGGCCTGGCCCCGCTTGCGGAGCCTGGAGGGCAGGCCCGCGACCATCTCCTCCAAGCCCATCGCCTGATACCACAATTCCAGCGGTTTCAGCTGGCTGAACTCCGCCATGGACTCACGGTAGGTGCGGGCGCACGTTTTCGACGCATCCTTGGCCGCGCCTTCCTTCAGGCCATTATCGCGACACGCCACGACGAAGCTCGTGGCCAGGCGCTTGACGTCCCACTCCCACGGCGCCGGCAGCGTCTCGTCGAGATCGTTGATCGAGAAGACGATCTTCCGCTCCGGCGTGGCGAACCCGCCGAAGTTGCACAGGTGCGCGTCCCCGCAGCATTGGACGCGGATCCCGGAAGTCGGCGTGACCGCCAGGTCGGTCGCCATCGTGAGGGCCGCGCCCCGGTAGAATGTGAACGCCGAACGCACCATGCGCCCGTGGCGCAGCGGGAGCAGGTCCCGCATGCGTCCCTTTTCCGCCGCGAGAATCAGGTCGACCGCCCCCGGCCGGTCCTTTGGGGCCTTCCAGACGGCGTGGGCGTCTCTCGGGCAGGATTCCCGGAGAGCCTTGCCGGCGGCGTAGTGCTCCGCCCGCGTTCGGGAGGGCACGGCGGCTTGGGCCGGATCAGCCTCTGCGCGGGCTCGGCCTTTCCGGGATGACTCCGGTTTCCGCTTCGACGTGACACCCACAGAAGCCTCCTTTCGACTCCCTACTTCTTCGGCGTCTCGACACTGATTGCGAGAGCGAGCGTGTAGGTCACCTGGACCTTGTTGCCCACTTTGACACCGGTGAGGTTCGCCTTGTCCTCGACCTTGAAGCTCATGATCTCGCCCTTCTCGGTCTTGACCGTGATCGACGGCGCGCTCAGGTCGATCGCCTGGATGGTGACGACGGTCGTCGTCTCCTGCGAAATCGTCCCGCCGGGCCTCGGGCCGGCGTTGCGGACGATGGCCGACTTCTCGCGGACGGGCGGCTTGTCGCCGGGCTGCTGGATCGCATAGCACACCGATTCCTGGAACTTGAAGGTGACCTTGTCGCCGACCTTCAGTTCGCTGAAGCGCTGCACGTCGGGTCCGGCGTACAGCGTCTCGGTGATGCCGTCGTCGCCCTTGAGCGTGATCAGCCGGTTGGTCGAGTCGATCGCGACGATGGCCGCGGTCCCGGTCACGATGTTGGTCTTGCTGACGGAGGTCTGCGGCTGGGCGATCGCAACCGAGGCGATGGCCACGACGGCGATGAGCGCTGCGAGTATTCGATTCACGTGATGTCTCCTTTGGCGTTCAGAACATGATCCTGAATCCCATGACGGGGCCCTGCGTCAGCACGTCGTACTTGAACAGGGTCGCGCCTTCACCGGTCTTGTAGTCGATGTCCAGCCACCGGTAGCCGAAGTCGAGCGCGGCCCATTTCGCCAGCTTCACCCCGACGGTCGGGAAGACCTGCCAGGTGAAGTCCGAGCCGGCGCCGAAGCCGCCGATCTCCGAGTAGACCTGGGCGTACCAGCGGCCGCCCTTGTCCGGCGTCCGCAACTGCAGGCCGACGACCGGATCGACCCAGGTCTTCGACCCGTCCACGCTGCTCATGCCGGGCCCCTCGAAGGCGAGCTTGCCCCGCAGCGTGTTGACGCGGACGCCGAACATCAGGTCGGCGACCGGGGCCAGCCGGCGGAGGCCGTAGAAGGAGAACGCCCCCTGGTCCATGTCCACGCTGCCCCCGACGCCGGCGGGGCCGGGCGTCGTCCCGTTCGCGCCGAGCGACATCCAGATGACGTCGCCGCCGAAGCCCCAGGCGCCCTTGCGCGCCATCGCGAGGCCCATGACGCCGAACTGCAGGTTCTCGAGGATGTCCGAGAACGACATGTCGACGTCCAACTCGTGGCCCTTGATGGCGGCCTTGCCGGTCATCGAGGCGGCCACGAAATACGGCGCCACGGTGACCTTCCAGCCGTCGTCGGCTGGCGGCTGGGCGGCGGCCGGAGCGCCAGCCATGAAGAACGACAGCGCTGCGAGCGAAACGAATGACAGCCTACGCATTTGACAAGTGCCTCCGAGCGGGCGGACCCGCCCCCCTCTCACCGCTTCGGGAACAGAAAGACCCACAGGAACCGGAGCTGGCCGCCGGCAGCCGTGTCCGGGTGGATCACGTTGTGGTAGTAGTGAAGGCCCAGAACCATGGGCCGCCCCGAGAACA
The DNA here is from genome assembly GCA_963783255.1 of uncultured Acidobacteriota bacterium. Lineage (GTDB taxonomy): Bacteria > Acidobacteriota > Vicinamibacteria > Vicinamibacterales > Fen-181 > FEN-299. Next base: position 269 of record CAWAMP010000019.1, on the reverse strand, counting down.
CGACGGTGCGGCTGATGCCGAGGCCCACGGGCACGGTCCATTGCTGTCCGCTCTCGGCGTCCCAGTTGGCCGTGATGATGGGGCTCGTCGAGAGCGCCCAGCCCTTTCCGAAGTTGAAGTTGACGAACGGCTGGAGCAGGAACTGGTTCACCTTCGTGTCGTCCCCGGCGTCCGCAACCGTCCAGACGTTGTTCACAATGCCGCCCAATACCCACGGCCCAGGCATCGCCAACGCCACGAACGTGGGTCCCGCGGCCCAGCTGCCGGTC
>CAWAMP010000018.1:0-168706 GCA_963783255.1 uncultured Acidobacteriota bacterium | reverse complement strand
CTTCCCGGATGGAGCGATGCGCGACGCGATCGCAGACGAGGCGTACGAGATGGGCATGATGATCCTCGGCTGCGGCAGTCGGAGCGTGCGGTTCCGTCCGCCACTCGACGTCACGGCCGCCGAAATCGATGAGGCGCTGGAGATCCTCGACATGGCGGCCGCGAAGGTCGTCGCGCGGTAGTCATTGGAGGACGCCTGGTTCCTCGGTTCTCGGTACAATCGTAGGAACCCGATGCCCCACCAACCGTCCCTGTTCCCTGCGGACGCCGAAGGCCCGCCAGGTGCCAGCGGCCAGGCGGAAAGCGACGCCCAAGCCGCACTCGAGCAGCGGTACGCACGCCTGCGCCCGGTCGCAGCAGCCCTGCCGGCCAATGTCCGGTTCGGAACGAGTTCGTGGAGTTTCCCGGGGTGGACGGGGCTCGTGTACCCCGGCAGGCGCACCGCCGGGCAGCTGTCGCGCGACGGCCTCCGCGATTACGCGCGGCACCCGTTGCTCACCACGGTCGGCGTCGACCGCAGCTACTACGCTCGGGTGCCGGACGAAGACCTCAGACGTTACGCGGAACAGCTGCCGGGCGGTTTCCCGTGTTGCTTCAAGGCTCCGGCGCGCGTCACGTCGGCCCTGAAGCCCGAGCGCGGCTCGAACGAGCCGAACCCCGACTTCCTGTCGGCCGAACGGTTCATCGACGACCTGCTCGAACCCGTCGCGGGATCGTTCCGGGCACACGCAGGCCCGTTCGTCCTCCAGTTCCCGCCGCTGCTGCGGCGGTCGGGCCTCGACCGGGCGGTCTTCGTCGAGGGTCTCGATCGCTTCCTCGGTGGACTGCCGCGGGAGTTCCAGTACGCGGTCGAGGTGCGCGACCGCACGGTGCTTGGCGGCGACTACGCCCGCGTGCTCTCGCGCCACGGTGCGGCACACGTCTACAGCGCATGGACGGCGATGCCGCTGCCGGCCGACCAGTCGGGTTTGGTTCCGGTCGATGCGATGCCGTTCGTGATGGTGAGGCTGCTGTTGAGGCCGGGTGCGACCTACGCGGAGCAGCGGGAGGCGTTCGCGCCGTTCGACCGACTGGTCGCGCCCGACGAGGCGATGCGCAGCCAGGTGGTGGATCTGGTGGGCCGCGCCTCCGCCCGGGCCATCCCGGCGTACGTGCTGGTCAACAACAAGGCGGAGGGGTCTTCGCCGCTGACCATTGAAGGGCTCGCCGCCCGGCTCATGGCTCAAGGCCCATGGCTCCAGGCTCAGAGACATACCCTTGAGCCCTGAGTCCTGAGCCCAGGGCCCGTCTATCCCAGCTCCCCAACCGTCCGTTCCACCTCTTCGAGGATCTCCCCCGACTTCACGAGCGCCATCATCGCGTTGTGGTCGTCGAACAGCGGCCGGTCTACCTCGAGGTGGGTCACGTGGCGGCGGATCACCTCGCGCGCCTTCCGGGTGCCGATGCCCGGCGTGAAGGTGCGGAAGTCCAGGCCCTGCGCGGCGGCCATGAACTCGATGCCGAGCACGCCGTACGCGTTCTCGAGAATCTGCCCGTTCTTGATCGCCGTGTTCATCCCCATCGACACGAAGTCCTCCTGGTCGGCCGCGGCCGGGATGGACTGGACCGACGCGGGCGCCGACAGGATCCGCTGTTCGACGATGAGCGAGTCGGCCGTGTACTGGCTCAGCATGAGGCCCGAGTAGAACCCAGGCTCGTGCGCGAGAAAGTCGGGTAGCCCCTGCGAGAGCGCAGGGTTCGTCAGCCGGTTCATCCGCCGCTCCGACATCACCGACACCATCGTGATGGCGGCGCCCGCCATGTCCATCGGCAGGCACACGGGCGATCCCTGGAAGTTCGCGCCGGTCAGCGTGAGCTTGAGCTCGGGCACCCAAATCGGGTTGTCGCCGACGCCGTTCAGCTCGATCTCGACCTGCGAACGCGCGTACGCCAGCGCATCGCGCGCCGCGCCGATCACCTGGGGCGTCGATCGCATCGAGTAGGCGTCCTGCACCTTCGTCTTCATCTTGCCGGTCGTGAGATCCGATCCGGCAATCACCTTCATGATGTTCTGCGCGGTCGTAACGGCTCCCTTGAACCCGCGCAGCTCGTGGAGCTTCGTGTGGTAGGGCCGAAGGTTGCCGAGCAGCGCCTCGATGGACATCGCGGCGGCGATGTCGGCCTGCTTCAGCCACCGGTTCATGTCGTAGACGTGCAGCGCCGAGATGGCGGTCAGCACGTTCGACCCGTTGATGGCCGCCAGACCGTCGCGCGCGTGCAGGCCCGGGACCGCGATGCCCGCCCGCTCCATCGCCACGCGCCCCGGCAACCGCTCGCCCTGGAAGAACGCCTCGCCTTCGCCGAGCAGCAGCAGCGCCGCCTGCGCCATCGGCGACAGGTCCCCGCAGGCGCCCACCGACCCCTTTTGGCACACGACCGGCGTGACGCCCTTGTTCAGCATCTCCGCCATCGTCAGCGTGATCTCCGGGCGACAGGCGGAGTTGCCGTGCGCGTGGACGTTGATGCGGCCCGCCCACGCGGCGCGGACCGATTCAATCGGCAGCGGGTCGCCGATGCCGGCGGCGTGGTTGTAGACGAGATACCGCTGGAAGTCCTTCACCTGGTCGTCGTTCAGGATCTTCTCCGAGAACTCGCCGATCCCGGTGTTGGTGCCGTACATGATCTCGCGGGCCGCCAGCTTCTCCTCAAGCATGGCGCGGCACACCTTGATGCGTTCGAGCGCCGCCGGATTGAGTTCGACGCGGGCGCCGAAACGGGCAATCTGGACGAGCTTCTCGATGGTGAGGTTCGAACCGTCGAGCACGATGGTCATAGGAGTCCTTGAAGACACGAGGACGCGGGCCGGCCCTGGGCCGGGGACTGGAGGCACGGCATGATACGTCGCGGAGAAGCGGGAGGTAAAGGGGGTCGCCGGGGAGGACGGGGGAAGCCGGAGAGCGCGGAGACACAAAAGGCCCGTCGAGGGTGTGTTACGACTTACTTCCTCTCGACGGGCCTACAAAACACCCGGGGGGTTGTTGTCAGTCAGCACTGACTCCTCCTTGGAAAGGCGGAACTGCTGTGGCAGGTCGACCGACCCGCCAACCTCTTCGGCCCCTCCTTTCATCAGAGACGCAGTGAACCACGATCATCACTCGAGCCCGCCGCCGGCGCGACCGGGGCGCGAGCCGCAGCCGCAGCGCCCGGTGGCTTACGGGGACGGGATCCGGAGGATCCGGCCCCGACTCGCTCCCGGCGCACAGGCTTGAGTACCTTCAACCTACGCCTGCGGAGCGCCGGCGTCAAGCTCAGCCCATCGAAATGCCGCCCAGCTCAGCCCATCGAAAACAGCCCATCGAAAGTCCTCGCCCCGGGCGCCACCTCGGGAATACCAGCCTGGGTTCACGGGTTCTGGACAGGAGAAGGTAAGATGTTCCCGCACGAACAGGAGTAGACAGATGCCGGTTCGCACCTTCGTTCTCATCGTCCTCGCCGCGCTCATCGGGGTCCCGTCGGGCGCTGCCGCACAGTCGCAGCGCTGGGCGCTCGATTTCGAAAACGGCGCGGTGTTCACCTGGTACAACGACGTGCGGATCCCGGGCAACACCGGGACGCTGTTCTCGTTCAACGAGGACCTGACGTCCGACACCGAGTACTTCTGGCGTGTGCGCCTCGACGTCCGGGTGGGTCGCAAGCACGTGCTGTCTGGGCTCGCGGCGCCGCTCGGCATCGACGCGTCGGGCACGTTCAACACGCCGGTGTCGTTCGCCGGCCAGACGTTCGCACCGGGCGTGCCGGTGACGGGCCGCTACGTGTTCAACTCGTATCGCTTCACCTACCGCTACGAATTGGTGGACAGAGGCGGGTGGCGCTTCGGCATCGGCGTGACCGGCAAAGTGAGAGACGCGGTCATCTCGCTGCGGACGACGAGCCAGTATGCGGAGAAGACCGACCTCGGCGTCGTCCCCCTGGTGAATTTCAAGTTCGAGCGCGATCTGGGCAAGAAGGCTGTCTTCCGGTTCGAGGGCGACGCGCTGGCGGCGCCGCAGGGCCGTGCGGAGGACATCTTCGCCGGCATCTTGGTACCGCTGAACAAGAGCGTCACCCTCAAGGCCGGGTACCGAATGCTCGAGGGCGGGGCGGACAACGACGAGGTCTACACCTTCGCCGGCTTCCACTACGCGGCCTTCGGCGCCGTCATCCGGTTCTGAGGCAGTCGTTGGGCGGAACACCGGCCGCGTCGCCGGTCAGAACATGTCCGCTTCCTCGTCGCTGGGCGGAGCCGGCGGGGTGGCGCACGGGCGTGGCAGCGACGTGACGCCGCCCGGAAGCACGACAGGATCGGGTTCGGACGACGCGGTCGGCCCGAATCGCACGTCCCGCATGCCCAGCTTCTTCTTCAGCGCGAGCAGGCCGCCTATCCTCTCGATCGGAATCGGCTTGGGCAGCGGGCCGAGCTGACCGGCGAGGATCAGCACGCGGCACGTGGTGTCCATCACCTCCACGTACCACTCCGCGTGCGTCACCGAGTCCGCCCACGTCACGAGACCGTGGTTGGCCATGAGGATGGTATTGTGCTCCTTCGCGAACGGGATCACGTCGTTCGCGCAGGCCTGGGTGCCAGGCGTCTCGTAGGGCAGATACGCCACGGGGCCGACGAACACCTCGTGCTCGGCCAGCATTCGCTCGGGCGGCACGACGCCGGCCAGCGCATAGGCCGTCGCGTGCGGCGGATGGCAGTGGATGACCGACCGGGCCTCGGGCACGGTCTTGAGAATCGCCAGGTGCAGGAGGACCTCGCTGGACCGCCGTCGGGTCCCGGCCACGAGGCGGCCCTCCATGTCCACCAGGCAGATGTCCTCGACCTTCAGGTCGGCCTTGCTTTGCAGGGTGGGCGTGCACAGGACCCAGTCGTCGGTGAGGCGGCAGCTGATGTTGCCGCCGTTGCCGTCGACGTACTGGCGAAGCCAGAGCTTGCGCCCCGCGTCCACGATTTCCTGCTTCAATCGCAGCGCCTCGTCGGACGCGAACGCCTCCTCGGGCGTGGCCCAGGCCTTCGCACCCTGTCTCGTCTCGCTCATGGCGCCCTCGCTCCGGCTGACGGCGCGCGGCCGGCAGCCTCCGTTCGCACGATCGCAAGATCGCCCGATCGCAAGATTGCGCGATCCTCCGCTCCCTGATTCTATCCGAGAATTCCGGCACGACTCCCGCGGCGGACGGCGCCGCCCTCGTGTCCGGCGGGGCTCAAGCCCCGCCCCACACCGGGTCCCGCTCGTCCCTCGTCCCCAGGCCGGCCGGAGGGGCAAAGCCCGTCGGGCGAAGGCGGCTATTCGATGAACTTCCCGCGCGCCGTGTAGTGCGTGTGCAGCAGCTGGTGCGACAGGTGGCCGCACGGCCCGTCGGTCAGGAATTCGCCGTACAGCTTGAGCACCGCCGGGTTCTCGTGCGACTTGCGCACCTCGCTCGCGGCATCTTCCTCGTAGATGGCGCGTGCGCGCGCCTTGCGGATCTCGGGTGAGGTCGGAATCGGCTGCCCGCCTCCGCCGATGCAGCCGCCCGGGCATCCCATGAACTCGATGAAGTGGCACTGGGAGAACCGGCCGCCGGCCTTGATGTCCTCCATCACCTTCTTCGCGTTCGCGGTGCCGTGCGCGACGGCCACCTTCAGCGTGGCCCCCTTCAGAAAGTCCCAGCTCGGGATGAGCGACTTCAGGATCGGCGCCACCTCTGGCGCCACCTCCGGCACCGGCAACTCGACGTAGCGCACGCCGTCGAACCCGCGAACCGGCACGATGTTCGCGTCCTCGAACAGGCTCTCGACCTTCGTGCCGGTCACCAGCTCGATGACGGTCCGAAGCGCCGCCTCCATCACGCCGCCCGATGCGCCGAAGATCACGCCGGACCCCGTCGCGTCGCCGAACGGGTCGTCGAAGCCGCTCTTCGGCATGTCGGGCAGGTGGATGCCCGCCTCCTTGATCATCTGCGCCAGTTCGCGCGTCGTCAGGCCGTAGTCGACGTCCTTGAACCCGCTCGAGTTCATTTCCGGGCGGTTGCACTCGAACTTCTTCGCCGAGCACGGCATGAGCGCGACGGTGACGATGTCCTTCGGGTCGATGCCGTTGATCTTCGCATAGTAGGTCTTGATGACGGCGCCGAACATCTGCTGCGGGCTCTTGGCCGTCGACAGGTTCGGGATGTACTCCGGGTAGAAGTGCTCCAGGTACTTCACCCACCCGGGCGAGCAACTCGTGAACTGCGGGAACGCCACCGGCTCCTTCTTCACGAGGGCCTTGTGAAGACGGAGCAGCAGTTCGGTCCCCTCCTCCAGGATGGTAAGGTCGGCGGTGAAGTTCGTGTCGAACACCTTGTCGAAACCGCAGAGCCTCAGCGCGCTGTTCATCTGGTAGGTCATCGGCGTGCCCGGCTGGAGGCCGAAGCACTCGCCGATGCCGGCCCGGGGACTCGGCGCCGTCTGGATGACCACGTGCTTCTGCGGGCTGTCGATCGCGCGCCACACCTCGTCGGACGCGTCGTTGGCGTGCAGGGCTCCGGTCGGGCACCGGTTGATGCACTGGCCGCAGTTGATGCACACGACGTCCCCGAGCGGCTTGTCGAGGTAGGTGCCGATGCGGGTCTTGTCGCTTCGGCCCACCGCCTCGAGAACGCCGACCTCCTGGACGTCGATGCACGTGCGCACGCAGCGGCGGCACAGCACGCACTTGTCCATGTCGCGGACGACCGAATAGCTCGAGCGGTCGACCGGGTAGCGGGACTCCTGCACGTGGCCGAAGCGGTAGAAGTCGACGCCGTGCTCCTTCGCGAGCGTCTGCAGCTCGCAGTTGTTGTTGCGCTTGCAGCTGTAGCACTCGCCGTAGTGCGTCGACAGGAGCAGGTCGACCACGTGGCGGCGCGCCTGCCGGACCTTCGGCGAATGGGTCCGCACGGTGATCGGGGCGGTAATCGGGTACACGCAGGCAGCCTGGAGCGTCCGCTGGTTCCCGACCTCCACGACGCACATGCGGCACACCCCCGCCACGCACAGGTCCGGATGGTGGCACAGCGTGGGGATGCGGATGCCCAGCTGCCTGGCGGCGTCGAGAATCGTCGTGCCGAGTGGAACCTTGTGGTCCTTGCCGTCGATCGTGGCGGAGACGAGCCCGCCGATGAATCCCGTCGCCTCGCCGCCGGTCGGCATCACGTTCTGCCGCTTCTGGCTCACTGGCGCGCGCGACGAGTTGGGGTCCTGCGTGGTCTCAACGCTCATCGTATCTTCTCCGCCTCATGCTTCGAGTCGCGTCTCCGGCCGTTCGCGTCTTCGCTCGGCAGGCCGGCGGGCTCCCTCGGCATGAGTCCCGAGGGTGCGGCCCATAATCTCATCCTTGAAATGCTTCACGATCGACACGAACGCGTTCGGGCTCGACTGCCCGAGGCCGCACTTGGAGGCGAGCTGCATCGTCTCGCAGAGCGCCAGCAATTCCTGCACGTACTGCGTCGAGCACTCGCCGCGCTGCAGCATCCCAATCCCCTCGAGCAGTTTCGCGTTGCCGGCCCGGCACGGCGTGCACTGTCCGCACGACTCCTCGACGAAGAACTCCATGAAGTTGCGGGCGACGGCCAGCATGTCGCGGTCCGGGCCGAACACGATGACCGACCCGCCGGTTGAAACGTCCTCGAACGCGATTCTCCGCCCGAACTCCGACGCGGGGACGCAGTGGCCCGACGCGCCGCCGATCTGCACCGCCTTGGCGCCCTCGCCGCCGACCTTCTCGAGCAGTTCGCTCACCGCGATTCCGAGCGGGAACTCGTAGACGCCGGGCTCGCGGCAGTCGCCCGATACGCTGAACAGCTTGTAGCCCGTTGATCTCGGCGTGCCGATCGCCTTGAACCAGCTGGCTTTGCGGCTCAGGATGCAGGCCACCCAGGCGAACGTCTCCACGTTGTTGACGACCGTCGGCTGGCCGTTGAAGCCGGTGTCGACGGGAAACGGCGGCCGGTTGCGCGGCTCGCCGCGGTGACCTTCGAGCGATTCGATGAGTGCTGTTTCCTCGCCGCAGACGTAGGCGCCGGCGCCCATGTGGACGTGAATGTCGAACGTGAAGCCGGCGAGGCCGCCGATGTCGGTTCCGAGGAGACCGTTGGCGCGCCGCCGCGCGAGCGTCTGCTCGAGGTGCGGCCTGAGGTACACGTACTCGCTGCGCAGGTAGACGATGCCGACCGTCGCGCCGACCGCGCGCGCGCCGATGGTCATCCCCTCGAACACCAGGTCGGCGTGTTCCGACAGGATGACCCGGTCCTTGAACGTCCCGGGCTCGCCCTCGTCGGCGTTGCAGACCATGTACTTCCTGCCGCCGGCCTTCACCCTGGCAGCCGCTGCCAGGTTCCACTTCGTGCCGGTCGGATAGCCGGCGCCGCCGCGGCCGCGGAGACTGCAGGCACCGATCTCGCCGATGATGTCGGCGCGGCGCATCGCGAGCGCAGCCCGGAGACCGGATTCCGGCTCCATGCTCTCGAAGGTGAGCGGCGTCTTCTTGCTGTTGACCCTGATCATGACTGTCGGCCCTTCGTCTAGGAGTGCACGGCCTGGGGCGCGTGCGCGCCGAACGTGCTCCTGCACTCGTCGATGATCGCGTGCACCTGTTCGGGCGTCACCCGCGTGTAGATGCGGTCGTTCACGAGCAGCGCGGGTCCCTGGTCGCACATCCCGAGGCAGCTCGCCCACTCGAGGCCGAACCGGCCGTCCGCCGACGTCTCGCCGAAGCGGACGCCGAGGTCGTTCTCGAGCTGGCGCGCCACGCGCGCCCTGCCGGCCAGTTCGCACGAGATCGTCGCGCACAGGCGGAACACGAACCGGCCGTGCGACTCCTGCCGCAGGAAGGCATAGAAGGACGTGACGCCGTAGACCTCCGCGGGATGGATGCCCAGCTCGTCGGCCACCACCTGCATCGCGTAGTCGGACACCGTCGCGTGCATCTTCTGAAGTTCCTGCAGCACCGGAATCAGGGCGTGACGCTCGCGCCCGAAGCGGCCGATCAGCGCCCGAATGTCCTCCTGCAATCGCTGCTGCTGCCCTGCTAGCATCGTCGTCTCCCTGTCACGCGGTGGCCAGCAACTCGTTGACCTTCTTCACGAGCACGTCCGGCTGGATCGGCTTGTCGCAGAAGGCGTTCACCGGCACCATCTCCTGGTCTTCGTCGTAACTGAACCCCGTCACCCTGCCGACGCTCGTCAGCATGAGAATCGGCGTGGCACACCCTTGCCGGCGCAGCTCCTGCGCCATCGCGATGCCGTCGTCAGCCTCCTCCATCATGACGTCGAGGATGATCAGGTCCGGCTTCTCGTCGTCGATGGCCTTCAAGCCGTCGGCACGGTTGGACGCCGTCAGCACCTCGTGCTGCGCCCTCTTGAGGAACAGCCCGGTCGCGAACGTGATGTCCGGGTCGTCGTCGACGATGAGGATTCTGGCCATGGCGTAGTCCCTCTCTCAGGTCGGATGCGGCGAGCCGAGGCGCACGTGCCCGGCGCAGAAGACGTGGCCGCTGGCGATCGGCGGGTGCGCGGCGCCGACGTGGAGGCGTCTGGCTGGCTTGTGAAGAAAGGCACAATCTGCGGCGCCAACCGTCACAGTCAGCAATTCTATCTGCTCGGGCGGTTCGGGCGCAACCCGTCAGGCTTTCGCCTCCGTCGTCCCCGGCGGGTCCGCGGCTGCGCTCGGGGCGAGCGGCAGCACCACCGTCATCGTCGTCCCGCTGCCCTCTCGGCTGTCGACCGCGATCCGCCCGTCGTACCGGTCCACCAGGTCCTTCACGATGGCGAGGCCGAGGCCGGTGCCCGCTTCATCCAGCGCCTTCGCGTTGGGCGCGCGGTGAAACTCCTGGAACAGCCTCGGCAGGCTGTCCGCTGGAATGCCGATGCCCGTGTCGGTCACGGCCAGCCGCGCCGTGTCGCCCTCCCGCGCCAGTGTCACCCGGACGCTCCCCGCGGGGGTGTACTTCACGGCGTTCCCGACGAGATTCGTCACGAGGCGGTCGATGTCGGCCGGGTCGGCCAGGATCTCGAGCCCGTCGGGCGGTCCCTCGGCCACCAGCAGAATCCCCTTGGCCTGCGCGCGGGTCTGGAACCGCTCGCACACCTCGTCGACGATCGGTTTCACCGCGACGCGACGCCGGTCGGAGGCCTTGATTCCCACCTTCCCGGACGCGAGGTCGAGCAGGTCGTTCACCAGGAGCTGCAGCGCCTGGACACGCTTCAGCGCCCGCTGGATGACCGCCAGGTGAGCCGGAGGCATATCGCCCACGTACCCCTGGGCGAGGGCGGTCAGCAGACTCTCCGTCACGCTGATCGGCGACCGGAGCTCGTGGGTGGCGATGCGAACGAATCGCGACTTCTCGCGATCCAACTCCTCGAGCATCCGGTAGGCCTGCGCGTTCTCGATGGCCACCGAGCCGTGGGCCGCCACCAGTTCCAGAAACGCCGCGTCGTGGTCGCTGAAACGGTGGCCTTCGCCGCCGTAGGCGCGGAGGACGCCGAGGGGGCCGCCCTTGCCCGCGAGCGGCACCGACAGCATCGACTCGATCCCTTCCTCGCGCACCCGCTTCTGGTTCCAGATCCGTGGGTCGTCGGCCGCGTCGTTGACGAACAGCGCCTCGCCGGCCAGCGTGGCCTGATCCAGGCGCGCGCGCTTGAAGTCCTGCGGCACCTTCTCCACGTAGTTGTCACTCAATCCGTATGTCGCCGCGAACGCCACGCTCTTGCGCGACGGGTCGAGGAGCCGGATGGCCGCTCCCTTGCAGCCGAGCACCCGCGTCGTCGACTCGAGGAGTCGGTTCAGCACGGTCTCCAGGTCGAGCGTGGCGGTCGTGTCGCGCACGCTCTCGTACAGGCCGCCGATCTCCTGCTCCCGCCTCCGCAGGCGCACCGCGATGGCCACGCAGATGTAGGACAGCAGGAAGCACGCCGCCGTGAAGACGAACAGGATGGTGGCGACGTAGGCGGGCTGGGTGTGGCGGGACGGGCCGAACAGCGCCACGTGCGGAATGACGCCCGCGTATTCGAGCAGCGCGACCAGCGTGACCAGGCCGGGAGCGACCGCCACGTAGAGGAACGCCCGCGTGTGGGGCAGCAGCAGCGCCGCGATCGAAATGTGGAACAGGAAGAAGATGATGGCCGGGCTTTCGATGCCTCCGGAGAGCGCCGTGAGGATGGTCACTCCCAGCCAGTCCAGGCCGATGAGCACGCGGGCGAACAGCGCGTAGGCCTCCGTCGAGTCGGATTCCGACTGGCGGAGCCGGCCAAGCCACCAGTGAAGGCCGGCGTTGTAAGCGAGGATGAACACGCCGACACCGTACAGGGCCGCCTCGGGGACGGGCAGCCGGAGGAGGCGGGGAGCCACGAACGTCGCCGCCAGCACGCCGAAGCCGGCGAACCACCGGGTGGTCACCAGCCACCCGAGGCTGTTGATCAGTTCCTGCTCGGCCAGCGTACGCCGCCGCCCCTCGGCCTCCGATGCCTTCGGTGGGTTCCCGGCAGGGACGATGTCGGACATGGTGGTCGGTTCCCTACTTCAATGCCTCCGGCGGCGGATAGGGAATGCCCAGCTGCTCGAGATACGTCTTGTATCTCGCCGGGTCGAAGTAGAACTTCTTCATCTCCGGCCTGAGCTGGGACATCAGCTTCTCGTTCAGCCAGATCGCCGGCCTGTCCGAATCGCCGGGGAACGGGCGGTACGTGGCCTGCTTGCCCTGGACCGTGCGGAAGTAGTCCCACGCCTGCTGCACGAGTTCGGGCTTCATCAGCAGGTCCATCGCCGTCATCGCCTCCACCTTCGCCCCGGCGGTGACGCCCTTGTGCGCCACCGGCGTCGCCTCGGCAATGGCACTCGACCAGTGGTGGCCGGTCATCCCGGGAATGTTCGCGGCGTAGCGGAGCGTCACCGTGGGGACCGACCACGAGACGTCTCCGATGTCGTCGGACCCGCCACCGCGGTTGTCCTCTGGCCGGGTCGGGCCTTCGAGCCGTCCGACCTCGGTCGGCAGCCCCTGCTCGCGGACGTTCATGTTTCGCTGGACGAGCCTCGCGAACGCCTGATCGGCCTGGCTCCACGCCGGCATGCCGACCTTCTGGATGTTGGCGTACATCGTCTCGGCGACCGTCCGGTTCATGTGCTGCGGCCAGGCCGATCCGAGGAGCCGGGAGCTGACCTTCGTGCCGGTCATCATCGCGGCGCCGTCGGCGATGGTATTCCCCGTCTCCCACATCTCCCTGATGTGCGGATAGTCAATCTCGCGGAAGTAGTACCAGACACTGGCCGTCGGCGGCACGACGTTCGGCTGCCCGCCGCCCTCGGTGATCACGTAGTGGGAACGCTGCGAGAGCCGGAGGTGCTCGCGGCGGAAGTTCCAGCCGATGTCCATCAACTCCACGGCGTCCAGCGCGCTCCGGCCCTGCCAGGGCGCACCACCGGCGTGGGCGCTCTGCCCGGCGAACGTGTACTCCACCGACACCGCGCCCGTGCCGCTGGCGTCGCCCCAGCTGACGCCCATCGACGACGAGATGTGGGAGAACAGGCACACGTCCGCGTCCTTGAACACGCCCGCCTTCGCGAACTGCGCCTTGCCGCCGAGCAGCTCCTCGGCGATTCCGGGCCAGACCAGGATGGTCCCCGCCGTCTTCTCGCGTTCCATCAGGGTCTTGAGCGCCAGCGCCGCGGTGATGCTGAGCGGAACGCCGGTGTTGTGACCCTCGCCGTGGCCCGGCGCGCCCTCGATGAACGGCGCGCGACCGGGCACCCCGGGCTTCTGCGACGTGCCGAGCAGGCTGTCGACGTCCGAACCGAGCGCGATGACCGGCCTGCCCGAACCCCACCGCGCCGTCCAACCGGTCGGCATCCCGGCCACGTTCTCCTGAATGCTGAAGCCGCGGCTCCTCAGGATCTCGGTGCAGTACCGCTTCGTCTCGAACTCCTGGAATCCTGGCTCGGCGAAACTGAACAGCATGTCGACCATCTGCTGCGTCAGGTCGGCCATCTTGTCGATCTCGACCGCGAGCTCGCGCTTGAGCGCCTCGAGCCTGACGTCGGCCGGCGAGAGCGGCGCCGGCTTCTGCCTGCCGGCAGCCGACGGCTTCTGGGGCGCCTTGTCTTGAGGGGAGGCGAGCAGTCCGACAGTGAACACACCGGCCAGCAGGGCCGTCCCCCACGCTCGAGCGATGCGCATCGGTGCTCCTTGCTCGGAACCGTCGTGCGTAGTCTACTCTAAAGAACAGCTCACAGCTCACAGCTGACAGCTCACAGCTGATAGCTGATAGCTGACAGCTGATAGCTGATAGCTGACAGCTGACAGCTCACAGCTGACAGCTGATAGCTGATAGCTGATAGCTGTTACCCAGACATGTCCATCCAACCCTACGTCCCCCACCCGTGGCTCCGGAACGGTCACGGTATGACCGTCTTCACGTGGGCGCGGCCTCGGCGGTTTCCGACGCTGCCTGAGCCCGAGGAGCGCGTCTTCGAGGTGACGCCCGAGGCCCGTGTGCTGGCGAAGTGCCACTGGCAGGACTCGCCGGCCTCACGGCCCACACTGCTGCTCCTCCACGGCCTCGAGGGGTCCGCCGACGCGCACTACATGCGGGGCATCGCCGACAAGGCCTTCGCCGCCGGCTTGAACGTGGTCAGGCTGAATCAACGGAACTGCGGCGGTACCGACCACCTGTCGGTCGGGGTCTACAACTCGGGGCTGACGAGCGACCCGGCCACGGTGATCGGTGAACTGACCGAGCGGGACCGCCTGCCGTCGATCGCGGTGGCCGGCTATTCGCTCGGCGGCAATCTGGCGCTGAAGCTGGCAGGCGAATACGGAGAGACGCCGCCGGCCGCGGTGAAGGCGTTCGCCGCGGTGTCGCCGACGCTCGATCTCGTCTCCTGCATCGACGCCCTCGAGCGGCCGTCGAACTGGATCTACCAGCGGAATTTCCTCGTGTCGCTGAGGCAGCGGATCCGCCGAAAGGCCAGGCTCTACCCGGCGCGCTACTCCACCGCCCCGCTGTCGCGGGTCCGTTCGGTCCGGCAGTTCGACGACGCCTACACGGCGCCGATGAGCGGCTACCGCGACGCGGAGGACTACTACTACAAGGCGAGCGCGCTGCGGGTGGTCGACCGGATTCGCATGCCGACGCTCGTCATCACCGCCGCAGACGACCCCTTCGTCCCGGTCGGTCCCTTCGGCGATCCGGCCATCCTCGACAACTCGGCGGTTCATCTCGTCATCACACCGCACGGGGGCCACTGCGGCTTCGTCGCCCGTCGTGCGGACCGCGACGGCGACGACGGCTACTGGGCGGAGCGGGCGATCGTGGACTTCGCGGCCGAGCACCTGTCGCCGTGACACGCGTCTCGCTGCGATCACACCCGTGTCAGGAAACCACGGAGCACTCGAAGACCACGGAGGTTCCCGCACCGAGGGCTTCGACCGGTGTCGTCCCGAGGCGCAGGCGCAGATATAGTCTGTTGGCGGAGGAAGGGGGGAGAGGCGGCCGCGAGCCGGGTGGCCTCGGCCGCCGGAGGTGCTGTGCCGCTACCAGCGGGGCTCGCGGCGGCCGGCGCCGTAATCGCCGCCGTCGCCGTAGTCCGAACGGCCGCCGCCGAACGATTGGCCGCCGCCGCCCGGCGTCTTCGGCCGCGCCTCGTTCACGACCAGGGCGCGCCCTTCGAGCGCGTACTGGTGGAACTGCGCAACGGCCTTCTGCGCGTCTTCGTCGGTCACCATCTCGACGAATCCGAACCCGCGTGCCCGCCCAGTGACGCCGTCCCGCATCACCGTCACGTTGTCGACCGCACCGGCCTGGCCGAACAGCGTCCTCAAATCCTCGTCCGTGGTCTTGTAGGGAAGATTCCCGACGTACAGTCTCCGACCCATGCTGCGGCTCACTCCTCAGGAAAGTGCGCGCGACCACATCACGAAATGGCCCGCGCGCCCGGGCCACTGGCTCGAGACCACCGGGCTACCATCGCCCTCGGACACCGGGCGGATGGCCGGCTCTCGCTCGATCGGCGAGAGTATACCAGAAACCGGCGGACCGCGGTTCGGGCGATCGCCGCGCTTGCCTCGGCGCCCGTTTACTGGGAATAATGACGAACCGTGCAGGCCCGGCGCGTCGCGCCCGGGCCGGCGCGCCGTCCGCGAGGGTGTCTATGACCGACATGGTGCTGCTTGGCGACGAGGCCGTGGCGCTCGCCGGCGTCCACGCGGGCCTCACCGCCGCCTACGCCTATCCCGGCACGCCGTCGACCGAGATCCTGGAGTACCTGGTTCGCCACGCGAAGACCCACGGCCGGCCGCACGCCGCCTGGTGCACGAACGAGAAGACGGCGTACGAAGAGGCGCTCGGCGTCTCGTTCGCCGGCCGCCGCGCGATGACCTCGATGAAGCACGTCGGCCTCAACGTCGCGGCCGACCCGTTCATGAACTCGGCGATCGTGTCGATTAACGGCGGCCTGGTCGTGGTGGTCGCCGACGACCCGGGGATGCACAGCTCGCAGAACGAGCAGGACACCCGCTACTACGCCGACTTCGCCCGCATCGTCTGCCTCGAGCCGGCCAGCCAGCAGGAAGCCTACGACATGACCCGCGACGCGTTCGACCTGTCGGAGCGCTTCAGGATCCCCGTGCTGGTCCGCCTGGTCACCCGACTGGCCCACAGCCGCGCGGTCGTCCGGGTCCGCACCGCGCGGCCGGAGAACGCCGTCCGGAAGGCGCCGGTGCCGGCGTCCTGGATCCTGCTGCCCGCGAACGCGCGGCGCCAGTGGCGGAACCTCCTCGAGCGGCAGCCGCAGTTCCTCGAATGGTCCGAGGACTGCGCGTACAACCACATGCGCCTGAACGACGACCGCCGCGACCTCGGCGTGATCACGACGGGCATCGCGCGCAACTACTACCTCGAGAACCTCGACGAGCTCGGCTACCAGCCCTCGCACCTCCACATCGGGGCGTACCCGGTGCCGGTGGAGATGACGCGCCGGCTGCTCGGCCACGTCAGCCGCGCGCTGGTGCTCGAGGAAGGCTATCCGTTCGTCGAGCGCATGCTGCGCGGCATCGTGCCGCCCGACGTCGAGATCCTGGGCAAGGAATCGGGCGCCCTCCCGCCCGACGGCGAGCTCACGCCGGACATCGTCCGCCGCTCGTTCGGCCTGCGCGAACGCCGCGGCCAGGACATCCCGGGCCTGTCGCTGCCCAGCCGCCCTCCCCAGCTGTGCGCCGGATGCCCGCACGCCGATTCGTTCGACGCCATCAAGCTGGCGCTGGCCGACTTCGAAACGCCGGTGGTCACCTCCGACATCGGCTGCTACACACTCGGCGCGCTGCCGCCGTACAACGCCGTGGAATCGTGCGTCTGCATGGGCGCGTCGGTCGGCATGGCCAAGGGCGCGGCCGACGCCGGCCTGAAACCGGCCATCGCCCTCATCGGCGACAGCACGTTCCTCCATTCCGGGGTCACGCCGCTGATGGATGCCGTGGCGGCCGACACGGACATGACGCTCATCATCCTCGACAACGAGACAACCGCGATGACCGGCGGGCAGCCGACGATCCTGCAGCCGTCGCGGATCGAGCAGATCGCGCTCGGAATCGGCGTCGATCCGGCGCACTGCCACGTCATCGCGGCGCATCACCGGGACACGGAGAAGAACCGCGAGATCATCCGGAAGGAAATCGAGCACCGGGGCCTGTCGGTCATCATCGCCGTCCGGGAATGCATCGAGACGCTGAAGGCGAAGAAGCAGGGGGGCTCACAGCTCACAGCTGACAGCTGACAGCTCACAGCTGACGGCTGATAGCTGTTGGCTGTTAGCTGTTAGCTGAAGGTCCTCATATGAAATTCGACATCATTCTGGCGGGCGTGGGCGGGCAGGGCGTCCTGTCGGTCTCTTCCATCATCGCGTCGAGCGCGATGCACGAGGGGCTGCTCGTCAAACAGTCCGAGGTGCACGGCATGTCGCAGCGCGGAGGCGCGGTGCTGGCCAATCTCCGCCTGGCCGACGCGCCGATTGCGAGCGACCTGATCCCGCTGGGCGGCGCGGCGATGATCCTGAGCATGGAGCCGCTCGAGAGCCTGCGCTACCTGCGCTACCTCTCGCCGGAAGGGGCCCTCGTGACGTCCACCAACCCGGTCGTCAACATCCCGGACTACCCGGACCTCGATGGCCTGCTCGACAGGGTGCGGTCGCTTCCGTTCGCGCGTCTGGTGGACGGCGAGAAACTGGCCCGCGCGGCCGGGTCGGCCCGCGCCACGAACATGGTGATGGTCGGCGCCGCGTCACACCGGCTGCCGGTCAGTGTCGACACGCTCGAGCACTTCATCCGGACGATGTTCGCCGCGAAGGGCGAGAAGGTCGTCGAAACGAACCTGAAGGCGTTCGGCGCGGGCCGCGAGGCGGCTGCATGACGATTGACACCGCGCGGGTCCGGCGGGTGATCGACGCGGCCGGCGGCCGCGCCGTGCTCCTCGAAACCGAAGGCCTCGAGGTGCTGGCCGCGCTCGGCATCAGCGCGCCGGCGCACGTCTTCGTTCGCGGCAGCCGGGAGGCCGCGGCAGCCGACACCGCGGCGCTCGGCGGCGATCGCGTCGTCGTCAAGGTGATTTCGCCAGACATCCTGCACAAGAGCGATGTCGGCGGCGTGAAGGTCGTCGACCACCGGCCAGAGGCGATCGCGGCGGCCGTGGCCGACATGGAGGCGCGGCTCGGCGGCCACGACATCGTCGGCTTCACGATCAATCAGTTCGTCCGCTTCGACGCGACCATCGGCGGCGAGATCATCCTCGGCCTCCGCTGGACCGATGACTTCGGGCCGGTCGTAACGCTCGGCGCGGGCGGCATCTATACGGAATTCCTGGCGGAGCACTTCAAGCCGGGCCGTGAGATCGGCGTGTTCTCGCCGCAGGTCACGACCGACGCGGATATCGAAGCGGCCATCGGACGCCTGGCCATCGGACGCCTGGCCACGTCCGCCCTGCGCGGCCAGGCCCCGCGGATCGACCGGGCGGCGCTCGTGGCGGTGATCCGCCGGTTCATGGTTCTCGCGTCCGCATTCGCGCCCGACGCCATCCTGGAGTGCGAGATCAATCCGCTGGTCATCGCCGGCGGCACGCTCGTCGCGCTCGACATGCTGGTCACGCTGGGTTCGGGCGCCAGGCCCGCACGCCCGGCACGCCCGCTCGCCAAGCTCCGTCACCTGCTCGAACCGACGTCGGCGGCCATCATCGGCGCGTCCGAGAGGCTCAACCCCGGCCGGATCATCCTGAACAACCTGATCCGCGGGGGATTCGATCCCGGACGGATCTACGTGGTCAAGCCCGGCAGCCAGGAGATCGCCGGGTGCGCGTGCGTGCCGGACATCGCGTCGCTTCCCGAGAGGGTGGACCTCTTCATCCTGGCAATCGCGGCCGCCCAGGCGCCACAGGCCATCACCGACATCGTCGAAGGGCGAAAGGCCGAGAGCATCATCGTGATCCCGGGCGGTCTCGAGGAGAAGTCGGGCACGGACGCGATCGTCGGCCGGATGCGCGAGGCGCTGATCGCGGCAAGGCGGAGCGCGTGGCAGGGGCCGCTCATCAACGGCGGGAACTGCCTCGGCGTCCGGTCGACGCCCGGCCGCTACGACACGATGTTCATCCCCGAGTACAAGCTGCCGGCGCCCTCGGGGCCGGTGTCGCCGGTGGCATTCGTCTCCCAGAGCGGCGCATTCGCTGTCTCGAGGATGAGCAAGCTCGCCCGGCTGAACCCGAAGTACGCGATCACGCTCGGCAACCAGATGGACCTGACGGTAGGCGACTATCTGACCTACCTGAAGGACGACCCGAGCCTCGAGGTCTTCGCGGTGTACGTGGAGGGCTTCGCCAGGCTCGACGGCCTCGCCTTCCTGCGCGCGGCACGCGACATCACGGCCAGCGGGCGCAGCGTCATCCTCTACCGGGCCGGACGGACGGCGGAAGGGGCGAAAGCCTCGGCCAGTCACACGGCGTCGATCGCGGGCGACTACACCGTCACCCGCGAACTGGCGAAGGCCGCCGGCGTCGTCGTCGCCGAGTCGCTCGGCGATTTCGAGGACCTGGTGCGCCTGTTCACGTTGCTTCGGCACAAGCGCGCCGACGGCGTGAGGCTCGGGGCCGTGTCGAACGCGGGATTCGAGTGCGTGGCCGTGGCGGACACACTCGGACGGTTCACACTCGGCGCGTTCGACGAGACCACGTCCTCGCGCCTCGAGGCGATCTTCAGGACGGCCAAGATCGACTCGGTCGTGGACGTCCACAACCCGATCGACCTGACTCCGATGACCGGCGGCCAGGCGTACGAGGACGCTGTACGCGCCGTGCTTGAGGGAGACGGCATCGACATCGGGCTTGTCGGCGTGGTGCCGTTGACCGTGGCGCTGAACACGCTGCCGGCCGGTCCCGCGCACGCGGAAGATCTGACGAGGCCGGACGGCATCGGCCCTCGCCTGGCCCGGCTGAATGACGAACTGCCGAAGGCGTTCGTCGCCGTGGTGGATGCGGGCGCCGTGTACGACCCACTGGCCGCGCTGCTCGAACAGCGCGGTGTCCCGACGTTCCGAACCGCCGACACGGCGCTGCGGCTCTTCAACCTGTTCGTCGCAGCACGGCTGCGGGCGGCACAGGCGGCGTGTGCGACAGGTGACTGATCAGAGACGTCAGCGAAGGCTCCGAGCCGACGGGCCGCCGGCCGACGTCCGGTTCGCGCCAGCCGAGCGCCGGCTCGTCAGGCGGCTCTCGACGCCCGCGCGCGTGCAGCGCTACCTCAACGCGCTGCCCTACAACACCGAGCCGCCGCCGGGCGGCCCGACGCTTCGCAGCTTCCGCGGCGTTGCCCGGACCGGCGCCGCGCACTGCCTCGAATCCGCGGTGACTGCCGCCGTCATCCTCGAGCAGCACGGCTACCCGCCGCTCGTCCTGAGCTTCGAGTCGATTGACGACCTGGACCACGTGCTCTTCGTCTACCGGGAGAACGGGCTGTGGGGCTCGGTCGCTCGTTCGCGTGATCCCGGGCTCCATGGCCGCAAGCCCGTGTTCCCGACGGCGCGCGCGCTCGCCCTCAGCTACGTCGAGCCCTACGTCGACTTCACCGGGCGTATCACCGGCTATGCCGTCGTCGACCTGCGAGTACTCGGAGACTACGATTGGAGGCTGTCGGAGAAGAACATCTGGAAGGTGGAGCGACTGCTGCTCGACGTCCCGCACCGGCCGATACGCTCGTCCGACAAGCGAATCGACAGGATCCGCGCGCGGTACTTCGCGTTCAGGCGACGGTTCGAGGGCCGCAAGCCGGTGGACTACCCCGGGCGGGAGCACTGGACGGAACTGCCGGGGGAGTTCACGGGCCAGGACATCGTACGATCTTGCGATCGTGCGAACTGCTGATCGTGCGAACGGCTAATCGTACGAACGGCTAATCGTACGAACGGCTGATCGTACGAACGGCTGATCGTGCGAACGGCTAATCGTGCGAACGGCTGATCGTGCGAACGGCTAATCGTACGAACGGCTAATCGTACGAACTGCTGATCGTACGAACTGCTGATCGTGCGAACTGCTAATCGTGCGAACGGCTGATCGTGCGAACGGCTGATCGTGCGGACTGCTGATCGTGCGAACTGCCCGATGCATCGGTCAGATCGCGCGATCGCAAAACCCCGAGATCGCAAGTTCGCAAGATCCCAAGATCGCAAGATCGCAAGATCGCAAGATCGCAAGATCCCAAGATCGCGGGGTCCCCTGTTCCTGCCTCAGTCCAGATCGAAGTCCCGCTTCGGGGGCGGGCCCGCCGGTTCCTGCCGCGCCTGGCGCAAGGCCTCCTCGAACCGCTTCGACAGCGTATCGCCGCGGGTCTTCTCCGCCTCGACCGACTGCAGGAACGCGGCTTCGCGCTTCGCCTTTCCCTCCGCGAGGATTCGCTGGGCCGCATCGAGGTCCGGCTTGTCCTCCCGCTCCGGCTCCTTGTGCGACACCACCCGGGCGAGATTCACGTCCACCACCAGCAGCGCGCCGCAGCACGGACACGCCACGTCCAGTTCCGATTCCAGTTTCGCCATACCGACTACCTCCGGCGCCCTTTGCCCCACACCAGCGTCACCGGCTTGCCGTCGGCTCCGACGGCGTCCACCTCCACGCCGAACGGAATCTGCTTCTTCGGGTCGAACCGCCGGCCGAATCCTTCCACGAAGACGCCGAACGGAATCTCGAGGCGCCCCCCGGGCGCCAGTTCGCGAGACTGGGCGCGGTAGTGGTCGTTCAGCCAGACGTCGACATCGCGCCACGCGGTCTTCGTCAGGTTGATCACGGTGACGCGGTCGGTCCCCACCCTGATCGGGTTGGGCTCCTCGGCCCTGCAGGCCGCCATTCCGACCGATACGCCGGCCACCAGCGCGGCCGCGAGCAGTCGCTTCATGCGCCGACACTATCATGAACGAACGCTTGACAATGAGATTTCATTATGATATCAATCTGAAAGCACCAATGAGGAGGGTGCGTCGATGATTCGCGAGAAACAGACGTCCGCGGTGTCCGGCTGGCTGGCCCTGGCCATCCTGCTTCCCCTGCTCATCGTCATCGTCGCCTTGATCGTCAACGAGGCCCGGAGCGGCGCCCCGGCACCCTGGCTCATCGCCGCCCTTGCCCTCGCGGCTGCCGTCGACGGGGCCTGCCTGGGCGGCCTGTTCGTCGTGAATCCGAACGAGGGACAAGTTCTTCAGCTGTTCGGCAGCTACGTCGGGACCGTCAAGGAGCCCGGGCTGCGCTGGGCGAACCCGTTCTACACGAAGAAGCGGATCTCTCAGCGCATCCGCAATTTCGAGAGCCAGCGCCTGAAGGTGAACGACATCGAGGGCAATCCGATCGAGATCGCGGCCGTGGTCGTGTGGAAGGTCGTCGAGACCGCCGAGGCGAGCTTCGAGGTGGACAACTACGAGAACTTCGTCCACGTGCAGAGCGAGGCGGCGCTCAGGAACCTCGCGACCAGCTACCCCTACGACGCCCACGACGACAAGGTGACGTCGCTCAGGGGCCAGACCGCGGCGGTGGCCGAGCACCTCAAGACCGAGATCCAGGCGCGGCTGGAGAAGGCCGGCGTTCAGGTGATCGAGTCGCGGATCAGCCACCTGGCCTACGCGCCCGAGATCGCCGCCGCCATGCTGCAGCGCCAGCAGGCTGGCGCAATCATCGCCGCACGCTCGCGCATCGTCGAAGGCGCGGTCGGAATGGTCGAGATGGCGCTGGAGCGATTGTCGGAGAAGCAGATCCTCAAGCTGGACGAGGAGCGCCGAGCCACGATGGTGAGCAACCTGCTGATCGTGCTGTGCGGCGAACGTGGCGCGCAGCCGGTGATCAATACAGGGTCGCTGTATCAATAGCAGCTGGCGGCAGTCAGCTGGCAGCTGCCAGCGGATCCGCAATCCGCTGCCGGCTGACAGCTACCCGCTGTCACGAATCACACCGTGGCCGAACGAAAACCGTTCCTTCTCCGGATCGACCCGGCGCTGTTCGAGTCGCTGCAGCGCTGGGCGAACGACGACCTCCGCAGCCTCAACGGGCAGCTCGAGTTCCTGCTCCGCGACGCGTTGCGGAAGGCCGGCCGTCTGGCGGACGGTGCCGCGCCGCCCTCAGGCGGCCGTCGCCAGGGCAGAGAATGAGTGCGGAAGACCGGGGGAGCCGACGCGGTCCGGTCCGCGTGACGACGCCATGGAGAGCAGGAGCCGATGTTCATTCCACACGTGATCGTGCCGCGTCGACGTGATGGCCGGAGGCCGAACCGGGGGCGACGGCTGGGGGCGGTGCTGGCTGCGGTGACTGGCGGCCTGACGAGCGCCCTCCTCGGCGTGGGCTTCACGCGCGGCTCGCGCGCCGACACGACAGCGCTCATCTGCGTGGTCGCCGGCCTTGCGGTGTTTGGCGGACTCGTCCTGGCGAGAATGATCGGCCGGCAGGGCAAGGTGTAGCGGGTCCGCTACCCTTCTTCTTCGAACTCGCCTTCTTCGGCCGGCAGCATGCGCGTGGGCTCGCGCAGGGCCTCCCGGTGGTCGAACAGCGGCAGGCTGCGGACGTGCAGCGGCGACACGCAGCCCGGGGCCTTGGTCTCCACCACCACCGTAACCGGGCTGCCCTCGATGCCTTCGCGGAAGCCGATCTGGCATCCGCAGGCAAGCCGGGCGCGCGTGAACCCCTTCAGCATGTCCTGACGACCTCTCCGCACGGCTGGAGCGGTTGCACCAGCGACCGCGCATCCCTCACAGAGCGATCATACTACAGCAGTGACTTGATCTCGCTCTCGAACTGTTCCCTGCCGACGGGCCCGACGTGCTTGATGCAGACGCGGCCGTCGCGGCCGATCATGAAAGTCATCGGCACGCCGAAGATCGGGCCGTAGGCTCTCTGCACGTCCTCTCGGTCCACCCCGACGATCAGCGGGTAGTTGATCTTGAACCGCGTGGCGAACGGCGGAAGCGCTTCCGGCGGGTCGTCCACCGAGATGCCGACGACGCGGAAGCCCTGGTCCCTGTATTTCTCCTGGAACTCGACGAACCAGGGGATTTCGAGCCGGCACGGGCCGCACCAGGTGGCCCAGAAGTTCAGCAGGACGACCTTGCCCTTGAGGTCGGCCAGCCTGACGTCCGTGCCGTTCATGTCCTTCAGCGTGAAGTCGAGGTTGGCGGCGGGCGCGTCGGGTGAACACCCCTGCGCGCCGGCCCGCTCGCCCGACAGCCACCCGGCCACTCGCTCCGGAAGCGGCGTGAACGCCGCGACCAGCAACCCGACACCGGCCGCCACCATCAACCACCGATTCTTCATAGGACCTCGCGCACTTCGTCTTGCCTATTGTCTCACGTCAGAAGCGTGCAGACTGGAAATAGGCGGCCACCGCTCCGAGTTCGGGCTCGCTCTCGCTCGCCACCATCACGCAGGTGGTGCTGCCCCGCGTCCAGATGCGCGCGACATGACCGGCCACGGCAATCCGCGCCGCTGGACGGCGTGTGCCGGGCATCATGAACAGCGACACGGGCCGGCCATTATGACGGTAGAGAACGTGGGCCACGCGGCCATCGGTGGAGAGGCACCTGCGGGCGCCGAGGAGGGTCAGGCGGTCGGCCGCTGAACTCGCCGGGACGTTCAGACGCCAGCCGTAGTCGGCTTCCAGCTGCCTGGCCACTGCGGCCGCGTCGACGTCGGCGACGCGGGGCTCGAACAGCGCGAAGCACTTCACGTGGTCGACGGCGAGCTCCGCCGCCAGCAGCGTCGGCGAGCCGGTGGCGGCGGCGTACACCAGGAAGCCCGCGAGGCCGGCGACGACGAGGCTGGCCGTCGCGAGCGAGAGCCCGCGCAGACCGGCAGCGCCCCACCACGGCTGCTCCCGCCGCTTCGGAGCCAGCGCGATGCAGCGCTCCCGCAGCGCGCCCGGCGCGCCGACCGACAGCGTGGCGGCCCTGACCATCATCACGCGGCGCGCGGCGCTCTCGGCGGCCGCATGCCGCGTGCACGACCGGCACGTTCGCAGGTGCTCTTCGACGTCCCGGCGTTCCGCCGACGCGATTTCCGCGTCGAGGTACGGCGTCATCAGCCGGCTGACGTCCTGACAGCTCGCCATGGCCATCCTCACCGGACCTTCGCCGCGGTCAGCCGCTCGAACAGCAGCCTCCGCCCCCGAGAGATGCGCGACATCACGGTGCCGATCGGCACGCCGAGCATGGTCGCGATCTCGGCGTACGCGAACTCCTCGACGTCCCTGAGCCAGACCGCCTGTCGGAACGCCTCCGGCAGGGCGTCGAGTGCGGCCTGCAGATCGGCATCGAGCGTCCCGCGCAGGAGCAGCTGCTCGGGCGTCTCCGGATCGTCGGAGAGGTCGGCCGCCAGCCGCTCGAGCTCGTCCGACTCGAGCGCGGTCGGCTCTCTGACCGCACGACGCCGGCGGTTGAGGAAGGTGTTGTGCAGGATGGTGAACAGCCAGGCTTTCAGGTTCGTTCCGGGCTCGAACCGGCTCGACGCGCGAAAAGCCTTGAGATACGTGTCCTGCACCAAGTCCTCCGCGTCGGCGGTATTGCCTGTCAACCGCAGGCTGACGCCGTAGAGGCTGTCGAGCCAAGCCAGCGCCTGGCGCGCGAACTCAGCCTCAGGCCCCGTCTCGCCGTCCTGCGGCGGCCGGCCTCGCGTGAACGACATGGTTTCAGCGGGCCTGTCTGGCAGAACCCGGCCAGGTCCCGGATTATTCCCTCCGCGGCAGATTCTTTCACAGCCGGAACCGGTATGGAAGCCGACCGTGTCATCTGGGGGCGGCGCCGGGCGGCCCGTCTGAAGGACACCGGTGGCCGCCGGCGGCGCTTTCCGGCCCCGCCCTGACGCGGCAGGCATCTGGTATCACTCTTGCTCGAGGTGAGCCAACCCGAGCCGTCTGTTGCGGCCCGCCGGGCGTGCCGGTAAGATCCCAGTATGGGGCTCGGTGCCATCTCCGGCAAACGCCTATCGTTGACGAGGTGACTGCTATGCGCAGGTGTATGACTGGCAGGTGTCGAGCGGCGTTTGTCGCCGTCCTCCTGGCCGCAACCGTGTTCGGTCCGGCCCGGCTCGCGGAGGCGCAGCAGCCGTTCATTCCATATTACGGGAAGAACCTGGTCCACTACGGCAAGTTCGACTGGCAGATCTACACGACCGAGCACTTCGAGATCTACTACTACACCGAGGTGAAGCCGCACCTCGAGCGGGTGGCGGGCTACGCCGAAAGCGCCTACCAGACGGTCAGCGCCGACCTGAAGCACGACCTGGCCTTCAAGGTCCCGCTGATGATCTTCAAGACCTTCGTCGACTTCGAGCAGGAGAACGTCATCCCGGGCGCGGTGCACGAGGGCGTCGCCGCGTTCGCCGAGCCGACGCGGAACCGGGTGCTGCTTCCCCTCGACGAGCCTCCGGACCTGCTCTACCGCACCATCACGCACGAACTGACGCACATCTTCGAATTCGACATCATACCGATGTCGCTCGTCGGCCGGGACGACCCGCTCTGGATCAACGAGGGGTTGTCGGACTTCATGACGGGCTACTGGACTCCGCTCGATCTGGCGACGGTCCGCGACGCGGCGGTGGCCGACATCGTGCCGAAGATGAGCCGGCTCCAGGGATACGGCGACTTCTCGAATCCGCGCCTCATCTACAACCTGGGCCACGCGGCCTTCGAGTTCATGGAAGCGCGCTGGGGCAAGGAAGGCATTCGGCAGTTCCTCTTCTCCCTCCGGAAGAGCATCGGCGGCGGCAGCGGCGGCGCGTTCGAGGAGGCGTTCAAGCTGCAGCCCGAGGAGTTCGACCAGCAGTTCGAGAAGTACCTCAAGGACCGGTTCAAGCCGTTCCGCGACAAGGAGCGGCCGGCCGACTACGGGCGCAACCTGGCGCCGAATCGCGAGAAGACCCGTTTCTCGAACGCGCTCACGGCCGAGCCTTCGCCAACGGGCGACCTCGTGGCGGTGATGACGGGCAACCGACGTGACCAGGAGTACGACGTC
The DNA here is from genome assembly GCA_963783255.1 of uncultured Acidobacteriota bacterium. GTDB lineage: Bacteria > Acidobacteriota > Vicinamibacteria > Vicinamibacterales > Fen-181 > FEN-299. The sequence continues at coordinate 142,182 of CAWAMP010000018.1, read as the reverse complement.
ATCCTGGTCTCGGCGAAGAACGGCGAGGTGGTGCGCAACCTGACACCCGGTTTCGATCAGAATATGGGGTTCCAGTACATCTCCATCCCCGGCGGGCGCTGGAACACGGTTCCGTGGCTGACGTGGGCGCCCGATGGCGACCGCCTGGCCTTCATCGCCCGGTTCGGCCGGTCCAAGGGCATCGTCGTTCAAGACGTCGTGACGAGGAAGATCCTCCAGCGGATTGACCTCCCGACGGTCGACGAACCCGAGTCGCCCTGCTTCTCGCCCGACGGGAAGACCATCGTGCTCTCGGCGCTGCAGAACGCGAAGAGCGATCTCTTCCTCGTCACGCTCGCCACCGGGCAGGTGACCAACCTGACGCAGGACCAGTACTACAACTACGGGCCGGTCTTCTCGCCCGACGGCCAGTCGGTCGTCTACCTGGCGCGCATCAGCGGGAACGAAAAGCTGTTCCGCCTCGACATGCCCTCGAGGAAGCGGACGCAGATCACCTTCGGGACCCACGACGACTCGTCGGCGCGCTTCCTCGACCCGGATACGCTGGTGTTCTCGTCCACCGCCGTCGATCCCGCGCAGGCCGTCGACCCGGAGGTGGCGCGCAACGCGAACATCTACAACATCTGGACGCTGGGCCTGAAGACCGGGGAGCTCAAGCAGTACACCGACGCGCTCGGCGGAAACGTGGGACCGGTCATCCTCCGCGACGCCAAGGGCACCCGGGTGGGGTTCATCACCTACTACAAGGGCGAGTACGGTCTGGCCTCGATTGATCTGACCAAGCCGCTCAAGGCGGTGGCGACCGCCGACTTCGGATCGCCAGGCCCGATCATCGACTTCCAGGCGCCGCTGAGCCACACGCTCGTGTCCGACAACGTCAGGAAGAAGAAGCGGTTCGAGAAGATGTACATGGACGGCCGGCCGAGCTTCACGGCGGGCGTCACCAACAGCGGCGACGTCTTCGGCGGCACCGAGATCAGCCTGACCGACGTGCTCGGCGACCACCGCTTCGACTTCACGGCCGGCGCCATCATGCAGTACACGACGTTCGCCGGGTCGTACCTGAACCTCTCGAAGCGGTTCCAGTACGCGGTGCAGGGGCTGTACCAGAAGACCTTCTACTACGGCACCAACCCCTACTACTACGACCCGTATCTGCAGCCCTACATCAGCCGAGACGAAGCGGAATCCACGCAGGCCATCATGGGCGGCAGCGTCTTCGGCCGGTACCCGTTCGACGCGTACCGCAGGGTCGAGCTGAGCGGGGGGCTGTACCATCAGTCAAACGGATACAACAACCAGAACTACGCCGACGTGTCGGCGCAGTATCCCGGCTACGGCTCCTCCAGCATCAGCGGAATGTTGATGCCGTTCTCGGCGAGCTTCGTCCAGGAGACCACGGTCTTCCGCGAGTTCGGGCCGCTCTCGGGCAACACCGTCCGAGGCAGCCTCGAGTACGCCCCGCCCGGGGGGTCGCTGATGTCGCGGCAGACCATAGATACCGACCTGCGGTACTACCAGCGGCTCGCCGCGACGGGCGTTCTGGCGTTCCGGTTCCGCGGCTTCAAGAGCACCGGGGAATACCCCGCCTACATGTACTTCGGCGGCACCTCGGAAATGCGCGGCTACGACTACTATCAGTTCGCTGGCACGAACGCCCTCTACGGCAACGTCGAGCTGCGGTTCCCGCTCATCGAGGCCATGCTGACGCCGATCGGGGTGATGGGCGGCGTCCGCGGCGTGGCCTTCTTCGACGTGGGCGCGGGCTGGTTCCCTGGGGTGCCCTTCACGTTCTGGACGTCCTCCAGCGAGACCTACCAGCAGCAGATCGGGGTCGAGGTCGACTCGGAGGGCTATCCCATTCTCGACCAGGATGGCAACCTCAAGCCCATCTACGCCGATCCGGTGACGATCAGCGGCTTCCGCCTGAAGGATGCCCGGGCGTCCTACGGGATCGGCGTCGAGACGTTCGTGCTGGGTCTGCCGATGCACTTCGACTGGGCGTGGCGCACGACGTTCAACGAGTCGTGGGAGAACGCCGTCATGGGCCCTGCGACGGCGGCGGAGTGGCGCAAGGCTCGGTTCCAGTTCTGGATTGGCTACGACTGGTAGGAGCTACGGCTTCAGGATCACGCCCTGGTTCGTCTTGCCGTTCATCTTGACGACGATCGGCCGGTCGAAGTGCAGGTGCCGCACGCACGACGCCTCGTCGACGGCCGGCTGGGCGGCCAGCCAGTCCCAATCGACGAACCCCTCCCCCGCGTCGGGGTTGACGGTGAAGTAGCCGACGTTCGACGAGGTGAGGTTCTGGAAGAAGTGCGTCCCTTGTGACGGGGTAACCGTGAAGTCCCGGAACCCCGCCTCGACGATCGCCCGCGCGCCGGCAATCTGGTCCCACGCAACGGGAATCCCCAGGAACGGCTCGCTCGATCCCCAGCGCCCGACGCCGATCAGCACGTAGGGCGCGCCATCGGCCACCAGTCGGCGGTTGAACCGCGCCACGTCCAGCGCGACGTCCTGGCTGCGCTCCCGCTCGAACCGGTGGAAGTCCACGACCACGAGGTCGTGGATCCGATCGAGGCGGCCGTTCCCGAGCACCGAGCGGCTGTGACAGAAGGCCGCGGCCCTGTCCTCGTCGGTAATCGCCAGTTCCGCCGCTTCGCGCGACAGCGCCAGCGGGCGCAACTGGAGGAACCCGAACGTCGCCCGCTCGCCTGGAGCGGACGGCACGTCGACGGCGAATTCCACTTCGACCGGCGCACTGGTACCGCGCGCGCCGATCGCGAGCAGTTCGCTCAGGATCTCCGCCAGCGGAAAGACGTCGTGCTTCAGGATCGGCGCGAAGCTGATCAGGCGCACGCCGGGCCGCGAGATGCCGTCGTAGATGGCGTCGTTCTCGCGGGAGTAGGTGGAGGCCACCAGGGCCAGCGTGCCGTCGGCCTCGGCCTCCTCGATGCCGAGGTGCGCCAGGTGTTCGTCGCCCGACGCGCCGGCCGCTTCGGGCGCCCCCAGATGCAGCGCGTAGAACCGCCGCTGCGAGTTCTTCAGTGCGACCTTGACCGACGAGAACTGCAGAAGGTGGTTCGGGTAGCGCGGGCAGAACCGGAGGCACGGATCGCCGTCGACCACCGTCTTCCCGAGACCGAAGGCCGCCGCCGCCACGCCGTCCGACGCCGTGAGCGGGGACACGGGATAGAAGTTGTGCGACCGTGCCACGCCCGCAAACGTCGGGTAAAAGCGCGAACCGTGCCGACGACCCACCAGCTGCTGGAGGATGACCGCCATCTTCTCCTCCTCGAGCCGGTATGGCGTGGCGCTCAGGTACGCCTTCGCGTGCCCGGTGAACGTGGAGGCGTAGACGCGCTTGATGGCCGCCTGGAGCTCGGCCAGCCGGACGCCGGGGTCGACGTGGTCGTTCGGCAGCATGAAGGTCGAGTAGATGCCGGCGAACGGCTGGTACTGCGAGTCCTCGAGCAGGCTGGACGACCGGACGGCGAGCGGGTAGTGAATCCGCTCGAGGAACGACACCAGGTCGTCGACGATGTCGTCCGGGAGCGGCGCCGCCAGGAACGTCCTCGCGATCTCCGCGTCGTCGCCGCTCTCGATGGCGAAGCCGCGGAGATCGTTGTCGTCGAGGAACCGATCGAACGCGTCGGTGGCGATGACGACCGACGGCGGCACCGCGATTTCGACCTCGGGGAGCCGGTGGCGGACGTCGTACTCGTCGAGCAGCAGGTTCACGAAGGCCAGGCCGCGGGCCTTGCCGCCGAGCGACCCGCCGCCGATCCGGCAGAACCGGCTGCGGGTGTCGAACGTCTGGCGGTCGAAATCGACGATGGTGGCGCGCGTGCGCTGCTCTCGGTACGCGCGGATCGAGGCCACGAGGTCGCGGCGCAGCTCCTCGTGGTCCGCGAAGTCGGAGACCTTTCGCGGGCGCATGTGGTGGGCGACGGCGAACTCCGTCCTCGCCTTGAGCCACTTCGAGAAGTGATTGCGCTCCGAGTGGTAGGCGATGCTCTCGGCGGGCACCGTCCCGAGCAGCGCCTCGAGCGTGCGCAGGTCGCCGGCGCGCCCCGCCTCGGTCCCGTCTGGCAGGCGGAAGACGAAGTCGCCGAAGCCGAAGTTGTCCTCCATGAACCGGCGCAACTCGTGCAGGAGCACGGGCGATTCCTTCTGCAGGAACGCCGCGCCCACCGACTCGGCCAACGCCCTGTTCGCCGCCACGCTCGACTGGAGCGCGACGGGCACGTCGGGGTGCGCGTCGCGCACCCGCCGGGCGAACGCCACGCCGGCATCCGGCGAGACGCGCCCGTCCATCGGGAACTCGATGTCCGAGATGACGCCGAGCACGTTCTCCCGGTAGGCGGAGAACGCCGCCCACGCCTCCTCGAACGTCTGGCACAGGAGGATCTTCGGGCGCGCCTGGATGCGCATCAGCCGGTGCGACAGGTTGACCCCCTCGGGAGCGAGCTGCTGGGAGTGGTGCATCAGCTCCGAGTAGATCACGGGCAGGAACGATGAATAGTAGCGGACATTGTCCTCGATGACGATGACCACCTGCACGCCCATCAGCGCCGTGTCGTACCCGACGTTCAGCCGGTCCTCGATCTCCTTCACGATGGCCAGCAGGATGGTGGCGTCGCCCTGCCACAGGTAGACGCGCTCGAGGTCCGTCGTCTTGTGGCTCGCGAGGAACGACGTCAGTTCGCGTGTGTCGTAGGCGAGGAGGACGACCGGAATCCCGAGCCCCGCCTCCTTCACGTGCCGCGCCAGCGTCGGCGCGTCCATGTCGCCGACGTGCATCGAGGTGATGATCAGGTTGAAGCGGCGCTGGCCCGACGCGAGCGCGAGCGCCTCGGCCCCGGACGACACGCGGGCGATGCCGGGGCTGTGCCTGAAGCTGAGGTCGAGGAACTCGCCGAGGATCAGCTCGCCGAGCTGGCCGTCCTCGGCCAGGATGAACGAGTCGTACAGGCTGCTGACCAGCAGGATGTTCTCGATGCGGTGCTGGGCCAGGTCCTGGAAGCCGCGGAAGCGGCCGAACAGGGGGACGCTGGTCTCGCCAGAGGTGACGGCCATCATGCTCAGGTCGGAGCGGGGGACGGCAGACGAGGCGGCGGCGCGAGACGGGACCCCGCGCCGCCTGGCACTGAGGGGATCTTACACCAAGCCCTGGTCCATCATCGCGTCGGCCACCTTCAGGAACCCGGCGATGTTCGCGCCGTTCACGTAGTTGCCCGCGCAGCCGAACGCCACCGAGGTCTCGTAGGCCGCCTGGTGGATGGCCTTCATGATGCCGTGCAGCCGCTGGTCCACTTCCTCGCGCGTCCAGCTGAGGCGCAGGCTGTTCTGCGACATCTCGAGACCCGAGGTCGCCACGCCCCCTGCGTTCGCGGCCTTGCCGGGACCGTAGAGGATCTTGTGTTCGAGGAAGATGTTGACGCCGTCGAGGGTGGTCGGCATGTTCGCGCCTTCCGACACCACGTAGACGCCGTTCTTCACCAGGTTCTGCGCGTCCTTCGCGTTGATCTCGTTCTGCGTGGCGCTCGGGAACGCGCAGTGCGCCGTGTGGTTCCACAGCGGGTTGTAGTCGAGCTTCGGATCGATCGGCGTGTAGACGACGCCCTTGAATCTGTCCGCGTATTCCTTGATCCGGCCGCGACGCACGTTCTTGAGCTCCATCAGGAACGCCAGCCTCTCGGCGTCAACGCCCTTCTCGTCGTAGATGTAGCCGCCGGAATCCGACACGGTGACGGCGCGGCCCCCCAGGTCGTTGATCTTCTGGACGGTGTACTGCGCGACGTTGCCGCTGCCCGACACGAGGCAGGTCTTCCCCTCCAGGGTCTCTCCGCGGGTCTTCAGCATTTCGGCGGCGAAGTACGTGGCGCCGTAGCCGGTCGCCTCCGGGCGGATCAGCGAGCCTCCCCAGTTCAGCCCCTTGCCGGTGAGCACGCCGGTGAATTCGTTCCGCAGCTTCTTGTACTGACCGAACATGTACCCGATTTCACGGCCCCCGACGCCGATGTCGCCCGCCGGAACGTCGGTGTTCGGGCCGATGTGGCGCCACAGCTCGTTCATGAAGCTCTGGCAGAACTTCATGACCTCCATGTCGCTCTTGCCCTTCGGGTCGAAGTCCGACCCGCCCTTGCCGCCTCCCATCGGCAGCGTCGTCAGCGAGTTCTTGAAGACCTGCTCGAATGCGAGGAACTTGAGGATGCCGAGATTCACCGACGGGTGGAAGCGCAGTCCGCCCTTGTAGGGCCCGATCGCGCTGTTCATCTCGATGCGGAACCCGCGGTTCACCTGCACGTTGCCCTGGTCGTCGAGCCACGGCACCCGGAACATGATCACGCGCTCGGGCTCGAGGATGCGTTCGACGATTCTGTTCTTGCGGTATTCCGGCCGGCGCTGGATCGCCAGGTCGAGCGACTCAAGTACTTCGGTGACAGCCTGGTGGAACTCCGGCTCCGCCGGGTTCTTCGCCTTGACGTCTGCCAGCAGATCCTTCACGTAATTCGACGCCATGCTGATCCTCCTTGAATAAAGACGGTCACAACGTCCATGGACGACGAAAAGCACTTGTATCACTGCCGTGGCATGAACGTCTATAGACATTTAATAGTTAACTTATATATATTTCTATTCATCATGGCTCGCCCTCCGGCGCACGATGACGTCTTTCAGGCAATTGCCAGTCCGGCGAGGCGGACCCTGCTGGACAGACTCAGCAGCCGGGAGCAAACCGTCCGCAGTCTCGCCGAGTCGTTCGACGTCACGCTGCCGGCGGTCTCCCAGCAGCTCGCCATTCTCAAGCGCGCCGGACTCGTCACCTCGCGCCGGGCCGGCCGCTGGCGCGTGTATCGGCTGAACGCGGAGCCGCTGCGCGGTGTCAGTCGTTGGCTCGAAACCTACCAGCGGTTCTGGACCGCCCGCCTCAAGGCGCTCGGCGACGATCTGAAGCGGTTCGAGAAGGCGGATGAACGGTGGAGATGAGCCTGAGCGGGCCGGCTAACTCGTGATCTTGAGGGGCACCAGTTCCGTCGCTTCGCCGCCCGCCCCTTTCGCCTTGACCTCGATCAGGTACTCCCCAGGGGCGAATCCGGCCAGCGGCACATCGAGCTGGTAGAAGGTGGCGGGCGCCTGCGGCGCGCGGACGTCGAGGTCCGCCATGCCGGCCCCTGTGCGATTGAGCACGCGGGCCGTCACGACCGGCACCTCGCTCCCCGGAGCGTACGCGTCGAACCGAACGAGCAGGCGTTCCGTGCGGCGGAACTCCCGGCTCGCGGTCGGTGCCGGGGACGGGTTGGCCGCGAGGGCCTGGAACTCGCGTGCGTTCCCGGTTCGAAAGACCGCGGGCGTGCTGAGCGCCGCCTGCGGTGCCGTGAGATCGGGCAGCCGGACGTCGCGCACGTCGACGTCGAGCGTGCCCCCGCCTTCCGACATCACCGACACACGGAGTTGCAGCGGGCCGGGATCAGCGTCGAAGCGCACGACCGCCGAAGCGCCGGCGTCGGCGCTCTTCACCGAACCGTCGAAGAAGGAGCGGCTGCCCGCGGCCGCGCTGAGGACGACGGCGACCGAGGGGCTGCGCTCGGCTCCGGGCACCGGGGGGAGCGGCTCCCACACGAACGTCACCCGTGTCTTCCCGTCCTGCCCCCGCCCGGTTCCGATCCAGCTGCGGACGTAGCGCCCCTTCCACGGTTCGGCCATCGAGCCCAGCGCCTTGGTCACCGCGCCCGGAACCGCCGGCGGCCGCGGCGCCGAGGCCCTCGCCAGGTCCTCCTTGGTGAGCGCCCAGTAGCCGCGTCGCGAGCGGAGCTGGACGCCGGGCCGCTTCGTGCGCACCTTGATTTCGTGGAACTTCCCGTCGGCCGCCGTATTCGTCGAGTTGTAGCCGAGCAGGTAGTAGGCGCTCGAATCCTGGACGACCTGCTTGAGGCCCGCCTCGAGGTCGTTGCGGTTGACGATCGCGCGCCCGTCGGTCTCGCCCGCGAGCGTGCGCAGCGTGTCGAGCGTGGACTGCAGGTAGAACCGGTCGGTCTGGACCCCGACGCCTTCGGAAATGTCGAACTCTCCGGTCGCCAGCCCCCGCGGGTCGAGCGCGTAGATCGCGGTATTGTTGCGGTTGGCCGCGTCGTACACCTCGCGGAGGTCGGACTGGAGATCGATGCTCGCGATGAACGCCGCGCGTTCGTCGACCGACTCGCGTCCGGCGGCGCCCCGGGCCGGGTTCAGCACGCCCGGCATGGACGAAATCGGATCGTTCAGCTGGGCGGGCAGGGTGTTGCTGAACCCCTCGCTCACCAGAATGACGGCCTTCCGCCCCTCGCGCAGCGAGCCCATGCGCACCATCAGCGAACGCAGCGCCGAGAGCGTCACCTGGTTGCGGATGCGTTCGACCACCGCCGCGGGGTACATCGCGTACTGCTCCTCGAACGGATGACGCGGCTGGTAGTCGTACTTGCGCCCCTCGAAGCGCCTGATGGCCGAGAGCAGGCTGTCCTGGCTCCGCGTCAGGACGACGGAGCCGACGGGAGTCACCGGATACATGATCCCGCAGAGATCGGCCGGCGCCAGCTGCTTCTGAATGAACGCGGTCAGCGCCGGCTTCACGCCCATCGCGGACGAGCGCCGCACGTGGTAGTCGTCGAGGAAGATCGCGTAGAGCCGGACGTCCTCGCGCGCAGCCTCCGACTCCTCGTCGTACTCAGTGCGGATCGGGCGCGGCTCCGGATCGCCGGGCTTCGGGATGCCGTCCACCAGGACGAGCTTGAACGTCTCGATCCGCTGGGGCTTGCCGTCCTCGGTCACCTCGAAGTCGGCCTGCGCCATGTCGGCCACCGGACGTCCGTCGCGTCCCGACACGATCACGTCCACGCGTACGGCGTTCACGGCCGCGCGGAAGGTCGGGACCTGGGGCGGCGGCTGGGGCGGCGCCTGCTGGCCGGCGGAGGGGCGCGCAGACGACGCCTGGAGCGCCATCGCGGCGCCAATCAGGGCCAGACCGGCGAGGCGTGCGGTGCGATGCATAGGGGCGCCTTCTGATGATAACATCTTGCCTGCTCAGAAGGAGAGATGCCCGTGGCGCAAGAAACGACCGGCGGCGGCTCGCCGCTCACCGTCCTCGCCGAAGACGAACAGCTCCTCCGCGATAGCGTGCTCGAGTTCGCCGGCCAGCGCGTCCGCCCGCTCGTCAGGGAGATGGACGAGCGCGCCGCGATGCCCCGCGACCTCATCGACGATCTGTTCGGGCTGGGCATCATGGGCATCGAAGTCCCGGAAGCGCTCGGCGGTGCCGGCGCCCGCTTCTTCCATTCCGTGCTCGCGGTGGAGGCGCTGTCGCAGGTGGATCCGTCGGTCGGCCTTCTCGTCGACGTCCAGAACACCCTGGTGACAAACGCCCTGATCCGCTGGGGCAGCGACGCTGTGAAGCAGCGGTACCTTCCCGCGCTCGCGTCGAGGACGGTCGGCGCGTACGCGCTGTCGGAATCGGGGTCGGGAAGCGACGCGTTCGCCATGACCACCCGCGGCACCGCGGGCAATGGCGGATTCGCGCTGAACGGCCGGAAGCTCTGGATCACCAACGCCGTCGAAGCCGATCTCTTCATCGTCTTTGCCAACGTCAACCCGGAGGCCGGCTATCGCGGCATCACGGCGTTTCTGGTCGAGCGCGGCACGCCCGGCTTCACCGTGGGCAAGAAGGAGGACAAGCTGGGCATCCGCGCCAGCAGCACGTGCGAGCTGCTGCTCGAGGACTGCGTGGTCAGCACGGACAACGTGCTCGGCGAGGTGGGCAAGGGCTACAAGGTGGCGATCGAAACGCTCAACGAGGGACGCATCGGCATCGGCGCGCAGATGATCGGCCTCGGGCAGGGCGCGCTCGACCACGCCGTCGCCTACACGAAGGAGCGCAAGCAGTTCGGAAAGGCGCTGGCCGACTTCCAGGCGGTACAGTTCCAGCTCGCCCAGGCAGCCGCCGAGCTCGAGGCGGCCCGGCTCCTGGTCTACAACGCGGCGCGGTTGCGCGACGCGCGTCGGCCGTTCCTGAAGGAAGCGGCCATGTGCAAGCTGTACTCGTCGCAGGTCGCCGAGCACGTCACGTCGCTGGCCGTACAGCTCTACGGCGGCTACGGCTACGTCAAGGACTACCCGGTGGAGAAACTGTTCCGCGACGCGAAGATCGGCCAGATCTACGAGGGCACCTCGAACATGCAGCTGCAGACGATCGCGAAGCTGCTGCTGGGATAGTGGCCAGTTGGCCGTTCTCCGTGGCCAGTTGGCAGTGTGACCGTGGAATCCTGTGGCTATGACCCTAACCCTCCACGTGACCGGAATGACCTGCGGCGGGTGCGAGAACGCCGTGAAACGGGCCGTCGGCAGGCTGGCTGGCGTGACCTCGGTTGAGGCTTCACACGCGGCTCGGAAGGTAACCGTCGATTTCGATGAGGCGCAGACGAATCCGGAGGCGATCGCCGCGAAGATCAGCGGCTTGGGGTATCGGGTCAGCTGACAGCTGGCAGCTGGTGGCGGACCGCGCACAGCGGATCGCGACCCGCTGCCGGCTAACGGCTGCCAGCTGCCGGCTGTTCCTGCAGCAGTCTCTCGAAGATCGGCCTCAGCCGCTCGGCCGTCTGACCGAGTTCCTCGGGCAGCACGCGTACGCCCCCCACCACCGACATGAAATTGGTGTCTCCCGCCCACCGTGGCACAACGTGGATGTGCAGATGGTCGGCGACTCCGGCACCGGCCGGCCGGCCGATGTTGATCCCGACGTTCAGTCCCTGCGGACGATAGGCCTCGGTGAGCGCCATCTCTGCGGCGCGCGTCAGCCGCATCAACTCGGCAAGTTCGTCGGGCGTGGCCTCGGCCAGGCTGGCGATGTGCCTCTGCGGCACCACCATCAGGTGGCCGTTGTTGTAGGGATACAGGTTGAGGATGACGAAGCTCGACGCGCCCCGGAACAGCATGAGCGGCGCCGCGGCGTCTCCGGCCGGCGCGTCACAGAAGATGCAGCCCTTCGGCTCGCCGCTCCCGGTCACATAGGCGAGCCTCCATGACGACCACAGGCGTTCCACGGGCGCCTTTCAGGGATGGGTGCCGTCGGACGCACCGCTGGCGTCCTCCCCACCCTCCGAGCGGTTGATGAGTTCCTTCAGTTCCTTGCCCGGCTTGAAGTAGGGCACCTTCTTCGGCGGCACGTCCACCTTGTCGCCCGTCTTGGGGTTCCGCCCCTTGCGCGGTTCCCGCCGGCGCAGCCGGAAGCTGCCGAAGCCTCGAAGCTCGATCTTCTCGCCGCGCTGCAGGGCATCGATGATGCTCTTGAAGACCGTGTCGACGATGACCTCCGAGTGCTTCTTCGTGAGGTCAGAAACCCGGGAGACCTCCTCCACGAGTTCCGCCTTCGTCATGCTGCTCCCTGGAATCACAGCCTCTCTCCTCCTGGTAGAACCGCCAAGCCGGCAGCTGACAGCGGCCAGCCGGCAGCGGATCACGGAGAGTCCGCTACCGGCTGCCAGCTGCCGGCTGTCCGCCTACTCCAGGCTCTTGAGATGCTCGGCAATCGTCGCGCCGACGCTGCCGCCATCCGTATAGCTCTGCCACTCGGTCCGCTCCTGGTCGAGACGCAGGGCGCGGATGCTGAGCCCGATCTTCCGCTCGCCTGGGCTGAGCTTGATGACCTTCATCGGATAGGTGTGGTCCACCTGCAGGTCGATCTTCTCGCCGCCGGCCTGCGACTCGTCGAATTCGGACACGTGGATCAGCCCCTCGATTCCCTCGGCCAGCTCGACGAACGCACCGAAGTTGGTCAGCCTGACGACCTTGCCCTCGACCGTGTCGCCCACCTGGCGGCGCGAGAAGAACTCGTCCCAGATGTCGGTGGCCAGCTGCTTCAGCCCGAGCGACAGCCGCTGGTTCTCGGCGTCGATGTTGAGGACGATCGCCTCGACCTTGTCGCCCTTCTTCAGCACCTCGGACGGGTGCTTCACGCGCTTGCTCCACGACATGTCCGAGATGTGGATCAGGCCGTCGATGTCCTCTTCGACCTCGACGAAGGCGCCGAACTCGGTCAGGTTGCGCACCTTGCCGACGATGCGGGCACCGACCGGGTACCGATCCGCCAGCTCCTGCCACGGGTTCGAGCCAATCTGCTTGAGGCCGAGCGAGATGCGGCGCGCCTGCGGGTCGAGCCCGAGGACCATCGCCTCCACCGTGTCGCCGACGTTGAGCAGCTTCGAGGGGTGCTTCACCCGCTTGCTCCACGACATCTCCGACACGTGGATCAGCCCCTCGACGCCGGCTTCGAGCTCGATGAAGGCGCCGTAGTCGGTGAGGCTCACCACCCGGCCCCCGACGCGCATCCCGACCGGGTACCGCTCGGCCACGGCCGACCACGGGTCGGCGCTGAGCTGCTTGTACCCGAGCGAGACCCGCTCGGTCGCCGCGTCGTACTTGAGGACGACGACGTCGATCTCGTCGTTGACCTTGAACAGCTCCGACGGATGGCCGACGCGGCCCCACGACATGTCGGTGATGTGCAGCAGGCCGTCGATCCCGCCGAGGTCGATGAAGGCGCCGTAGTCGGTGATGTTCTTGACCACGCCGCGGAGCAGCTTGCCCTCGGCCAGCGTCTCGAGCGTGTGCTTCTTCTTCTCGGTGTTCTCTTCTTCGAGGAGGACCTTCCGCGAGAGGACGATGTTCCCCCGCTTCTTGTTCACCTTGATGACCCGCATCCGGAGTTCCTGGCCGCGCAGGGCATCCAGGTTGCGAACGGGGCGAACGTCCACCTGCGAGCCGGGCAGGAAAGCCCGCACACCGATGTCCACCGCGAGACCGCCCTTGATCCGCTCGATCACGCGGCCGATGACGACCTTCTTGTCGAGATAGGCCTTCTCAACGTCGTCCCAGATCTTCATCTTCTCCGCTTTTTCGCGGGAAAGCACGACGTAGCCGTCGCGGTCCTCGGTGCGTTCGAGCAGCACGTCCACGATGTCGCCGGGCTGCACGGTGACCTGGCCGTTCTCGTCCAGGAATTCCTGCACTCCGATGATGCCCTCCGACTTGTACCCGACGTCGACGACGACCTCCGACTCGGTGACCTTCAGGACCGTGCCCTTGACCACCTCGCCTTCCGCGATGTTGCGGAAGCTGCTGTCGTAGAAGTCGAGTAGCTTGGCGTATTCGGCGGCGTCGGTGTCGAGCTGGTCACCGGGTTCCGCGTGGGTCCCGGCGGCCGGTGTCGGCTCACCTCCCTTGTGCTGGAGCTCCGGGGCGGTCGACCCCGTGGCTTCCAGGTCCGAACGGTTGACGTTGTTGGCATCCGCCATCTGTAACGAGTCCTCCTCTGTCGAGATGTGCCGGTTCACAGCACCGGCGGGCTGAAGTTGCGAATCGCTCGATGGCGATAAGCAGAACATTCTACGACAGTTATCGGATCGGCGTCAAGGAAGGGGGGGCGCCGAGACCTCAGGGCGCGCCCCGGCGGATGGCACCACGGTCGGCGTCCGGGACGGCGGCAGCGGGAGTTCCCCCTCAGCTCGCCGTCGTCACGTCCGGCTCGAGGAAGGACATCAGCGATCGGAGCTTGGCGCCGACCTGCTCGATCTGGTGCGATCGTTCGCGGCGTCGCGCTTCGAGGAACTCCGGTCGGCCGCGGCGGTTCTCGTCGATCCAGGCGCGCGCGTAGCGGCCGTCCTGAATCTCGGCCAGCATGCGCCGCATCTCGTCTCGGACTGCCGGGCCGATGATCCGCGGTCCGCCGGTGTAGTCGCCGTGCTCGGCAGTGTCGCTGACCGAGTGGCGCATGAAGGTCAGGCCGCCGCGGTACATGAGGTCCACGATCAGCTTCAGCTCGTGGAGGCACTCGAAGTAGGCGATCTCCGGCTGGTAGCCCGCCTCGACCAGGGTCTCGAACCCCGCCTTCACGAGGGCGCTCACGCCGCCGCACAGCACCGCCTGCTCGCCGAACAGGTCGGTCTCGGTTTCCTCGGCGAACGTCGTCTCGATGACGCCGGCCCTGGTCGCGCCGATGCCGGCCGCGTAGGACAGCGCAAGCGCCCGGGCCCGGCCGGTGGCGTCCTGGTGCACCGCGAGCAGCGCCGGCGTCCCGCCGCCCTCGACGAAGACCTCGCGCACGCGGTGCCCCGGCGCCTTGGGCGCCACCAGCGAGACGTCGATCCCGGCCGGTGGCACGATCGTCCCGAAGCGGATGTTGAAACCGTGGGCGAACATCAGGACGTCGCCCGGCCGAAGGTGCGGCCGGATCGACTCCTCGTAGATCGCCGGCTGTGCCGTGTCCGGCGCAAGGACCATGATGACGTCGGCCCAGTCCGCCGTTTCGGCCACCGACCCCACCTCCAGTCCGGCCGCCCGCGCCTTCTCCGCCGACGGGCTGCCAGCCTGAAGCCCAACGCGGACCGTGGCGCCGCTGTCCCGGAGGTTCAGCGCGTGCGCGTGGCCCTGTGAACCGTATCCGACGATTCCGACCCGCCGCGCACGGATGAGCGAGAGGTCGGCATCCTTGTCGTAGTACATCGTAGCCATCGAAGAGTTTCCTCGCGTCAGGCGCCCGGCTCGACGCCGGGCGCGGTGGTTGTGGTGAACGCCGGGGGAAGGTCGAGGGCGGCGACCGACGAGCCGCGGCGCATGGCCAACCGTCCCGTGCGGACCATCTCGAGCACGCCGAACGGCCGCAGCACCTGCAGCAGGCCGTCCACCTTGTCCTCGGTGCCGGTGGTCTCGACGATGAGCGAATCGGCGGCAACGTCGACGACGCGGGCGCGGAATACCTGCACGAGCTGCATGATGTCGGCCCGCGACTCCGGCGTGCACGCGACCTTGATCATCGCCAGGTCACGGCACACGGCTGGCTGCTCGGTGATGTCCTCGACGCGGACGATGTCCACCAGGCGCGCGAGCTGTGCGCCGAGCCGCCGGGCCCCGTCGCGATCGGTGTCGACGACGACCGTCATCCGGACGAGGCCCGCCGTGTCGGTCCGACCGACGGTCAGCGAGTCGAGGACGAACGGCCGGCGACGGCAGACCGACGCCACGCGACTCAGGGCGTCCCGGCCGTCCTCGACGTAGACCACCAGGGTGTGGAGCATGGCGGCTACGCTCCCAGCCCGGCCGGCGCCACGCGCCGGGGCCACTGCCGCGGCCGGCGGATCATCTGATTGAGGCTCGCGCCGATGGGTACCATCGGGTAGACGCAGTCGTGGGTCTCCACCTGGAACTCGACCAGCACCGGCCCGGCGTGGGACCTGGCGTCTCGGATCGCGGTCGCCACCTCGGCGCGGGTCGTCACGCGCCGCGCCTCGATCCCGTAGGCCCGGGCGAGGGCGCAGAAGTCGGGCCCCGAGAGCGGCGTCGCCTCGTAGCGGCCGCCGTAGTGGACCTCCTGGAGCTGCCGCACCATGCCGAGACAGCTGTTGTTGAGCACGGCGATCTTGAGGGCGAGTCCCTCCTGCCGTACCGTCGCGAGTTCGGCCATTGTCATCTGGATGCCGCCGTCGCCGGCGACGGCCCAGACCTCGGCGTCGGGCCGGGCGAGCTTGGCACCGATGGCGGCGGGCAGCGCGAACCCCATCGTGCCGAGGCCGCCCGAGGTGATGAGCGAGCGCGGGCGCTCGTGGCGGTAGTACTGCGCCTCCCACATCTGGTGCTGGCCGACGTCGGTGACGATGACGGCGTCGCCGCCGGCCTGCCGCGACAGCGCGTCGATCACGTGCGGGCCGTGCAGCGTGCCGGTGTCCGGTCGGCGGAGGATGTCGCGGCACCCGGCCTCCCGCCGCGCCGCTTCGATGTGGGCGACCCAATTCGGCCGGCCGCCCTTCGGGGCACGGGGCCGCAGCGCCGCCAGGACCTCGCGTACGTCGCCGTGGAGCGCCACGTCGGCCCTGACGGTCCGACCAATCTCCGCCGCGTCGATCTCGACGTGGATCTTGCGCGCCCCGGGTGCGTAGCCGGGGACGGCGCCGACGGCCCGGTCGTCGAAGCGCATGCCGAGCGCGATCAGCAGGTCCGCCTGCTGGACCGCCTCGTTCGCCCACGCCTCGCCGTGCATGCCGATCATCCCGAAGGCCAGGGGGTGGGATGCGGGCAGCGCGCCGATGCCGAGCAGCGTCGTGACCACCGGGATCCCGGTGCGGTCCACGAACGCGCGCAGTTCGTCGGCGGCGCCTGAGAGCAGGATGCCGTGGCCTGCGAGGATCAGAGGGCGCTCGGCGCCGGCCAGCAGCGCCAGCGCGGCGTTCAGACCGGCGGCAGACGGCTTCGGGGTGCGCGTGGCGCGGCCGCGCGGAGCCGCGGCCTCCCAGTCGAAGGGCGCGGCGGCGAGCTGCGCGTCCTTCGCGAGGTCAACCAGCACCGGCCCCGGCCGTCCGGAGGCGGCAATCTCGAACGCCTCGCGGAGCACCGGCGCGATGTCGGCCGGATCGGTCACCTGGTAGTTGTGCTTCGTGATGGGCAGGGTGATGCCCGTGATGTCCACTTCCTGGAACGTGCCGAACCCGATCTGGCCGCTGCTCACCTGGCCCGTGATGCACACGATCGGCGACGAATCCATCATCGCGGTCGCGATGCCCGTCACCAGGTTCGTGGCCCCCGGACCCGACGTCGCCATGGCCACGCCCACGCGGCCCGTGGCGCGGGCGAAACCGTCCGCCATGTGCGCCGCGCCCTGCTCGTGCCTCACGAGGACGTGCCGGATCGACGACTGCGCCAGCGCATCGTAGGTCGGCAGGATGGCCCCGCCCGGGTACCCGAAGACGTGAGTGACTCCGAGGCGCTCCAGCGTCCGCCAGACGATGGCGCCACCGGCGAGCACGTCGGGTTCTTGAGCGGGGCGGACACGGCGAACGGTCGAGCGGGCACTCATGGTTCGCTCTCCAGGACGGCGCCGAACGCCGCCGACGACACGAGGCGCGCGTAGCGCCCGAGGACTCCTCCGCGGTACCGGTGCGGGGCCGGCGTCCATGCGGCCAGGCGGCGTTCGAGTTCCCCGTCGGGCAACCGGACGTCCAGCCGACGCCCGTCCACGTCGAAGTCGACAATGTCTCCGTCCCGCACGGCGGCAATCGGACCGCGCCGCGCCGCCTCGGGAGCCACGTGGCCGGCCATCAGGCCGCGCGTGGCCCCGGAGAACCGGCCGTCGGTGACGAGGGCCACGGTGTCGCCGAGGCCGGCACCGTTGATGGCTGCGGTCACGCCCAGCATCTCGCGCATGCCCGGTCCGCCGCGCGGACCCTCATTGCGGATCACCACCACGTCGCCCGCCGCAATCGTGCCCGCGTGCACCGCCGCGAAGGCCGATTCCTCGTCCTCGAACACGCGGGCCGGACCGGTGTGGCGGCGGCGCGAATAGCCCGCCACCTTCACCACGCAGCCATCGGGCGCGAGGTTGCCCTTGAGGATGGCGAGGCCGCCCGACGAGGCGATCGGGTCGGTCACCGGGCGCACGACCTGCTGACCGGGCGTTTCGGCCGCGCCCGCCACCGAGCCTCCGAGCGTGCCGTCGACCGTGACGACGTCGCCGCGGAGGAGTCCGGCGTCGAGGAGGCGCCGCGCCACGAGCGGCGTACCACCCGCGCGGAACAGGTCCACCACGGTGTAGCGCCCGCCGGGCTTCAGGTCGGCGATGAGGGGCGTGCGCCTGCTGATCGCGTCGAAGTCGTCGAGGTCGAGCGCGACGCCCGTCTCGCGGGCAATCGCCAGCAGGTGCAGCACCGCGTTGGTGGACCCGCCGGTGGCGGCCACGCCGGCGATGGCGTTCTCGAGCGCCGCCCGCGTGAGGATCGTGCGCGGGGTGAGGCCCGCGACGATCGCCCGGACCGCGATCTCGCCAGCCCGCCGCGCCACCGCGGCCCGCGCCTCGGCCGTGGCCGGAACGTTCGCGCTCCCCATCGGCGAGATGCCGAGGAACTCGCAGGCGAGCGCCATCGTGTTGGCCGTGAACTGCCCCCCGCACGCCCCGGCACCCGGACACGCGCCCCCCTCGAGGTCCTTCAGCCCCTCGTCCGAGAGCCGGCCGGCCGCGTGCGCCCCGACCGCCTCGAACACGTCCTGGATCGTCACGTCCCGCCCGGCGACGTGGCCGGGCGCGATCGGGCCGCCGTAGAGAACCAGGCCCGGCACATCGAGTCGAGCCAGCGCCATCACCGCGCCCGGGATCGTCTTGTCGCAGCCGACCAGCGCCACCAGCCCGTCGAGTTGGTGGCCGCGCACGACCAGCTCGATCGAGTCGGCGATGACCTCGCGGCTGACGAGCGACGCGCGCATCCCCTCGGTTCCCATCGCGATGCCGTCCGACACCGCAATCGTGCCGAACTCGAGCGGCACCGCGCCCGCGGCGCGAATGCCCGCCTTCACGTCGCGTGCGAGGTCCCGGAGGTGGAGGTTGCACGGACCGATCTCGGTCCAGGTATTCGCCACGCCGACCAGCGGCCGCGAGAAGTCGTCGTCGGAGAGGCCGGCGGCGCGGAGCATGGCGCGAGCCGGCGCCCGGCTCGGGCCGAGGGTGATCGCCTGGCTGCGCGTGGATCGTGGCTGTGTCATCGGGCACCCTGCCGCCGGAGCCGGCGCGGGCCGGCCGTGCGGCGCATGAGGACCATCTTTCCCGGCCCGCGGCTATGTGTCAAATTTATATTGAGGGCAAATAGTATAAAATGCGCTCACTGCATGAGCGCGACCGGCGGCTGCGGTGTGGTGCGGCTAATGCCGCCGCGTCAGCCGCGTGTCGGGCGGCGGCGCCTGCGCGGGCGGCCCCGCGGGCCGTCAGGGCCTCACGATCCGGCGGCCGCCACCGACCGCACGACCCCGAGCACCCGGGCGACGACCTCCTCGACCGGCACACCCGTGGTGTCGATGACGTGGGCGTCGGGAGCGACAGCCAGCGGCGCGACGGCCCGCGTGCGGTCGGACCGGTCGCGTGCGGCCAGCTCGGAGGCGACCTGGGCCGCGTCGCGGGAACCGTTGTGGGAGGCGTCGAGCAGCCGCCGGCGCGCGCGCTCCTCGGACGAGGCGTCCAGGTAGATCTTCACCGGGGCGTCCGGAAAGACGACCGTCCCGATGTCGCGGCCTTCCATCACCAGCCCGCCGCCGCTGCCCATGCGCCGCTGCAGCACGACGAGCGCGGCGCGCACGCCGGGCACGCGGGCGACGCGCGCGGCCGCCCGGTCGATCTCGGGGTTGCGAATCGCGGCGCTCAGGTCGATGCCGTCCACGCGAATGCCTCCGCCGGCGATGTCGATGGCCAGGCGCTCGGCGAGGGCCGTCAGCGCCGGCTCGTCGTCGAGCGGCACCTGGTCGTGAAGCGCCCGCCACGCCACGCCGCGGTACATGGAACCCGTGTCCACGTGCCGGTAGCCGAGGGCGTCTGCGACGGCCCGCGCGACTGTTCCCTTCCCCACGCCCGACGGTCCGTCGATCGCAATGATCATCGCATGCTCCGGCTGGCGGCGCGTGGCTGACGACTGGCGGCCCGGCATTCGACGGCGTGACGGCGCCCGAGGTCGCAAGCCGCCGGCCGCAAGCCGTGGCCGGCCAGACAGTGTAACATCCTCGGATGCGTTCCCCGATTCGATGGACGGTTGGCCTGCTGGTGGTCGCCGCGCTGCTGGTCGCGGTGCGTGTCACCGTCCGTCCGTTCGTGCGCGCCACGTCGCTCATCGTGCGTTCGGCCGGCCTGGAGCGCCGGCACCCGACGCTGGCCGCCCTGGAGACCGACGTCGTCGCGGAACGGCGCGACAGCGTGCCGTCGCGCTTCGGCCCGCTCAGGGCCAGGCTCTACATCCCCAAGACGCACACCGAAGGCGCCCTGCTCCTGGCGCCCGGGGTGAACGCGCTGGGCATCGACGAGCCGCGCCTCATCGCGTTCGCCCGGAACCTTGCGGCCAGCGGCTTCCTCGTGCTGACGCCGGAATTGCCGGACCTCAGCCGCTACCGGGTCACCCCCCGCTCGACCGACATGCTGGAGGACGCCGCGCTGTGGTTCTCCGACCGGATCGACCTCACCCGCGGCCACCGAATCGGGATGGCCGGCATCAGTTTCGCGGGCGGGCTCTCGGTCGTGGCGGCCGGCAGGCCGAGCCTTGCGGGCCGGCTGGCGTTCGTCTTCTCGTTCGGCGGCCACGCCAACTTCCAGAGGGTCGTCCGCTACCTGTGCTCGGGCGACGAGCCGCCGGCCCCGGGCATCGACAATCCGCCGCGCGTGCCGCCCCCCACGACTACGGCGTGGCCATCATCGCGCTGGGCCTGGCCGAGCGGCTCGTGCCCGCCGACCAGGTGGAGCCGCTGAAAGCAGGCATCCTCACCTTCCTCCACGCCTCGCACCTGGCGCTGTTCGATCGGAAGAAGGCCGAGCAGGAGTTCGCCGAGGCTCGCGCGATCGAGACGACCATCGCCGAACCGGGACGGACGTTCCTGCACCTGGTCAACGTCCGCGACGTCGCGACGCTCGGACCCAGGCTGCTCCCGCACATCGCCGACCTCGGCGACGACGGTGCGCTGTCGCCCGATCGCTCGGCGGCTCCCGGCGTTCCGGTGTTCCTGCTGCACGGCGCCGAGGACAACGTGGTGCCCTCGCTCGAAACGCTGAGGCTCGCCCGACACCTCGAGTCGCGCACGACGGTGCGGGTCCTGCTGACGCCGCTCATCAGCCACGCCGAGGTCGACAAACCGGCCTCGGCGGCAGAGGTCGTCAACCTGGTCCGGTTCTGGGCGGGGATGTTCTAGGAACTGACGGTGTCAGCGCCGACTGATGCCTGCCGCCTTCCTGAGGGCGTCGACTTCCCGTGCCGTCAGCGGCCTGCTCATCCCGGGCTTCAGGGCTGGGTCCGCGAGCGGTCCGAAGCGGACCCGCCGGAGTCGGACGACCGGGTGGCCCACCGTCTCGCACATGCGTCGCACCTGGCGCGTGCGCCCTTCGTGCAGCGTGATGGAGAGCAGCGCTTGATCGGCATGCTGGCCGACGCGGGCGGCGACGAGCGCCACCTCGGCCGGCGCAGTCTTGCGGCCGTCGAGGACGACGCCGCGCGCCAGCCGGCCGATCGCGTGCGCATCGGGGAGCCCGCGCACGCGCGCGTGGTACTCGCGCGCCACCTCGTGGCTCGGGTGTGTCAGGGCGGCCGCCAGCTCGCCGTCGTTCGTGAGGATCAGGAGTCCCTCGGAGTCGTAGTCGAGGCGCCCGACCGGATAGACGTACTCGTGAAGCCTCGGCACCAGGTCGAGGACCGTCGGCCGCCCCTCGGGGTCGGACCGCGTGGTGACGTAGCCGCGCGGCTTGTTGAGGACGAAGTAGCGGCGGGCGGTCTCGCGCCTGACGGCGCGGCCGTCGACCCGGATGTCGTCGCGGCCGGGATCCGCGCGCGTGCCCAGTTCGCGCACCGTCTGGCCGTTCACGGTGACGCGCCCCTCGGCCATCAGACGCTCGGCCGCCCGCCGGGATGCGACGCCGGCACCCGACAGGATCTTCTGGAGGCGGATCAGCATCGGTGAAACTCGCGATCTTGCGATCTTGCGATCTTGCGATCTGGTGATCGTGAGAAGTGGGCGATATCCCGAGTTCGCACGATCTTCAGTTCGCGCGATCTTCAGTTCGCACGATCTTCAGTTCGCACGATCTTCAGTTCGCACGATCTTCAGTTCGCACGATCTTCAGTTCGCACGATCGCAAGATCTACTGGGGGTCCCCCGTGTCGAGCGTCTTGTCCGGGTCCGGGCCCGCGTCGAGCGGAAGCAGGATCTCGGACGGGCCCGCGTCGGCCAGCCCGCTCGGCGGCTCGAAGCCGAGCACGTCGGCCATGTCCTCCATCTTGGGCAGGTCATTCAGGTCCCTGAGGCCGAACCGGATCAGGAACTCCCTCGTCGTCGCATAGAGGAACGGGCGGCCGACGACCTGCTTGCGGCCGGCGATCTTGACCAGGCGGCGCTCGAGCAGCGTGGCGACAACGCCTGCCGTGTTCACGCCTCGGATCTCGGTGATCTCGGGGGCGGTGATCGGCTGCTTGTAGGCGATGACGGCCAGCGTCTCGAGCGCGGCGACCGACAGCTTCTGCGACTTCCGCTCGTGGAAGAGTCGGCGCACCCACTCGGACAGCTCCGGGCGCGTGACGATCTGGTAGCCGCCCGCCACCTCGACCAGCTGCAGCCCGCCCCGTCCGTCCGCGTAATCGCGGCGCAGCGCGTCGAAGGACGCCTGCACGTCCTCGCGCGGCTCCGACTCGAGCACCTTGAACAGGGTCTTCGGCGTGAGCGGGTCCGGTGACGCGTAGACCAGTGCCTCGATGACGGCCTTCAACTCGTCCGACACGGTCGCGGCCCCGGCCTCGGTCACGGTCTCCGCGGGCGCCGGGTCGACCGCTGGCGCGTCGTGCTCCGCTGCCAGCTGCCCGCCGCCGGCTTCCGGCTGCCTGTCCGCCGGCTCGCCCTCGGCATGCGCGGGCTCGCTCGACGCTGCGAGCGCTTCATCCGCTGGCGGCTGCCGGCGACCAGCCGTCAACTGCTTGTCCTTCTGGTCGGTCATGTCCCACCTACCGCCCGACTGCGGCGGCCTTCGATTTGTAGATCCGGATCGGCCCGAACGAGCCGGCCTGGAACACGCGCACCAGCTTCAGCCGGATCATCTCCAGCAGCGCGAGGAACGTCACGATGAGGTCGCCTTTCGACGACACGTCTTCGAACAGGTCCTCGAAGCCGCACGCCTCGGTTTCCGACAGCCTGGCCATCATCTGTTCGATGCGGGTCTCGATCGGAATCTGCTCGGACGGCAGGGCGACCGTCGGGCGGTTCCTGGCGCGCTCGAGCACCGATTTGAACGCCGCGATCAGGGTGAAGAGATCCACTTCCAGCTCGGGCTCGTATTCGTCGCCCGCGATGGGCGCCACGCGGCCGTCCGGCCGCTGCCACTGCGCCTCGCGCAGGGCCTCGCGCTCGTGGAGCCGTTCGGCCGCCTGTCGATACCGCTCATGTTCCACCAGCCGGCGCATCAGCGCCTCGCGCGGGTCCTCCGCGGGATCTTCCTGCGTCGGGTCCGGGCGCGGCAGCAGCATCCGCGACTTGATGTGGATGAGCGTGGCCGCCATCACGAGGAACTCTCCGGCAACGTCCAGGTTCAGTTCCTGCAGCAGTGCCAGGTATTCGAGGTACTGAGCGGTGATGAGGGCAATCGGGATGTCGTAGATGTTCACCTCGCTCCGCTTGATGAGGTGAATGAGCAGATCGAGAGGCCCCTCGAAGCGATCGAGCTTGACCGAGTAGCTGTCGGCCGACGACTCGAATTCCTCTGCGACCGTGCGTTCCATGCCCCGAACCCGCTCCTGGTTGCTCGAGCCCTCTCGCTCAGTCCCTTGGCTCGCCGAAGCCCGGGGGGCGAAGGCGGCTGATCCCTACCTGTAGCTGACCCTCACCGCGTCGCGCACCCGCTCCATCGTCTCCTTCGCCACCGCGCGCGCCCGAACCGAACCCTCGAACAGGATCTCCCGGACCCGCCCCGGCCTGGCCAGCACCTCGGCGCGCCGCTCCCGCATCGGCTCGAGCACGCCGTTCAGCGCAGCCACGAGCTTCTTCTTCACTTCGACGTCGCCCACCGCGCCGGCGCGGTAGCGCGTCTTGAGGTCGTCGACCTCGTCGAGGTTCGTGTTGAACGCGTCGTGATAGATGAACACCGGATTGCCCTCGACGGTGCCCGGGATGTCCGCCCGGACCCGCTTCGGATCGGTGTACATGCTCATGACCTTCTTCCGGACCGTCTCGGCGTCGTCCGCCAGGTCGATGGCGTTGCCGTAGCTCTTGCTCATCTTCCGGTTGTCGAGCCCGGGCAGGCGCGGGAAGGTGGTGAGCAGCGGCTGCGGTTCGGTCAGCACGCCCTTGACGATCGCCTCCCCTTCGCCGGGCTGCTGGGGCACGGGGTCCTGTCCCCCCGCCTTGTAGAAGTTGTTGAACCGGCGGACGACCTCGCGCGACAGCTCGAGGTGGGGGACTTGATCCTCACCGACCGGGACGAACTGCGCGTCGTACATCACCACGTCCGCCGTCTGGAGCAGCGGGTAGCCGAGGAACCCGAGCGTCGACAGGTCCTTCTCGGACAACTGCTCGCGCTGCTCCTTGTAGGTCGGCACCCGTTCGAGCCAGGGCACCGGCACGACCATCGACAGCAGCAGGAACAGCTCGGCGTGCTCGGGGACGAGCGACTGGACGAAGAGCGTCGAGCGTTCGGGGTCGAGGCCCGCGGCAATCCAGTCCGCCGCGTTGTCGTAGGCGGACGGCACGAGGCCTGACGCGTCCGAGTAGTCGCTGGTGAGCGCGTGCCAGTCGGCGACGAAGTAGAAGCAGTCGTACTGGTCCTGGAGGGGCACCCAGTTGCGGAGCGCGCCCACGAGGTGACCGAGATGCAGACGGCCTGTCGGCCTCATGCCCGAGACAACGCGAGGTTTCATATGGGCCACGACAGCACGAGAAGCGAGATGAGGAGCTGACCAACGTTGGTGTCCACGAGAACCTAAGAGGGTACCACGATCTTGCGATCTTGCGAACTTGTGATCTTGCGAACTTGCGAACTTGCGATCTTGCGATCTTGCGAACTTGCGAACTTGTGAACTTGCGAACTTGCGAACTGGACGTTTGCCGATCTAGCGGGCTGCGGCAAAATACGCCAGCACCGCGTCGGCCACCTTGGGGCCGACGACGGCGGTCAGGTCCTCGCGGCTGGCGCGGCGCAGGCCGGCGAGGCTGCCGAAGGCGGTGAGCAGCACACGGCGGCGGCGCGGGCCCACGCCGGGAACGGCGTCGAGATCCGAGCGGAGGTCCCGCATCCGCCTGGCCTGCCGGTGGAAGGTGACGGCAAACCGGTGCGCCTCGTCTCGAACCTGCTGCAGCAGGAGGAGCGCGGCGCTCGACCGCTGGAAGGCGATCGGCTCATCGCGGTCGCGGGCGACCACGAGCTCTTCCTTCTTGGCCAGGCCGATGGCCACCAGGCTGGACAGCCCGAGCTTCTCGAGCGCTGCATAGGCCGCCGAAAGTTGCCCCTTGCCCCCGTCGACGACGATCAGGTCGGGGAACGGGCCGCCGCTCTCCAGCGCGCGAGTGTAGCGCCTCAGCACGACCTGGTTCATGGCGGCGAAGTCGTCCAGGACGCGCGGTTCCCTCTGCGGCACGTCGACAGCGCTCGGGCCCGTCCGCACCCTGAATTTCCGGTATTCCGACCGCTTCATCCGGCCGTCCTCGCAGACGACCATCGACGCCACGGTTTCCCGACCCTGAATGGTCGACACGTCGAAACACTCGATCCGTCGAGGCAGCGCCGGCAGATCGAGGGCGGCGCGTAGCATTTCGAGCCCGTCGTAGTGGGCGGCGCCGCCGCGGTTGAACCGGGCTCGATAGGATTGCTCGGCGTTCCGGCTGGCGAGGTCGAGCAGGCCGCGCTTGTCGCCCCGCCTGGGGACCGCCAGTCGCACCCGCCGCCCGGCGCGAGCGGTCAGCCACGCCTCGAGGGCGTCGGCGTCGGCGACTTCCACGGGAACGTGAATCTCGGGCGGCACCTCGCGGTCGATGTAGAACTGCTGCAGCGTCGCCTGCAGCACCTCGATGGGATCGGGACCAGCGCCAGTTCCATCGGGAGGCATTCCATCTTCTGACGCGGGCCGCGCTGCCGTTTCCGAGACTCCTCCCGAAGGAATCTCGGCGACGAGACTCACGCGCTCGACCACACGGCCGCGGCGCACCTGGAACACCTGGACGACGGCACCGGCCGGGCCGGTCTTGACCCCGAAGGCATCCCGGTCGCCGAGTTCGACCGAGGCCATCTTCTGCTGACGGTCCCGGAGCGTCTGGACGGTGCGCACCGCGTCGCGCAGCTCGGCGGCCTCCTCGAACCGTTCCTCCGCCGCCGCCTCGACCATCCGGCGGCCCAGCCCGGCGATCAACTCGTCGGTCCGCCCCTCGAGGAACAGCCGGGCGTCCTCGACGGCCGCGGCGTAGCGTTCCTGGCCGCAGATCGCGTCGACGCACGGGGCCAAGCACCGCTTGATGTCGAACTCCAGGCAGGCGCGGCCCCGGCGCCCGTCGATCACCTCGTTGCACGACCGGATGCCGAAGAGCCGGTGGCTGAGCGCCATGACGCGGCGCGCCAGGCTGGCCGGCATGAACGGGCCCGCGTACACGCTCCCGTCCCGCTCCACGCGCCTGGCCACCAGCACGCGGGGAAACCGCTCGGCGGCCGTCAGTTTCAGGTAGGGGTAGTTCTTGTCGTCGCGCAGCAGGATGTTGTATCTCGGCATCCGCTGCTTGATCAGGTTGTTCTCGAGCGCCAGCGCTTCGACGACCGAGTCGGTGAGAATGACCTCCAGATGGACGGCCTCGTCGAGCAGGGCGTCGGTCTTCGGGCTCGTGCCCCGCGCACCCAGGTAGCTCCGGACGCGGTCGCGCAGCGAGCGCGCCTTGCCCACGTAGATGGTCTCGCCCGCGGCGTTGCCGAACAGATACACGCCGGGCTGCTCGGGGAGGCGGTCGATCCGGCTCTTGAGATCGCAGATGGGCATGGACTACTATGGCTTGCTTCCGGCGCGGCCCGCCCAGCCGTCGATTATACCGGACCGCGCCCGGCCGACCGGCAACGGCCTTGAATTCGAGCCGCCCATGACGTTCACCGGCGTAATCGGGACGGTCTGCAACTTTCCGCTCCGCGCGATCATCGCCGCCTGTGTCGCGCTGCGCATCTCGCCCAACGTCCTGACCTTCACCGGGGTGGTGGTCAACGTCACCGGCGCCTGGCTGCTCGGGATCGGCTACTTCTGGTCGGCCGGCTTCGTCATGCTGGCCGCGAACATCTTCGACTACATCGACGGCAAGGTTGCGCGCGAACGCGACCGCGAGACCCAGTTCGGCGCGTTCTGGGACTCGGTCATGGACCGGTTCTCGGACATCACGCTGTTCATCGGCCTCATCTATCTCTACGCGAAAGCCGACAGCGTCAGGTACGTCATCATCGCCTCCCTGGCGATGATGTTCTCGGTGATGACGAGCTACACCCGGGCGCGGGCCGAGTCGATGATCGAGAAGTGCAAGGTCGGCTTCATGGAGCGGCCCGAGCGGATCGTGCTGTTCATGATTGGTGCCTTCACCAACCGCATGGCCGCCGTCCTGTGGGTGATCCTGATCCTGTCGATCGTCACCGTCGCCGACCGGATCTACTTCACCTGGCGCGAGCTGAACGGCGTCAAGGAAAGCGAGAAGCCGCTGGTCGTCAAGGTGTTCTGGCGCGCGTTCTTCTGGACCGACGAGCGGGCCAGCTGGCAGTACCGACCTGTGGGTGGTCGCGATCCTCGCCTTCGTCTGGCTCACCCCGCCTGCCTGGATCCGCGACCCCATCGCCTCCGGCCGGGGCATGATCGGGTGGATCCTCGGGTGGTAGAGACCCCCGGAATCTTGCGATCGTGCGAACTGAAGATCGGGCGAACTGAAGACTGTGCGAACTGGCTCCACGTTCGCAAGATCGCCGCATCGCCACTTCGCAAGATCGCAAGATCGCAAGATCGCAAAATCGCAAGATCGCAAGATGTCCCCGTGCTACACGTCCTCCCTCTCGTCCTTGAGCCCCAGGTGGAGCCCGGCGTCTTCGAGATGGATGACGCGGCGGCCGACCAGGTCGCGCAGCAGCCGGCGCACCGCGCCAAACTGGCTTCCCGGTACCGCCAGACGCACCGCGCTCCGACCGTTGCGCGCGGCGACGAGCAGCACCGGCCCGGGCTCCTCGCGCCAGGTCAGGGCGAGGATGCGCGAGTAGCGGACGAAGCGCCGGTCGCTCCAGACGCCGTCGCGGTAGAAGCCGCGCTCGATGCGCGACGACATCGGCACCACGCCGGCGTAGTAGACGAACATCATCCCGACGCCGAACGTCTGGTCCGCCGCGCCGAGGCGGAGCAGGTTGTAGGCGAGAAGCAGGCCCGCGACGATGCCGATGCCGACCTGCATCCGAAAGAGGGCCGGGCGCGCCGCCGGCCAGGTCAGCAGCGCCGTCGGGCGCCGGCGCCGGTAGAGCACCTGCTGCGCCAGGCCGTTCAGGTTGGCCGCGAGGAACCCGATGCCGAAGAGGAGCAGCAGTCGAGCCATGGCCCGCCGGCCTCAGGCGGGATCGGGCACCGAGGCGAGTGACGGGTCGAAGCACTGGCGGCAGCGCGCCTCGTAGGTCCCCTGCGCGCCAAGCAGGACACGATCCTGGCTCGCGACGAGCCGCTGCGTGTGATTGGCGGGGTTGCCGCACACCATGCAGATGGCCAGCGTCTTGGTGATGTACTCGGCGATGGCGAGCAGCTGGGGCATCGGCTCGAACGGCTTCCCGAGGTAGTCCTGGTCCAGGCCGGCAACGATGACGCGCTTGCCCCGGTTGGCCAGCTCGTTGCAGACCGCCGGCAGGTCGGCGTCGAAGAACTGGCCTTCGTCGATGCCGACCACCTCGGCATCGCCGGCCACCTCGGCCAGCAGCGCCTTCGAGTTCGCGACGTTGGCCGACGCGATCCGCATGTCGCTGTGCGACACGATGTGGTCGCCGCTGTAGCGGGCGTCGAAGGTCGGCTTGAAGATCTGCACCTTCTGGCGCGCGATCTGGGCGCGGCGCAGCCGCCGGATCAACTCCTCGCTCTTCCCGCTGAACATGCTGCCGGTAATCACCTCGATCCACCCGGCCTGCTTCGTGCGCGGAACGTCCATGTCCCTAACCCTCGTCGCTCGCCACTTCGCCACTTCGCCACTTCGCAAGATCGCACGATCGCAAGATCGCAAGATCGCAAGATCGCACGATCGCCCGATCGCACGATCGCCCGATGTTCCCCTACGCCCGCGACTGGTACTCCCCGGTCTCCGTGTTGACCCGGACCCGGTCGCCCTCGCTCACGAACGGCGGCACCTGCACCACCAGGCCGGTCTCGAGCGTGGCGGGCTTGAGCTGCGCGCTCGCCGTCGCGCCCTTGATCGCCGGCGTCGTTTCCACCACCGTCAGGTCCACCGTCTGCGGCAGCTCGATGCCGACCGGCTCGCTGCCGTAGAACTCCATCTCGATCACCGACTCGGCGACCATGTAGTTCATCGCATCGCCCAGCACCTCGTCGGTCAGGGCGATCTGCTCGTAGGTCTCGGTGTCCATGAAGTGATACGAGGCGCCGTCGCGATACAGGTACTGCATCGACTTCTCGTCGAGCGTCGCCCGCTCGATCTCGTCCTCGGATCTGAGCTTCTGGTCGGACAGGGCCCCGGTCCGGATGTTGCGGAGCTTCACGCGCACGAAACCGCGCAGATTGCCCGGCGTGACGTGCTGGAGTTCCAGAACCCGGAACAGGTTCTCCCCTATCTTGATCAGCATTCCCTTGCGCAGTCGTGTCGCTTGCATGGCCTCACCTGGAGTCGAAAGAGCCGCATGAGTCAACCGCCTATTTTAGCACAGGGGTTTGCGCGGCCACGGCGCGGGGACTCATGCTACGATGGGTTGTGGCTTCCACCCGCTGGGACCCGCTGCAGGATCTGCTTGCCCTCCACGAGCGACTGAACCGCCTCGCCGGAGCCGACGAAGCCGGCTGGATGCCGCCGGTGGACGTGTCGGAACTCCCCGATCGCTTCACCATCACGGTCGAGGTCGCGGGCCTCTCGCGCGAGGACATCCAGATCACCGTCCAGGATGGGAAGCTCACGCTCAAAGGCGAGCGCCCGGCCGGGGATCCGCGCCGGGTCCGCTTCGAGCGCGTCGAGCGCGGCCACGGCCGGTTCGCCCGCACCTTCGCCCTGCCGTGCGCGGTCGACGCCTCGGCCGTGGAAGCCGACCTCCAGCAGGGCGTCCTCACGATTTCCATCCCCAAGCTGTCCGGCCGGCGCCGCATCGACATCGAGTAGTGCCGGGGGTAGGTCCATGGTGAAGAGAACTGCGCTCGCCCTCCTGCTCGTCCTCGCGGGCTTCGTGTCCGGCCTCGTGTTGACCGGCCGCCTGAGGTCCGCCAGCGACGGAGCCGCGGCCCAGGCGCCGCGGACGACCTCCGCGCCCGGCGCCGCCGCATCCACACAGCAGGCGACCGCACCGGGTCTGGCTCTGCCCGACTTCAGCGTCGTGGCCAGCCGCGCGGTCGGCGGTGTCGTCAGCCTGGCGACGGTGTCCGTCGTGCGCACCTCCAACTCGCCGTTCGCCAACGACCCGATCTTCCGTCAGTTCTTCGGCGAGTCCGACGAGTGGTTCGGATCGCGTCTCGAGCGGTCCCCGAGCCTCGGGTCCGGTGTCATCATCTCCTCGGACGGCTACGTCGTCACCAACAACCACGTGGTCGCCGGCAACATCCGCGAAATCACCGCCGTGCTGCCGGACAAGCGCGAGGTGAAGGGCGAGCTCGTCGGCCGCGACCCGATGACCGACATCGCGGTCGTCAAGATCAACGCGCGGAACCTGCCGGTGCTGCCGTGGGGCGACTCGTCGAGGATCAAGGTGGGCCAGTGGGTGCTCGCCGTCGGCAGCCCGTTCGCGCTGGACCAGACGGTGACGCTCGGCATCGTGAGCGCCGTGGGCCGGACCGGCATGGGGCTGACCGACTACGAGGACTTCATCCAGACCGACGCTGCCATCAACCGGGGCAATTCGGGCGGCGGACTGGTGGATGCGCGCGGCGAGGTCGTCGGCATCAACACCGCCATCGTCAGCGAAGGGGGCGGGTCCAACGGCGTGGGCTTCGCCGTCTCGAGCAACCTCGCCCGGCGCATCGCCGACGACCTGATCAAGTACGGCGAGGTCCGCCGCGGGTCGATCGGCGCGGTGACGGTGAGGACGATGACACCGGAGATCGCGGAGCAGCTCGAATACGTGCCCGCGACACGCGGTGTCGTGGTGGCCGGCATGACGCGGACCTCGTCCGCCTACCAGGCCGGACTCCGGATCTACGACATCGTCGTGGCGTGCAACGGCGGGAAGATCGAGACCGGCGAGCAGTTCGTGAAAGCCATCGCCGACTCGCCCATCGGAAGCACGGCGACCATCGACGTGCTGCGCCAGGGTCGCAGGCTCGTTCTGAAGGTGCCGGTCACGGGCAGGAACCCGAGAGCCCGGTGACGGGCGTTCGTCTGGCCGCCTGCTGCGCGGTGATGCTGGCGACGGCCGGGCAGGCCGCGGCCGATCGCCTGCCGGCCGACGTCACGCCGCTGCACTATCAGCTGACCATCACGCCGGACTTCGGCACCGCTACCTTCGAGGGCGACCTCACCATCGACATCCGCGTCGAGAAGGCCACGAGCCGCATCACGCTCGACGCGGCCGGGCTCGACGTCTACTGGTCCGAAATCACGCAACCCGGCGGCCGCTCGATCTTCCCCACGGTGACGACCGACCCCGCCACCGAGACGGCGGCGTTCACCCTGCCGGCCCGCATGCCGCCGGGGGCGTTCAAGCTCCACGTGCGGTACGGCGGCAGACTGCGCGGCGATGGACACGGTCTCTACCTGGCCCGCGCGCATGGCCGGAAGTACGCGCTGAGCCGCATGGAGGCGACGGGCGCCCGTCGCGTATTCCCGTCGTTCGACGAGCCGGCGTTCACAGCTAGTTACGCGATCTCCGCCGTCGTCGACACCCGACTGACGGCCATCTCGAACGGCAAACTGGTGTCGGACACGCCCGGGCCGGGATTCGGCAGGCACACGCTCCGCTTCGGCACGACGCCGCGGATGTCCTCATACCTGGTCGCGCTGGCAATCGGCGAGTTCGAGTGCCTCGACGGCGCAGCCGACGCCGTCCCCCTCCGCGTGTGCACGGTCCCCGAGCAGAAGGACCGCCGACGGTTCGCCCTCGAAGTCGTCGAGCAGGCCTTCCGCGCCGAGAGCCGCTACTTCACCGTCCGCTATCCGTTCAGGAAGCTCGATCTCGTGGCCGTACCCGGCGGCTTCGAAGGCGTGGCGGCCTCGGCAGGCGCGATCTTCTGCGACGACGCGCTGCTGATGGACCCCGAGTCGGCCTCGGAGCCGTCGCTCGCGCGAACCGCCGTCGCCATCGCGCGCGGTGTCGCCCGTCAGTGGCTGGGGGGGGTCGTTTCGATCCAGTGGTGGGACGACCTCTGGATCGCGGAGGGCCTGTCCGCGTGGGCGGCGCCGACGGCGCTGGCGGCGTGGCGGCCACAGTGGCGGCTGGAACTGTCGAACACGGCGCGCACGAGCGCCGCGATGAGCGCCGACTCGCTGCCGTCGACGCGAGCCCTGCGGACAGCGGCAGCGGACGAGGCCGGGCTCGAGGAATCGTTCGATGACCGGGCCGGCGGAAAGGCGGCGGCGGTCTTCCGCATGATCGAGGAGTGGCTGGGCGCCGACGTCTTCCGCGACGGCGTGAACGCGTTCGTCCGCGCCAAGGCCTACGAACCGGCCGCCGGCGAGGAGCTCTGGCGCCAGCTGGCGGCGGTCTCGAGTCAGCCGGTCGAGCGGGTGGGAATGCCGGCGGTGACGCGGCCGGGAATCCCGGTCGTCAGCGTCGACGCGTCCTGCGACGGTGGCGAGACGGTCGCGATGGTCGAGCAGCGGCGATTCGGGGCCAACCCGCAGGGCACGGCGCCCGAAGCCGGCGCGTGGCAGATCCCGCTTGGCGTTCGAGGAGTGGGCCAGGAGGCGCCGATGTTGGTGGTTGCGAACCGGCTCCTCGCCGAACCACGCCAGGCGTTCCGGATCCCGGGGTGCTTTCCGGCGGTGATCGTCAACGCCGGCGCCGCGGGCTACTTCCGAACCCTCCACCGGCCTGAGGCGGCGGCGCGCCTGGCCTCACTCGCCCGCACGCGGATGACGCCGGCCGAACGGGTCCGGCTGCTCGACGACTGGTGGGCACTCGCCGGTGTCGGGGCCCAGGGGATTGGCGACTACCTGACGCTTGTGGCCGCGCTGGCGGCCGATCACACGCCCGAGGTGACGGAGGCGATGGCGCCCGGCCTCACGTTCATCAGCGACTATCTGGTACCGGACCGACGGCGGGCTCCGTTCGAGGGCTGGGTGACGGCGACGTTCGAGCCCATCGCATCGAGCCTGGGCTGGCGAGCGGCGCCCGGTGAGCCGGCCGACCGGCAGCGGCTTCGCGCTGCCGTGGTCGAGATCCTCGGCGGTGCCGGG
Organism: uncultured Acidobacteriota bacterium; assembly: GCA_963783255.1. Taxonomy (GTDB): domain Bacteria; phylum Acidobacteriota; class Vicinamibacteria; order Vicinamibacterales; family Fen-181; genus FEN-299. Next base: position 109,086 of record CAWAMP010000018.1, on the reverse strand, counting down.
CGCGACCGGACGGTGCTGGCCTCGGCGCGCGCGCTCGCGGTCGCGCACCTGTCCGGAGGCCAGCCTCTCGACCGCTCGATGGTCGCGGTCGTTGCCGGGCTGGCCGCGCGAGGTGGAGACGCGGAGCTTCTCGAACGCCTGCCGGCGCTGGACGCCCGGGAGGTGATCGCCCACGCCAGCGACGCCGTGTACGTCACCCGAGCTCTCGGAGCGGCGCTGGATGCTGCGGACCGGCCGGGCCGTCTAGCGGGGTGGCTCTCGGCCGCGCTCGAGAATCCGGCCGTCAACGTCCAGGCCTGGCAGTTTCTGAAGTCCCGCTGGAGCGATGTGCAGCCGCGGCTGGCCGCGCCGTTTGCGCTGGCGACGGTCGTGGCGGCGGCGGGCGCGTTCTGCGACGGCGCCATGCGGGACGAGGTCGAGAGGTTCTTCGCGGACCATCCTTCGGCGCCGCGGCACACGCTCAGCCTCGCGCTGGACCGGATCGACGCGTGCCGGGACCGGCGCCTGAGGCTGGAGGGGCCGGTCGCGGACTGGCTCGCGAAGCAGTAGAGATGTGGAGTGGGGCCGTGAGAGGTGTGGGGCGGGGCTTCAGCCCCGCCGGATCGCGGGGCTAAAGCCCCGCGCCACACCGGCCCGCGCCGCGCCGGCTCTTCCAGACACCGCATTGCAGCCGACCGCGAAGCAGCGCCACTGGTGCTCGGTGCCGGCCCGGATGCCAATCCTCGAACTCCAGGACACATCGAACGACGTCGGGCCACGGTCGTCGATGAGGAGGCGGCTGCCGCCGCAGAGGTCGGCGCGGTTGTCGGCCAGCGTGATGCCCATCGCCCGGGCCAGGCTTCCCGGACCGCGGCACAGTTCGTGGTCGGGAATCGCTCCGGCGCGCCGCCGGTCCTCCCGTCGCCTCCGCTGCATCAGCGCGAGACCTTCGAGCGGCACCAGCGCCCGCACGAGCACGGCCGCCGGCCGGCCCTCACGCTCGGTCACGACGTTGAACAGGTTGTGGATGCCGTAGTTGAGATAGACGTAGGCGAGCCCGGGCGCGCCGTAGAGCGGGGCGTTGCGCGGCGTCTGCCCGGCCGAGGCGTGACAGGCGGCGTCGGACTCCCCGATGTAGGCCTCGACCTCCACGATGGCGCCGGCCGTTGTCCCGCCGCGGCCCCGGCAGACGAGGACCTTCCCGATGAGGTCCCTGGCCACGTCGAGCGTCGGCCTGTCGTAGAACGCGCGCGGGAGCGTCATGCGGTTGCCGGCGGCAGGACCGACTGCAGGTACCGCCCCGTGTGGGACGCGCCGACCGAGGCAATCTCCTCGGGCGTGCCCACCGCCACCACCTGCCCGCCGTCCTCCCCGCCCTCGGGACCGAGGTCGATGATGTGGTCGGCCGTCTTGATGACGTCGAGATTGTGCTCGATGACGAGCACCGTGTGCCCGGCCTGCAGCAGCTTCCGGAAGGCCGCCAGCAGCTTGGCGATGTCGTCGAAGTGGAGCCCGGTGGTCGGCTCGTCGAGGATGTAGAGCAGCCGGTCACCGGTCCGCGCCGCCAGGTGCGCCGCGATCTTGATGCGCTGCGCCTCGCCTCCGGACAGCGTCGTGGCCGGCTGGCCGAGGCGCAGGTAGCCGAGGCCGATCTCGTCGAGCAGGTGCAGGCGCCGGAGCACCTTGGGCGAGCCGGCGAAGAAGGTCAGGGCCTCGCGCACCGTCATCTCGAGCACCTGGTGCACGTTCCGCCCACGGTACCGGACGTCGAGCACGCGGGGCGTGAACCGCTTGCCGTCGCACACCTCGCACGGCACGAAGACGTCGGCGAGAAACTGCATCTCAACGCGAATCTGCCCCTCGCCCTCGCACGCCTCGCAGCGTCCGCCCGCGACGTTGAACGAGAAATGGCTGGCCGTCAGGCCGCGCGCCCGCGCGTCCTTCGTGGAAGCGAACAGCTCCCGGATCGGATCGAACGCCTTCAGGTAGGTCACCGGGTTCGAACGCGGCGTCCTTCCGATCGGCGCCTGGTCGACCAGAACGACGTCACTGATGTGCTCGGCGCCCTGCAGGCCGCGGTGCGCGCCCACCCTCTTCTCCCAATCCCCTTTCAGGCGCTTGACCGCGGGATAAACGATATCGTGGACGAGCGTGGATTTCCCGGACCCGCTGACGCCCGTCACGCACGTGAGCGTATTGAGCGGAATGCCGACGTCGATCGACTTCAGGTTGTGTTCGCTTGCGCCGAGGACGCGGATGCGGTGCCCGCTGCCCCGCCGGCGCTCGCGGGGCACCGGGATCCTCAGTTCGCCGCGCAGGTAGCGTGCGGTCAGCGACCGCGGCTCCTGCAACAGGCCGTCCAGCGTGCCCGAGAACACGACGCGGCCGCCCTGCTCGCCGGCGCCGAGGCCGAGGTCCACGACGTGGTCGGCGACGCGAATCATGTCGGCGTCGTGCTCGACGACAATCACCGTGTTGCCCTGGTCGCGCAGCTGCCTGAGGATGGAGATGAGCCGCTCGTTGTCGCGCGGATGAAGGCCGATTGACGGCTCGTCGAGGACGTAGAGCGTGCCGACGAGCGCCGAGCCGAGCGACGTCGCCAGGTTGATGCGCTGCGACTCGCCGCCCGAGAGCGTTGACGACAGCCGGTCCAGCGTCAGGTAGTCGAGTCCCACCTCGCTCAGGAACAGCAGCCGGCGGCGGATCTCTGTCAGCACCTTGTCGGCGATGGCCGCCTCGCGCCCGGCGAGCGCCAGGTTCGCGAAGAACTGCCGCCCTTCACGGACCGTCAGCGCGCACACCTGATCGATCGTCCGGCCGGCCACCCGCACGTCCCGCGCTTCACCCCTGAGCCTCGCGCCTCCGCAGTCCGGGCACGTCTGATACCCGCGGTAGCGGCTCAGGAACACGCGGACGTGCACCTTGTACTTCTTGCGCTCGAGCCAGGCGAAGAACCCGCGGACGCCCTCGTAGTCGCCGCCGTCGCCATCCATCACGAACCGCTTCTCTTCGGGCGTCAGGTCGGCCCACGGCACGTTGAGCCTGACGCCGCCGCCGCGCGCCGCGCGTTTCAGGTCGGCGAGGTACGAGCGGTAATGGGGCTTGCTCCACGGCTCGACGGCGTTGTCCTGGATCGAGCGCGTCGGGTCGGGCACCACCAGGCCCGTGTCGAGTTCGATCACGTTGCCGAAGCCATGGCACGTCGGGCACGCGCCGAACGGGTTGTTGAACGAGAAGAGCCGCGGCTGAGGGTCCTCGTAGGCAATCCCGCACGATCGACACTCGAAGCGCTCCGAGAAGACGTGGAGGCGGGGGCTCTGTTCGGACCCGGAGCCCGCATCGGCTGCCGGCAGTTCGAGGGCAAAGGCGCCGCCGCCGCCTTCGCCGTACGCCGTCTCGACCGAGTCCGTCAGCCGGGTCAGCATGTCGGGCTGCACCGTCAGCCGGTCGACCACGACGTGCAGGACCGACTGGTCCCGCAGCAGGGCCACCTCCACATCGTCGAACGACACGGCGGCGCGCCCGCCCACCAGCAGCCGGCCGAATCCCTTCCGGCGGAGCACGTCCAGCATCTCCGACACCGGGTCGCGACCGTTGCCGTTGGCCGAAGCCGCCGCTTCGGCGCCGGCAGCGGGCGGCTCGGCGTCCTCATCCCGCGGTTCTGCCGCGTCGTCGGCCGGGTCCGCGCCGTTCGATGCCGCCGGCCTGGGCGCAGCGACGACGGGCATCTCGAAGCCGATGATGAGGCGCGTGCCGGCGGGCAGGGCGGCCAGACGAAGGGCGACGACCTCCGGGCTCTCGCGGACGACCTCCTGGCCGCAGCCCCGGCAGAACGTCCGGCCGATGCGCGAGAAGAGCAGGCGCAGGTAGTCGTGGATTTCGGTGGTCGTGCCGACGGTCGATCGCGGGTTCCGGATGCTGTTCTTCTGGCGGATCGCGATGGCGGGCGAGATGCCGTCGATCGCGTCGACGTCCGGCTTCTCCATCCGCTCGAGGAACTGCCTGGCGTAGGCCGAGAGCGACTCGACGTACCTCCGCTGCCCTTCCGCGTAGATCGTGTCGAAGGCGAGCGACGACTTCCCCGACCCGCTCACGCCGGTCACGATGACCAGGGCGTTCGGGGGCAGGGTGAGGTCGATGTTCTTGAGGTTGTGCGTGCGGGCGCCGCGAATGACGAGTTCGGCGGACGCCCCCGCGGTCGGCTCGGACATGTCAGAGGGCCCACTGCGGCACCGCCTGCTGGTGCCGCAAACCCCCATCGTACCGCAGGGGCGGGCCGTCGTTCAACTGGCGCCGGCGATCCGCCGCCAGCGGCACGTGGCCGGTCGCCCGCGGGACTGCCCGCCTCCGCGCGAAGCGCCACGGCGAGGTCCCGCCGTAGCCGGGCGAAGGCGGAGAGCCTCGCGCCGCGACGCCTGTCAGCTACACCAGCACCGACTGATACGCGTACAGCGCCGGCGCGCCGCCCGTGTGGACGAAGAGCACGCGCTGGCCCGCCTCGAACGTCCCGCTCCGCACCAGCGCGATCAGCCCGGCCATCGCCTTTCCAGTGTAGACCGGGTCCAGCAGGATGCCCTCCACCCGCGCCAGCATGCGCACGGCCTCGACCATCTCGGGCGTGGGCAGCGAGTAGCCCGGGCCCACCCAGTCGCCGAGCGCGGTGATGGCCGTCCCCGGAATCCCGCCCGCGATACCCAGCAGGGCGGCCACTTCCTGCGCCAGTTTGTGGACGTTCGGCTCCTGCTCCTGGCGCGTCCGCCGGACGTTGATGCCCGTCAGCGGGATGTGGCTGCTGTTTCCGACCAGGCCGCAGATGAGCCCGGCGTGCGTGCCCGTGCTGCCGCTGGCGCACACGATGTGGTCGAGGCGCAGGCCGAGTTCATGGGTCTGGGCCAGGATCTCCTCGGCGCACGAGACGTAGCCGAGCGCGCCGAGCGCGTTCGACCCGCCGCCCGGGATGACGTAGGCCTTGCGCCCGAGCGCTGCCACCTCGTCGGCCACCTTCTGCATTTCGGCCGCCAGATCGACGCCGGTCTTCACGACCGTCACCGCCTCGACGCCGAGCAGCCGGAACAGGAAGTTGTTGCCGGTGGCATCCGCGCTGTAGCTGTTCGGCACCCGCTCCTCGAGGACGAGGCGGCACCGAAGGCCCTCCTTCGCCGCGGCCGCCAGCGTGAGCCGGCAGTGGTTCGACTGGACCGCGCCGCACGTGACCAGCGTGTCCGCGCCTTGCGCGAGCGCGTCCGCCACGAGGAACTCGAGCTTGCGCGTCTTGTTGCCGCCGCCCGCCAGGCCGAGCAAATCGTCGCGCTTGATGTAGAGTTCGGGGCCGCCGAGAAGCGCCGACAGCCGCTCCAGTTTCTCGATCGGCGTCCAGCCGGGCGTGTAGCGCCGGCGCGGGAATCGTGCGAGGTGCATGGTGTCTCTGGCTCCAGGTGAACGCCGGACGTTACAGCGTACCACGCGCCGTGTAGAATCTGAACACCATGGCCACCCAAGTCACGCTCACACGGGTCTGGCGCATCCTGAAGGAAGTGGACCTGCAGGCGATCCGGCGCGAAGCCGGCCGCCGGGTCCACGTGCTGATCGTCGGCGAGAACACGGCGGACGCCGACGAGCTGGCGCTCCGGCTGGCCGGAGGCCAGGACGACCCGACGCGGTGGCTCACCGCCCTCGACGCACCGCTGGCGGCTCGAGGGCTTCCCGGGCCCGCGGCCCGCGCGGGCGACGGCGGCCTCAGCCGCCCGGACATCGTCATCGCCATTCTCCGCGGCCACGACGAGTCGCCCGACATGAGGGCGGCGCGCCGGTACTGGGCCGGGCGCAAGGCGCACCTGGTTACCGTGGCCGTGGGCGGCGGTGGTGTCGCCGGCGAGGTGCAGACCCGCGGCGGGTCGGCCCTGGTCGCCATCGATCGGATCGACGACGAGGGCTTCCACGCCGTCGTCGATGCGCTGTTCGCCGTGGTAGAGCCCGATCGGCGCGTGGGCCTCGCGCGGCAGACCCCCTCGCTCAGGCCGAGGGTCTTCAGCGCGCTGATCGACGAGACCGCACGCGCCAACGCGGCCTACGCGTTCAGCACCGGGCTGGCGGAGGTCATCCCGGTGCTCGGCGTCCCGGTGGCCCTTGGCGACATGGTGGTGCTGTCGAAGAACCAGCTGATGATGAGCTACCGAATCGCGCTGGCGGCCGGGAAGACGGGGCAGCCGCGCGAACTCATCGGGGAGATCGTCGGGGTGCTGGGCGGTGGCCTGCTGTTCCGCCAGCTGGCACGGCAGCTGGTGGGCCTCGCCCCGGCGATTGGCATCCTGCCGAAGGTGGCCGTCGCCTACGGCGGCACGTGGACCATCGGGCGCGCGGTCGTGCTGTGGGCCACCGAGGGCGGCCTGCTCACGGCGGCCACCCTCGGACGGCTCTCGCGCGAGGGGCTCACCCGCGGACGTCAGGTCGCGCGGAGCTTCCGAAAGGGCACCGAATTCTGAGCGCCTGCTCGATGAATCGCGGTCCGCTGTCAGCTGCCGGCTACCTGCTGGTTTCTACGGCCGAAAGTAGTTCGTGTACTTCGTCCAGAGATCCTCGGCGAGCTTCCAGTACGCGTCGACCGCGCCGTTCGCCATGTCCTGCGAGTACGTCGTCAGCGCTTCCCTCGCCTTCGCCGGATCCTGCTTGTAGAGCCGCACCATCTGTTCTTCGAACGCCGCCTGGTCCGCGAACGCCTTCGTCTCGATCGGCCCCCAGACCTTCTGGATGTCCCTCACCATGTCCTGCCAGCGGAGCGCGGCCAGCTGGCTCACCTGCCTGAAAGCCCACCAGGCACAGTCGCGGCGGAACCTCGCCCGGCCGTCCACCATGTAGGACGCCGGCATCTGCGACATGCCGATGTAGAAGGGCGTGTGCGGCGTCGTCACCGGGTTGTCGTAGCCGAGCCACACCAGGCCGCCGATCGGGTTCGGGAGCCACCCTCGCGACTGGGTGACGCTCAGGTAGGTGGCGCGCTTGCACGCGATCGTCCGCTCCGACGTGATATTGAAGGCATCCAGGTAGTCCGCGCTCATGAACGGGTTGGCGATCGGGTTCTTCGTGGCTTTCCCGTCCTGCCCGATCTTGTTCAGGGACCGCGTCATGTCGAACGGCGTGTCCTGGTAGGTGTCGCGGAAGATGTCGAGGACGTCCTTCACCGACAGCTTGTTCTCGGCCTTGACCGACAGCGGGTAGTGCTCGGCGTTCGGGTCGAGCTTGAGCGACGGCGCGATGCGGCTGAGCGCGCGCCACTCGCGGCGCCGGCTGCCCATGGCTGTGCGCGACCCGTATACCGTGCAGAACTCGAACCGCTCGCCGCTCTTCGCGCTCCAGTAGCCGAGCTTTTCGGCCAGCGAGAAGACGTTGGCCGACGCGAGGTAGTTGTCCTTGTCCGCCAGGTTGAGGAAGCGGATGCGCGGGGCGTTGGCCGACACGAACACGTGATCGTCCGGGATGCGCACCGCGGCCCAGACGGCGCCCGTGTTTCCCCTGCCCGGCCCGAGGATCTCGAAGATCCACACCTCGTTGGTGTCGGCGAACGTGAACGCCTCGCCGTAGTCGTTGTAGCCGTATTGCCTGGTCAGCTCGTCGGCAATCCGGATCGCCTCGCGCGCCGTCTTCGCTCGCTCGAGCACGAGACGATAAAGTTCGGGGCAGTCGATGATCCCCTTGTCGCTCACCAGTTCGCGCTTCCCGCGGAACGTCGTTTCGCCGATGGCCAGCTGATGCTCGTTCATGATCGGGTACGCCGCGTTCAGGTACGCGTACGTCTCGGGCACCTCAGGAATCTCGCCGGTTTCAATGCGGTCCGGATCGTCAGGCCCCTTCGTCAGCTTCGGCTCGTAGTAGACCTTGGCCATCTCGCCCGGCTTGTGCTTCCGGTTCGGGACCAGGTTCATCCAGGTGCGGTCGGTCGTGCTGTCGCACGAGTGCGACGTCATCGTCGACCCGTCCGCCGACGCCGCTTTGCCGACCAGGACGCTCGTGCAGCTTTCGCAGGTCGGGCAGACGAGAGACTCGCCGTCCTGCAACCGCGCGGCGGTGCCCGGCAGGTTCACCAGGCCGACGACGCCCGCGACAGCCAGCCAGATTCTCAGATGACGCAGCATGATGTCCCCCGATGTCCCCTTCTCCTCCCGCCCCCGCCATGATGGCCGCTCGGGCAGGCTGTTGGCTGGCGGGATTCTACGACGCCCGGCGCAGGGAACCCAGCAGGAAATGCACTCGCTCCGCCCGAGGTGGCCTCGAATCGTGGGAGCCGGCCCACCGCTCCAGGGTCCACCGCCGTGCAGGGTCCGCGGCTTGCGACCGCGCACCGCCAGCCCGTATCATCCGGGGTATGGCGAACGAAGGGCGCCGTCCGCATCCTCGGGAACCGGTGGTCCTCACCGACGAAACGCGCAGCGCGCTCGAGATGCGGGCCGCGTGGACGGCCGTGAGCGCGGCCTTCGGCGCCCTGGGCAGGGCGTTCATCTGCGCGGATTCCGACTTCCGCATCCTGCACGGGTCGTACGTGCTCGACGAGTTGTTCGCGCCCGGCGCGGCGAAGGCGGTCGAGGGCCGGCCGCTCGAGGAGGTGTTCGGCCCGGGCCTCTTCGGGCGAGACGGAACGCTCCGGCAGGCGCTTCTGGGAGGCGAGAGGCGCGAAGGGTGGCGCGCGGAAGTCAGCCTGGGCGTCGGCGAACCGCGCCTCGTGGCGCTGAGCGCCGCGCCGTTCCCTCAGAACCTCCAGCCGGCCTGCGACCTGGGCGTCCGCTACGTGGTGGTGCTGCGGCCGGCAGAACAGAGCGACATCTCGCTCGGAGCCCCGATCACGCTCGGGGGCATGGTGGCGCGATCGGCCGCCATGCAGCGCGTCTTCGGGCTCGTCGAGAACCTCAAGCACCACGACGTCACGGTGCTGATCACCGGCGAGAGCGGGACCGGAAAGGAGCTGGTGGCGCGCGCCCTCCACCAGCATTCGCCGCGCCGTGCCGGCCCATTCGTCGCCGTCAACTGCGGCGCGCTGCCGGTGGACCTGCTCGAGAGCGAGATGTTCGGACATGCGCGGGGAGCATTCACCGGCGCCGTGCGCGACCGCGTGGGACGATTCGAAACGGCACACGACGGGACCCTGTTCCTCGACGAGGTGGGAGACCTGCCGCTTCCGGTTCAGGTGAAACTCCTGCGCGTGCTGCAGGGCGGCACGTTCGAGCGCCTTGGCGAGAACCGGACCCGCGTCAGCCGGGCGCGTGTCGTCGCGGCCACGCACGTCGACCTGGCGCGGGCGGTGCGCGAGGGACGCTTCCGCGACGATCTCTACTACCGCCTCCGCGTCGTCCCCATCGAGATCCCACCGCTCAGGCAGAGACCCGAGGATATCGAGCCGATCGCCAGCGTCCTGCTCGGACGCGTCGGCGCCCGCCACGGCCGGTCGGTCCGCATGTCGCCCGAGGCGCTCCGCGCGCTGCTGGAGTGCGACTGGCCGGGCAACGTGCGCGAACTGGAGAACGTGCTGGAGTACGCCGTCACGGTCTGCCGGGGGCAGACGATCCTGCCCGAGGACCTCCCCACCCTCGCAGCGCCGCGCGAGGCCCCGCGCCGCATGGACCTCGGCGCCGCCCCGCCGGCCCCCCGGCGGGCGGTCGGGAACCCCGGTCGCGAACAGCTCCGCGAGGTGCTCGATGCGCACCGCTGGCGCCGGGCGGATGCCGCCCGCGCGCTCGGCATCAGCCGGGTCACGCTCTGGCGCCGCATGCGCGACTTCGACCTCGCCGGCTAGGCGCCCCCGACGAAACAAAAGGATGCATGTTACGTGAAACAGCCTGAAACTTTACGTTTCACAGCATGTTTCACGATCCTCCTTCCGGCCAGAAAACCTCAACAAAGCAGGCGTTCACTCCTGGCACGCCGCTGGCAAAGCCGCCTGTGACAGGGGAGGTAGGTACGTGAAGCGAGTCGCGATCGTGGGCGGGGGCACCGCGGGGACGATGCTGGCGAACCGGCTGCGGCGGCGGCTGCCCGATGGCTGGCGGCTGACGCTCGTCGAGCCGGAGACGGACCACCTCTACCAGCCGGGGCTGCTGTTCCTGCCATTCGGCGCACGCGACGAGGCGCGCATGCTCCGCCCGCGCGCGGGGACGATCGCGGGTGTGGAGTGGCTGCGCGACCGGGTGCAGGCAGTGGACCCGGAACGCCGCTCGATCGTACTCGAGCGGGAAGGATCGATCGGCTACGACCTGCTTGTCATCGCCAGCGGCTCCGAACTCCGCCCGGCGGAGACCGCGGGTCTGCTCGATGGCGGGTGGCGGCGCAACGTCCACGAGTTCTACACCCTCGAGGGCGCGCAGGCACTGCGCGCGGCGCTCGCGGCCTTCCAGGGCGGACGCCTCGCGGTCAACGTCGTCGAGATGCCCATCAAGTGCCCCGTGGCACCGATGGAGTTCCTGTTCCTCGCCGACGAGTTCTTCAGGCGCCGCGGCATCCGCGACCGCGTCGATCTCGTCTACGTCACGCCACTCGACGGCGCCTTCACGAAGCCGGTCTGCAACCGGGTGCTGGGCCACCTGATCGCCAACAAGGGGATCCGCCTCGAAACCGAGTTCAGCGTCGGCGAGGTGGACGCGGCGGACGGCCGGCTCGTGTCCTACGACGACCGCGAGGTCGGCTTCGATCTGCTCGTCACGATCCCGACCCACGGCGGCGCGCCGTTCGTGTCGGCGTCGGGCCTGGGCAACGAGCTCGGCTTCGTGCCGACCGATCCACGCACGCTCAGGTCAAAGGCCCACGACCACATCTTCGCGATAGGCGATGCCACCGACGTGCCGGCCTCCAAGGCGGGATCGGTGGCGCACTTCCAGGCCGAGGTCCTCGAGGAGAACCTGCTGCGAGCGATCGCCGGCCGCAGCCTGGAGGACGGGTTCGACGGCCACGCGAACTGCTTCATCGAGACCGGGTTCGGCAAGGCCCTGCTCATCGACTTCAACTACGACGTCGAGCCGCTGCCGGGTTCGTTCCCCCTGCCGGTCGTGGGTCCAATGCGGTTGCTGAAGGAAACGCGGATCAATCACATGGGGAAGCTCGCCTTCCGGTGGATCTACTGGAACGCGCTGCTGCCCGGCCGGCCGCTGCCGGTCACGACGAGGATGTCGATGCTTGGAAAGACCGTTCCGGTCGCGGTGGCCGGCGGCGCGAAGGGAGACGGCTATGGCGTGGCGTGAGTACGGCGGGCGGCAGGTGGAAGTCAACGACGACGGCTTCCTCGTGCAGGCGTCGCAGTGGACACCGGAGGTGGCGCAGGGGATCGCGGTGGAGCTCGGCCTGACGCTGACCGACGCGCACTGGAAGGTGCTGCACTTCTGCCGCGAGGACGCGGCGCGACAGGGCCAGCCGCCTGGCCTGCGGCGGATCACGCAGGTGGCGGGCGTGCCCACCAAGGAGTTGTATCAGCTCTTCCCCAAGGGGCCCGGCAAGCTGGCGGCGCGGATCGCCGGGCTGCCGAAGCCGCAGGGCTGCGTGTAAAGGAGACCGAACATGGACAGCCAGATGCCCGCACCGCTCGTCACCGCCGCGCCCGCTCCCGCCTCGCGCCGCGCGCCGATCGAACATGTCGCCATCATCTGTTCCAAGGGCACGCTCGACATGGCGTACCCCGGGTTGATCCTCGCCAACGCCGCACGGATGAGCGGCATCGACGCGACGATGTTCTTCACCTTCTGGGGACTGGACATCATCACGGAGAAGAAGCTGGACGGGTTGCGGGTGGCCACCGTGGGCAACCCGTCGATGGGCATGCCGACGCTGCTCGGGGGCATCCCGGGGATGGAGGCGATGGCCACCTCGATGATGAAGAAGGAGATGCTGAACCTCGATATCCCGCCGGTGCGCGAGATGCTCGAGACTTTGGCCGACGCCGGCGCGCACCTCTTCGCGTGCCGCATGGCGATGGACATGTTCAAGCGGACCAAGGCCGATCTCATCCCCCAGGTCGAGGATGTGATCTCGGCCATGGACTTCTACGACAAGGCGGCGGGCTCGCAGGTGATCTTCATCTGATCGAGGGGTGGGCCGGGGGCCGCCGGCCGCGGTCAGGACCGCGGCCGGAACAGGAACCGGCACCACTGGAACAGCTGTGTGCCGCCGGCCGGCGTGGCGTGCTCTTCCTCGAAGCTGGCGGCCAGATAGAACTCGTTGCCGAGTTCCGTGTTGAGCGACGCCGGGGAGTAGCGGGCGACCGGAAGCCCGCTGCACCGCTCGGGCCCGTTGACCGCGAAGGTCGCGATGATTGCGCTGCCTCCCGGCTTCAGCGTGTCGCGAAGACGGGCGACATAACGGCGCCGGTCTTCCGCGTCGGTGAGGAAGTGAAAGACGGCGCGGTCGTGCCAGATGTCGACGGGCTGCAGCGGCAAACCGGGGTCCGTGATATCCGATTCGACCAGACGCACGTGGTCTCCGGTCGGTCCCAGACGTTGCCTGGTCCTCTCGAGGGCCGCCCCGGCGACATCGACGACGGTCACGCACGCGACGCCTCTGAGCAGCAACCCGTCCACGAGGCGGGAATCCCCGCCTCCCACATCGACGATTCAGGTCGAGGCCAGGAGGCCGGCGTCTTCCAGCAGCTGGAGCGACGGCGCCGGCACGCGCTGGAACCAGCTCAGCTGATCGCTTTCCTTCGTGGTGTACACCCGCTGCCAATGCTCTCGCCGGCTGCCCATGGTGCCTCCTCTGGTCGGACGTCACCGTCGCCTTGCCGTCGTTGATGTGGTCGCGACGAGTCCGTCGGTCGCCTCCGAGAAGCTGACCTATCCCGGGTCCGCGCGGACATGCAGGGCTCCTCGAAAAGACCGGGTGCCTGATTGTAGCCCGGCAGGGGGGAGCTGTGAGGTGACGGGCGGGCCCGTGGGCCCGCCCGTCGGTGTTGCGGCCGGGCGTTCGCTACTTGGCCTTCACGAATGACAGCGTGGCCGACACGGTGCCGGCGTCTTCCACGATGTCGTTGACCGTCACTCCCGAGTAGCCGAACTTGGGAGCGGAACCGGCCCAGAAGTAGTAGCTGCTGCTGTTTGGCCGGGACGCGTTGCCGAAGCTTGTCACCTGGTACAGCCCGGGATAGAGGTCTCCGCGGAACCCGCCGAAGTAGCCCAGCTCGAGGTCCCAGCGGTCGTCGGCCTGCACCAGCGAGATGCCGTAGTGGGATTCGCCGGTCCACGCCTTCCGCCAGCCCTCGGACCGGAACTCCTTCCAGTTCTCGGCCTCGTTCGGCCGCCAGTAGTTTCGGGTCATCACCACATCGTCGACGTGGTAGATCGCCAGGCCATGCACGTCGTTGCCTCTGGCGTCCCCGTACACGTTCAGCCCCTGGTCGAACCCGATCTGCTGGCGGTTCTCGAACAGGAAGTACTCCCTGCCGCCCGAGGACGGCACCACCATCTTGTAGACGACCTGAGAGGTCTCGGCCGGGGGCAGCGTGACCTCGGTCGTGGCGCTGACAACCGTGGGTGTGACGAACCCGAGACGATAGCGGCTCCACGCGTCGAGGAACGACGGCGAGTTGCCCGCGAAGATCCAGTCGGGCGGCCACTGGTTCCAGCTTCCACCCGCCATCAGGCTGTAGATGCCGGTGCCCGACGACTCGTAGCCGTAGTCGTACTGATCGGGCAGGCCGAGCACATGGCCGTACTCGTGTGCATACACGCCCACCGTCGGAGGATACGGTCCGAAGGCGGGGCCCGCATAGCCGGTGAGGTCGCCGCCGACCTCAGGCATGAGCGCGTAGTTGTTCACCTTGACGCCGTCGAAGGTGAGCTGCGCGTCAGTCAGTCCGGTGCCGGCGTCGAGGCTCCAACTGTGCGACCAGAACTGCGCGGGGTCGCCGTTCCACTCGGCCCCTCCGCCCGCGTGCGCTACGAACAGGTTGGGCACCTCGACACCGACCGCGTAGTCCGCGAAGTTCACAAACGCGTCGACTGCCTTCACCGCGTCCAACACAAGCGCCTGCGCGTTCATCGGGTACGGCCCGAACCCGTAGTCGTGGAGCCCGTCCGGGCGGCAGTAGTCGTCGTAGGGATGGCCGACGTTGATCCATCCCAGACTGCTCGGCGCGTTCACCGTGATGACGTCCACGCTCCCGTACGACACCTTCTTGAAGTAGTTGTAGAGCGTGCGGTCCGTTGGATGGCCCGGGTAACCTGCGTAGTCCGGCGGGTCGTAGACGTGGCCGAACAGCATGTCGTCGAAGGTTGCCGGGGCCAGGCGGTCAGCAGGACCGCCGGGAGGCGGGGTGCTGAACTCGACGAGAATCACCAGCACCTTCTGCTGGGCGGGCGTGAGCAGGGGTTCGACGACGCCTCCGCCGGGGTTGAACTTCCGGCCCCGGTTGATGCTGTTGGGAAACGGCAGAGCCACTCGCTTGCCGCGCGCGCGAAGTGCCTCGATGGCGGCGGGACGAAGCGGAGTGGCCGAAAAGCCGCGGCCGGTCGAAGCCGGCGCAGGAGGCTCGTTGAGGACTACAAGGCCGACGAGGCAAGCGGTGATGGTGACCAGTGCTGCGGCACCAATCCGGAATCGCATACGCTCTCCTTTGCAGACATCGGGTTACGCGAGGGAAGTGCTTTAGATTGTAATACGCAAATCGCCGGCCTCTTCGTGGCGCGGCTGGCCATCGTGCTAATCTATTGCCTGTCAATAAGATATGCTGGTCTCTGGATTCGATGCGCGGCGATGATTTCCGCCTCCGGGGCGCCTTTTGTCAGCCCCAGGGCGGCAAGTCCAGCGTTTCGCAACCGGGACGGGGAGACGGGGGTCGGGTACTGCACTGAAGGGTCGGAGGTGGCGAGAGAAGGTCGGTTCCTACGATGAAGGGTCGGTCCTTCCGCAGAGAGGTCGGGGCCGAGGGTCGTCGAGCCGGACACGCGTCAGAGGGTCGCAGGTGGCTGAGGTTGTGGTAAGCTACTTGTTCGGCCCGCGCGCCCTGTGCGGGCTGGTAACCTCACGCCTCAGCCGGCGTAGCTCAGTTGGCAGAGCAGCTGATTCGTAATCAGCAGGTCGTCGGTTCAAGTCCGACCGCCGGCTCCAGTCTTACTAAGGTCCATTCCGGGCACATGGGTAACTGTGGAAATCGACGCGCTGGCCGGTAGTCCGGAGTCGGTAGCCGGCCTGTGCCGCGGTGCCGTCGCTCGGTTCTCGGCGCACCCCGTCCGACAGGTGGACTACCGACCGCAGACTATCGGCAGAGACAAGCGTCAGTTCGTACCCTTGAGCTTCCCTTCCGTGTCGTACACCTCGACCGTCCCGAGTTTCTTCAGGACGTCTCCAATCTTCTTCGCGTCGCCGACGGCCACGATCTGAATGGCGCCGGCGCCGAGGTGTCTTCTCGCGTCGGCCTGTACCTGGTCCTGGGTGATCGCCGCCATCCGCTGCGGGTACTTGTCCCAGTAGTCGGCCGGAAAGCCGTAGATCCGCGACGTGATGTAGTTGCTCATGATCGACATCGGGGACTCGAGCGACAGCGCGAAGCTGGCGACCATCGACCGCTTCTTGTCGGCGAATTCCTTGTCGGGGATGCGCTCGGTGCGCAACCGGTTGATCTCGTTCAGGATCTCGGTGACTGCCCCCTCGGTCACGTCGCCGCGAATCTCGGTCGACGCGGACCAGTGGCCGCGATAGCGCAGCGCGCTCAGTGAGCTGTACGCGCCGTAGGTCCACCCCTTCTCCTCGCGCAGGTTCAGGAACAGGCGCCCGGTCGGTCCGCCGCCGATCACCGTGTTCATCACCGACATCACGTCGTACTCGGGGTTGGTGCGGTCGATTCCGGCGGCGCCGATGATCAGGCTCGTCTGAACGGAGTTCGCCCTGTCCACCAGGTAGATCTTCGCCGGCCCGACGGGCGGCGGTTCCTGAACCGGTGGCACCGTGATCCCGGCCTTCTTCCACCCGCCGAGTTTCGCCTCGATCTTCCTGCGTGCCTCGGCGAAGGTGAGGTCGCCGACGACCGCGATGATTGCCGCGTCGGGCACGTAGTGGGCTTTGTGGAAGGCGACGAGCGCGTCCCGCGTCGCCCGCTCGAGGGCGTCCGGGGTCATCATGATGCGAGACCCGGGATGGTCACCGTAGATGACACGGTAGAACCGTTCCTGGGCGAGGAACGACGGGTTCGCTCGCAGCTGCAGGAGGCTCGCCCTCTGCCGGGTCTTGTAGCGCGCGAACTCCTGCTCCGGGAACACCGGATTCAGAAGGATGTCGGCGGCGAGATCGAGCGTCCGGTCGAAATTGTCGGCGAGCGCACTCAGCGACATCGACGCCGTCTGGCTGGACAGGCTGGTGCTCAGGCTGACCGTCGACGCCATCGTCTCCTGCTCCCGCGCGATCTGCTGGGTGTCCCGGGCCGTCGTGCCCTCCACCATCATCGCCGCCGTCATGGTGGCGACGCCCGGCAAATCGGCCGGGTCGTAGTAACCGCCCGCGCCCCGTATCTGCAGCTGCATCTGGACGGTCGGCGCCCGGTGGTCTTCGAACACCATCAGGTGGACGCCGTTCGGCAGGTCCGCCTCCTGCGGCCTCGGCAACGTGATCTTCAGCAGCTCATTCGACACCGGGGCCTTGCCCTTGATGACGACACCCTTGGACGAGGGCGGCTGCGCCTGGCCGACAGGGCCCTGCGCGGCGATCTGGACCAGCGACGCGGCGCACAGGAGCGCCACCACGGCGATCAGTGTCAGCGTGCGTCTGGTGATCATGACCGGCCTCCCTTCTGCTCGGCCGTCGGGCTGGCGGGCGAGGCGGGCTTCGGATTGGTGATGACGACCGTGCGGTTCTCGGGCGTCAGGTACTGCTTCGCGACGCGCTGCACGTCGGCGGCGGTGATGGACGACAGACGCTGGTAGCGCGTATTGACGAGACCCGGGTCGTTGTAGAACACCGCGTACTGCGAGAGCGAGAGCGCGCGGCTCAAGCTGCTGGTCATCGTGCCGACGAAGTTGCGCAACGCCACGTTCCGCGTCTTCTCGATCTCCCACGGGTCGATCGGCCCGGCCTTGACCTTCTCGATCTCGTCGTAGATCGCCTTCTCGAGGTCCGCGACCGACTTGCCGGGCATCACCATCCCGCCGACGCGGAACAGGCTCGGGCCGCGGTTCTGTCCGGCGGAGGCGCTGACGCCCTGCGACAACTGCTTCTGGCGGACGATGGTGTCGTAGAGCCGCGAACTGCGGCCGCTCGCGAGCACGCTGCCCAGCATCGACAGTGCATCGCTGTCGGCCGTCAGCCCCTGCGGGATGTGATAGACGATATCGAGGCGCGTGAGCTTCGCCAGCGGGTCGTCGATCGTCTGGCGCTTCTCGGCCGTCTGGGCCGGCTCGCTCATGTCAACCTCGGGCGGCGGCGCCTGCTGGGGGATCGATTCGAAGTACTGGCGCACTTTCGCGAGGCAGTCGGCCGTCCTCACGTCACCGACGATCGCGAGCGCCGCGTTGTTCGGTGCGTAGTAGGTCCTGAAGAAGGCGGCGACATCATCCACGGTTGCCGCGCGCAGGTCGTCCAGCGAGCCGATCACGGAGTGTTTGTAGGCGAAGTTCGTGTAGGCGAGTTCCGGCACGAGTTCGGACGTCCTTCCGTACGGCTGATTGTCCACGATCTGCTTGCGCTCCTCCGAGACGGTGCCAATCTGGTTGTCCAGGTTCGCCTTGGTGATGTCGAGCGCCCGCATGCGGTCGGCCTCGAGAAACAGCGCCAGGTCCAGCTGGTTGGCCGGCATCATCTCGTAGTACACGGTGGCGTCCTGGCTGGTGCCGCCGTTCATGTCGCCGCCGTTGTTGTAGACGAGCGTGAAGTGCTCGCCGCTGCCGACATTCTGTGACCCCTTGAACATCATGTGCTCGAAGAGGTGCGCAAAGCCCGTGCGGCCCTTCCGCTCGTTGCGCGATCCGACGTTGTAGACGATGGCGATGGAGAAGACGGGCGCCACGTGATCTTCGGAGATCAGGACGCGCAGGCCGTTCTTCAGGCGCGTGTCGGTGAACTGCACCTTCGGCGGGGTCGCGGCGCCGAGCGTGACGCCGACGACCAGGGCGGCGCTGCAGCCGGCCCACAGCATGCCGCGTCTGAGGAATCGCTTCATCGGGTGTTCCCTCCTCGGAGGCTGGTGATCATGAGACGCTGCCCTTGCACAAGCCTGATTATCGGCGTTGCCCTCGACGTGTCAAGCGACGGGGGACAGCGTGTAGGGACAGCGTGTAGGGACATCGACGGGGGGCCCGCATCTGACGACCCGGTGCCCCTGCTCGCTTGCAGGCTATAATGAGCCTCGCCTCGGGCAGGTGTCGAGATGGGCAAACCCGATCGTCGGTCCCGGATGGGTCTCCAGTCCGTCTGGCGGCGGCTCATCGCGATGGTGGCTCCCGCTCTGTTGGCGGGCGGGAGCGTGGCGGCATGGGGCCAGGCCGCGCTTCGGCCTGACGCGCCGCCGCTATCCCTGGCCGATGCCGTGGTGCTCGCGCTGGCGAATGCCGAGCCGGCGCTGCAGGCCGGCGACGCAGTCGCCGATGCCGAGATCAGTCTCCGTGTCGCTCGTGCGGCGTTCGAGCCGAAGCTGGGTTCGAACGTGCTGGGGGCTCTGGCGCAGGACAACCTGAGCGGCCAGACCTACGGCCTCACCTTCTCGCAGCGGCTGGTGACGGGCACCGAGTTCCGGGCCAATCTCAGCACGACGTCGACGAAGAACCAGCTCGGCACCTACTTCGCGTCGGACACGACATTCGCCGTCGGCCAGCCAATCTCCCGCGGGTTCTCCCCGCGGTTCACGCGCCGCGACGTCACGCTCTCGGAGCGTCGTCTCGACGACGCTCGCCGGCAGCAGATTCTCGCCGAGCACAGACTCGCGATCGACGTGGCGACCATCTACTACCGAATCGGCGCGCAGAACCAGTTGCTGGTGTTGGCAGAGGCGTCAGCCGCCCGCGCCCGCCAGCTGCTCGAGGCGTCGCGCGCCCGCCTCTCGGCCGGCAAGGTCTCGCAACTCGACGTCCTTCGGGCCGAACAGCTCGTCGCCGAAAGCGACCTGCAGGTGCTCGACGCTCGGACCGCGAGCCTCGACGCCGCCGACCAGCTCCGGCTGCTGCTTGCCCGCGGCCCCGACTTCGTCTTCACGGTGGCTCCCGAAGTGAGCGTGCCGACCGCGCACATGACGGAAGAGGAAGCGGAGGCGTCCGCGCTCGTCAGGCGGCTGGAACTGATTGGGGCGGCCGCGTCGGTGCGCGAAGCCGAAGACGGCGTCTGGCTGGCCGGCCAGCAGAGCCTGCCGCAGCTCGGGGTCGGGGTCGCGCTGACTCGCCGGGAGACAGCTCCGAACGCCCTGGACAGCTTCGGCCTCGACAACTTCCACGCGGCCGGGTTCGTGTCCGCGACGATGATGTTCGATCGCGCCACGAGCCGGGCCGCCCGACAGTCGGCGCAGCTCGATCTGATTCGCCGCCAACGAACGCTGGCCACGCTGCGCCTGTCGGTCGCCCAGGACGCTCGGCGCGCCGTCCGCCACTACGAGCGGCTGCAGAAGGGTTTGATCCTCGTCGAGGCGAGCGTCGAACAGGCGCGTTGCGAAGCGGAGCTCGCGCTGCTGCGCTACGAACGCGGTCTCTCGAACAATCTCGACGTGGTCGCGGCGGAGGCGAACCTGCTCGGCGCCAGAGCGCGACGCGCGTCCCTCCTGGGCGATCTGGCGGTGGCCTGGTGGGAGCTGCGCGCGGCGGCTGGCGTGCTGAATCCTCGGGCCGATATCCGATAGTCGTTGGAAGAGCGGTATGAAGCGCTGGAGAGAGCGGTCGCGCCGGGATCGAGTGCTGCTCGTTGCGGTCGTCGCGAGTGTGACGATCGCGTCGATGGGCTACCTGGTCCTCCGGCTGGAGACCGGGCCCGCTGTGGCCGTCAGGAGAGGCACCCTGGCCGTTCGTCTCGTCGAGAGCGGAGTGCTCCGCCCCCGCGAGATGGTCACCTACCGCTCGCCGCTCGGCACGAGGGAAGCCGAAGTCACCTTTCTCGTGGGGGAAGGCACGCGTGTCCAGGAGGGCGACCTGATCGCCCGCCTCGACACCGCCGAACTGGAGGTCGATCACCTGCGGGCCCGACAGGCGCTCCGCCAGGCGGAGGCCGATCTCCAGGCGGCGGAAGCGGACGTCGAGGAAGCGGCCGGCACCCTCGAGTCGCTCCAGTCCGGGGAGAAGTCGCTCGACGTGGATGAGGCCCTGTCGAACGTCAAGGTGACAGAGGCGAAGGTCGACAGGCTGCGTCGGGAGTACGAGGGCCTGCAGCCCCTGCTGGCCAAGGGCCTCGTCACCCGTGACGAGATCGACAGGGCCGCCGGAGAGCTGGAACAGGCGGAAGTTGCCCTCGGACTGGCCCGGCGGCGGTCCACGATGCTGGTGGAACGGTCCAGACCTCGGGATGAACGTCGGGCGCGGATGCTGCTCGCGCAGCGGCAGGCGCGGGTCGCTCAGTGCCGGGAGCGGGTCGCAGAGGCGGGTGAGTTCGTGAAGCTGCTGAACCGGGCGCGGGAGGCTTGCGCGATTCACGCGCATGCGCCCGGCATCGTGCTCCACGAGGACTCGATCGCGGCGAACCCCCGACGAAAGGTGCGCGTGGGAGACCGCGTGACCGCCAGCCAGGGCCTGCTGACGGTCTCCGAGGTGGCGCGGATGACCGTCGAGTCGTCCGTTCGGGAAGCGGACGTGCATCTCGTGCGACGCGGCCAGCCCGCGTCGGTGGGGGTCGATGCGGCGCCCGGAGTCAGGCTGACGGGACGCGTAGCCCGCATCGGCATGCTGGCGCATCCGCCCGTCGACCGGCCGTTCGACGAAAAACGACATGACCTCTTCATCGACCTGGAACCGTCCGACGCGGACCTGCGACCGGAGATGACCGCGCGCGTCGAGATGCTCGTCGAGGAGCGGCGGGACGTTCTGCTTCTTCCGGTTGCGGCAATTGGCGAGACTGGCGGTCGCCCGACCGTGCTGCCCACGCGAGGCTGGCGGCGGGAACCGCTCCCCGTCGTGCTCGGCAGGACCGACGGCTATCTGATCGAGGTCGTCAGTGGGCTCCGGGAAGGTGACCGCGTTCGGCTATTGCCGGCCTCGCCGGTGCCAACGGCCGTTCCCGCAACGGAGGCTGCAGGCCTTGTGGGGCGATAGGAAGAGCACCGTCGTGATTCGGCATGCAGTCGGCGCCATTCTGCGGGAGGTCCTGGCGCCGTCGAAAGCTGATTCTCGCGCTCCAGGCCGTCGAGGCCTTCATCCGACGACCGCTGCGGACGATGTTGAGCGTGCTTGGGGTCGCGATCGGTGTCAGCGCTGTCGTGGCAACCCTGTCGGTCATCGAGGGGGCCCGGCAGCAGACGCTGGCCGACTCCGAACGGTTGGGGCTGGACACCGTCGTTCTTCGCCCGCTTCTTCCGAGCCTTCAGGCGCCCGCCAACCGGTCCCGCGGCCTCGCAATCCGCGACGCGATAGGGCTGCGATCCCTGGGTCCTGCGGTGGCGTCCATCGACGCGGTGGTCGAGGGAGGGGCAGAACTCGTCGGGCCGGCAAAGACGCAGTTCGGCTGGGTGATCGCGGCGACGCCTGGCTACCCGACCGCGACTCGCCTCCGGGCCGGCCGAGGCCGCCTCACGACGCAGGTAGACGCCGACGCGGGCTCTCGCGTCTGCCTCGTGGGAGCCGGACTCTCGCGCGATCTCTACGGGGCGGCCGACCCCATCGGGCGCTCGCTCGGCATCGGGTTGGAGCAATACACGGTCGTCGGGATCCTCGCCGAGCAACGCTCGAGCGGAAGTCCGGCGTACCCCGGCGTCGCGACCGTCGACACCAATCGCGTCGTGATTGTCCCGCTCTCGGCGCGCCTCGGTCACGCTCCCGAGAAGGACCCCTGGCGGCCTGTCGACGAGATTCGGGTCCGCGTCACCGACCCTGACGAGGTCGAGGCGATGGGCGGAATCCTCGTCCGCGCGCTGGCGGCATCCCATCCCGGCGAGCCTGCCTACACGGCAGTCGTCCCGCGTGCCCTCGTCGACCAGCGGATGCGGATGCAACGGGCGTTCGGATTCGTCTTCGGGAGCGTGGCGCTGCTCACGCTCGCGGTCGGCGGCATCGGCATCATGAACGTCACTCTGGCGTCCGTGTTCGAGCGCATCCCGGAGATCGGGATCCGGCGCTCGGTGGGCGCGACACGCCGGCAGGTTGCCACCTTGTTCGTGATTGAGACCACCGCGCTCGGCGCCGCCGGCGGCATCCTCGGCCTGTTCGGCGGCCTGGCCACCTCCCGGACCGTCGCCGTCTATGCGGGTTGGAACACGTACATTTCCCTGACGGGTGTCGCGGCGTCGTTCGTGGTGGCCTGCGCGGTCGGCATCGCGTCGGGAGCCTACCCCGCGTGGCGTGCGTCGACCATGGCGCCTGCCGAGGCCGTGCGGTACGAGTGAACCCCGGGCGCGATTCGCGCGACGCGGCCCGATGCCAGGCACCCTTGCCCGCAACGACCGAACAGCGGCGCCTCCGATCACTGGCGAATCGTCGCCGTCACGCTCCCGGAGTTGTCATAGAGGATTCCGAGTTCGTCGTTGATGACCAGTTGGAGTCTTCCAGCACTCGTCGGAGTGAACTGGACCGATGACCCGACGAGGAAGGGTGCCCCCAGGCCGATGCGACCTATCAGCGCACCGTGGTTCGCCGTGGAAATGGGGCACGTCGGCTGCCCGCAGGCCAGGAACAGGCCGCCCGATCTGATGCCGTCCGGGTTACAGGTCACACCCGGATTGTCTCTGTAGGGGCTCCACGTGCCCGTCGCGGTGACCGTCACCGGGATACCGGCGACGACGTCCATGGCGTCCACCCAGCTCGAAGTGGCCGGAACGACCACGGTCAACGTCTGGACTCCCTGCGTCCTGAAGCTCCACCACGTACCCCCGTCCGCATCAGTCGATGCAGTGGAGTTCCTCGCTCGCACCTGCCAGTAGTACGTCGTCCCGGAGGTCAGACCCGAGGCCGTAGTCGAGGTTGTCGACGAGGCGGTGCTCCAGGACTTGTCGCATGTGCTGTTGCTGGTCGTATCCACACAGAACTCGTAACTGCTGGCGTTGGCGCTGGCATTCCAGGACAGCGTCGGACTCAAGGACGCCCCGGTCGAGCCATTCGCGGGAGCGACCTTGCTGAAGCCGCCGGGCGACTGGCCTGCCCCGTCGCCGCCGCTCTTCGTGGCGAGCACCACGCCGACCGCTGCGGCGCCGCCGGCCAGCGGCAGCACCCACTTCAGTGGACTCCCACCCTTGCCGGACTTCCCCGCCTCACCTGTCTTGGCTGAAGCGGCGTCCGGTGCCGGGCGGGCCGCAGCCGGGTCGGGCGTCAGCTGGACGTGCAGCGTCTGGCTCTCCCCGGCCGCAAGCGTCACCTTCTTGCTGTTTTCAAGATACCCGGGCATCACGAGCGTGACCTGGTGTTCTCCGGCAGCGAGGTCGGCCAGCTTGACCGGCGACGATCCTCGGGCGAGCCCGTCCACGGTGACGCCGGCTCCCGGAGGATCGGTGCTGACGGACAGCCCGGCGTTCCTGGGCACGGCCGGCTGTTCGGCTTCCGCGACCAGGCGGTAGCGCAGGCGTTCGAGGCTGACGTTGTCGGTGTCCTTGCCTGCGTCCCAGACAATGCGCTTTGCAGGGCCCGGTGTGACGTTCTTGACGTCTCCGGTGAGGCTTACGGCGGTCGGTTCGTAGGTCGCGCCGCCGTCGGTCGATACCAGCACGGAGATACGGAAGGGCGTCCTGGATTCGTCCGACAGCAGGTCGAAGGTCAGGTCGACCAGCCCTCCCTTCACCTCGACGCGGAGATTCTCGGCCCGACCTTGCGGCGCGCGGATCTGGCCGGAGCCCGCGCCCGATACCACGGAGTAAAGCGCCCAGATCGAGCACGATGCGAGGACGACCAGGGCTGACAAACGTCGATGGGCCGTCGGCGGTGGAGTGCTCGATGCATGCAGCATGGTACTGTCCTCCCCTCGGCGAGGGCGGGCTGGTGCCCGCGTCAAGTCCCCACGATCCTGGCGCTCAACGCACGCAACGGAATCCGATCAGGTCGCTGGACCGCTCACGCGCCTCTGCCATCCGGTTGGCCGCGCGAACGAATCGGGGCCCGGACGAGTACCCCCCGCCACGGGCGATCCGACGCCCCTCGGCCCGGGCGTCCTCGCGGCCGTCCTCGACCTTGTACGGGTAGGGCTTTTCGAGACTCGACGTCCATTCCCACACGTTCCCCAGGACATCGACGAGCCCCCACGGATTCCTGCGGCGGGCGTCTCCCGCGGCCGCAAGGCTGCCGGCGATGTTGGCCTTGGCCGGGTCGAACGCGTCACCCCACCAGAACACGGCTGTCGTACCGGCCCGGGCGCCGTACTCCCACTCGGCTTCGGTCGGCAGCCGGCCGCCCGTCCACTCGCAGTAGGCGCGGGCGGCGTACCAACTCACGCGCACGACGGGATGGCTGGCAGACCCTTCGGGGTATTCAGCGCCCTGCCAGTCGACGAGGTAATTGCCATCCGCGTGGCTGGCTGGAATCTGGCCCTTCTGCCACGCGGCGTTCGCACGAAGAAAACGCCGGTAGGCGGCATTCGTCACTTCCGTCTGGTTCATCCAGAATCCGCGCACGATCGACACGGTATGCGCAGATTCGTCGTCATCCCGGCCGGCCTCGTCCGGTGGGCTCCCCATCTGGAAGCTACCGGGAGGAATCCAGGTCATCGTCTGACCGTCGGTTGGTGACGCCCACCGATCGCCGACATGGCCGCCACCGGGCGGCAGAAGAAAGGCCACGAATGCACCCGGAGCGCCGGCTGCCCGAAGCCGCCTGACGCTCTCCTCGGTGACCCCGAAGGCGAGGCCACAGCTCCTGACCCATTCCTGCAGGCGGGCCGTGCCCACGCCTCCGGTCAACAGGGTGGTCAGGTGTTGTTCGGTGAGCGGACCGGGATCGGCAGGCGACCCCGGACACCTGACCGGCTTCTGGGCGGCCAGTGAACTCACCCACAGAACGACCGCGCCGGCGGTGGCACAGGCCAGGCCGGAGAACTTGGGGCCGCCCATCTTACTCCCCCTCCGGCGCCTTGATGCTGCCCTCCGCAAGCCTGGCTCTCTGCGCTCTCGCCAGGCCGGCCTGCGCCTGCTTGTTGCCCTGGTCCAGCTTCAGCACCGCCTCATAGGCGGCGATCGCCGCGTCGTAGTCGCCCAGGTCGTGGGCCCTTGACGCCTTCTCCAGTTCGTTGCCGATCTTCGACACGGTCTCAGCGTCCAGGCCGACGACCGCCACTGGGACTGCGCCCGGCGCTCCCGGCGGAGCCTCTCGGGGGTTGGCCGGAGCGGTCGGCGCCTTCGGGCTGTCTGCGGCCTGGGGTTCAGGCGCTCCTTGAGGAACCGCGCGGGTCTCTCCACTGCCGGGAGCCGCCTGCCCGCCTGCCGCCCCCGTCGGGCTCGCCCCGTCACGGGCTCCGATCCACCGCCGCACCCCCAGACCGACAGAGACCGTTCCGACCAGCGCGAGCAGGACCAGAACGGCGACGACCGCCGGCCGCGCTGCGAACGACTTCAACCGGCGAACCGCGTGACTCCCGTTTGCCAGAGTGGCATCCAGTCCAGCAGACGGGACCGTCTGCTCCGCGGACGTTGTCAGAGCCTGTCCCGATTGTTGATGTGCTGAGAACGGCGCCACGAACGTCTGCTGCAGGGTGGTACCCGGCGGCGTGATGACCACCGTTCCCTGTGTCCACCGTGCGGTGACCATATCCGCGATCAAGAGGTCGAGACGATCGGCGACCGCGGCCGCACTGGGAGGGCGCGACTCCCGGTCCTTGGCCATCATCTCGAGCACCAACGCGTCCAGCCCCTCCACCTCGGCCACACGAGGGTTTGCCGCGCTCGGGGGTGCAGGCACCTCCACGAGATGCGCGTGCATCAGTTCCTCGAACGTCTCTCCCTTGAAGGGCCGATGGCCAACGAGCATTTGGTACAGGGTGACGCCGAGCGCATAGACGTCCGTCCGACCGTCGAGTTCCCGCCCTTTGACGCGCCGCCACTGTTCCGGAGCGGCGTACGCCGGGGTGAGCATCATCTCGACGCTGCGGGTCCCGGAGCCCTCCTTGAGGGCCACCAGGCCGAAGTCCACGACCTTGGGCACGTCCCTGCCGTCCGGACCCCTCCCGATGAGTATGTTCTCCGGCTTGATGTCGCGATGAACGATGCCCTGCTCGTGCGCGGCATGAAGCGCCTCTGCCACGATTCTCACGATGCTCAGGACCCGCGCGACCGGCAGCGGTGCATCGGGCACGTGCAGGAGCCGGCGCGCCGTCACACCCTCGATGTACTCCATCGAAATGAAGAGGCTGCCATCCTCCGCCTGGTCCAGATCCTCCACCCGAACGATGTTCGGGTGGTGCAGGCGGCGGGTCGTCTTGGCTTCCTGCAGGAACCGCTTGACGAACTGCGGGTTCTGGCCGAGCTGAGGGTTCAGCACCTTCAACGCCCGCAACTCCTCGAGCGCCACGTGCTCGGCCTTGTAGACGGTGCCGGCGCCCCCTCGCCCGAGCTTCGACAGGATGCGGTACTTGTTGCGGATGACAACGCCGGCCAGCCACTCGAAGCTGACCGTGAGGCGTGCGCCGTCGTTGGGGCACGCCGTGGCCTCTTCGGGGTAACTGAATAGACAGACGGGACAGTACTTCACCGTTCACCGTCGGACGACAGCGGCGCAGAGGACGCGCCTCGCGGGCCCGGACGCCGACCTGGCGAAGGCCCGTCCACTGGCGGCGTCAGAGGACCAGTGTGGACGCAATTCTGTACAGCCCGTCATCCCATGTCAACAGGATCCACCGGCATTCGGGAAGGCAGGGAGGCGCCCACAGCGGGTCTTGAGGCGGTCTTCGGTTCCACCGGCCGGTGAGGGCGGGACGGCGGACGCACTCGTCACCGAACGACCTCGGTCACGTGCGGCAGACTGAGGCAGTGGTTGCGGATGCTCTGGTCGGTCCTTGGGGGGCGGCCTAGAAGAGAAACGACCCGTAGACCTGCGGGCCGCGGAACCCGACGGTGCCGCCGAGGCTGGCCGTCTCGGTGCTCTGGTGGTACCGGAACTCGTTGTACTTGTACTGAACGCCGATCCCGACGTTTCTCAGCGGGTAGTAGTCGACGGCCAGCCGCCAGTCGCTCACGGACGCTTCCATGTCACTGGGCCTGATCAGCATGTACAGATAATCGCCGCGCACCACGACGCGCCTCGCCAGCCAGGCGTTGAAGTAGCCACCGATGTCCCCGGTCGGGACGCCGAGCTTCCCGCTCTCGTCCAGGTCCACCGTCTGGACCTGGCCGCCAGGACCGGTCAGACTGCCCTGGGCCTTGACGGCAGCTCGCAGTTGCAGGAAGCCCAGGCCCGTCGCCACGCCAATCTCGAAACGATCGCGCTTGCTCACGGCGAATCGGTAGTAGGTCGAGATCAGGTCCATGCCGACCATGCCAGACGCCGTGAACCCGGCGGAGTACGTCTCGTCGTTCCAGGTGAAGCTCCGCGTCAGACTCCGCGGCTGGCCTTGGCGGGTGACGCTGACGTAGTTGATCTTGAAGGAGTTCCGCCGCGACATCCGGACCGTCGCGTCGAGCCAGTAGGTGCCCGCGGTATCCGCGACACCGAGGTCCCTCTCGAAGCTGACCTCGTTGGCCGGCCCGACGCTCCCCTGGAGCCGCAAGGCGGTCGTCATCTGGGCCTGAAAGTACCCGGCATCGACCTGGAAGCGGTCCGGCAGGTCGCTCCACGCCTGACGAGTGGCAGGTTGGGGGGCCGGCGCGGCGGCCGGCGCCTGCGCCAAGGCAGGGACGGCCATCACTGCGATGCCAAGCGCAACCGCTGTCAGTGTCCTCAACCCGGTCATCGCAACCTCGCGCGTCGTGAAGTCGTTCGTTCGAAGCGTTCCGGCGTGACGCCGGCAGTCGGGGCTGCCCGCGAGCAGACACGGGTCCCTGAGTACGTACTTTCGGGCGAAGCTCATCGCGCCGATAGGTGTCGTTTCCAGCCTTGCGCGGATGAGCCGATTCGCCGGGCCCTGTCGCATGTACCATCGACGCCGGCTACAATGACGGTCTCCAACGGGTCATGGAGGATGTATGAACTCGGGGAAGCGGGCGCTGGCTGCGACGCTGGTTGCTGCCTTGATCCTGCCATCTGCTGCGGCGGCCCAGCAGCCGTGCGGGCGGCTCGACGCCGCGCCGGCAACGGGCCCTGAGCCGCTGAGCGAGGTTCGGCTTTCCTTCGAGGGCCGGCGCCCCGCCAACCCCTGGGCCGTGTTCGGCGGCAGTCCGATGCCGGCGGGGAACGCGCAGCGCGGCGGGCGCATCAGTGAAGGGTCGGCCGACGGCTCACTTGCCGCGCGACCTCGATTGACCGGCATCGAAGCGGCGGCTGTTGCGAAGAGTCGACCCGCTGCCAACAGGGGCGCGGGTCAGGTCCAGTCTTGGTGGTACGAGTCGAACACCCGCGTGGTCCTCCTGGTGCTCGCCGTCGTCGGAGGCGCCATTCTCCTCCTGGCCACCGGCCACGGTGACGAGCTCCCGTGGCTCGCGCGTCGGTGATGGCCGTTATCACTCAGAGCGTGATGCCGACGCCCCGCCTCGCGCTACGCGGCCCGGCGCGCGCGCAGGTGGACGAGGACGCCCAGCTCGAACAGCGCGCAGACGGTGAGTAGCCTCGACATCATCAGCGCCCGGTAGGGTTCGCGGCCCAACACGTCCCAGAACGTCAGGCCGAGCAGCGCCATGCAGCCGACGAGCAGCCACCGGGTGGCCGCGCCGAGCAGGTCGATGCGATCGAGCAGCAACATGATGGCCGGCGTCGAGACGAGCAGGACGTAGTCCCATCCCTGCGGCGAGAGGAACGGGATCGCGAACATGAGCAGCGCGGCATCGACG
Source organism: uncultured Acidobacteriota bacterium (assembly GCA_963783255.1). Lineage (GTDB taxonomy): Bacteria > Acidobacteriota > Vicinamibacteria > Vicinamibacterales > Fen-181 > FEN-299. The sequence continues at coordinate 80,138 of CAWAMP010000018.1, read as the reverse complement.
TAGTCGGGCGACGACACGCGGGCGCCGCGCGCCACCGCCCACGCGCAGGCGGCCACGAGCGCCAGCGACGTGAACGCGCTCAGGAGGGTCGCCGCGCCGCCGACGCCGAGCCACGCGGCGTACATGCCGGCAATCGAGATGTTGTCCTGGTTCGTCAGGTTCGGCGCGGTGGAGGTGGTGATGACGACCCACCATTCGTGGAGCTGGCCGAGGTTGCCGGACCACCCGTAGGTGACGACCGGCAGCGCCAGCGCGCCGAGCAGGACGACGACGAAGCTCGCCGCGCCGTTCCGCCTCCGCCGCGCGATCAGATACGGCAGGAACAGCACCGCGTACGGTTTGACGACCGCCGCGGCGGCCAGGAGGGCGCCGGCCGCGATGTCGCGGCCGCGCACCCAGCAGGCCATGGCAGTCAGCACGAGCACGGCCAGCAGGAGGTTGGTCTGGCCCAGGCCGACCTCCCGCACGTAGAACTTCCCCATCGCCAGGATCGTGAGCCAGACGAGAAACGCCGCCCGGCTGCGGCGGCCCGGCAGCATCACGTAGGCGCGGTTCACCAGGACGACGAGGAGGGCGACCGACAGGAAGAACCACACCCCGCGGGCGACAACCGGCGGCAGCTTCGCCAGCGGAGAGATGGCGACGGCGAAGGCCGGCAGGTACTTGAACTGCCAGTGCCCGTCCGACTCGCGGTAGAGCGACTCGCCGGCGGCCGCACGCGTGCCGGCCGTGAGGTAGACCTCGAAGTCGAGCAGTTCCTTGTGCGTCCGCTCGGCGAAGGCGACAACGGCGACGACGAAGAGCAGGGCGACGCCGATCCAGGGCAGAGCTTTCCGCATGGCGCGAGTCTACCCTAGCGCGGCCAGAGCCAGCCGAACACGCCGGCTGTGAGACACGCGTAGACGAACCCGTCGACCACGGACTTCCACGTCGTGCCCCAATTCCGGCCCCACCAGATCGAATGCTGCAGCAGGGCCAGCGAGTACGCGCCGAACGCAGCCGTTCCAGCGAACCGGAACACCGCGAGATACGGGGCCCCGGGGCCGAGCGCGCGGCCGGCCATGTAGGCCGCAAAGAAGCTGACGAAGACCAGGTAGACGAACCACAGAATCAGGCTCTTCGTCATCGTCGGCGGGCCGCTCGGCCGGATGGTCACGAACGCGACCGGACCAGCCTTCATCTTCTCGATGAACGCCACCGACTTCATCGCCTCCATCGACCCGGCGAGCGGCATCGCGTAGTCGCCTGGCGGGATGCCGAACTTCCGGAGCGCTTCCATGACCTCGTCTTCCTTCGGGACCTTTCGGAGGTCGTTGTGATGGTACGGCAGGACCATGTGCATGATCGTGCTGGCGATGAACACGATCACGGCCGACAGCAGCGTCGGCAGCCAGAGAGTCAACGTCGGAACCATGCGCACCTCCTCGGAAACGTCGATCGCTACTTGCCCTGGCGCGTCGGGGTCCCGATCGCCCACAGGTGCGACGCCGTCCGAATGTACCAGCGGCCGTCGACGAGCGCCGGACTCGCGAGCGTCTGCGCGCCGATGCGGTTCACGTGCAGCAGCTTGAACTCGGGCGCCGGATTCAGGACGAACGTCTCGCCATCGTCGTTGGTGAAGAAGACCTTCCCGCCGACCGCGACCGGGGACGCGGAAAACCCTTCACGCTTCGCTTCGCCGAGGCGCTCCTGCCCGATCAACTCGCCGGTCCGCGCCCTGAAGCATGACGCAACGCTCGCCATGTCGTTGATGGTGTAGAGATAGTCGCCGAGCACGAGCGGCGAGGGCACGAACGGCGACCCCTTCGGGGTGCTCCAGACGACGCGGGTCGCGGTCACGTCGCCCGCGCCTCCTGGCCGCACCGCCAGCGTCGGGCCCGCGCGCCCCGACGTGACGAACAGCAGTCCATGTCCGACCGCCGGCGTCGGGATAACCTCCACCGTGTTCCCGTCGCAGGTCCATAGCAGGTCGCCGGTGTCGGGGTCGTAGGCCTCGATCTTCCGGCTGCTGCTGACGATGACCTCGACGCGGTTGCCGACCTGGATCGCGATCGGAGTGCCCCACCCCGGCTGCGGCGGGCGCTCGCGCCGCCACAACGGCTTCCCCGTCTTCTTGTCCAGGGCGACGATGAACCCGGGACCGGTGGTTGCGGAGCGGCTCATCAGCCGCTGTTCCTGGAACAGGATGATCCGGTCCTTGTGGAGCAGAGGCGATCCGCCGGGTCCGTGGTAGAGCTGGAGCGTGCCGAAGCCGACGTGCCAGACCCGTTTGCCCTGCATGTCCACGGCCATGAGTCCGGCGTTCCCGAAGTACGCATAGACTCGCTCGCCGTCGGTCGAAACCGTGGCCGACGCATAGCTGTTCTTGGCGTAGAGCGACTCGGCAGGCGCGGCCGGCACCGCCGCCTGCCACAGCTGGACGCCGTCCGAGCGGCGGAAGCAGAGGATCGATCGGGTCGACCCGTCCTCGGCGGCTGTAGTCAGGAGGATCTGGTCGCCCCAGACGATCGGCGACGAGTGGCCCCGCCCGGGCACCGCGACCTTCCAGATCACGTTCTCGGTGTCGGACCACTTGTCGGGGTACGTTGCGCCCTCGACGAGCCCCTGCCCGGACGGTCCGCGCCAGCGCGGCCAGTACTTCATCGCCTCGCCGCCCGGGACAATCATCGACACGGCGGGGTCTGGCACGCTCGGCGACGCCGGGTTCGGCGACCGCGGCGCCCCGGCTTGACTCGCGTCAGCCCGGGGACAGACAGCCGGTCGCGGGAGAAGCGCCAGCACGCCCAGCGCCACCGTCAATGCCGTTCGGATCGGTACCATGACGATAGGGTGTCCTTGGATGTTCGACGATCTGCCGGAGGCCGCTATCATACACCCGCCCTGCGGGTAGTCCCCGGCTCTGCCGCGAGCCGGCACCGGCCGTCCGGACATCGCCGAAAGTCGAAGGCCGAGTGTCGGGAGCCGTTCTATAATGTGCCCGCTCCTCGGGCCCGGTTCATCCCGTCGTGACGCCGTCAACGCCCATCATCGAGCGAGGTCGCCATGGATTTCGATCTGCCCCGTGAAGTGAGGCTGGTCAGGCGGTCGGTCCGTGAGTTCGCCGAGCAGAGCATCGCGCCGCTCGTCGAGGGAATGGAACAGCGCGACGAGTTCCCGGCACCGCTCGTGAAGGCCCTCGGGGAAATCGGCGTCCTCGGCCTGGTCACGCCCGCCGAGCACGGCGGTTCGAACCTCGGGCACCTGGCCCGTACGGTCGCGGTCGAGGAGGTGAGCCGGGTCTCCGCGGCGGTCGGCATCAGCCTGCAGGTCCACCACATGGGCGCCGCGGCGCTCTCCGACTTCGGCAGCGACACGCAGAAGGCGAGGTACCTCCCGGCCCTGTGTCGTGGAGACTACTTCGGCACCTGCGCCATTACCGAGCCGACCGGCGGGTCGGACCTCCTCGGGATGGCCAGCACGGCCCGTGCGGTCGGCGACGGCTACGTGCTGAACGGCCGCAAGTGCTTCATCACCAACTGCCATCTGAGCGATGCGGTGGTCACGGTCGCGAAGACCGGCGAGGGACCGAAGGGGATCAGCGCGTTCGTCCTCGAGAAGGGCATGCCCGGGTTCAGCGCGGGCCGCCACGAGCACAAACTCGGGCTGCGCGGCGCTGACACCGGCGAGCTGATCTTCCGCGAATGCCACGTGCCGCGCGAGCACCTGATCGGCAACGAGGGCGACGGGATGACGATCGCGCTCAAGACGATCAGCGAGGTCGGCCGCGCCGGGATGGCGGCGGTCTCGCTCGGCATCCTGCAGGCCTGCTACGACGAGTCGGTGAAGTTCGCGAAGGAGCGCACGCTCTACGGCCGGCCGATCGCGCAGCTGCAGGCCATCCAGTGGGGCGTCGCCGAGATCTTCGCCGCGCTGCAGGCGTCGCGCTGGCTCTGCTATCACGCATCGTGGTTGAAGGACTCGGGTCGCGAGTGCGGCGTCGAGACGACGCTGGCGAAGATGTACGTCAGCGAGGCGGCGGTCGACGCGGCGAAGAAGGCCATCGAAATCCACGGCGCGTGCGGAACGATGATGGAGTACGCGGTCCAGCGGCTGTTCCGCGACGCGATGGTGTGCGTCTCCGCCGGCGGCACGACGGAGATCGGCAAGCTGGTGGTGGCGCGCGCGGCGCTGGCGTGAGGCCCGAACGAATGAAGGAGACCCCGCTCGCGGGCCTATGCCGCGTCGCAGGGAACTGCCGGGAACGCCCCGGCTCGGGTCTGCCGCTCCGCACACCCGGGAAAGGGTTTGCTCCGGGCAAATCCCTCCGCCGTGGCATGGCCGTCGGTGGCCGGTACGGATGATGGCCCCTGGTCCGCCAGGAAGTGAGGCTCAAATGAACATCGTCGTGTGCATGAAGCCGGTGCCCGACCCGCGTCGATGGGGCAAGCTCTCGCTCGACCCGCGGACGATGCTGCTCCGCCGCGCCGAGGTGCCGGCCGTAATCAACCCGCTCGACCGGAACGCGATCGAGCAGGCCGTGGCCCTTCGCGGCGATGCGAGCCCTTCGGCAGGCTCGGGGCCGTCCCGGGCGGAGTCGAGCGACGGCACGGTCACCGTCATCTCGATGGCGCCGAGAGAGGCCGAGGAACAGCTGGCCGAGGCGCTGGCGATGGGGTGCGACCGCGCGTACCTGCTCTCGGACGCCGCGTTTGCCGGCGCCGACAGCCTCGCGACGGCGCGCTGCCTGGCCGCCGCCATCCGGAAGCTCGGCCCCGTCGATCTCGTGTTCTGCGGAAGCTACTCGGCCGATGGGAGCACGTCGCAGGTCGGGCCGCAGGTGGCCGAGTTGCTCGACATCCCTGACCTGACGCACGTCACCGCGCTGACGTTGGAGGGCGCGCTGCTCCGCGCCCAGTGCGCCACGGAGGGCGGCGAGACGATCTACGAGTGCGACCTGCCGGCGCTCGTCACCTTCGACAAGGAGGTGAACGTGCCTCGCCTGCCGTCGATGACCGGCATCATGAAGGCTGCGACCTCCGGCGTGACGGTCTGGACGGCCGCGGATCTCGGCCTGGGTCCCGGCGACGTGGGATTGAGCGGCTCGCCGACGCAGATGCTCAACATCTTCACGCCGCCCGTCGCGCGCAAGGGTGAGATGCTCGAAGGCTCGCCGAACCAGATGGCGGCCGCGCTGGTGGAGAGAGTGAAGCTCCGGAGGCACGCGTCATGAGCGACAACAACGCCATCTGGGTCGTGGCCTCGCACCACGACGGGCAGGTCGATGCGGTGGCGCTCGAGCTCCTCGGCAAGGCGCGCCAGCTCGGCGAGCAGGTCCACGCCCCGGTGGAAGCGATCCTGGTCGGCCACGAGGTCGAGGCGCTCGCCGCCGCGCTCCTGCACTCGGGGGCAACCACCGTCCGCGTGCTGGACCACCCATCGTTCGCGGTCTTCTCCACGGTGCGCCACGCACGCGTCATCGCAGACGCGGCCGCCCGCCACCGCCCGCAGACGCTGCTGCTCGGCGCCGATAACGAGAATGCGGCGCTGGCGGCGCGCGTCGCGGCGCGGCTCGGCACGGGACTCAGCGCGCACTGCGTCGACCTCAAGCTCGAGCGGGGCCTCCTCGTCCAGACCGTGCCCGGCTTCGGCGGCCAGGTCATGGCCAACATTGTCTGCCCGCACCGGCGTCCGCAGATGGCAACGGTCGTCGCGGGCGTGTTCAGCCCGGTGAAGACGGATGGCCGCGCCGAGGTCATCCGGGAGCCGATGGACGAAGCGCCTGGCTGGCGCGCGGCGCGGGAAGTCGAACGCCGCCGACCGGAGGCTTGCGGAGCGTCGCTTTCCGCCGCCGAGGTCGTTGTCGCCGGAGGTTTCGGCGTCGGGTCGAAGGAACGCTGGTCGCTGGTCGAAGAGCTGGCAACCCTGCTCCAGGGCGAAGTCGGCGCCACCCGGCCGCCGGTGGACGAAGGCTGGGCGCGCCCTGATCAGATGATCGGCGCGAGCGGGGTGTTTGTATCCCCGAAGCTGTATGTCGCGGCCGGCATCTCCGGCATGATGCACCACGTTGTGGGCATCCACGGCGCAAAGACCATCGTGGCCATCAACAGCGACGCCAGGGCGCCGATCTTCTCGATGGCCGACTACGGTATCGTCGGCGACCTCGGCGACGTGCTGCCGGCGCTCCTCCACAACCTGCGCACCGGCGAGGGCCTGGCGCCTCGGATCGCCGAGCCCGGCGATACGAAGACGCCAGAGGAGTTCAAGGCGGCGCTCAGGAAGCTGCGGCCGAATCTGTACAAGCGCGGGCGTCTGGTGGCCGACCCGGTCGACGACCCGGTCACCCGCAGGACGGTCGAGGGGCACTCGCAGATCTTCGAGGCCGCGCGTGATCCGCAGTACCAGGAGTTGATGACGACCACTTCCCACCTCACCGGCCGGCGCGTCTCGCGCTACCTGTCGGTGATCCGGTCGGTGGACGACATGGTCGCCAACAGCCGGATGAAGCGCCTGATGTTCCAGCGGACGGGCACGTGTACCGGCGGGCGCTGCGCGGGCTGGGCCGCGCTGAACGCCATGTGGTCGGCGACGTGGGACATGGACAAGGCGCTCGGCACGGACTACCACGAGCGACTGAAGGCGTGGCTGGTGTCGGCGCAGGAGCGGGACATCACGCTGTCGGGCGCGCTGACCGACCCGAAGGGCAACCGGCGCCAGGGGCCGTCGAAACAGGCCGACCCCGACATGTACCTGCGCATCGTCAAGCGCCGGCCGGACGGGATTGTGGTGCGCGGGGCGAAGGTGATGATCTGCGGCACGGCGGCCGCACACGAACTCTTCGTCATGCCTGGCGTGAAGCTGCGCCGCGAGGACGCCGACTACGCGGTGTCGTTCGCCATTCCAAAGGACGCGCAGGGCATCACGATTGTGGAGGCGCGCCACGCGTCCGACGAGCGCGAGCTGGAGGACGGCTTCGACAACCCGGTGGAGCGCGGCGGCATCACGCAGGCCTACATCTTCTTCGAGGACGTGTTCATCCCGAAGGCGCGCGTCTTCATGTGCGGCGAGTATGCGCACGCGGGCGACGCCGTCTTCCGCTTCACGCTGCCCTACCGGTCGGCCATCGGCGCGTGCGTGGCCGGCCAGGGCGACGTGATGGTCGGCGCGGCCATCCTGATCGCACGGGCCAACGGCCTCGACGAGAAGGTGTTCCGCGACAAGCTCACGCAGATGATCGTCAACAACGAGACGACGTTCGGCGTGGGGCTCGCGGCCTCGATGATGGGCACCCAGCACCCGTCAGGGGCGTGGCTCCCCGACCCGGTGCTCGCGCACGCCAACAAGGTGCACGTGGCCACGCTGCCGTATGAGACGAAACGATTGACCCAGGAGATTGCAGGCGGTATCGCCGAAACCGGCTGCATGCCGTCGTATCAGGACTTCGTGGACAGCCGGTACGGGCACCTGATTCAGAAGTACCTCAAGGCGGGCTCGCCGGCCGAGACGCGTATGCGCATCGCGCGGCTGATCGAGTGGCTCACCGCCGGCGCGGGCGTGCCGGGCTGCATGCACGGCGGCGGTTCGCCCGACGGCGCGAAGATGGTCGTCTACGGGTTCACCGACTTTCCCGCCAAGATCGAGATGGCGAAGCGCGTGGGCGGCATCAGCGACATCTCGCTGGCCAAGCCGCCCGCGAAGTAGCGCGCGGCGCAGCGCCGGGCGGCGTGGCGCGGGGCTTTCCGCCTCCGCCCGGCTCCGGCGGACCCGCCGTAGCGCAAGGCGCGAAGGCGGGCAGACTCGTATCAGCCCAGCGCCCATTCCGCCGCGGCTTCGGCGTGGATCTCCGCGGTGTCGAACAGCGGCACGGCGGCGTCCTCCGAGTGCAGCAGCAGGCCGATCTCGGTGCAGCCGAGGATCACGCCCTGCACACCCTGCCCCACCAGGTCGGACACGATTTGCCGGTAGGCTTGCCGGGATGACTCTTCCACCCGTCCGAGACACAACTCTCCGTAGATGACGGCGTGCACCACATCACGTTGAGCGGCCGTGGGCGTCAGCACCTCCAGCCCGTGCCGCGCCTCGAGGCGACCGCGATAGAAGTCCTGCTCCATCGTGAACTTCGTCCCGAGCAGGCCAACGCGCGCAACGCCCGCCTGCTTCACGCGCGCCGCCGTGGCGTCCGCAATGTGCAGCAGTGGGACGTCGACCGCGGCCTCGATCTGACCCGCCACCTTGTGCATGGTGTTCGTGCAGAGGACGACGGCCTCGGCACCCGCTCGGCAGATGGCCCGCGCCGCGTCTGCCAGAATGTCGCCCGCTTCCTCCCAGCGCCCCTCGTGCTGCAACACCTCAATCTCGTGGAACTCCACGCTGTAGAGGACGACTCTCGCCGAATGGAGGCCACCCAGTCGCGCCCCCACGACGCGGTTGATTGTGCGGTAGTAGGGCATGGTGGATTCCCAACTCATGCCCCCAATCAGGCCAATCGTCCTCACGCTCACTCTCCCTGGCCTCCTTCGGGTCCCGTCCCGGCGCCTCAGCCCTGTCTGCTACCCAGTCTATCGTGCGCGGGCGACGGAGCGATACGGGGTCTGGGGATGCTGTGCGTGCGGGCCCGTGCGGACCGCGGACCAGGGTCCGCGATCCGCCCGGGCGAACTCGGAGGTCTAGCGGATCTTGCCAGGAATGGCGGCGATGTCCCGGATGCGATTCGAGGCCCCGGGGCCAAGGCCGCCTCGCTCGACGACGAGCGCGCGTACCGCGTCGAACGCCAGGTCGGGGAGCGCGAGTTCGTCCTGCACCGACAGGCCGAGCTTCTTGAGGGCGGACAGCACGCCCTCCGTGGCCGTCACCGTGTACGAACCGTCCGGGTCGAGGCGGCTCCCGCCGACGTGGACCTTGTCGGGCAGAATCCGACTCCCCACCGGAAGGCTGGAATCATAGTCCAGGCGGATGCCCGAGACCTGTGGGAAGTAGTCGCCACCCATCCCGATCGTGGCCTCCAGCGCCCCGATCAGCGCAGCACCCGTCACGCCGAAGGTCGAAAGCCGGAACGGCTGAGCGATCGGTCCCGGACACAGGACGCTCATGCTCATCGCGCGGAAGACGTCTGCTCCGACGACGGGGCCCTCGGGCAGCGCGTCGCCGATGTAGCCGCCGGCTTCGATGGCGATATCGGTGCCGGTCCGCGCTCGGTAGGCGTCTGTCAACAGGTTGCCGAGCGGCGTGTCGCGCTTGGCTTTGCTCGGATCCGAATCGTTCACGATGTCCTGGTCCGCCCAGGCGAGAAGCTGATGGTACACATCGCCGTAGTGCGCGACGACGCCGGGCTTCAGTGCGTCGATCGCCTGCTGCACCGCGGGCAGTGACGGCGCGTCCGCGTCGGCGCCGAGGAGCCCGTAATCGACGAGGCTCACCGTGGCGCCATTCACCAGCAGCCGCAGGCGCCCGACGTAGCGATAACAGCTGCCCGCCGAGACGATGAGCGTCGTGCCGCCGCCCGGTCGCGCGACTGCTTCAGGCTGCTCCAATACTGCGTTGTCGTGGCCGTTGACGATCACGTCGATGCCGGACACCCTGCTGGCCAGATCGCGCGCTTTGATCATGCCGAAGTGGGTGAGGCAGATGACCACCTGCGCACCGGCCGCGCGCAGCGCGTTGACCGTTGGCTGGGCGATCGAAAGATAGGGCTGAATCACGGCCGGGGACGGATCGGCGAGTGGGCCCTTGTACGACAGGCCGAAGAGTCCGACCTGCACGCCGTTCACGTTCTTCATCAGCGTGGGGACGACCCAGGGACGGAGCGGTTGGGGGGCGGGACCTGGAAACTGCAGGTTCGCACCGAGAATTGGCACGCCGCCGCCCGCGGGCCACGCGTCCGCCAGGACCCCCGCGAGGAAGTCCGACTTGAATTGGAAGTCACGGTTGCCGAGGACGAGAGCGTCGAGGCCGATGGACTTCAGCAGTTGCAGCTCCGGCACCCCCCGGTACTCGTTGAAGAACAGGTCGCCTTGCATGAAATCGCCCGCATGAACGAAGAGGGCATTCAGACCGCCGGCCTTCTCGGCGGCGACGATTGCGGCCGCCTTGGGCAGCCCGCCCAGCGTGCCTTCGAGGTTGGCGTCCTTCGGTCCCCAGGCGTCGAGGTGGGAGTGCGTGTCGTTGACGTGCAGCAGGGTCACCTGCTGGGGCGCGGCGGCCGCCGGCGGCCCGGCCATCAGGCAGAGGGCGAGAACGAGGCCGATGAGCATGAAGAGGCGTTTCATCGGTTCCCCCTTTGTGGATGTCGCGGCTTTCGGCGGAGTTCGCGCGGACCTCGTGCCCTGCCGTCAGCGCGTCAGCACGAAACTCGAGGTCAGGACGAGTTCCCCGACAAAGGAGAGGTAGTGCCTCGTCGGCCCGACCATCTCGGCCACCATGATGTCGAACGGCTCGACGACTGTACCGGTGACCGTGTTCCCGCTGACGGTGCCAGTGATTATCGAGCCTCCGAGCCACACGTCCCGAACCTGCCCATCTTCGCAGGCAAAACCCTCATAGGGAAAAGTCCCAGGGGACCAGGAAAACCCTGGACTTAACGTGAGCGACATCGAGGGTCCTTCGAGCGTGCCCGTATAGTTGACGGTGAAGCCGGTTCTGCGATCGGTGGCCACCGCAGTCAGCGAGTTGCCGTTCTGCGTCACGCGCAGGTCATAGGCGCTCGCGCTGCCAACCTTCGCTGCGAAGACGGGGCCGACGCACTCGCCACCGGTCACGCTCGTGAGCGTCCTGGATCCAGACCACACTGTCGGGTTCGCCGCGGGCGGGGTAGGGGACGCGACGGCGGACGGGGCGGTCGGCGCAGTGGTCGGCGCACCGCCGCATCCCGAAACGAGGACGAGAAGAACGATGAGCAGCAGCCGAGCCATGGCGGGCCTCCCTCGTAGATTGATGCCAGGCGATGGATGGTGGCCGCGGTGGACACACCTTCAACGTGCAGAATGCACCCGCGGCCTCGCCAGTCCCATGGGCATCGCCTTGTACCGGACTTGTCCTTACCATTCCGCGGAAGTTGCTGACCAGCGGCATGTTACCGTTGACGCTGTGTTCGGCGGGGTGTAGCCTGTGTCGGGAGCAACCTCCGGAAGGCAGGCAATGTCCACCCTGCTCCGCTTCGACGGCTTCGAAGTCGACTTGGAGGCTGGCCGTCTCTTCAAGCGCGGGGCGCGGATCCACCTGCGCGAGCAGTCGTTCCAGGTGCTCGCCATGCTGCTCGCACATCCGGGCGAGGTGGTCACGCGCGAGGACCTGCGCCGACGCCTCTGGCCCACCGATGTCTTCATCGACTTCGAGAACAGCCTGAACGCGGCGGTGGCACGCCTGCGCGAAGCGCTCGGCGACTCGGCGGAACGCGCGCGCTTCATCGAGACGCTGCCGAAGCGAGGCTACCGCTTCACTGGAACCCTATCGGGGCTGGCTCCGGCGCCTCAGGCGGCCAGGCCGACCGGCATCCAGAAGAGGTTCTCCCGAGATCCGATTGCCTGCAGCGAGTACGTCCAGGGCCAGCGCCACCTCGACGCCGGAGTCGAGTTGATGGATGGCTTCCCGCAGGCCAGGCCGCACCTCGAGAAGGCGATCGAGAGGGACCCTGGATTCGCGCTCGCGCACGAGGCGCTGGCGCAGATGTACTGGCTCCTCGGCTACACCGGGACGATGGCGCCGAGAGACGCTGTGGCTGCGGGCATTCTGCACGCTGTTCGCGCGCTCGAGGTCGACCACGCCAGTGCCGAAGCCCGGGCGCTCGTCGCCCAGTACTACAAGCAGCTCGACTACAACTGGCCGGACATCGAACGGGAACTGTCGGGCGCGCTCGAGCTGAACCCGGCCTCGTCGCTGGTTCGGATGCTCTACGCCGTCAGCTGGCTGATGCCGCAGGGGCGAATGGGCGAGGCGATCGCCGAACTCGAGCGTGCGGCGGAGTGGGACCCGCAGTCCTACCAGGTGCAGATGTGGCTGACCATCGTCGTCGGACTGTCGCGGGACTACGATCGCCTCCTGCAGCAGGCCCGGCTGCTGATCGAGTTGGAACCGACCGGCGCCAGCGGTCACTGGCAGCTGATGGCCGGGTTGCGCGGAAAAGGGATGCTCGAAGAGGCGGTGGCCTCCCAGCGGAAGGCGGTGGACCTCTCCGGAGGCGCGCCCCTCATGGTCGGGTGGCTGGGTCTGATGCTGGGGATGAGCGGCAGAGCGGACGAGGCGCGCGGCGTGCTCGAACGCCTCGAGACGATGTCGCGCACCAGGTACGTGCCTCCTTCCATGTTCGCGTTCACCTACCTGGGTCTGCGGGACGCGGATCGGGCGTTCGAATGGCTCGATCGCGCCGTGGACGCGCGCGATCAGATCATGATGCCGATCAAGAGCTACGTGTTCTTCGACCCCATCCGCGCCGATCCGCGCTTCCAGGCCCTGCTGCACAAGATGAAGCTGGAATAGGGGTCAGCCTGCGGACACCTCGAGCGTGTGGCCTGCCTCGAGGCGGACATCAGCCGCCAGCATCACGGTCAGACGGCCGTTGGCGAAGGCGTGTGTCGCCGCGACAGGTTGGCCCGCGGCGACGACGCGGACACGGGCGGGCGGCCTGGCGGCGGCCAGCACCAGGGTCTTCAGCCGCAGCGTGCCGTGCTTCACCGAGACCCCGGCCGTCAGTCCGGCCCCGGAGCGCTGCTGGTTGAACGTCCCCCACCCTTCCGCCGCCGTAAACGCGGCCCTGAAGCGCTCGGGCGACAGGCGCGGCGCGAATCCGATGCGCCCGTCCGGGCCGTGGTACTCGAAGCCGCACGCGGCGAGAAAGACGCCGTAACTCGCCATCGATCGGGCGTAGTGGTCACCGCACTCGACTTCGTTCCACGGGTTGCGGCGGGCGGCGTGGTAGCGGTCGTGCACGGCGCGCGTCACCGCGAGGCCCTCCTGCACCATCCCTTCCCACACCATGTGGCCGGCCGCCTGGTACTCGAAGCCGTTCATGCACTCGTTGAAGTAGCCGGCGGCCCAGTCGGGCCCCTTCCCTTTCGCCTGCTCGTAATCCCACCCCGCGCGCGGGAACGTGCACATCAGCAGGCCCGCCTCGCCGGCCATCGCATACCAGCGACCCGCCCGGTAGCGGTCGCGATACGGGCCCACATCCGGCGTGAAGTTGTACTTCCACAGGCTGCGGAGGGCCGACAGCGTTTCCCTGGCAGGGAAGACGCGCGGCAGGCCGACCTGCCACGCCCAGCTCTGCCCCATCACCTGGTCGATCTCGCAGCCGCTGCCAGAGTTGATCGCGTCGAGGTGCTTCGGATCGGGCTTGTTGATGAAGTACTCGCCGTCGAACAGTTGCGCGACGATGTTCGTGCGGCCGCGCGCGGCGATCTGACGGCAGGTCGCGGCGTAGGGCGCGTCGTTCATGTCGTCCGCCATCGCGGCTGCCGCCTCGAGCGCGGCGAGATAGAGCCCGCTGAGCCACGCGACCGGCCCGAACCAGTCGGTGTCGAGCGTGTTGTGCTGGTTGGAGGCGATCAGGCCGTCTCCGTCCTCGTCCTTGCGGATCAGCCACTCGGTGGCGCGTTTGACGGCCGGCCAGACGCGCGCGAGGAACGCCGCGTCGGCCGATGCCTGGTGTTCCCTGAGCGCCCGCAGCGCCGTGCCGGCCTGGGCATCGATGGCGGGGATGCCGTTCTGCTCGCCGCGGAAGTGAATAGCGCCGTCCGGCTGCATCGCCAGGCCGAAGTCCACCCGCTCGCGGACGTTGCGCTCGAGATCCGGAAACAGCCGCGCCATCGCGTGGGCGTACTGCCAGACGTGGCCGCACGTGCCCTCGCAGCACCCGACTCCCTCCCACGCCCAGAACCGGCCGGAGGCCAGCCGGTGGCAGGTCGACGTGGCGAGAATCGAGACGTTGAGGTGCGAACGGTCGAGGAGCCAGAACGGGAGCGTGGAGTCGTACCAGGTGTCCCGCCAGAGGCGCGTCCGGGAGGCCAGGCGCTCGAAGTTCGTCACGACGTAGCCTGCCACCGCCCTCGCCGAATCGAATCTCGTCGCGTAGTACCGTCCGCGGTCGCGCAGGCCATCGATCTCGAGGTTCGGGAAACGCCAGGCCAGGACGAAGGTCACCGTCGCCGAGCTGCCGGGCTCGAGCCTGATCGTCCGGCCGAGTTCGCCGGCGAGCCTCGTGGCAACGGGCTCGGCCGCTTCGTCGCCTGGCGCGCCCCGTCGGGCCCGCGCGATGTCGCCCGGCTGCCGCCCGAGCAGCGCGAGGCCCATCGTGCCCGTGTCGGGTAGCGTGTCGAAGGATGCGAGCGCGGCCGGACGATCGCTGCGCGTGATCCTGCCAACCCCGACGTGGCCCCAGCCGCCGGTGTGCATGTCCACGATCTCGAGCACACCCTCCCGCCCCCTGAACGGCCGGACGTCGAAGTCGCGGAACGTCATCCGGTTGCTGTCGCCGCCCGTCGCCGTCCGCACCACCTGGCCGTCAACCAGCAGGTTCAGGCACGCCTGGCCCTCGTGGCTGCCGCCGCCAATCCAGAACTGGATGAAGTCGCGATCGATCGTGAACGGCCGGCTGGTGAGCGTGCCGACCGCGCCGTCGCGCTCGCCGGAGTTCGTGCCTGGCGCGCCTGCGTGCGAGTTCGCCACGCGGTCCGTGTCGCCGCCGATGTCGCCCTGGTACGCTGGCATCGCCTTCTTCGCAACCGGACCTCTGCCGAACGCGGTGCCTTCGACCCTCCAGCCGGCGTAGGCGTCCTTGCTCCAGTCTTCGAATACGACGTCGGGGCGCGCGGGCTCGCCCGCCTCGACGGGCCTCTGCGCCGAACAGTCGAGAAACGTGTAGCCGTCGCCGGCGATGATGCGATTACGCCGGGTGCCCGGCGTGTCGCGGTGATCGATCAACACCGCGTTCTCGAGCCATCCGATCAGGGTCGCCTCGACGTTTGCCTTCGACGTGTTTCGCGCGGTGAACTGCATCACCGTCGCGGGCAGGCTCGAGTCATCCGTCTCGAGGGGGATGAAGGGTGAGAAGGCCTCGAGGGTGACCGCCACCGGAACGCCCGGATCTCGGTACTCGACGGTCCCGATTGGGTACTGCCCGCGGAAGCTCACATCGGCGAAACCGGTCCGATCGAGCGGAACCGTTCGGCCGCCGACGGTCAGCGCGAAGCCCTGGTCCACCGGCGACGCGGGCTTCATCGGCTTGGCGTAGTGCGCCGCGTTGGTCGAGATCCGGCGGTTGAAGATGTCCCAGTGCCAGAGCCTTCCGTCCCCGCCGAGGTACAGCTGACCGGCGCCGATGCCTCCGACCGGCATGCCGATCGTGTCGAGTTCGTCGCCGCGATAGACCGTCGGCTCGCCGCGCGCGGTCAGCGAAGCCAGCCACTCCGGGCTCAGCTTCTTGTCCGCTGGCACGAGGAACTGGAAGTCGGCCCGTCCGAACGGCCCGGCCATTGCCGGCGCTCCGGCAGCGAGCAGCGCGAGGGTCTGCGCCCCCGTCAGGCGCAGGAACTCGCGCCGCTCGAGGGCCGAGCGGCAGGAACAGCCCTCCGAGCACCGCGTGTCGTCGTTCATGGTTGTCCCTTTCGGTGGGGACGGCCGAGGCCAATCGGGCGAATCCTAGCACGGTCGCGCTACAATGGCGGGCCATGACACGACACCTCCTGACCGTCACGCTGCTGGCCGCCGGGTGCGCCGCGGCTGTGCTGTCCGCCCAGGGGAAGAAGGCCGCTCCGCCTCCGGCCCCGGCACCGCCCTTCACCGTCGTGGAGGCCACGATCCCCGAGATGCGCGCCGCCCTGGAACAGGGGCGCGTGACATCGAAGGACCTCGTCCGCGAGTGCCTGATCCGCATCGTGACCTACGAGGAGCGCCTCAACGCGGTCATCGCGGTGAACCCGAAGGCGCTCGAGGAAGCCGCGGCGCGCGACGCGGAGCGCGCGCAGAAGAAGGTGCGCGGGCCGCTCCACGGCATTCCGGTGGCGCTCAAGGACAACATCCACACGGCCGACATGCCGACCACGGGCGGCGCGCTGGCCTTCGCGGGCCTGATTCCGCCCTACGAGGCGACGCTGACGAGGAACCTGCGCGAGGCCGGCGCGATCATCATCGCGAAGACCGTGATGACCGAACTCGCCAACTGGGTTGCGACCGGCATGCCCGGTAACTACAGCGCGCTCGGCGGCTACGGCATGAACCCGTACGACCCCCGACGCGATCCGCGCGAGGCGATTGGCGACGGGCGGCCCGTGCTCGGGACGGGAGGCTCCAGTTCGGGCATCGGCACCGCCGCCAGCTTCTGGGCCGCCAGCGTTGGGACGGAGACGTCCGGCTCCATTCTCAGCCCGTCGAACGCCAACATGCTGGTCGGCATCAAGCCGACCGTCGGCCGCATCAGCCGATACGGCGTCATCCCGATCACGGCGGACCAGGACACGCCCGGACCGATGACGCGTACGGTCACCGACGCCGCCATCATGCTCGGCGTGCTGGAAGGCACGGTGCCGGACCCGAACGACGCCGCCACGAAGGCGTGCGCGCCGCCGCCCGGCCGCGACTACACGAAGTTCCTGGACGCCGGAGCCCTCAAGGGGGCGCGCATCGGCATCCCGAGGGCGTCGTTCTACGACCGGACGACGCCGCCAGGCGCGACGCAGCCGCGAGGCGGCCTGACGCCCGACCAGGCGAAGGTGATGGCCGAGGCCATCGAGTTCCTGAAGCAGCAGGGGGCGATCGTCGTGGACCCGGCGGACATCCCGAGCATTCTGGCGGCAGACGCGAAGGACAACTTCCTCGCGTGGCCGATGTGCAGCGGCCTCGACAACGCCAAGGGAAAAGACGCGGACTGCTCGGTCGTGTTCAAGTACGGCATGAAGCGGGACTTCAACGCGTGGCTCGCGTCGCTCGGACCCGCGGCACCGGTGAAGACCCTGGCGGACCTCAGGCTGTGGAACGTGGCGCACCAGCGCGCCGGCGCCATCAAGTACGGCCAGGCGCTGCTCGACATCTCGGACGAGATGAGCGTCGGCGCAGACCGCGCGCGTTACCAGGCCGACCGCGAGAAGGACGTGCGGCTGAGCGCCACCGAGGGGATCGACGCGGTGATGAGGCGCGAGAAACTCGACGCGCTCCTGTTCCCGGCCGGCAGCGGCGCGGCGATCGCCGCAAAGCCCGGCTATCCGACGGTCATCGTCCCGTTCGGATTCGTACCGAACGCCGCCCCGGCCGGGGGACCGGGCGGAGGGGCGGCCGGCGGTTCGGGCGCGCAGGCGTTCCCCGCAGGGTTCGATCCGAAGCCCGCCCCATACGGCGTGAGCTTCACGGGCGGTGCCTGCAGCGAGCCGAAGCTCATTGCGCTCGCCTACGCGTTCGAGCAGGCGACCAGGCGCCGGGTGGCGCCCGGGCTGCAGTAGTGCGTGTTTTTCTTGGACTTCCTGCCGGGGCGAAAACGATAATGTAGGGTCGGGCTTCGAACTCCGTAACCAGTCCCGTGAGGTAGCGTGATGTCCGTGCAGACCGCCCGGCGCGGTCCGGTGCAGGTGGTCGTCGCCACCACCGTCTTCCTGTCCTTCATCTCCTTCTGGCGCGCGGCGGCCATCGTCCTCGGCGATCTGGGGTCGTCGGCCTTCTACGCCGGAGGCATCGCCGAGCAGGCCGTCGGAAAGGCGGCGCCGTGGTTCATCCTCGGCGTGATGCTCTTCTCCTACGCGGTCCGGGCCATCTACATCGAGAGTTCGGTGATGTTCGTCCGCGGGGGCGTCTACCGCGTCGTCAAGGAGGCGCTGGGCGGCACACTCGGGAAGATCTCGGTCTCGGCCCTGCTGTTCGACTACATCCTGACCGGTCCGATCAGTGCCGTGTCGGCGGGCCAGTACATCGTCGGCCTCGTGAACGACCTGTCGCAGCGCGCCGGTTTCGCGCTTGCGCTTCCTCGCAACGAGACAGCGGCCGTGCTGGCCGCGACCGTCATCATCTACTTCTGGTGGAGAAACACCCAGGGGCTGCGCGAGTCGAGCAGCGACGCGCTGCGCATCGTCCAGGTCACGACCGTCATGGTGGTGGTTCTGCTCGCGTGGTCGGGCCTGACGCTGCTGCTGCGCGGCGGCGGCCCCCTGCCGCCGCCGCCGACGCCGGCGCACCTGCGGTTCTCGGACCACGCGCTCGGATGGCTGGAGGGAACGATCCTGCCCTCGCTCACGGCCATCGCCGTCCTTGTCGGCTTGGGCCACTCGTTCCTCGCGATGAGCGGGTGGGAGTCGCTGGCCCAGGTCTACCGGGAGATCGAGCGTCCCAAGGTGGCCAACCTGCGGCGCGCCGGCCTGGTGGTCTTCGTCTACAGCGTGGTCTTCACGACGTCGGTCAGCTTCCTCGCCGTGGCGTTCATCCCTGACGACGCGCGGGGGCACTTCAGCGACAACCTGATCTCGGGCATCGCGATGCACCTGGCGGGCCCGCTGAGCCTCCGTCTGCTGTTCCAGACGTTCGTCGTCGTCGTTGGCTTCCTGATCCTGGCCGGGGGCGTGAACACGTCGCTCGTCGGGTCGAACGCCGTCGTCAACCGGGTGTCCGAGGACGGCGTGCTGCCCGACTGGTTCCGCAAGCCGCACCGCCGCTATGGCACGAGCTACCGCGTGCTGAACACGGTGGTTGCGCTGCAACTGCTGACCGTGTTCCTGAGCCGCGGCGACGTGTACCTGCTCGGCGAGGCGTACGCGTTCGGCGTCGTGTGGAGTTTCTCGCTGATGAGCATGGCCCTCCTGGTGCTTCGCTTCCGGGATCGGTCGCCGCGCGAGTGGCGCGTGCCGCTCAATGTGAAGATCGGCGGCGTGGAGTTTCCCGTCGGCCTCGCGATCATCTCCCTGTGCCTGTTCTCGATCGCGCTGATCAACCTCTTCTCGAAGCAGCTGGCGACGATCTCGGGCCTGGCGTTTACGGCCGCCCTGTTCATCGTGTTCACCGTGACCGAGCGGCAGACCCTTCGGCGCGAGGCCTCGAAGCCGAACCGCGGCCTCGACCAGTTCCAGCTGGTGCAGGCGCCAGACGTGGGCCTGGAAGAAGTGGCGGTGCAACCCGACAACATCCTGGTCCCCGTGCGCGATTACAACACGCTGGCGCACCTGAACTGGGCGCTGGAGCACGTGGCGACGGATCGTCATGACGTCGTGGCCATGACGGTGCGGCTGCTCCAGGGCCCGCAGGTCGGGTTCCACGAGACCGAGATCTTCAGCAGCTACGAGCAACTGCTGTTCACCAAGGTCGTGGCCGTGGCCGAGCGGCACGGCCGCACGGTGAAGCTGCTCGTCGTCCCGGCGAGCAATGTGTTCGACGCCGTGGCCCGTACGGCGGTACGTCTGACGTCGAGCGAGATCGTGCTCGGCGACTCGGCGAAGTTCTCGGCGGCCGACCAGGCGCGGCTCCTCGGGCAGGCGTGGGAGCGCGTGCCGGGCAGCGAGAAGCTCCGGACGCGACTGCTGGCCTACAAGCTGAGTGGCGAGATCGAGAACTTCCAGCTCGGCGCGCACGCGCCGACGCTGACACCGGACGACCTCGCCCTCATCCACACGCTGTGGCTGCAGGCCGTCAACACCGTGGGACTCGACCTCCATCACCGCGACATCGTCCGGGTTGCGCTCGAGGAGTTGCGTGACGACCTGGGCGGCCCGAAGCAGGCCGACGCCTTGGCTCGCATCCGACGCCGCGTGAAGGCCGCGACCCACCGGGCGGCAGCGAGACCCCACGGCGGCGACGCCAGTCACCCGAAGGCGCAGGGCTGAGAACCGAGGTCGGGAGGTCTCCGGCAGCTGGCCGGCGACGCCGTCAACCGGCGTCGCCGGGAAGATGTAGACGATAGCCGACCCAGGGCTCGGTGAGCAAGTAGACGGGACTGGCGGGCTTCGGCTCGATCTTCTTGCGGAGCTGGTTCACGACCACCCGCAGGTAGTCCACCTGGTCGCCGTAGTCCGGTCCCCACACGGCCTGCAGCAGTTGGCGGTGCGAAAGGACCTTGTTGGCGTGCGCCACGAGGTACCAGAGCAGGTCGAATTCCTTCGGAGTCAGCCGCACGCTCTGGCCCGCGGACGTGACCTCCCGGGTATCGAAGTCGACGCTCGTCGTGCCGAGGGCGAGCCGGCCAGCCGGCCCCTGGCCCCACGGCGCCCGCCGAAGTGCGGCCCGGATCCGCGCGGACAGCTCCGACGGCTTGAACGGCTTCGTCACGTAGTCGTCGGCGCCGGCATCGAGCGCCTCCACGATGTCCGCCTCGTCGTCACGAACGGTCAGCATGATGATGGCGATCTCGGAACTGGACCGAATCTGGCGGCACACGTCCAGGCCGTTCATTCCCGGCATGTTGATGTCGAGCAACACGAGGTCGAACCGGGCGTCGCGGATCTTCTCGAGCGCCACGTCTCCGTTCTTCGCGTCGTCCACCTCGAGGCCCTGACCGCTGAGCGTCACCTTGAGGACGCGGCGGATCTGCGGGTCGTCATCCACGACGAGGATGCGTCCGGCGCTCATGCACAGCCCCCTTCCCGCGGCAGCGAGATGACGAACTCCGTGCCGGTGCCTGGAGCGCTCCGCACGCGCACCGTCCCGTGATGCGCCTCCGCCACCTGGCGGACGATGGCGAGTCCCATCCCCGTTCCGGGCAGCCGACGGGCCTGCGCCCCTCGATAGAAACGCTCGAAGATCTTCTCCTGCTCGTGCTCGGGAATCGCGGCTCCAGCATTCCGCACCGAGATGTCGATCGTGTCCCCATCCACCGCGGTCATCTCGACGGTCGAAGTCGGCGGAGAGTATCTCACCGCATTGTCGAGGAGCTGGCGCAGCGCCAGACACAGCAGCTCCCGGTCGGCCTGGACCGAGAGCCCGTCGGGCACCGAGGTGACGACATGGTGCTCGTCGAGTCTCGCGTCGAACTGCTTCAGGACCCTCGCCACCAGGTCGGCCACGAAGTGGCGACCCGGGCGAATCGTGAAGTCGCCGGCGTCCACGCGCACCATCGACACGGCGTCGGTGACGAGCGACTGCAGCCGCTCCAGCTCCTCGTCGATGATGGCCGCCAGCTCGCGGTTGCGATCGTCGGAGACGCTCGCCCGGAGGTCGACGGCCGCGGCCATCATCGACGTCAGCGGCGTCTTGAACTCGTGCGCCAGCGCGTCGAGGATCGTCGCCCTGAGCTGCCCGCTTTCCTGCGCGGCCTCGGCGCGCGCCGCGGCCTCGAGTCCTCGCGCCCGCTCGAGACCGATGGCCGCCAGGCTGGCGATCGACTGCACGACGGTATCGCCCCAGTCGCCTTTCGGCATGGCCAGCGACCCGATCGGCGTGCCACCGAGCCGTATGGCCACCAGCAGCATCCGGCCTTCCGTCAGGGTGACGCCCTGTCTGGCCACCTCACGGAGTGACTCTTCGACGGCCGGGCCGCCGGCCAGGCCAGCCCACGACAGGTGACCGGCGCGCTGATCGAGCACCGCCACAGCCGGAAGCTCGAACGCCTCGGCAATGTGCCGGGCGATCGCAGCGGACATCGTCGAGCGCGCCGGCGAAAGCAGCAGCGCCCGGCTGAGGGCGTAGAGACGCTCGAGGTCCCGCTGACGGGCGAGCGCTTCAACCGTCCTCCTCCGAGCGCGTCCGGACAACTGGCTGGCGACGATGCCCGTCACCAGGAATGCCGCCAGCGCCACCCAGTTGTGCGGATCGGAGACCGTCAGCTTGCCGACCGGCGGCATGAAGAAGGCATTGAGACAGACCGTCGCGACCACGGCCGCGGCGGTCGCCGCCACTCCCCCCACGTCCCGGCAACGAGCAGCACCACGACGACGTACGTCAGGGCGGCGGTCGTCGGATTCACCTGGAGAACGAGATTGCAGATCGCCGTGACGATCAGCACGACGCCAATCGAGGAGGCCGAGCGAGCGAGTGAGGTCAGCGGACGGGCCACGAACGTCTCGAGGGAGCGTAGCGAACCACTATCCGCCGTGTCAAACACTCCGGCCGCGCCCGGCCCCTTACGGATCTCTTACGCGCCACTTATGACTTCCTAACGGGGTGGAGGCGAGGATCATCAGCTGGGCCACGGTCCGCCGCGGCCCCTGAGCGAGGTCATCCGATGTCCGTCCAGTCCGGCAGGCGCGGTACGGTGCAGGTGGTCGTCGCCACCACCGTCTTTCTGTCGTTCATCTCCTTCTGGCGCGCTTCGGCCATCGTCCTCGCCGACCTGGGTTCGTCCGCGTTCTATGCCGGCGGCATCGCCGAACAGGCGGTGGGCAAAGCGGCACCGTGGTTCATTCTCGGCGTGATGCTCTTCTCGTATGCCGTCCGCGCCGTCTACGTCGAAAGCTCGGTGATGTTCGTTCGGGGAGGTGTCTACCGCGTCGTCAAGGAGGCGATGGGCGGGACGATGGCGAAGCTGTCGGTGTCCGCGCTGCTCTTCGACTACATCCTGACCGGGCCGATCAGCGCGGTCTCCGCGGGACTGTACATCGTGGGCCTCTCCGCGGACGTCCTGGGGCGATACGGCCTGCGCCTGCCGTTCACCCCCAATCACGGCGCCGCGTTCTTCGCGGTCGCGGTCATCCTCTACTTCTGGTGGCGCAATACCCAGGGGCTGCGCGAGTCAAGCAGCGACGCACTCCGGATCATCCAGATCACGACCGTGATGGTGGTCGTTCTGCTCATCTGGTCGGTGCTGACTCTCCTGGGGAGGGGCGGCCAGCTGCCGCCATCGCCCACGCTCGAGCACATCCGGTTCTCGGACGACGCGCTCGGCTGGCTGCGCGGTACACGGTGGCCCACCTTCACTCTGGTCGCAATCCTCGTCGGTCTGGGGCACTCCTTCCTCGCGATGAGCGGAGAGGAATCGCTCGCGCAGGTCTACCGGGAAATCGAGCACCCCAAGGTGCTGAACCTCCGCCGGACCGGCCTGGTGATCTTCGTGTACAGCCTGGTCTTCACGTCGGCGGTCAGCTTCCTCGCCGTGGCGCTGATCCCGGACTCGGTCCGCGGCACGTTCAGCGACAACCTCATTTCCGGCATCGCGATGCACCTCGCGGGGCCCTACGCGCTGCGGTTGCTGTTCCAGGGGTTCGTGGTCGTCGTAGGCTTCCTGATGCTGGCCGGCGCCGTGAATACCGCCATGGTGGGGTCGAACGCGGTCCTCAACCGGGTGTCGGAGGACGGCGTCCTGCCTGCGTGGTTCCGCCACCCACACCCCCGGTTCGGAACGACCCACCGGATACTCAACACGGTTGTCGCCCTCCAGCTTGCCACCGTCGTGCTGAGCGGCGGCGACATCTACATCCTCGGTGAGGCCTACGCCTTCGGCGTCATCTGGAGCTTCGCGTTGAAGGGGCTGGCCGTGCTCGTCCTGCGCTTCAAAGAGCCGGGCCTCCGCGAGTGGCGCGTGCCGCTGAACGTGAGTGTCGGCGGCATCGAACTGCCGATCGGCCTGGCGGCGACGACGCTGGCGCTGTTCTCGGTGGCGTTGATCAACCTGGTCACCAAGCGGGTCGCCACCATCTCCGGCGCGGCGTTCACCGTCGGAATCTACCTGCTGTTCGTGCTTACCGAGCGCGCCGGCGCCCGGCGGAGGCACGCGGCGCTCGGCGGGCACTCGGTCGACCAGTTCCAGCTGCTGCCGGCCGATGACCTGAGCCTCGCCGAACTGGCGGCCAGGCCAGGGGCGGTGCTGGTGCCCGTGCGCGACTACAATACCCTGGCCCATCTCGACTGGGCGCTGTCCCAGGCAGACGTCGAGCGCCACGACCTCGTTGCGGTGACCGTCCGGCTGCTGCACGGCCCCGACGCGGGATTCGAGAAGCTGGACCAGGCCGACATCTTCACGAGTTACGAGCAACTGCTGTTCACACGCGTGGTGGCCGTTGCCGAGCGTCGGGGACTGTCCGTCAAGCTGCTGACCGTTCCGGCGGCCAACGTGTTCGATGCCGTCGCCCGGACCGCGGTGCGGCTGTCTGCGAGCCGGATCGTGCTCGGCGACTCGGCCAAGTTCTCGGCAGCTGAACAGGCGAGACTGCTCGGGCAGGCGTGGGAACGAGTGGAGGACAGCGAGAAGCTCCGCACCCAGCTGGTCACCTACAAGCTGGGCGGGGAGACCGAATCCTACCTGCTGGGCCCCCACGCGCCCAGCCTGACTCCGGACGACCTCGACCTGATCCACAGGATCTGGCTGGAGGCCGCCGCTGAAATCGGCTCAGACGTCCACCACCGCGACGTCGTGCGCGGGGCGCTCGAGGAGCTCCGCGGCGCGCTCCGGGGTTGCCGCCGCCGCGAGGCGATGGAGCGGATCCGCTACCAGGCGAGAGACACCGAGGTCGGGAGGTCTCCTGCGCGAATGCCCGGGTCTGTCACACATCCGTCATCACTCCCGTAGTGGCTTCGGCAGCAGTGCTTTGGGAAGCTTCGCGACGACGGTGTAGAGCGGGTCCACGACGTTGGCCACCCGCGCGCTGCCCACCTGCGACACGACCTGATAGGCCTCCATCTTCTCGAAGCCGTACTCGGCGACCAGCCACTCGATGAGCTCCACGTGGGCGATGCGGAAGGCATCGATGAGCGGACGCCCGCTGCCGGCCACCATGATGTGATCGGCATCCTCGATGCGCGGCCAGAGGATCTTCTTCCCCTTGATGACCTCGAACTGCATCGTCACCACGGCGGTCGTCTCGAGGCCCGAGCCGCACACTTCGCCGTCGCCCTGCCCCGCATGGATGTCGCCGAAGTAGAAGAGGGCTCCCTCGTGGTAGACGGGAAGGAAGACCGTGGCGCCTGCGCGGATATCGGAAGCGTCCATGTTTCCGCCGAAGGCGCCCGGCCACAGGCCGCCAAAAGCCTCCTCCCCCGCCGGCGCCACCGCCACACGGCCCACCATCGGCTCGAGCGGAATCTCGACCCGCTTCGACTTCGAGTTCGGGAGTTCGAGCGACCCGACGTTCCTCTGGCGGTCGAGTTGCCAGACGAAGCGCCGTGCGGGCAGCGGGTCGTTGAGAAGCCGCAGCCGGCCGTCCGTGGCAAGGGCACTGAGGCCACCGGGCCTGACGAACGACACCGCCGTGTCACGGTTCAGTCTCACGCTCAGGATCCTGACGACGAGCGTGTCGTCCGGCCCCGCGCCTTCGACGAAGAACGGCCCGACTTCGCCAGGCCACGCGCCTCCTTCCTTCTCGTAGTAGTCGCCCGGCCGCGTCAGCGTCGGCGATTCGACGATGTCGCCCGGCTTGACCCGGAGTACGGGCGGCCGGACCGCGTAGGTCGCCACGCCGGTCCGCGGGACGAATCTGTGGGTCTGGGCCATCGCCGCCCCTGCCGCGATCGCCCACACCGCGACGAGCGCGGCTGTTGTTGTTCTCATGGCTCCTCCTCCGCCCGCTTCCGTCAGGCTGGTCGTGAGATCCTACGCGAAAGCGGGGTCCGGAGACATTTCGTCGTTTGGCCGTGAGACGATGACGCGTCTGTCGTCGTCTGGCCGGTGGCCGGCGGCCCGGCGCAGGTCCGCCGGCAGGCAGGCCGTCCGCCGGGTCTGATCTGCGCGCCTCCCGGCCCCTGGCGAGGTGCGCTACAATCGGCCGCACGCGTCAGGCCGGCTCCCGCTGGCCGCCTGGCTGTCTCAACGGTATCCATTCGAGGGCCGCGATGGTCATCTGTCGACTGCTCGGAGTGAGACTGCGCATCGGATTGGTGGCGTGCGGGCTGCTCGCGCTCGCGGCCCTGCCAACCGCACAGAACGCGTCCAGCACCGCCCGCGCGGCCGCGGAATCCGGTCCGCCGGTCGACATCGTCGTCCAGGGCGCTGTCGACAGTGAATTGCAGCCGCTGCTCGCGGCGTTGACTGACAAGGAGCAGATCCAGGTTGCAGCCTGGACATTCTGGCGCGGGCGGCTGGGCGGGAAGCGCGTCGTCGTCTCGCGCACCGAGGTCGGGCCGACGAACGCGTCGGTGGCGACGACGCTGGCCATCGTCAACTTCCGCCCGCGGCTCGTCATCAACCAGGGCACCGCCGGCGCCCTCGAACCCCTGCTCAAGGTCTACGACATCGTTGCCGGCGAGGCAACCGTGGACTACGGCGCCTTCCGCTCGACGCACGCCGACGCGGGCGCGGGCGTCAGCCCGTCTCGGTGGACGCCCATGTCGCACTGGCTGCGGCTGGACGGCAGGGAGCCCGTCGAGTTCAGGCAGTTCCCGGGCGATGCCGACGCGCTGGCCACGACCCTGGGGACCCCTAACCCGCGCGGGCGTGTGGTCAAGGGCGTCATCGGGTCGGCGTTCGAGTTCAATCGCGAGATCGATCGCCTCGTCTGGGCGAACAAGACCTACGGCGCGGTCTCGGAGGACATGGAGAGTGCGTTCTCCGCCGGTGCGGCCGCAGGCTTCGGCGTGCGCTTTCTGGCCATTCGAATCATCTCGGACTCCGAGTTCCACTCGCCCGAGTTCCAGCGGATTGCCGGCGAGTACTGCGCCTCGTTCGTCGTCGAGGTCGTCAAGCGGATTCGGATGTAGAGAGACTGGAGGACTCAGATGAGCACGCGTTCGTGCCTCCGGCGGCTGGTCGTCGTTTTGTGTCTCGGCTGCGCGTCACCGATCATGGCTGGCCCCCGGTTCGACAACGCCGAGTACGCGGCGCGGCGAGCCAGCCTGATGGCGAAGATCCCAGACGGTGTGGCGGTCATCTGGGGCGCCCAGACACCCGCCAGCTTCTACCGCTACGCCCAGAACAACGACTTCATGTACCTGACCGGCGCCGAGATCCCCGGCGCGGTGCTGGTCGTCGACGGCTTGTCCAGGACGAGCACGCTCCTGTTCACGTCCACCGAGGCCGCGGCTCGCGCCGAAGGTATCGACGCCGGCCTGGTCAAGGACCCGAGGGCGTTCACCGGCATCGAGCGGGTGGCGCCGATCGAAGCCCTCGACGCGTTGCTGGCCAGCATCGCCGACCGCTCGAAGGTGATCTACGCGCCTTTCAGGCCGGAGGAACTCTATCGCGAGGTCAGCACGGAGAAGCTCCGGACGCTCCAGCGCAATATGACGCAGAACAGCTGGGACGGGCGCCTGACGCGCGAGCTCCAGTTCGTGAAGCTGCTCAAGGAGCGTTTCCCGCTCGTCGACGTGCGCGACTGCTCGCCGCTCATCTGGGAGCTGCGGACGATCAAGTCGCCGGCAGAGATCGCGCTGATGCGAAGGGCTGGCCGGATCGGTGCGGCGGCTCATACGGCGATGATCAAGGCGACGCGACCCGGCATGTACGAATACGAGCTTTCGGCCGAGCTCGACTACGTCTGCGAGAAGCAGGGCGCACAGGAGAGCGCGTACGGCGTCATCGTGTCGTCGGGCGAGAACCACCCGTACGTCCACTACAATCGCCACGACCGCCAACTGAAGGACGGCGACTTCGTCGTGGTCGACGCCGGGCCCGACCTCGACTACTACGACATCGACATCACGACGTCGTTCCCGGCCAACGGGAAGTTCACGGCCCGCCAGCGGGAGGTCTACGAGGCCTCTCTTGCCGTGCACCAGGCCAACCTCAAGTGTACCGCCCGGGCCTGACACTGGAGCAGTGCCAGAAGGAGGTCGAAGAGATCCTCAGGGGGCAGGGCTTCGACCTCACCAAGGACTACTTCAAGCGGATGCGCGGCGGCTTCGGGCACTATGTCGGCATGGCGACACACGACGTCGGCGGGAGCCCGCAGGTGCTGAAGGTCGGAATGGTCTTCGCCAACGAGCCGTACATGACGTGGCCGGGCGAGGACCTGGGTGTCCGCGTGGAAGACACGGTCGTCATCACCGAGACCGGCTGCGAGAACCTGACCGCCGGGATCCCGCGCACCGTCGCGGAAGTCGAGGCGGCGATGCGGGCCAGGAAGTGAAAGGCGGGCCTGCTGGTATGCTATGCGAAGCAGCAGCGTCGAAGGAGAATCCTGGATGAAGCAGCGCACCAGCGTCGCCGTCGTGTCCGTTGTCGTCAGCCTCGCGCTCGGCGCCGTCGTTCAGTCGCAGGCGCCGAACACGCTCACCGCCGCCGAGAAGAAGCAGGGGTGGGTGCTTCTGTTCGACGGCCGGACCTTCGACGGGTGGCGGCAGTGCAACGGCACGGCCATGCCTGTCAACTGGGTCATCGAAGATCAGGCGATGAAGGTCTTCACCGCGCAGGGGAGGAAGCCGGGCCAGGGGGCGGGCGGTGACATCCTCTACGGCGTGAGGAAGTTCAAGGACTTCGAGCTCTCGATCGACTGGAAGACAGAGAAGGCCGGCAATTCCGGCATCTTCTTCAACGTCAGGGAAGTGCCGGGCCAGCCGATCTACTACGCGGCACCTGAAGTCCAGGTGCTGGATAACGTCGATGCCACCGACAACAAGCTGGCGAGCCACCTGGCTGGGTCGCTGTACGACATGCTGCCCGCAGCCCCGAACAGCGTGAAGCCGGCCGGCGAGTGGAACACGATCGTCATTCGGGTGAAGGACGGCAGGGTCACCCACACGCAGAACGGCATGAAGGTCGTGGAGTACACCCTCTGGACGCCGGAGTGGGATGCCATGGTCCAGGCCAGCAAGTTCAAGACCTTCAAGGGCTTCATCGAGGGCATCGCCAGGGAAGGCTACATCGGTCTCCAGGACCACGGCTACGCGACCTGGTTCCGGAGCATCAAGATCCGGGAGTTGTAGGCAGCTGTCGCGCGCGGGCGCTCAGAGCGGTACGGAGGCCCAATCGGCATCCCACCGCCCGTTCCTTTCCGTCCAACTCGTGGGTTGGCCCGAGGTGGCCCGTGTGCCGCGGAATCAGGGCAGCGCTGGCCCGCGACCTGGCTGCGCAGTGCCCGCCTGGCGATGCGGCTAGTGGACGGTGTACGGCTCGCTCAGCGCGAAGGGCGCAATCAGGACGTCGAACGACTCCCCGTCCGTCGCCACCATCTGGTAGGTGCCTTCCATCGTCCCGAACGGCGTGGTGAGCGCGCAGCCCGAGGTGTAGGTGAACGACTCGCCGGGCGGCAACACCGGCTGCTTGCCGACGACGCCGGGACCGCGCACCTCCCTGACGTCGCTGTTGCCGTCGGTGATGACCCAGTGGCGGGTCATCAACTGCACGATCTGGTCGCCCTCGTTCGCAACCGTGATCGTGTAGAGGAAGAACCAGTGCCGGGCCGCCGGCGCCGACCGTTCCGGAGCGTACTCGCACTGCACCCGGACGCGCACGCTGCGTGTAACGGTTTCGGACGTGGACATGGCCTCCCTATTGTACTAGGAGAACCTCGTCCGCCGGTACAACACCACGCCCGAACCGACCAGTGCTGCCACCGTGACGGCGACGAGCAGTGCGCCCCAGCCAGCGTCGATCGGAAGCTGCGGCCGCTCGGCGCGAAGTCCGAGCCAGACGAACACGCCCAGCGCGCCGGCCGCCACCAGGTACTCCCACCAGCGCCTCTTCGACGGCGTTGCCGCCAGCGGATCGTCGCCGGCGAGCGCCGAAGCGACCGCGTCCGCATCGAGGCCGTAGCGATCGCACTCGCGGCGCATGGCGACACGCCACGAGGCCTGCTCGCCGGCCTGTGCCTCCGCGAAGCTGATCGCGAGCGCCCCGGCGATCATCACCAGCGACCCGCCGACGACCAGCCCGCGCGCCGTCCCGTCGAGGCCGGCAAACTCCCCGAACACGAGCGCGCCCCAGGCGAGCCCCCAGAGCTGATTCGTGTTCGACAGGGGGATCCCCCGCCCGATTCCGATGTACTTCGCCGCATACTGCTGGTAGAGATCGCCAATCACCCAGCAGAAGCCGCCGAGGAACAGCCAGAACAGGCCCGGCTGGGCCACGGTCAGCGCCCTCCCCAGGTTCCCGATGCCGCCCTCGTAGGCGGCCGCAAGCACGAGGACGGTGCCCAATTCGGCGAACGTGAACACGGTCACGAACGACAGCGGGTTCATGCCGCTGATGTACGCCTTCCGATACGGGATGTACATCGTCCCCCACAGGAGCCCGGCGCCTAGCGCGGCCGCGATTCCCATCACGGCGCTGCGGGTGGCGACACCCTCCTGATGCGAGGTCGCGTAGGCAGTCAGGCACGCGCCCGCCACGATCGCGGCGGCCCCGCCGAGCACCTTCGCCCATTGTCGCGGGCCCGCGTTTCGAAGCTCACGGAACAGCAGCCATCCCCAGAACAGGCCGACCAGGCTGTTCGTGTTCCAGAGGGGAAACGCCACCGACAGGCCGACGTCACGGATGGCGAAGACGGTGAGCGTGTTCGCCACGGCCCACATCATCCCGGCGAGCAGCGCCCACACGACGAGGTGGGGCTTCCGGCGAAGGTCGGCGAAGACGTAGTCGCTGCCCTTGAGGATCATCGGGACGGTCCAGCGCGCGACAAAGACGCCCGCCACCATCCCGAGCGAGATGAGGAACGGTGATAGGCCGAGCGTGACGAGCTTGGTCGGGGCCTCCGCCGCGCCGAGCCCCGCGCCGGCGGCGAGGCCGCAGATCACGCCAAGGCGGTGGAGGGAATGGTCGGCGGGTCGGGTCATGGCGCCTGTGGGTCGGGTCATGGCCTAACGCATCGCAAGGAGCAGCATCGCCCCCAGCACGAGTACCGACCACCGGAATCCAGAACTGCACGTCCGTGACGACGGCGCGAATGCGTGAACGCGGCATGTGTCCCTCCCTGTCCAACACACCGGAGGATAGCCTATCTCGAGGCCAATCGGCCTCCATTCATGGAAGGCGCGGGCGGGCCGCCGTCCCGGACGAAGTGGCGCGCCAGCATCTGGTCGAGCCGCCCGGTGAACGCGGCCTCGATCGCGTCGATGGACCTGAGCCCGAACATGAACGCGATCGCGATCGGATCGGTTCGCCACTCGGTGTGGCCTTCGTAGAACCCGTAACGGAAGATGTAGAAGGGCTCGATCTCGCCGGTCATGAGTTCCGTCAGGTGCGCGATCATCCCGGCTCGGCGCTCGGCGTCGAGCCGGCCGTATCTCGCGTTCAGAAGGGTCCGCTCCCGCTCGTCCAAGTCGCTCCGGATCCTGATCGTCCAGGCGCCATCGAGACCGTCCTGGAAGATGGACTTCTGTCCGCCTCGGCTGAACGACACCTCTACCGTCAGTTGCCGGCCCCCGTAGAACAGGGTGAGCTTGTGGGTGGCGCCGGTCTCCGAATAGAGCTCGCGAAGCAGGTGGCAGACGTGGAGCAGCGGCCTGGCGAGTTCGGCGTGCGTCAGGCCGAGTGCCGCGGCGAGCGCGTTGTCGCCCTTCAGGACGGAGACGATGTCCTCGTCTTCCGCGATGAAGCCCGCTCCGGATAGGCGGCCCGGCCGGGCGAGGTCGTTGATCTCGGCCAGCGGCCTGCCCGTGATGGACCGGAGTCTGTCCAACTCCGTTTCGGAGTGTTGACCAGTTCTGGCCAGGGTCGGAAAGTCCTCGCCGTCCACAGCCAGCGGCGCCTCCCACGGACGGATCGCGATGCCCGGGGTGACGGTGACCGGAACGATGACGTAGGTCTGCCCGTCCGTCCGTGCGGTCACGACCTCGAGTCCGTCAGGCGTCCGGTGAGGTGACGGAAGCGCCGGCCGCTGCCGCACAGTCACCGGGTGGAGCGGGTAGCTCTCCGACCCGCTCGATACCATCCGCGCGGCGGGTTGTGCGCTCGCGGCGATCTCCGTGGCGAGCAGGCACGCCGCCGGCAGGACTGTCCGCGCGACACGCAGGAGCCTGAGAAGGGCGACCATGTTCCCTCCATCGTTGAGAACGACGCGGCGCATGCTTCTTGCAGGGATCGAGTCTACCAGGAGGGGCACCTCGAGGGCGCGCCTTGCATTGACACGCCTCGGCCCCCTCCCGTACCCTTCGTCCGACGTCGGAGAAGGCGAACTGCGGGAGCGACCGGATGGGGTCCTGGCTGCACGAGACAACGCGTGGCTTCGCCGCATGGGCCTGCTGTGCCGCGGCCGCAGCGCTGGTCACGGCGCAGTCGCCGGCAGACGACCGCGCCGAGCTGTCGCTGGCCATCCGGCAGGGAGATCTCGCGGCGGTCCGCGTCGCCATCGAGAGGAACCCGG
This sequence comes from uncultured Acidobacteriota bacterium, assembly GCA_963783255.1. Taxonomy (GTDB): domain Bacteria; phylum Acidobacteriota; class Vicinamibacteria; order Vicinamibacterales; family Fen-181; genus FEN-299. The sequence goes on along the minus strand of CAWAMP010000018.1, from coordinate 48,105 downwards.
CGCTCGTGAAATCGGCCGACGATTCGGGGTTCACCCCGCTGCACATCGCCGCCACGGCTGGTCGCGTGGACATCATCGAGTACCTGCTGGGGCGCGGGGCGGTTCTCGAACCGAGGACGGCCGGCGGTCAGACGCCGCTCTTCCAGACGGTGCCGCTCGCCAGTGCGCAGGCCTTCGAACGGCTGGTGGAGAAGGGCGCCAATCTCAATGCGCGAGACAACCAGGGACGGACGATCCTGCAGTTCGCGTTGACCTGGCGGCGGCCGGCGATGGTGGAACTGATCCTGCAGCACGGCTTCAGCCCATACGTCAGCGGGACAGCGGCGCAGGAGATGCTGGACGAGGCCGCGAACACGGGGATCGAGTCGCTGGTGACGACGCTCGTGTCGCGCGGCGTGGTCGTCGAACCTGGAACGAGGAATGGCACGACGCTTCTGCACAGCGCTGCACGGGGGGGCCTCTCCGGGTTCGCGGACCGTCTGATCGCGCTCGGTGCGCGGACGGACGCCCGCGATCAACACGGACTCACCGCGCTGCATCTCGCGGCGCTCTACGGGCGGGACGCGGTCGTGCCGGTTCTGCTGGCGGCCGGCGGCGACATCGAGGCCCGGGCGTTGGATGGACGGTCGGCCCTCGACATGGCGCGGGACGGCGGCTGGAAGAGCACCGTCGCCTTGCTGGAGGCGAGGGGAGCCAAGGCCGGTCCCGCCGTCTTTCCCCCGCTCACGGGACCCTATCTCGGCCAGCCGGAGCCGGGGCTCGTGCCCCGGTTGTTCGCCCCGGGCATTGTGTCGTCGGAGGAGCACGAGACGAACATCGCCTTCACGCCCGACGGCCGTGAACTCTGCTTTTCCGGGATCAGCACCGACCAGACCCGGCGATGGATCCGGTTCATGCGCCTCGAGGACGGCCGGTGGACGGCGCCCACGCCGGCGCCCTTCGCGTCGGGTGGCGCCGACTTCGAGGCGTCCTACGGGAGCGGCGGGCGACAGTTGTTCTTCTCATCAAACCGGCAGCCGACGAAGGGCGGCCCGCCGAAGCGCGACATGGACGTGTGGGTGGTGGAGCGGGCGGGTGGGGCCTGGGGCGAGCCGGCGAATCTCGGGCCGGCCGTCAACGGCGAGAGCAACGAGTACATGCCGTCCACCGATCGCGAGGGCAACCTCTACTTCGAGCGCTACGGGCTCAACGTCGCCCGACGGCAGAATGGCGCGTACCTGCCGGCCGCGCACCTCGACGTCCCCGACGCGGTCAACCCGGGACATCCCTTCGTCGCACCGGACGGCTCCTACCTGCTGTTCGACGCGGGCCCAGCCGGCGCGGGCGCAACGGCACCTCTCGGCGTGCTGTTCGTCTCGTTCCGGTCGAAGGGCGGGCGCTGGTTGCCCGCCGTTCGCCTGTTCGAGTCGTCTGGCACGCGCGAGTATGAAAGCTGCCCGACCGTCTCGCCCGACGGCAAGTATCTGTTCTTCGGTCGGGACCACGACATCTACTGGGTCGGTGCGAAGGTCATCGACATCCGGAGGCCTGGCGGCCTGTAAAGGACGCCGCCGAAGCCTCGGCGTTCCTGACCGACCTGAGGCGGTCCCGCATGGAGCGGGTCGTGAGGATGTACCGCGACCGGCGGGGGTGCTGGTCACGGACTACACGAACAGCGCCGACTGACTAGCCGGTTTCGACGATTCGATGCCTGGCCATCGCCCGGCTGCACAGCGTCTTGAAGATCGCGTGCTTCACCCTCGCCTTCGTCCGGGAGTCCCCGGGGCCCCGGTGATACTCGGCGGGAACGGCTCGCACCCAGCACAGGCGGCTGTCGTGCATTTCGGCGGCTCTCGTGAGCGACCGCAGCATCGCGGGGAGGTTCCCGCGAATCGCGTTCATCTGCACGAAACACACGGCGGGGACGTACTCCCGCCGCGCCCTCTCCTCGAGTTCCCGCCAGAGCGCGTCGGCCTCGCCGGTCCGACCGGACTGGTGGTACGCCATGGCCAGGCTCCCCACGAAGTACGGAAGCCGCCGCGAAATCTCGACGGCTTTCTCGTGTGCGACGATGGCATCGGCGTACTGGCCGTCGGCAAAGCAGGTCTGACCGAGCCAGCTGTGAAGGATGTGGTAGTCGGGATTCAACCTGATACCGGCCTGGAACACGTCGATGGCTCTGTGAAAGTCCCGGCTCAGTGCGAAAGCAAACCCCGCCACGAAGGCGGTGAAACTCGAGACCGGATCCAGAGCCTGCGCCTTCAGCGCCTCGGTCAAGCCTTCGTCCGGCCGCCCCGCGTTGAGCAGGACGAACGAGTGGTACGCCCGGACCGTTGCTGAATTCGGACTCAGCCGGACTGCCTCCAAGGTCTCCCGCTCGGCTGCCTTCCGGTTCCAGTCGTAGACCAGGTGTACGTAGCCCAGGACGCCATGGGCCTCGCCGAGCGACGGATTGATGGAGAGGGCGCGACGAGCGTAGAGCTTGGCCTTCGTGCAGGCGTCCGATGGAGGAACGTGGCCCCAGAAGGCGACCTGGAGGTGGGCGGCGCTCAGACCCCAGCAGGCCTGTGCATAGTCCGGGTCCTTCTCCAGCGCCTGCTCGAACTCCCGGACGGCCTCCGTGAATCCCCGGCTGGTGTCCATCCAGAGGTACTGAAGACCCTTGAGGTAGTGGTTGTGCGCCTCGAGGTTGTCGGTCCTCCGCCTCAACACTCCCAGCCGTTCCTCGGGCACCAGAGTGAGCTTGAGGTGATCGATGATCGCCGCCGTCACTTCGTCCTGGATCGCGAACACATCCCTGAGCTTGCGGTCGTAGCGACCGGCCCAGAGGTGACGGCCGTCGGCCACGTCGACGAGCTGAACGCTGATCCGCAGCGTGTCCCCGGCCTTTCGGATGCTCCCTTCGACAACGGCATCGACGCCGAGCGTGCGGCCAATCTCCCGGATGTCCGCGTTCTTCCCCTTGAAGAAGAACGCGGATGTCCGCGCGGCAACCCGCAGCTCCCTGATTCTGGCCAGCGAGGTGATGAGCTCTTCGGCGATGCCGTCGCAGAAGTGCTCCTGGTTTCTGTCAGGGCTCATGTCGGCGAACGCGAGGACGGCGACCGAGCGGTGTCGCGGAGCTTCGACGGCGCGCCGCGCGCCGGCCGCTCCAGACTCGAGGTCGTGTGCGAGGCTTCGCAGGTCGGCGAGCAAGGCGGCGGCGCTCTGGTAGCGCACCCCTACGTCCTTCTCGAGCGCCTTGTCGATGACGCGAACCAGCGGCGCGGGCATGCCGGCGTCCGAGCGCCGGCCGGTCTCAGGCACCTTGTGGAGGATTTCGTCGAAGAGCGCGGCCGCCGTTTCACCCTGGAACGGACGGGCGCCTGTCGCCATCTCGTAGAGCACCACGCCCAGAGAGAACAGGTCGCTCCGGGCATCCACCTCCTTACCGAGCGCCTGCTCGGGCGACATGTAGGCCACGGTCCCGACCGTGATGCCCGGGCCGGTCAGACTGAAATCGGCTGCGCCGGTCACGTCCAGGTCCCGCCCGCGGTCGCGAAGCGGCTTGGCCAGCCCGAAGTCCAGAATCTTGGCGTCGCCGCGCGCGGTGACGAAGATATTCGCCGGCTTGATGTCCCGATGGATGATCTGCTGATCGTGAGCGGCGGCGAGACCGTCGGCAATCTGGGCTCCGTACCGGAGGATCTCCTCGGTGCCGAGCCGTTTCGCCTGGATTCGATGCGCCAGCGACTCGCCTTCCAGCAACTCCATCGCGATGAAGTGCCGCCCCTCATGCTGGTCGATGTCGTAGATGGTGCAGATGTGCGGGTGATTCAGCGCGGACGCCGCGCGGGCTTCCCGCTGGAAGCGGGCGACCGCTTCACGGTCGTCAGAAAGGCCCTCCGGCAGGAACTTCAGTGCGACCGAGCGCCCGAGCCTGAGGTCGTCGGCCCGGTAGACGACACCCATTCCACCGCTTCCCAGCTTCTCCCGAACCTGGTAATGGGAAACGGTCGTGCCGGTCATCCCGCAAGCCTCCGGGGTCATTCTAGGCCGGCCGGCGAGCCGTACGGTATCGGAATCTGCGCTGACGGACCTGAAGCGGCGGGGACGGGTGTACGCAGAACGGACCGCGCGGTAAGCCGCGCGGCCCGATCGACCCGCGGGGCTGCAGCCCCGCGCCACACCCTCGGCAAGCCTTCAGGCCCGCCCTACTTGTTGCCGCTCGGACCCCGGCGCGACCCGCCCGAACCCTTGCGGGCGGCAGCACGAGCCTGGCTCTTGGTCTCGACCGCCGCCGCTTCGCCCTCGGCCGCCTCGGCGGTCCGCTTGCCGCGCAACCGGTCCGCCGCCGCCTTGAGGCGCCCGCCGACGCTCTTCGGCTTCGCGTCGGCCTTCTTCTCGGCCTTCGCGGCCTTCGCCTTCGGGTCGAACTCGAACCCCAGCAACTCGACCTGGGCGATCTCGGCCGCGTCGCCCTGGCGGTAGCCGACGCGCAGCAGCCGCGTGTAGCCTCCCGGGCGCGACGCGTACCGCGGCGCGATGTCGGTGAACAGCTTCGACACGATGTCGCGGTCGGGGATGTCGCGGAGGATCTCACGCCTGGCTGTCAGCGCCTTCACCGCGCCGCCGTCGACGACGGCACGCTTGGCGATGGTGATCAGCCGCTCCACGAACGGGCGCAGTTCCTTGGCCTTCGGCACGGTCGTCTCGATGTGCCCGTGCTGGAGGAGCGCGTGCGCCTGGTTGCGCAGCATGGCGATCCGGTGCTCGGTGACTCTCCCGAGCTTACGTTGGCCTACTCGGTGACGCATTGGTGGTCCTCGGTCCTCGACTCGGTCGGTTCACGCCGGGTCCTGGCTACTCCGTCTGTCCCTGCGGCGCCGACTGGTCGAGGCGCATGCCCAGGCTCAGACCCATGGTCTGGAGGATTTCCTTGATCTCGTTCAGCGACTTTCGGCCGAAGTTCTTCGTCTTCAGCATCTCGGCCTCGGTCTTCTGCACGAGCTCCCGGATGGTCCTGATGTTCGCGTTCTTCAGACAGTTGTAGGAGCGCACCGACAGCTCGAGCTCCTCGACGCTCTTGGCGAGGTTCTCGTTCGACACCGCCGCGTTCGACGGCTCGGCCGCCGCCTCGGGCGTCGTCTCGGCCGCGTCCTCCAGGTTGACGAAGATGGCGAGGTGTTCGCGGACGAGTTTGGCGGCGTTCGACACCGCGTCGCGCGGCGAAATCGCGCCGTTCGTCCAGACGTCGACCGTCAGCTTCTCGTAGTCGGTCGTCTGGCCGAGCCGGGCGGCTTCCACCAGGTAGTTCACCTTCTTGACGGGCGAGTGGACCGAGTCAATCGGGATCCACCCGATGCCGAGGTCGTCGTCGAAATTGCGGTCGGCGGCGACGTAGCCCCGCCCGCGCTTCAGGCGCATCTCCATCTGGAGCGAGCCGCCCTCGGACACGGTGGCGATGTGCGCGTCGGGCTCGAGGATCTCGACGTCGCCGTCGGCGACGATGTCCCGCGCCTTCACCTCGCCGGGCTTGTCCACCTTGACGTACAGGGTCTTGGTGGTGTCGGCGTGAAGCTTGAGCGGGATCTGCTTCAGGTTGAGGATGATGTCGGTCGCATCCTCCACCACGCCCGGAATCGGCGAGAACTCGTGCATCACCCCCTCGATCTTGACGGCGGTGATGGCCGCGCCCTCGATCGAGGAGAGCAGCACGCGACGCATCGCGTTGCCGATGGTCGTGCCGAAGCCCCGCTCGAACGGCTGGGCGTGGAACCGGCCGAAGCGATCAGTCAACGTCTCGCGATCGAACTCCAGCCGCTTGGGACGCTGGAAACCTTTCCACAGCATCGATCAGTCCTTTCTTCCACCTTCCGCCACGTCAGCGCCGCACGCCGGTCCGGCCACCAGTCTACCGCCTCCGGCGCATCCCCGTTACTTCGAGTACAACTCGACGATCAGCTGCTCCTGGAAGGGCAGGTTGATCATGGCGCGCGTCGGCAGCGAGACGATGCGGCCCTCGAATTTCTCGGCCGAGAGCTGCAGCCACTCGGGGATGCCGCGCCCCTTGACCTCTTCCATCGCATGCTGGATGGTCACGCTCTTCTGGCTCCGGTCGCGTACGGCGACGGTATCGCCGGCCTTGACCAGGAACGACGGGATGTTGACCTTCTTGCCATTGACCGCGAAGTGGCCGTGGCGGACCAGTTCGCGCGCCTGCGGGCGCGAGGTCGCCAGCCCCAGCCGGTAGACGACGTTGTCGAGGCGCCGCTCGAGCAGCTGGAGGAGCACCTCGCCGGTGATCCCCTGCTGCCGGTCGGCCGACTCGAAGTACAGGCGGAACTGCTCCTCGAGCACGCCGTAGGTCCGCTTGACGCGCTGCTTTTCGCGCAGCTGCAGGCCGTAGCCGGCGAGCTTGGCGGCCCGGCGCTTGCCGTGCTGGCCCGGCGGGAAGTTGCGCTTCTCGATGGCGCACTTCTCCGAGTAGCACCGCTCGCCCTTGAGGAACAGCTTCATGCCTTCACGCCGGCACAAGCGACACACTGGACCGCTGTATCTGGCCATTCTCGATATCCCTCTGAATCCTGTCGTTACACCCGGCGCCGTTTGGGCGAGCGGCAGCCGTTGTGCGGGATCGGGGTGACGTCGCGAATCGACTTCACCTCGAGACCCACCGCCTGGAGCGCGCGGATTGCGGACTCGCGGCCGGCGCCAGGCCCCTTCACGCGCACCTCGACCGAGCGCATGCCGAACGTCTTGGCCGAGGTGGCCGCGTTGATGGCGGCCTGCGTCGCGGCGAACGGCGTCCCCTTGCGCGAGCCCTTGAACCCGATGCCGCCGGCCGACGACCACGACACGACGTTGCCCGCGGCGTCGGTCAGGGTGATCACCGTATTGTTGAACGACGCCTGAACGTGGGCGACGCCGTGGTGGATGATGCGCTTCTCGCCACGCTTCTTGAACGTCTTCTTGGCGGGCCGCTTCCCGGTGGTCTCGGGCTTGGCTCCGGCTCCTTCGGTCGGTTCAGTCTTGGCCATGCACTACACCGTCTTCTTCTTGGCAACGGCGCCGCGTCGCGGACCCTTCCGCGTGCGCGCGTTGGTTTTCGTCCGCTGACCGCGGACGGGCAGGCCCCGGCGATGGCGGAGGCCGCGGTAGCACCCGATGTCCATCAATCGCTTGATGTTCATCGAGACTTCCTTGCGCAGGTCGCCCTCGACCCGGCCCTGGTCCTCGATGACCCGAGTAATCTTCCGGACATCGTCCTCGGACAGATCCTTCACGCGGATGTCGGGACTGACGCCCGCGTCCTTCAGGATCAGGTTCGACCGCGTGCGGCCGATCCCGAAGATGTAGGTCAGGCCGATCTCGACGCGCTTGGTCCGCGGAAGGTCAACCCCTGCGATACGTGCCATAGCTGATTTCCCTAGCTGGCAGCGGTCAGCCGGCAGCGGATGGCTGCCTTGACGCTGCCGTACTGTGCCGTCCCGCGGTCGCGTTCACGATGCGGTGCACGGCGTGTCACCCGGCTCGCTGTCAGCTGACAGCTGCCGGCTCCGTCCCTACCCCTGCCGCTGCTTGTGCTTCGGGTTCGTGCAGAGCACCCGCACCACTCCCCGGCGCCGGACGATCTTGCACTTGTCGCAAATGCGCTTGACGGACGCTCGAACCTTCATGACTTGCGTTCCTCGCTGCCTGCTGCCAGCTGATGGCTGACAGCTGTCAGCTATTTATACCGATACGTGATGCGGCCCCGCGTCAGGTCGTAGGGCGACAGTTCGATCAGGACCCGGTCTCCCGTGAGGATGCGGATGAAATTCTTCCGCATCTTGCCCGAAACGTGCGCCAGCACCCGATGCTTGTTCTCGAGCTCCACCCGGAACATCGCGTTGGGCAGCGCCTCGCGTACCACGCCGGTGACTTCTATCGCGTCATCCTTCGCCACCGCGTCTCCACCCCGTCGGCGGTCGCGAGGCCGGCCCGGGCCAGGACCTCGTCGAACCGCTCGTCGCCGCGGGCCGTGAGCACCAACGGCCCGTCCCCGGTGACCGCCACCGTGTGCTCGAAGTGCGCCGACAGGCTGCGGTCGCGCGTGACCGCCGTCCAGCCGTCGTCGAGCACCCGCACGGCCGGGCGTCCGAGATTCACCATCGGCTCAATCGCCAGCACCATCCCCTCGGCCAGCTTCGCGCCCCGACCCGGCGGCCCGTAGTTCGGCACCTGCGGCTCCTCGTGCATCACCGTGCCGATCCCGTGGCCCACGAACTCGCGGACCACCGAGCACCCGTTCGCCTCGACGTGCCGCTGGACCGCGTGGCCGATGTCCGACACGCGGCCGCCCGACCGAACCGCCAGGATGGCGCCGTAGAGCGACTCCTGCGTCACGCGCAGCAGCCGCGCCGCCCGCTCCGACACGGCGCCGACCGGAAAGGTCACGGCCGAGTCGCCGACGAACCCGTCGAGGACGGCGCCCACGTCCACCGAGACGATGTCGCCCTCCTTCAGCAGCCGCTTCCGCGACGGGATCCCGTGGATCACCTCGTCGTTGACCGACACGCACAGCGTCGCCGGGTACCCGTGGTAGCCCTTGAACGCCGGCGTGGCGCCGGCCGCCCGTATCTTCGCCTCGGCGCGCTCGTCCAGTTCGCCCGTGCTGACCCCTGGTGCGATCGCGCCCTCGAGGTCGCTGAGCACCGCGGCGACCAGTTCGCTGGCGGCGCGCATCCGCGCGATCTCAGCCGGCGACTTGCACACGATCATGGGTCAGGCGCCCGCCGCGGCCGCGTCCACCGCCGCCTCGAGATCGCGGGCCACGTCCGAAGGCGCCTGCGCGCCATTCACCGTCCTGAACCCCGGCCGCCCCCGGTAGTAATCGATCAACGGCCGCGTGTCCCGGGCGTATACCCGCAGGCGCTCGCGGATGACCTCTTCGCGGTCGTCGGCACGCCGCGTGAGCGCCCCGCCGCACCTGCCGCACGCGACCGGCGGCGCCTGGCCGAACGCCGGCACGTCGGCGTTCGCCCCGCACTGCCCGCACACCCGCCGCGACGTCAGCCGCCGAATCAGCTCCTCGTCGGCCGCGGTGATGTCAATCACCACGAGCGGCGCGCGGCCCGCGACGATCGCGTCGAGCGCCGCGGCCTGCGGCACCGTCCGCGGGAAGCCGTCCAGGACGAACCCGGCAAGGGCGTCGGGCCTCGCCAGCCGCTCAAGCACCACCCCGACGATGGTCTCGTCGCTGACCAACTGTCCGGACGCCATGGCCGCCGCGACGCGCAACCCGACCGACGTCCCCGCGGCAATGGCCTCGCGCAGCATGTCGCCGGTCGAGATGTGCGGGATCCCCCTCGCCGCGGCGAACGCCTTCGCCTGCGTGCCCTTCCCCGCTCCAGGGGGCCCCAACACCACCAGATTCAGCGCCATATCCCCAGCTGGCAGCACGCCGGCGTGGGGCGGGCCTTCAGGCCCGCCGATCACCGCGGGGCTGAAGCCCCGCGCTACACCTGGCCGCTATCCCCTCCGCCCCCTGATCCGCGTCTTCTTCATGAACCCGTCGTAGTGCCGCATGATCAGCTGCGACTCGACCTGCTGCACGGTGTCCATCGCCACGCCGACGACGATCAGCAGCGACGTGCCGCCGAAGTAGAACTGGACGTTCATGCCCTCGGTGATGAACTTCGGCAGGAATGCGTCCAGCCGCTCCCCGATGAACGGGATCGGCGCCACCTTGAACCCCGTGATCAGGAACTCGGGCAGGATCGCCACCAGCGCCAGATAGATCGCGCCGGCCAGCGTGATCCTGGTCAGGATCGTGTCGATGTACTCGGCCGTGCGCTTGCCCGGCCTGATCCCGGGCACGAACCCGCCGTACTTCCGCATGTTCTCCGCGACGTCATCCGGGTTGAAGATGATCGCCGTGTAGAAGTACGCGAAGAAGATGATCCCCGTGATGTACAGCAGGTTGTAGAGCGGGTACCCGTAGCTGATCTGCCGGTTGAACGCCTCGAGCCAGCCGCCAGGCTCCGCCGTGAACATGCTCGCAATCGTCGTCGGGAACGCCAGGATCGACGAGGCGAAGATGACCGGGATGACGCCGCCCGTGTTCACTTTCAGAGGGATGTGCGTGCTCGACCCGCCGTACATCCGCCGCCCGACGACCCGCTTGGCGTACTGCACCATGACGCGCCGCTGCCCGCGCTCGACGAAGATGATCGCGGCGACGACGACCACCATCAGCGTGATCAGCAGCAGGATGCGGATGAGCCCCATCTGCCCCGTGCGCAGCTGCTCGAACGTCGCGATGACGGCGCGCGGCAGGCCGACGACGATGCCGGAGAAGATGATGAGCGACATCCCGTTGCCGATGCCGCGCTCGGTGATCTGCTCCCCGAGCCACATGATGAACGTGGTGCCGGTCGTCAGCGTGAGCACGGTCATCAGCTTGAAGGCCAGGCCCGGGTTGTACACCAGGCCGAGGCCGCCGGCGACCCCGGTCTGGTTCTCGAGGTAGATCGCGATGCCCGCGGCCTGCACCACGCTCAGCAGGATGGTCCCGTAGCGCGTGTACTGCGTGATCTTCCGCTTGCCGAGCTCGCCTTCCTTCGACAGGCGCTCGAGGTACGGCCAGACGACCGTCAGCAGCTGCAGGATGATCGACGAGCTGATGTACGGCATGATGCCGAGCGCGAAGATCGTCACGCGCGACAGGTTGCCGCCCGAGAACATGTCGTAGAGGCCGAACAGGTTGTTCTTGGCCTGGTCGGCCAGCATCGCCAGCGCCGCCGTGTTCACGCCCGGCGTGGGAATGTGGTGCCCGATGCGGTAGACCCCGAGCAGGGCGAGCGTGAAGATCACCCGCTTGCGGAGGTCGGGAACCGCGAAGATGTTCCTGAGGCTTTCAACCATTGTGCTACGCCTCGTCGGCGGCAACCGGCTCGGCCGCGCCGCCGGCCGCGGCGATCTTCTCGGCGGCCTTGCCGCTGAACTTGTGGGCGCGGACCGTCAGCGCCTTTGCGATGTCGCCGCGGGCCAGGACCTTGACCGGCTGCCCGGGCGCGCCCTTCACCAGCCCCTGCTCCCGAAGGAGCTCGGGGGTCACGACCGTCCCGGCCTCGAAACGCTCGGCGAGGGTGTCGAGGTTGACGACCGCGTACTCGACGCGGAACAGGTTGTGAAAGCCGCGCTTCGGCACGCGACGGTGCAGCGGCATCTGGCCGCCCTCGAACCCGCGCTTGTGCTTGAAGCCCGAACGCGACTTGGCGCCCTTCTCTCCGCGGCCGGCCGTCACGCCGTTGCCGGAGCCCTGGCCGCGCCCCACGCGCTTCTTCGAGTGCTTCGCGCCCTTGGGCGGCTTGAGATTGCTCAGATCCATAAGCGTCCCTACTTCACTTCCACGATGTGCCGCACCTTGTGCAGCATGCCGCGCATCTCGGGCGTGTCGGCGACCTGGATGGTGTGGCGAATCCGGCGCAGCCCGATGCTCCGCACCACCTCACCCTGCTTCCTGTTGAAGCCGATGGTGCTCCGCACCTGCGTCACCGTCAGCGTCCTGCCCCCGGCGGTTGTCTTCGTTCCCATGAGCCGTCCTCGCTTCTGCGGTCCGCTCGCGAACCCTACGCCTCGGTCGCCGGCGCCGCCACGGGGGCGGCTGGCGCCTGGGCCTGCGCCGCCGGGCGTCCCGACATCTCCTCGATCGTCTTGCCGCGCATGCGCGCCACGGCCACCGGGTCCTTCAGCATCGTCAGGCCGGTGAACGTCGCCCGCACCACGTTGTGCGCGTTGTCCGACCCGAGCGATTTGGTCACGATGTTGGTGACGCCCGCCGACTCGACGACCGCGCGCACGGCGCCGCCCGCGATGATCCCGGTCCCGTCCGGCGCAGGCTTCAACAGCACGCTGCCGGCCCCGTAGCGGCCGACGATTTCGTGGGGGATGGTCGTCCCGATGATCGGCACGCGGATCAACGCCTTCTTGGCCGCCTCGATCCCCTTCTTGATGGCCGACGGCACCTCGCGGGCCTTGCCGACCCCGAAGCCCACCACGCCGTGGCCGTCGCCGAGGACCACCAGGGCGCTGAAGCTCAGGTTCTTGCCACCCTTGACGACCTTGGTGACGCGGTTGATCGAAACCACCGTGTCCTTCAGGTCGAACTGAGCCGGGTCGATCTTTTCGCGAGTTCGAATCATATGCGTGAATCCTGCCTAGAACTCCAGCCCCGCTTTGCGCGCGGCCTCGGCGACCGCCTTGATCCGGCCGTGATACAAGAACCCGTTGCGGTCGAACACCGCCTGCTTCAGCCCCTTCGCGATCAGCCGCTCGGCGATCACCTGGCCGACCAGCTCGGCGCCGGCGAGGTTGCCGCCGCGCGCCTTGCCGGTCATCTTCGCCTTGGCGGCCGGCTCGATCGTTGAGGCGGCGGCCAGCGTGTGCCCGGCCGCGTCGTCGACGGCCTGGATGTACATGTGCGCGCCGCTGCGGAACACCGTCAGGCGCGGCCGAGCGGCCGTGCCGACGATTCGCTTGCGAAGGCGCATCTTGATCCGGTCGCGGCGGTCTTCCTTGGTCTTTATCTTCATAAGTGTCTTCACGGGGCGCTCCGCGCCTCGTGGTCCTCACTGCCTCACGTCAGTGGGCAGTAGACAGTAGGCGGCAGGCAGTGTGTCACGCGTGATCCGCTGCCTGCTGCATACGGCCGACTACGCCCCCGTCTTTCCTACCTTCTTCTTCAACACCTCGCCCGTGTAGCGGACGCCCTTCTGCTTGTAGGGGTCCGGCTTCCGCATCCGGCGGATGTCGGCGGCGACCTGGCCGACCAGCTGCCGGTCGATGCCGCTCACGGTGACGTGCGTCTGCTTCTCGATGGCGATGTCGATCCCCTGCGGGATGTCGAACACGATCGGGTGCGAGTAGCCCAGGGCGAACACGACCTGGCGCCCCTTCAGCTCGGCGCGGTAGCCGATGCCGACGATGTCGAGCTCGCGTTTGAAGCCCTCGGTGACGCCGGCGACCGCGTTGGCGACCAGGCTCCTGCCGAGGCCGTGGAACTTGCCGAGCGCCTTGTCCTCGCGAATCGTCCTGGCCACCAGCTGGCCGTCGCGGACCTCGAAGGCGATGCCGGGCGGGCACGGCTGCCGGAGCTTGCCCTTGGGGCCCTGGATCTCGACGGCCTCGGCCGTCACGCTGACCGTGACGCCCTTCGGGATCGGAATCGGTTTCTTTCCAATACGGGACATGGTCTCTCTCTCGAAGCTGTCAGCGGGCAGCTGACGGCTGGCAGCGGAAAGTCCGCTGCCGGCTGACCGCTGCCGGCTACACTGGCGTTACCACACGTTACAGAGCACCTCGCCGCCGATGCCCGCCTTGCGCGCGTCGCGCCCGGTCATCAGGCCGTGCGACGTGGTCAGGATGCTGATGCCGAGCCCGGCCAGCACCTGGGGAACCTCGTCGTGCGCGAAGTAAACGCGCCGGCCCGGCCGGCTGATGCGCTCGATCCCGGTGATCACGCGCTCGCCGCGGGGGCCGTACTTGATGAAGATGCGCACGAACTTCTGCGGCGCGCGGGCGCCTTCGGGCGTCTCTTCGACGATCTTGTAGCCCTGGACGTAGCCTTCGGCCTGCAGGATCCGTGCGATCTCGACCTTCAGCTTCGACGCCGGGATGTCGACGCGCGACCGCTTCGCGCCGACGGCGTTGCGGATACGCGTGAGCATGTCAGCAATCGGATCAGTCATAACTCGTCAACCCTGTCGTTCTCCCGGGTGGTCCGCTCTCGCGGACAGTTCGGGGTTTCGGCGTTTCGTGCCCGCCCTGTCACCAACTGCTCTTGATGACGCCGGTGACGTTGCCCTCCAGCGCCAGCTTGCGGAAGCAGAGGCGGCAGAGGGCGAACTTCCGGATGTATCCGCGGGGCCGCCCGCACAGCCGGCAGCGGTGGCGCAGGCGGATCGCGTACTTCGGCGTCTTCAGTTCCTTGACTTTCTTCGCGGTCGTGGCCATGTTCGTTCCTTAGCTGGTCCTGAACGGCATCCCGAGGAGCTGCAGCAGCCGCCGCGCCTCCTCGTCGGTCTTGGCCGTGGTCACCATCGACACGTTCATGCCGCGCGCCTTGTCGACCTTCATGTAGTCGATCTCGGGGAACAGCAGCTGGTCGCGCAGGCCCAGCGTGTAGTTGCCGCGTCCGTCGAAGCCCTTCGTCGAGACGCCCTTGAAGTCGCGCACCCGGGGGAGCGCGATGTTCACGAGGCGGTCGAAGAACTCGTACATGCGGTCGCCGCGCAGCGTGACCATCGTCCCCACCGGCATGCCCTGGCGCACCTTGAAGGCCGCGATCGACTTCTTGGCCCGCGTGGTCACCGAACGCTGCCCGGTGATCCGCCCGACCTCGTCGGCGCCGGCGTCAATCAGCTTGACGTTCTGCGTCGCCTCGCCCAGCCCCATGTTCACCACGAGCTTCTCGAGCTTCGGGATGGCCATGACGTTCTTGTAGCCGAACTCCTTGGCGAGCGCGGGCACGACTTCCTTGAGATAGCGTTCCTTCAGTCGGGTCATTTGTCCACCACTCCCTCGCACTTGCGGCAGACGCGCACCTTCCGCCCGTCGCCCAGCACGCGGCGCCCGATGCGGGTCGGCTTGCCGCACTCGGGGCAGACCAGCTGAACGTTCGAGGCGTGCAGCGCCGCCTCGCGCTTGGCGATGCCCCCCTTGACGTTCTTGGAGGGGTTCGGCTTCGTGTGGCGGCTGATGAAGTTCACGCCCTCGACGACCACGCGGTTGCCTGCGGGCACGACCTTCAGGACCCGACCCCGCTTGCCGCGGTCCTTCCCCGTCGTCACGACGACGTTGTCGTTCTTGCGAATCGGCGTTTCCAGACGTGACATATCGTTTCTCAGCATCCAGCAGGGACGCGGCATGCCGCGACCCTGCGGTCTACAACACCTCGGGGGCGAGCGAGATGATCTTCATGAACTTCCGCTCGCGCAACTCGCGCGCCACCGGGCCGAACACGCGCGTCCCGATCGGCTCGTTCTGGTCGTTGATCAGCACGGCCGCGTTCCGGTCGAACCGGATGTAGCTGCCGTCCTTCCGGCGCTGTTCCTTCCGGGTCCGGACGATCACCGCCTTCACCACCGAGCCCTTCTTGACGTTCGATTCGGGCACGGCCTCCTTGACGGACGCCGTGATGATGTCGCCCAGGTACGCGAACCGGCCGGAGGCGCCGCCGACAGGGTTGATGACCGCTATCTTGCGGGCCCCTGAGTTGTCGGCCACGTCGAGGATCGAGCGCATCTGAATCATGACGCACCCCCCGTCGGCTCGGTCGTGCCGGCCGCGACCGCGTCGGCCTCGCCGGCTCCGACGTCAACCGCGCGCTTGACGATGCGCACGACCGCCCAGCGTTTGCGGCGGCTCATCGGGCGGCCCTCGACGATTTCGACGAGGTCGCCGACCTTCGCCTCGTTCCCCTCGTTGTGCGCGAGGAAGGTGGAGGTGCGACGCTGGATCTTCCCATAGAGTGGATGGCGGACCTGGCGCTCGACGGAGACCACGACGCTCTTCTCCATGCGGTCGCTGGTGACGACACCCTGAACGCGTGCTTTGTCAGCCATCCTGCTAACTCCTGCCCGCCGCGGCGGTCTTCTGGCGGAGCACCGTCTTGACGCGCGCGAGGTCGCGACGGACCTCCCGCAGCTTCAGCGGCACGTCGAGGTGCCCCATGGCCTTCTGGATCCGCAACCGGAAGAGCTGATCGTCCAGGTCGCGCTCGCGGTTCCTCAGGTCTTCTTCGTTCAGCTCGCGCAGCTCGCTGGCGCTCGTCATGACACTGCCTCCTGGCCGAAGCGCGTCGCAAACCGGGTCCGGATCGGCAGCTTCGCGGAGGCCAGGCGCATCGCCTTCCTCGCCTCGTCCGCCGTGACCCCCTCCATCTCGAAGAGGATCTTGCCGGGCCGGATCACGGCCACCCATTCCTCGGGCGCGCCCTTGCCCTTGCCCATGCGCGTTTCCTGCGGCTTCTTGGTGACCGGCTTGTCGGGAAACACGCGAACCCAGATCTTGCCGCCGCGCTTGATGAACCGGGTCATCGCCACGCGGGCCGCTTCGATCTGACGGGCGGTCATCCAGCACGGCTCGAGCGCCTTGAGGCCGTAGTCCCCGAACGACACGTCGGAACCGCGCCACGCCTTCCCGGCCATGCGACCGCGCTGCTGCTTGCGGTACCTGACTTTCTTCGGCATCAACATAGAGAACCTGCCGTCATTCTCGCGATCGCTGGCCGCTGGCTGCTGGCAGCCGGCAGCGTCTCCGCTGCCCGCTGAAAGCTCGCGGCTGCCCGCTGTCTATTACGCCCGCCCCTCGCCCCGCGGCTGGCGGCGCGGCACCCGATAGTCCTCCTCGCGGCCCACTCGCGGCTCGAGGCGCTCGCCCTTGTAGAGCCACGTCTTGACGCCGATCAGGCCGTAGGTGGTGTGCGCCTCGGCAAACCCGTAGTCGATGTCCGCCCGGAGGGTCTGCAGCGGCAGCTGGCCGTTCAGGTACCACTCGGAGCGGGCGATCTCGGCGCCGTTCAGGCGGCCGGACACCCGGACCTTGATGCCCCTGGCCCCGAAGCGAAGCGCCGACTCGACCGCCTTGCGCATCGCGCGGCGGAACGCGACGCGCTTCTCGAGCTGCATCGCGACCGACTCGGCGATCAGCTGGGCGTCCAGCTCGGGCTTCTGGATTTCCTGGATGTTGATGAACACCTCGCGGCTGGTCCGGCGCTTGACCTCTTCCTTCAGCTTGTCGACCTCCGCGCCCTTCCGGCCGATGATGATACCCGGCCGCGATGTGTGGATGTCGACCTTGAGCTTGTTGGCCGCGCGCTCGATCTCGATCCGCGAGACGCCCGCGTGCGCGAACCGCCGCTTGAGCTCGTCCCTGAGCGCCAGGTCCTCATGCAGCAGCTTCGCGTAGTC
The DNA here is from genome assembly GCA_963783255.1 of uncultured Acidobacteriota bacterium. Taxonomy (GTDB): domain Bacteria; phylum Acidobacteriota; class Vicinamibacteria; order Vicinamibacterales; family Fen-181; genus FEN-299. The sequence continues at coordinate 31,192 of CAWAMP010000018.1, read as the reverse complement.
GCGATCCGAATACCACCGCGACCGCCAGGTCTTGTTGAAGCCGAGCCGGAATCCGTACGGGTGAACCTTCTGACCCACGAGACGCTCCTGTCTTCATCGGGTGGCGGGCCTGATGACCCGCCCTGCGTTTCTCGCCTTCCGCCTACTTCTTCGCCTTCGCCGTCTTCGCCGCCCGCTTCACGTCCGTCTTCGCCGCCGGCTTCGCTTCCGGCTCCACGGCCGGCTTCGCCGCGCGGCGCCGCGGCGCCGGCGACGGTGCCGCCGGGGCGATCGCCGGCGGCTTCTCCGCGACGCGGACCGTCAGGTGCGCGGTGCGCTTGATGATGTGGAACGCCCGGCCCATCGGGGCGGGGCGGATCCGCTTCATCGACGGCCCCTGGTCGGCGAAGCAGGCCGACACATAGAGCCGGTCGACGTCGCCACCGAAGCCTTCCTTCTGCTGCGCATTCGCCATCGCCGAACGCAGCACCTTGGCAATGTCGCGCGCCACGTGCTTGCGGGAGAACTGCAGCAGCGCGAGCGCCTTGTTCACGTCGCGGCCGCGGATGAGGTCGAGCACGAGGCCCGCCTTCTGCGCGGACGTACGGGTGTATTTCGCGGTCGCCTGGCCCTGGATCATGATGCGCCACCCCCGGCCGGCTTCGGCGCCGCCGCGGCCGCCGGCGCGGCCCCTGCCGCGGGAGCGGACGACGCCGCCTTCTCGCTCTTGGTCGTGTGGCCCCTGAACGACCGGGTCGGCGAGAACTCGCCGAGCTTGTGCCCCACCATGTTCTCCGTCACATAGACCGGAACGAACTTCCGGCCGTTGTGCACCGCGAGCGTGTGCCCGACCATTTCCGGCACAACGGTGGATCGTCGCGACCAGGTCTTGATGACCTTCTTGTCGCTGACGCGGTTCATCGCCTCGACCTTTTCCAGCAGGGGCGTGTCGATGAACGGGCCCTTCTTCAGTGATCTGCTCATAAGTCAAATCCGCAGCTGGCAGCTGGCGGCTGGCAGCTGGCAGCGTGACGGCAGCTCCGCTGCCGGCTGCCCGCTGACGGCTGCCCGCTACTTGGTACGCCTCTGCACGATGAACTGGTCGGTCGACTTCTTGTTGCGCGTCTTGTAACCCTTGGTCGGCATGCCCCACGGCGAGACCGGGTGACGGCCGCCCGACGTCTTGCCCTCGCCGCCGCCGAGCGGGTGGTCGACCGGGTTCATCGCAACGCCGCGGACGTGCGGCCGCTTGCCGAGCCAGCGGCTCCGGCCCGCCTTGCCGTACGACACGTTCTCGTGGTCGATGTTGCCGACCTGCCCGATGGTCGCCAGGCATCCCACGTTGATCTTGCGCAGCTCTCCGGAGGGCATCTTCACCGTCGCGTACTCGCCTTCCTTGGCGATCAGCTGGACGGCCGAGCCGGCGCCCCGCGCGACCTGTCCGCCCGCCCCCGGCCTGAGCTCGACGTTGTGGATCATCGTGCCGAGCGGGATGTTCTTGAGCGGCAACGCGTTGCCCGGCAGGATGTCGACCTGGTCGCCCGCGACGATCGTGTCGCCGACCTTCAGCCCCTTCGGCTGAAGGATGTAGCGCTTGTCGCCGTCCGCGTACTGGACCAGCGCGATGCGCGACGACCGGTTGGGGTCGTACTCGACCGTGATGATCTTCCCGGGGATGTCGCGCTTGTCGCGCTTGAAGTCGATCAGCCGGTACATCCGCTTGTGGCCGCCGCCGCGCCACCAGACCGTCAGCTCGCCGCGATTGTTCCGCCCGCCCGACTTGCGGAGAGGCTCGGTCAGCGGCTTGTGCGGCGTGTCGGTCGTGATCTCGTCGAACACGTGGACGGTCTGGAACCGACGACCGGCCGACGTGGGTTTGTAGGTGCGAATGGGCATGGCTCTCCTTACGCCCCTTCCAGGAACTCGGGCAATTTCTGGCCGTCACGAAGCCGCACGTACGCCTTCTTCCAGTCGGAGCGGCGCCCGGAGAAGCGTCCCTGGCGCTTCACCTTCCCGTGCACGAGCGTCGTCCTGACGCTCCCCACCTTCGAGCCGAGCAGCTTCTCGATGGCCTGCTTGACCTCGATCTTGGTCGCGCCGGCCGCTACCTCGAACACGATCGTGCGGCCGTCCTCACGCTGGATCGTGGTCTTCTCGGTGATGAGCGGCCGCCGAATCACGTCTGTGAGTTTCATGGCTCGCTTACCCCAGCACTTCCTGCAGCCGCTCGAGGGCCGCGCGCGTCACCACAATCCGGCCGCCGCCGGCCAAATCGCGGGCCGTCAGGCGTCCGGACTCGACCGGCCGCACGCCGTCGATGTTGCGAACGGCGAGGGCGAGCTTCTCGTCGAACTTCACGTCGACCAGGAGCCCCTTGCCGGTGACGCCGAGCCGCTTCAGCATCTCGACGGCCGCCTTGGTCTTGATCGTCTCGGCGGCCAGCTGATCCACGACGACGACGGCCTGCTCCTGAAGCCTCGCCGCCAGCGCCGCGCGCAGCGCGCCCCTCTCGACCTTCTTCGGCACGCTGTAGTCGTAGCTGCGCGGCTGCGGCCCGAACACCGTTCCGCCCTTGCGCCACAGGGGGTTCCGCGCCTCGCCGACTCGCGCCCGGCCGGTCCCCTTCTGCCGCCACGGCTTCTTGCCGGTGCCGCTCACCAGCCCGCGGGTCTTGGTCATGTGGGTGCCGCGCCGCTCGGCCGCGTTGGCGTGCACGACGGACTCCCAGACCAGGTGGTCCTTGATGCGCCCGCCGAACACCTCGTCGCTCACGTCGAGCGTGCCGACCTTCTCGTTCTGACTGTTGACGACGTCCAGGTTCATGGCTCTCGCTCGCTATTTCTTGCCCTTCGGCTTCTCGACCTGAGGCACGGTCACCCGCTTGGCCGCGACCGCCTTGCGGATGATCAGGTACCCGCCGTCGGCGCCCGGCACCGAGCCGCGCACCATCAGCAGGTGGTTCTCGGCGTCGATCTTCTCCACGCGCAGGTTCCGCGTGGTCACGCGCTCGCTCCCCATGTGGCCTGCCGCGCGCATGCCCTTCACGACGCGCGACGGGTACGACGAGGCGCCGATCGAGCCGGGCGCCCGGTGGAACATCGAGCCGTGCGTCGCGGCGCCGCCGCGAAAGTGATGGCGCTTCATAACGCCCTGGAAGCCGAGCCCGCGGCTGGTCCCGATCACGTCGACGCGGTCGCCGGCGCTGAAGAGCGACACCTGCACCTGGTCGCCGGCCTTCATCGCCTCGCCGCCCGCCGCGAGCTTCACTTCCCGGCGCACCCGCGTCGGCGGGACGTCGGCCTTCTTGTAGTGGCCGGCCACCGCCTTGGTCACCTTCGCCGGGACGCTCCTCGACCAGGCCGAGCTGCACCGCTTCGTAGCCGTCGCGGGGGGCGGTCTTGGCCTGGACGACCACGCACGGGCCGGCCTTGATCACGGTCACGGGCTGCACGCTGCCGTCCTCGCTGAACAGCTGCGTCATCCCGAGCTTCTTGCCGATGATTCCTGTCACCATACGCGTCGTTCCTTGTCAGCTGTCAGCTGACAGCTGGCAGCTGGCAGCGGATTCCGCTGCCGGCTGACCGCTGCCGGCTGACCGCCGGAACCGTTACTTCCGGCTGTCCTTGCCGAACGCCTTGATCTCGACGTCCACGCCGGCCGGCAGGTCGAGCTTCATCAGCGCGTCCACGGTCTGCGAGGTTGGCTCGAAGATGTCGATCAGCCGCTTGTGGGTCCGGATCTCGAACTGCTCGCGCGACTTCTTGTCGACGTGCGGCGAGCGGAGCACGGTCCACTTGTTCTTCTCGGTCGGCAGCGGAATCGGTCCGGCCAGCCGGGCGCCCGTGTGCCTGGCGGTGTTCACGATTTCCGCGGTCGACTGGTCGAGCACCCGGGCGTCGTACGCCTTCAGGCGGATGCGAATCTTGTCGCCGAACTGTGTTGACATAGAGCTATTCCAAGATTTCCGTGACCGTCCCGGCGCCCACCGTCCGGCCGCCTTCGCGGATCGCGAACTTCGACCCCTTCTCGATCGCCACCGGCGTGATCAGCTCCGCCCGGATGCTCGTGTTGTCCCCGGGCATCACCATCTCCACGCCCTCCGGCAGGAACATCGACCCCGTCACGTCCGTCGTCCGCAGGTAGAACTGCGGCCGATACCCGTTGAAGAACGGCGTGTGCCGCCCGCCTTCTTCCTTCGACAGGACGTACACCTCCGCCTTGAACTTCGTGTGCGGCGTGATCGACCCCGCCTTCGCCAGCACCTGCCCGCGCTCCACTTCCGTCTTCTCCAGCCCGCGCAGCAGCACGCCGATGTTGTCCCCCGCCACCCCCGCGTCGAGCAGCTTCTTGAACATCTCGACGCCCGTCACCACCTTCTTCATCGTCGGCCGGAAGCCGATGATCTCGACCTCCTCGCCCACCTTCACCTGCCCCCGCTCCACGCGCCCCGTCACCACCGTCCCCCGCCCCGAAATCGAGAACACGTCCTCGATCGGCATCAGGAACGGCTTGTCGATCTCCCGCTGACCGGCATCGGCACATACGTGTCCAGCGCCTCCAGCAGCTTCAGGATCCCCGCCACGCCGTCCGCGTCCCCCTCCAGCGCCCGCAGCGCCGACACCCGCACCACCGGCAGGTCGTCCCCGGGGAACCCATACGAACTCAGCAGCTCCCGCACCTCCAGCTCCACCAGGTCCAGCAGCTCCGGGTCGTCCACCGCGTCCACCTTGTTCAGCGCCACCAGCACGCACGGCACGTTCCACCTGCCGCGCCAGCAGCACGTGCTCCCGCGTCTGCGGCATCGGCCCGTCCACCGCCGACACCACCAGGATCGCCCCGTCCATCTGCGCCGCGCCCGTGATCATGTTCTTGATGTAGTCCGCGTGCCCCGGGCAGTCCACGTGCGCGTAGTGCCGGTTCGCCGAGCTGTACTCCACGTGGCTCGTCGCAATCGTCAGGATCTTCGTCGCGTCCCGACGCCCCTGCGATTCCGACGCCTTCGCCACCTCGTCATACGACACGTACTTCGCCCACCCCTTCTCCGCCGCCACCTTCGTCAGCGCGGCCGTCAGGGTCGTCTTCCCGTGGTCGATGTGCCCGATCGTCCCCACGTTCACGTGCGGTTTCGTGCGGTCAAATTTTTCTTTCGCCATTGAAGTGCGTCTCCGCTTATCTGCCCTGAATGCGAGCGACGACCTCTTCGCTCACGTTCTGGGGCGCCTGCTCGTATCGTTCGAAGTGCATCGTGTAGGTCGCACGACCCTGGGTGCGCGACCGCAGGTCGGTGGCGTACCCGAACATCTCCGACAGGGGCACCCTCGCGTTCACGATCTGCGTGCCGCCGCGCGCCTCCATCGACACGATGCGGCCGCGGCGCCCGCTGAGGTCGCCCATGACGTCGCCCATGTACTCCTCGGGCACCACGACTTCCACCTTCATCACCGGCTCGAGAAGGACGGGGCCCGCGTGCTTGGCGGCCTCCTTGAACGCCATGGACCCGGCGATCTTGAACGCCAGCTCGGACGAGTCCACCTCGTGGAACGAGCCGTCGTAGAGCGTCGATGCCGACGTCGTCGACCGGGTAGCCCGCCAGCATGCCGCCGGAGAGCGCCTCGCGGATGCCCTCCTCGACCGGCTTGATGTACTCGCGGGGGATCGCCCCGCCGACGATCTTGTTCTCGAACTCGAACCCCTCGCCCGGCTTGCGCGGCGCGAGGCGGATCTTGACGTGGCCGTACTGGCCGCGGCCGCCGGTCTGCCGCACGTAGCGCCCCTCGGCCTGGGCGGGCTGCGTGAGGGTCTCCTTGTAGGCGACCTGCGGGCGGCCGACGCTGGCCTCGACGCCGAACTCGCGCTTCAGACGGTCGACGATGATCTCGAGGTGCAGTTCGCCCATGCCGCGGATGACCACCTGCCCGGTGTCCACGTCGGTCTGGACGCGGAACGTCGGGTCCTCGGCCTGCAGCTTGCCCAGCCCCTGGCCGAGCTTCTCCTGGTCGGCCTTCGTGCGCGGCTCGATGGCCAGCGTGATGACCGGCTCGGGGAAGACCATCGACTCGAGGACGACCGGCTTCTTCTCGTCGCAGATGGTGTCGCCCGTCGTCACGCTGCGGAGGCCGACGGCGGCGGCGATGTCGCCTGCGTAGACCTCCTTGATCTCCTCGCGCTTGTTCGCGTGCATCTTGAGGAGACGGCCCACGCGCTCGGTCTTGCCCTTGGTCGCGTTGAAGACCATCGAGCCCGACGCCATCACGCCCGAGTAGACGCGGATGAAGGCGAGCTGGCCGACGAACGGGTCGGTCATGATCTTGAAGGCCAGCGCGGAGAACGGGGCCTTGTCCGACGCCTCGCGTTCGACCTGCGTCTCCTCGGCCTTGCGCGGGTCGAGGCCGATGACCGGCGGGATGTCGAGCGGCGACGGCAGGTAGTCGACGACGGCGTCGAGCAGCGGCTGGATGCCCTTGTTCTTGAACGCCGAGCCGCAGATGACGGGCACGAAGGGCCGCTTCTCGTGGCGGACCGAGCGGATGGCGCGCTTCCGGATGGCGCCGCGCAGCTCGTCCTCGGATATCGCCTCGCCGGCCACGTACTTCTCGAGCAGCGCGTCGTCGGCCTCGGTGGCCTTCTCGACGAGCATCTCGCGGTAGTGCTTCGCCTCGTCCAGCAGATCGGCGGGGATGTCCTCGACGATGTACTCGGCGCCGAGCGTCTCGTCCTTGTAGCGGATGGCGCGCATGCCGATCAGGTCGATGACGCCGGCGAAATGCTCCTCCGAGCCGATCGGCAGCTGGATGGCGACCGGGTTGGCCTGCAGCTTGCGCTCGATCTGCTCGAGCGTGCCGCGGAAATCCGCGCCCACGCGGTCCATCTTGTTGACGAAGCAGATCCGCGGGACGCGGTACTTGTCGGCCTGGCGCCAGACCGTCTCGGACTGCGGCTCGACGCCGGACACCGCGTCGAACACCGCCACGGCGCCGTCGAGCACGCGCAGCGACCGCTCGACCTCGGCCGTGAAGTCGACGTGGCCGGGCGTGTCGATGATGTTGATGCGGTGGTCGCGCCAGATGGACGTGGTGGCGGCGGAGGTGATCGTGATGCCCCGCTCCTGCTCCTGCTCCATCCAGTCCATCACCGCCGTGCCCTCGTGGACCTCACCAATCTTGTACGTAATCCCGGTGTAGAACAGGATCCGTTCCGTGGTGGTGGTCTTACCGGCATCGATGTGGGCCATGATGCCGATATTCCGAGTGCGATCGAGCGGGACTGCGCGAGGCATCGACTCTCGTTACCAGCGATAGTGCGCGAACGCCTTGTTGGCCTCGGCCATCCGGTGCGTGTCTTCGCGCTTCTTCACCGCGCCGCCGCGCAGGTTGGCCGCGTCCATCAGTTCGTTGGCGAGTTTCTCTTCCATCGTCTTGCCGTCGCCGCGGGCGCGGGCATACCCGACCAGCCAGCGGATGCTGAGCGAGAGCCGGCGGCTCGTGCTGACCTCGATCGGGACCTGATAGTTCGACCCGCCGACGCGCCGCGACTTGACCTCGAGGCTCGGCTTGACGTTGTCGAGCGCCTTCTTGAACACCTTGAGCGGGTCGTCGCCGGTCCGCTCCTTGATCATGTCGAAGCTGCGGTAGAGGATCTGCTCGGCCGTGCTGCGCTTGCCGGCGCTCATGACGGTGTTGACGAACTTCGTCACGAGGGCGCTGTTGTACACGGGGTCGGGCGCGATGTCCCGCTTGGCAATCACTCGTCTGCGTGGCATATCAGTTACTCGAAGCTGGCAGCGGGCAGCCTGCAGCGGACACACTGTCGTGTCACCGCGGCAACCCGTGCCGTTGTCCTTCTGCACGCTGCCAGCTGTCTGCTGTCAGCTGCCAGCTGTCCCCTACGCCTTGGGCCGCTTGGCCCCGTACTTCGACCGGCCCTGCCTGCGGGCCGTCACGCCAACGGCGTCGAGCGTGCCGCGCACCACGTGGTAGCGCACCCCCGGCAGGTCCTTGACGCGGCCGCCCCGGATGAGCACCAGCGAGTGCTCCTGCAGGTTGTGCCCGACGCCGGGGATGTAGGTGGTCACCTCGATCCCGTTGGTGAGCCGGACGCGCGCCACCTTGCGGAGGGCCGAGTTCGGCTTCTTGGGGGTCTGGGTGAACACCCGCACGCACACGCCGCGCTTCTGCGGGTTGTCCTGCAGCGCGGGGCTCTTGGTCTTCACCGCGATCTGCGCGCGGCCCTTGCGAACCAGTTGACTGATAGTCGGCACGGTCACTCCGCCACGGGGAAACGGCGCCGGCGCTCGCGGCGCGCAGGCCACATGGCCCGCGTCTCCCCAACGAGAACGGCCATCCGCCTTCGCCCGCCTCCGTCCGCCTTCGCCCGGCTGGGCTTCGGCGCGACGACGGCGTGTCGGGCGGACCTGGCCTTGCGTTGTCCCGGGCCTAGAAGCGGCTGCCGGCATTCTCCTGCCGGCGCTTGGCACCCGGGACGGTTACCCTATAGAGATTGTTGTCGCGTCGCAGGTTCGCGGCCGCCTCGCAAACGACCTGAACCTCGATTGGAAGGGGCGCATCGGACACCGCGTTCCCTGTCCGTGCTCTCCCGCTTCGTGCGGTCCATGTGCTAGATAGGGCTTCCTAGCACCGGAGAACCTGACGAATATAGCACGGCCGTTTCCTGGATGCAAGGGCCCTCCGGAAGAGCCCTCAAGACGCGGGGCCTGGCGGCCCCCGGCCGCTACTTCCGAATGCCGGCGAGTCTCGTCTCCGCCAGCTCCCTGATGAACGGACCGTCCTCGGTCAGCAGGCTGTCGGCGTCGGTCGCGGCAGCGCGCCACGCCTGCTCGGCCTCGGCCACCTGTCCGAGCGCCTCGTGGCACATCCCCAGCAGAAACTGGACGGTTCCGTTCGACACGCCGGGGCCCGCCGCCAGCTGGACCTTCGACAGCTCGGCCCTCGCGTCCTGGTAGTTCCCGAGGCGCATCAACGCCACTGCGAGGTTCAGCCGGATCACCGGGTCGGGGGCGCCACCGGCGGCCGACTGCGCGAGCCGCGTGCGCAGCACGATGACCAGGTTGTTGAACAGCAGCGACTGATCGGACATCGCCACGAGGCGCGGCGTCATCGAGGTCGTCAGCGTGGCCGACCGGACGGCCCCGGACCTGCCCTGAACCTCGATGGGCACGCTGTCGTTCGCCTTGTGCGCGGCAATCGCAGCCGTGAAGCTGCTGCCGTCACCGACCGGCCGGCCGTCGGCCCTCACGATCACGTCGCCCGGAGCGAGGCCCGCCTTCGCGGCCGCCCCCGCGGCATCGACGCTCACCACCACCGCGCCGGCCACGTCGAGCACGTCCGCGACGGTCAGCCCTGCGGTCGGACGGTGCATGGCCGGCACCTGGTCGAGCCGCGCGATGACGCCGTTGACCGACGCCGGGTTGTCCGGGACCACCTCGAGCACGTCCGGGATCGAACTGCCCGCGGCGAGGATGCTCAACAGGAACTGCGATCGGTCGCCGCCGGGCCGCACCGTGAGTTCGGCAACGCCCTGGACCTCGAGCGCCCGGGACAGCTTGCTGGCGATCTCCAGGCGAGCCGACGGGGTGATGGCCGCGGCGGTGTCGCCGAGCGGGCCGCGCCACCGGTCGAACGCCAGCCAGCCGGCGCCAAGCCGCTCGGCGTTCAGCGCCTGCTGGACCTTCTCCTGGGGCGGCCCGAAAACCGCGATCGATTTCGCCGCCGCAAAGCGCCGCTCGAGCTCGAGCCGCAGGTCGCTCCCGCGGTACTCCTTCGGGAGCCCGGTCACCGCGAGCAGCGCGACGGCCGGCTTGAGCACCCCCTGCACGTTGAGCTTGTCGCCGGCGCGGGTATTCAGGCGCTCGACGTACCGGCCGAGCGGCGACCGCAGCTCGACGACGTGGCTGCCCTCGCAAATGTCATCGATCTGCTGGGGCACCGACCCGCGGGGCTCGCCGTCGAGCACCACGACGGCGCCGGACCCCGGGGCGTCGACGTAGACCGATGCGACGGCCTTCGCGAGCTTGACCGGGGCGAGATACAGGTCCGTGAGCTTGGTGATCTCCGCCCGCAGCTCGATGCTGACGTGGCAGCCGCGAGAGAACTCGAACGTGTGCGACCCCAGCCCGAGGTCGTCGACGACGAACGGCTTCGAGACGGCGCCGGCCGCGACGCCGAGGCTCGCAATCGGCTCGGCCCAACGCGGAGGCTGCGGCCCCGCCTCGGTACGGCCGCGCGACACGCCGTTCACCGACACCTCGGCACCCGGCGGGGACGTCACGAGGAAGACCGTGGCGGAGACGCGCTCGAGCGTGAGGACCACTTCCGTCGATGCGGCGGGCATGACCGTGAACGTCTGGCTCGCCGATCGGCACCCCGATCGCCGGCCGCTGAGGGTGTGCGGCCCGACGGCCAGCGCGATCTGTCCGGCGGCCGCGGTGAACGGCTGGCCGTCCAGCTCCAGCTCCGCATCGACAGGGGACAGGTTGAGGACGATGCTCCCGACGGCGGTCTTCCGGATGTCGTCGAGGATCTTCGCGACCTTCTGCGACACCTTGTCGGTGAACGCGAAGGCCGGGGAGAGCCTCAGCAGGGCGCGGAAGTCGGCGCCCGCCCCGTCGGTGCTCCCGAGCTGGAACCGGGTCCGCGCGCGCAGCTCGTAGGCAGCCGGCAGCAGGCGCATCGCGACCGTGTCCTTGGCCGCCAGCGGCTCGAGAGCGGCGATCAACGGGTCGAGCGTCGCGATGGCCGGTTCGTAGTCCCCGGCCTCGAACTGCGACCTGGCCTGGGCCAGCTGGGCTTCCGGCGACGGGGCCTGGGCATTGGCGCACACGGCCACGGCACAGACGGCCGCACAGAGCAGGCTCGGCAGACGGGCGGTTCGGAGGAGCGTCATCGCGGGCTCCGGGTCAGGACAGGCACCGAATCACTGGTACACCTGGATCTTCTCGACATCGTCGTCGTAGATGTACAACCGCCCGGCGGAGTCGAGCGCGAAACACACGGCCTTGCGGAAGGACCCCGGCGACTTCGCGGGAATGCTGAAGGCGGAGAGGAGCCTCGGCTGCGGACCCTGTGCGAACACGAAGACGGTGGCCTTGTTGCGATCGAGCACGTAGATGTGGCCCAGCGGGTCGACGGCCAGGTCCATGGGCCGGTCGAACTCGTAGCCCTGGCCGCGCGGCGGAACGGTCGCGCGGGGGCGGCCGTCGTGCTCGAGCAGCGACAGGCCATTGCCGCTCTCGTCGAGCGACACGACCCGGTCGGTGACGTCGACGGCGAGCCGGAACGGGAACACCGGTGCGAACGGCGCGGCGAACTTGCCCGCGTGTGCGAACCGCGCGATGTTCTTGGCGTTCGAGTCCACAACCAGCAGGTCACCCATCGAGGTGACCACGCCGGACGTGATGTCGCCGAGCGTCCGCGGCGTACCGTCCTGTTTCGGCACCGAGAGCGCGCGAAGCGCGCCATCCTGCCCGACGACCCCTTCGCGGCACACGAACGTGGGGTTCCCGGACCGGTCGAAGGCGATCGCCCGGGCATCGCTCGCCGCCATCGTGCCGGCCGGCTTGCCGGCCAGGTCGAACACCAGGACGGCGTCCTTGTTCGAGGCATAGAGGTGGCCGTTCGCCCCGATCGCCATGGCCTGCACGTTCTTCACCCGGCCCCCCGGTCCGGCAATCGTCCGCTGGGCCGCGAACTGGAACGCCTGCTGAGCGGGCGCGCGGAGATAGAGGCGGTACAGGATCGTGTTCCATTCGACCGCGGTCACTGCCTCCGGCGTCTTCGGAAACCGCTGACGGACGCGCTGGAGCAGTTCCATCGCGCGGGGCGCCTTCCCCGTCAGCACGAGGCAGCGCGCCTCACTGAGCAGCGCGCGGCGGGCCCATTCCGATTCCGGGTAGTCGGTCGACACCTGGCGGAAGCGGACTGCGGCCTCGGCGTCGCGGTGCGTGAGACGCAGCGCCTCGCCCGCGTAGTACATCGACGCCGGCACCGCATCGGAACCCGGGAAGAGGCGCGGGACGCGATCATAGCTCGCGATGGCGGACTCCACCTCGGCGGTCACGCGGCTTCTCGCCAGAATGATGCGGCCGGCCAGCACGAGCCCCATCGGCCCGCTCTCGGAGTTCCCGTATCTCTTCTGCAGCAGGTCGCTGGCCGCCTGCGCGGCCGCCGTGTCGCCGGCCACGTCCAGCTGGTATTCCGCAATCCGCAGCAGGGCGGCATCGGCCACGCGACTCTGCTGGTAGGAATCGACCACCGCCTGGAAGTCCTTCAGCGCCTCGGAGTACTTCTTCTCGGCAAGGAACGTCAGACCGCTCTCGTAGCGTCGTCGCGCGGCGCCTTCGGTCGCCGGGTCCTGTGCTCCCGCCAGCATTGCGCCGACGACCAGAACGAGGACGATCGCGATCGCCCCCACACGGATGCGTGCCTTCCTCATGTCGTCGTTCATTTCGTGACCGCGACCTTGCTGGTTTCTCCCGCGGCAATCGAGAACGTCTGGCGCTTCACCTGCCCGTCGCAGGCGACCTCCGCCGTATACGTGCCCGCCGCCATCGTCTCCTGGATGGGAGGCTCCCCGAGGTTCCTGCCGGCAACCGTCACCGTGCACCGCTCGCGGGCTCTCAGGAACAACTTGCCGAGGCCGGGCGCCGTCCACTCGAACGACTTCGCCCCGTCCGTCTGCACCGGTTGATCCAGGAAGTAGTCCGGGTTGCGGATCCGCAGCCGGGGCTTCCCCTTCACCGTGAACGCGTGCGTGGTGGCCGAGGCCGAGATCACCCGGCTCCCATCGAGGACTTCGAACGGGTACTCGCCCGCCATCGCCACCTTCGTCAAGACCTCTGGCGGAGGCGGGGCCGGCTGGACCTGGGCCTGCGGCTTGGGCGGTGGCGGCAGGGCCTCCAGGCGCAGCAGCAGGCTGCGCTTCTCCACGTCGGCCGACGTCAAGCGGGCGGTGACCGGCTTGTGCGTCGCGCTCGTCAACGTCACGCTCGGCAGGGATGCCGCGCCGACGTCGACCTGGATCTCGGTCGGCGTCACGCGGCCCGTTCCTACGCCGTCGACGGCGAGTTCGGCCCCGGCCGGGTCGGATGTGATCGTGACAGCCACCCTCGGGGGCGGCGCGGGCCGGCTGAACGCGAGCCAGCCCCCAACGGCCGTCGCCAGGGCGATCACGGCCACGGCCGGCACGAGCCAGCGCCGCTTTCCGGGCTCGGCGTCGACGTCCGGCGGCGCTTCGAGCGTCGCGGTCCGCTGCACGCTGATCGACCCCGCGAGGTGGCCGTCATCGGTCACCATCGTTTCGAGCTGGTCGGCCTCGGCAGCAGCCTGCCCTGCGGACGCCGCCACGGCCGTCCGGACGAGCCGCAGGTCGGCCCCGAAGTCGGCGGCGTGACGGTACCGCTTCTCGCGGTCCTTCTGCAGGGCCTTGAGCACCGCCGCGACCAGGGGCCTCGGGATCTCCGCGGGCAGGTCGGCGGCGCGCGCCGGCTCGTCGTCCATGATCCGTGCGAGCACGGCGGTCGGCGACTCGCCGGCGAACGGTTTCTTCCCGGTCAGCAGTTCGAACAGGACGACGCCGGCCGAGAACACGTCGGCGCGGCCGTCGACATCGAGGCCGCTCACCTGCTCGGGAGACATGTAGGAGATGCTGCCGAGGACCGCCCCCTGCCGCGTCATCGTGGACGACGAGAACTTGGCGATGCCGAAATCGAGCAGCTTCACCGACCCGTCGGGTACGAGCCAGATGTTGGCGGGCTTGACGTCCCGGTGGATGACGCCCTGCTCGTGCGCGAAATGCAGGCCGGTGCAGAGCTCGGCGATGATCTCGACCTTCTGCTCGAGCGTGAGAGGCGGCTCGGCCCGCATCCTCTTGGAGAGATCCTGGCCCCTGAGGAACTCCATCACGATGAACGGCGTGTCGTCTTCCTCGCCGAACTCGAAGATCGTGACGATGTTGCGGTGCTGGAGCTTGGCGGCCGCGCGGGCCTCGCGGTAGAAGCGCGGGCGCGACGTGTCGTCGGCGGCGAAATCGGCGGACATGACCTTGATGGCCACTTCCCGCTCGAGCACCGTGTCGCGGCCGAGGTAGACGGCGCCCATACCACCGCGTCCCACGCGCTCGATGACCTCGTAGCGGCCGATCTTCGTCGGTTGCGTCACCTGGTCCCTATTCCGTCACCACGAGCGATGCCGCGACATGTGAGAACACCGGGTCGTAGACGGCGAATCGCGGGGCGCTGCTGATGCAAATCACTCGGTAGCGGCGCATGCCGACCGGGACCGAGGTACTGCCGGACCCGTTCGCTCCCGAGCACACCGGGACGACTGTATTGTACCGCCACCAACCGACGCGCGCCCAGGTCGAGGACCTTCGATTGAAAGTCCGCGGCCTTCGGCTGCGCTGCCTTGATTTCCTCGGTCTCAATCTGCGCGAACAGTTCGGTGATGTCGGACGGATCCAGCGCCTGAAGCAACGTCGAGCGCTCGATCAGCACGACGGCGTCGCCCTTCCGGGTCGCCGCAGCCATCACCAGCGCGCCGCCCGACGGCAACACCATCCAGTCCCTCGTCGGGAGGTCCACCTGCAGCGGAGCGTCGGCGGCACGCTGCGGCTGGAACTGTATCTTCGTGGTGCGCGTCACCCACGGGTCCGTCCCCGGCGCGGCGACGGTCGGCCGCGACCGCTGGGGTTCCGGCGGCGCCGCCGCCAGACTCCCTGCCAGCGTCCAGACGATGATGACGAATCCGCATCCGCCGGCGACGGGTCTCCGCATCTCTACACCCCGCCTTTCAGCGCCGCCAGCCGCTCGCGCGCGACCTTCGCACTCGGGTGGTCGGAGGACAGCAGCTGGATGGCCTTCTCGTACATCGGGATCGCCTCCTGCACCCTCCCGAGCGCGTCGTACTGCCTGGCACGCTTGAAGGCGTCCTCACCCTCGGTCAGCATGCGGGCCTGGACGCGGCGCAAGGCGTCCTGGGCCGCCACGGACTGCGGGTCGGCCTGGAGTGCACGCTGGTACTGTCTTTCCGCCTCAGGGTAGTCGCGGTCGGCCTCGGCCTTGGTGCCCGCCTCGACCGCAGCCCGCGCGGCGTTCTTTGCGCCGTTCCGCGCGGCCTCCAGCAGATCCGCGGCCTTCGGGTACATCGGGTCCACCGAGAGAATCGACTCGAATCCGGCGATGGCGGCCGGAAGGTCGCCCCTGTTCATCGCCCCCCGTGCCTCCTCGAGTGCCAAGGCGAGGTTCGGCCCTTTTGTCGTCGTCTCGACGGGTGTCCCCTGGGCGCCGCGGCGGCCGCCCGGCTGCTGCCGCTGCGGCGTGGCAGCGGGCTTCGCCGCCGGCGGCGGGACGACCGGCCTCGCCTCGGGCGGCGGCGCCGCTCGCGTCACGGCTGGCGGCGGGGCCACGGGGGGGCGGGACACCACCGGAGCCGGCGGCTCGACGGGCGGCGAGGGCGGCGGCTCGACAGGCGTGGCGGCGGGCGGCGGCTCAAACGGTGCGGCGGCGGGCGGCGGCACGGCCGTCGTTGGCGCTGGCGCCTCAGCCGGCGCGCCCGCCGTCGACTCCGAACGAGGGCTGCCGACCGGCATCAGCAGGTACCTGCGGCGATCGCTGCGGCCAGAACCAGCACGGCGGACCCGCCGATGAGCAGCCACTTCATGATGCCCCTGCCGCCCTGACTGGCCGGCTTCGTCGGCCTCACCGGCGCCGCAGGCCTTGCCGGGGCCGCGGGCCGAGGCGCGGGCTTGGGAGCGGCCGTCGTCGCCGCCGGTATCCGGGGCGGCGGCGGCTGGGCCGGCGGAGTCCGCGGCGAAACCGGTGTCGCGGCCGCCGCCGGAAGCGGCGCGACCATCGTGGCCGAACTCGTCGGCCCGGCCGCGGCTTGCGACACCAGGACCGTGGCATCCGAGCTCGAGGGCGTCGCCGGCCGCTCCGGCTTCAGGACGATCTGATAGGTCCCCAGCGCCACCGGCACGCCGGGCTCGAGCGTGACCTGCGGCACGCGGCGCCCACCCACCCAGACTCCGTTCTGGCTGTTCAGGTCGACGACGACGAAGGCTCCCTGTTCAGCGCGCAGTTCGGCATGGAACCGGGACACGGACTTGCCGGGGTCGGGAAGCACGACGTCGTTCTGATCGCCGCGGCCGATTCGGAGCGTGTGCGCTCCGAGCTCGATTTCACGGTCGGGCGCGCTGCCGCGAAGGATGATCAGCGTGGGCACGTGGAAGCCTCATTGTCCGCCGCGCTCCCGGGCCCGGCGCCATTCTCGCCGTCCCGCACCAGGACCACGGTGATGTTGTCGTGGCCGCCGCCGTCCAAGGCCGCCTGGACGAGGGCGGTCGCCATCGCGGCCAGCGGGCCGCCCGCTCTCATCACGCGTTCGATGCCGTCCTCTTTGAGCATTCCGTAGAGCCCGTCGCTGCAGAGGAGGAACAGCGTTCCCGGCACCAGCGGGAACTCGCCCAGCTGCATCTCGATCTGCTCGCGCGCGCCCAGGACGTTGGTCAGCACGTGGCGCATCGGGTGCCGCGCCACGTCAGCCGGCGTCATCGACGGGTCGTTCGCGAGAATCGTCGCAATCCAGGTATCGTCGCGGGTGACCTGCCGGAACAGGTCGCCTTCGAGGGCGTAAAGCCGGCTGTCGCCGACGTGCCCGTAGCCGACGCGATCGCCGCTGATCAGGAAGCCGGTGAGGGTGGTCCCCATCCCCGTGTAGTCGTCGCAGCTCTCCGCGGCTCGGAAGACGCGGCGGTTCGCCAGGTGGACCGCCGTGCGCAGGCGGTTGCCTCCCACCGTCAGCTGCGGGTCGATCCCGTAGGGCCACGAGAAGTCGGAGTCGTCGTGAGACCGACGGATGAAGCCCTCGACCGTCTCGATGGCGAGGCGCGAGGCGACCTCGCCGGCCGAGTGCCCCCCCATCCCGTCGGCGACCACGAACAACTGCAACGCTTCGTTGCAGATGTACCCGTCCTCGTTCCCTTTTCGAACGAGGCCCTGGTCAGAGACCGCAATCGCTTCGAGCATGTGGACACCGTTTCCGAGAGGACCGCCGCGGTTGGTGGCGAGTCTACTACAAAGAAGCCGGCCGGTTCACCATCCTGCGGCCCCGATGGCCTACCGCGTCCTGAACACGAACACCTGTCCGCCCATCGCGATCCGGTCCTCGTCCTGCAGGCGGTGCTCGGCGACGCGCTCCCCGTTCACGAAGGTGCCGTTTGGTGACCCGAGGTCCTTCAGGACGTATCCGAACTCGGTCAGCGCGATCTCGGCATGGCGACGAGAGACCTCCCGGACCGGCACCACGATATGGTTGTCCGGCGTCCGGCCGATTGTCGTCAGCACACCCAGGCGATGGTGCGCGCCGGGCTGGCCGCTTCGGTCCTCGATCAACAACGCCGACGATACGGCGACCGTGCCGAGCGCGTCGTTCGGGTCGACTGGCGAACCGGGCGACACGGCCTGGGTCCCTGCAGCCGACGGCGGCGAGAAGAAGCCGGTGGCCGCCTCGTCGGGCGGGACTGGCTGGCCCGGCACGAGCGTGGCGGCCGGAGCGGGTGCCGCGCTCGACGGCGCCGGCGGCGCGGTCACCGCGGGGGCAGCGGGCGCGGGCGGCGGCGGCCCGTGCGGAGCGGGCACCTCCGGCTCGCCCGGCAGCAGTGCGAGATACCGGAGCCTCAGCGCCTTGACACTCTCGAACTCCTGCTCCCGATCGGTGATGGTGCGCTCGGCCGCCTCCTGGCGCTTCAGGAAGTCCTCGCGCGTGAATTCGCCGATCTCGCGGCGGAACTCGCTCTCCTGGAGGTCCACCCTGGCCTGGTCCACGGCGTCGCGACAGCGGTCGTAGAGCGCGTCGAGCGCTCGGAGGTCCTCACGGACCCGCTGGCGCACCACGCCCGCCTGGTCCTCGAAGGCAGCGACGCGTGCCGCGTAATCGCGGACGACACGCGAATAGACCTCGAATACCTTGTCGCGGTGCCATGCCGCTCTTTCGGACAAGGCACGGACTGAGCGTTGATCGGCTTCGAGCCTGGCGAGCGTGTCGAGCAGGCTCACATCGATGTTCCCGAGGTCTGGCGCCATGCTTGTGACCCGGCCGGCAGCCCGTCGCCGCCTCCCTTTCAGTTGAGTCGATTGTCGGGCGGCGTCGACACCTCGGACGCCGCCACCTTCTGTATATCGGCGGCAACGGCTGCGCGGACCACCGGGGGCTCGACGGGCGTGGTCGCCGCAGGCGTCGCCGGGCCTTCGAAGCGGGAACGCGGCGGAGCCGTGGTGGCTTCGGCGCCGGTTTCGAGCGCCAGGCGGTAGCTGCCGATCTCGGCGACCATCCCGGCGTCGAGGACGACCCGCTGGATCCGGTGGTCGAAGACCCATGTGCCGTTCGCGCTATTCAGATCGAGGAGAATGTAGCGCCCGTCCTCGTGGCGAAGCTCGGCGTGGAATCGCGACACGACAAGATCGGGATCGGCGAGGACGACGTCGTTCTCCTCGGCGCGGCCGATCCGCACGTTCTGACCGGTCAGCTCCACGGTGTGGTTGACGACGCCGCTGCTGAAGATGACGAGTCTCGCCACGATGCCCTCCAGCAATCCCGGACAGCATCAGCCGCCGGTCGAACGCGGCGACCCGCGCGCCCGACAACCTACCGCGCGACGGGTCGTGCCCCGGTCGTAAATCGCTGCAGCCACCACGCGAACAGCGAGCCTGCCAGCAGCGCCACGAGCAGCGACGGGCCGAGGACGAAGATCAAGATGCCGAGAGGGACCGATGGGGCGCGGCGGACCGTCACCCAGGCCACGGCCGCGCGCGCCCCGTCGGACGTCCGAACCGGAGCGGCGGCGTCGATGAAGCCGTCACGCGAGGCCGAGCGCACCTCCCGGACGGCGTCCGGCCGCAGTTTCAACCCGGGTATCAGGTCGACCCGCCGCGCCTCCGGGTTTGCCGAAGCCGCCACGCGACCGTCGGCCCACATCACCACGGCGGAGACGACGCCGTCCGCCTCGCGCACGCGTTCCGCCACAGGGCCGAGCCCGGCAGCTCCGCGCCACTGGAGCGCAGAGCCGGCTTCGGCGGCAAACCCGCGCACGACGATGCGCGCCTGTGCCGTCGCTGCCGAGTCGACGATCCGCCCGTGCCAGAGCAGCGCCGGCACGGCGGCCAGCGCGAACGCGACGGTCGCCAGAGAGAGGCACCCGAGCAGCAGAAGACCGCCGGACAGAGGCGCGGGTGCTCCGGCGCTCGCCGACGTGTCGACGTCGGCCGGTGTGACCGCCCGGCGGGGCGCTTCCCCGCGGGGAGACCGGCGTTCGACCTGCGGCGGCCGAAGTTCGAGCGACCAGTCCTCCAGCGGGGTGTCCGCGGGCAGCGTCACCGCGACCGGAGGCCTTTCAACCGACGGCCTGGCCGCCGGCGGAGGCGCCGCGACGCGAGCGGACGAAGGCAGAACGGGGGTCGCCGTCCTGACTTCGCTCTCCCGGATCATCGGGCGGGTGCTGTCGGAGTCGGTCTGCGGCGCTACCCACGACTGACGCTCGGCCGACGGCACCGCGGTGGATGGGGTCATGCGCGCCACGGCCACCTGGTCCGGCGGCGCGGTGTGCTGCGCGCCGAGGCGCGGGACGACCCTGGTCCGCTCGTCCTGGGGGTCCGGGCCGGGAACGCCCGTGCCCGCTCCGCCATCCGGGACGAACTTCTCCGTTCTCGCCGCTCTCAGGCGGGCCGGGGCTCCGTCGACCGCCGCCGAGATCGACGACGGCCGGGCCGAGTCGGTGTCGCCCAGGTAGGTCATGATCAGCTTGGCAATCTTGACCACGTCGCCGGGCCGGAGCACCGCTTCCTGGACCTTCACGCCGTTGACCGCGATGCCGTTGCGGCTGTTGAGATCGCGGACGAGGAGCGAGTCGGGGCGGCAGACGAACTCGGCGTGCCGCCGCGAGAGCAGCGGGTCCGCCTCGCTGATGTCACAGCGGGCGTCCCGGCCGACTGTCATCGTCCCGACCAGAAGGCGTTCGCGCTCGCCTCGCTGATCGCGAATCAGCAACCGCCTGCTCATATCGACTGGCTCACCGCGGGGCGCGGCCCGGACTGCTGGTGCCGGCCAGCACCGTTTCTTCATCGGACGCCGAACCGGTCGCGCCAAATTCCCCGGGGTCGCTCAGCGTCGGGTCGTCGGCCCCGTTCTCGTCGATGCCCAGGGCCGCCGCGGCTGCGGCGCGGAGCGCGACGGCATGCGGGCTGCCCGGCACCAGTGCAAGGGCTTCCGTGGCGGCGTCGTACGCGCGGCGAAACCGGCCAAGCCGAATCGAGAAGCGCGCCACGATCAGGCGGAGCCACGCCGCGCGCTCGAGCCGTCGCGCTTCCCGTGCGAGCGACAGGGCCTGCCGGACGCGGACGGCCCGCCGGTCGGCGCCATCGTTCGAATCGGCCGGCGGCGCGACAGGTGAGGGGACGGGCTCGGTCCGGACGATCACCACCGAGCCGGCCGCCGTCTCGGCGGCCGTCACAGGCGCGCGGGCTTGAACCGCGGAGGTCGCCCGCTCGGTCAGCACGCGCCGGCAGCGCTCGGCTCCCGCCGCCGCGGCCGCCGCAGTCTGGCAGGTCGCGAGCGCTACCTGAAACTGTTCGAAGGCGTGCCCGGGGTCGCCGGACGAGAGCAGCGCGTCGCCCGTCTCGAGTGCCTCGGCCGCCGTCCGGAGCGCGGCCTGATCGACCTCCAGGGACGCCCGGATGCGCTCCAGATCGCGCAGGATCTCGGTCGTGACCGCGTGAGGGTACGACAGCGTCCCGAGCGAACCCAGCCCGCGCCCGGCCAGAATCGGGTACCGTGCCGGCAGAGAAGCCAGCGGGTCGGCCTCCGACGGGCCCGGGGTTCCCAGCCGTGCGGCGAGGCGGGCGGTCTCTCCCGCGAGCGCCCGGATGGCGCCGACGTGCCCCTGCGCCAGCCCGCCAAGGCGAAGGGCGTCGGCCTCGAGCTGCCGCTTGAACCGCTGCAGGTCGCCGGCCATGTCCGAGATGCGCTGGTAGCGCAGGCCGGGGTCCTTCGCCAGGGCGCGGAACACGATCCTCGCCAGCGGGGCCGGCGCCTCCTGTTCGCGGAGCGGCGGGGGGTCCTCGAACTGGACCTTGCGGAGAACCGAGGGCAGGTCGGCCGCCGCGAACGGCTTCCGCCCGGAGAGCATCCAGTAGAAGACGCCGCCGGCAGAGAAGATGTCGGACCGGTGGTCGATGTCCCGGCCCGTGGCCTGCTCCGGCGACATGTAGCTCGGCGTCCCGATGATGTGTCCGCGGACGGTCATGCTCGACGTCACCAGGCGGGCGACGCCGAAATCCAGGATTTTCAGGCCGCCGTCGTTCAGGACGTACAGGTTGCCCGGCTTGATGTCCCGGTGGATGATTCCCGCCGCGTGGGCCGCGCCGAGTCCTTCGCAGACCTGCGCCATCAGGTCGATCTTCGGCTCGAGATCGGCCGCCTCCGGGAGGGCCATGTACTCGGTCAGCGTCGTGCCGGAGAGCAGCTCCATCACGATGTAGGCGCGCCCGCGATCGTCTCCGAGGTCCAGGATCGTGATGATGTTCCGATGGAGCAGTCGCCCGGCCGACTGCGCCTCGCGGTAGAAGCGGGCCCGCACGTCCGGCTCCTCCGCGAAGTCGGTCATCAGCACCTTCACGGCCACCGTGCGGTCGAGCTGCTCGTCGCGCGCGCGATAAACGACGCCCATCGCGCCCTTGCCGATGCGGTCGACAATCTGGTAGCGCCCGATCCGGGTCGGAAGCGCGCCGTCGGCGGCTGGACGACTCACGTCTGCGGCGCTCATCTGTCGCCACCCGTTGCGACGAGAAGAACCGTCACGTTGTCGCGTCCGCCACGGTTGAGCGCCTCCTGGACGAGACTGCGGGCCGCCTGCGGCAGGTCTGCGGCCGCGAGCAGGCACCCGGCGATCACGTCCTCGGGGACCGGCCCGTGGAGACCGTCGGAGCAGAGCAGGAGGACGTCGCCGTCGAGCAGGTCGCGCTCTGTCACCCGCACCGAGGATTCCTCGCGCGCGCCGAGCACGTTGGTCAGCACGTGGCGCATCGGGTGGCGCGCGAGCACCGCCGGGTCGATCGCCGCGTTCTGCGCACGCAGCATCCCAATCCAGGTGTCGTCTTCGGTCAGCAGCGTGAGCGCGGAACCGGACCAGACGTACAGCCGGCTGTCCCCGACGCTTCCGACCGATAGCCGGCGGCCGGCGACCAGTGCCGCGACCACCGTGCTGCCCATGCCCGTGTAGTCGTCGTGAGCCTCGGCGGCCCTGAACACGCGCCGGTTCGCCAGGCTGATCGCCGTGCGGAGCCGGTTGCCGTCGTAGCTGAGGCTGGAGTCGATCCCGTAGGGCCAGGAGAACTCCTGGTCGGCCTGCGAGCGGCGGATGAAGCCCTCGACCGCCTCGACGGCAAGCCGCGACGCAACCTCGCCGGCGGCGTGGCCTCCCATGCCGTCGGCGACCACGAACAACCCCAGGCTCTCGTCGGCGAACAGGTAGTCCTCGTTCGTCTTCCGCGTGGTCCCGGGGTCCGAAATGCCGTGTGCTCGAAGCATGGCAGGCCATCCAGGCCACCGCGGACGGGACGCCCGCCGGCGGGGCACGGTCTTCAACCGGGGGGTGCCTGTTGGTGCCTGGCACATTGTGCCACAGGTCGGAAGCGGCGGCGAACCGGCCATCGAAGCCGGCCTCGGAACCGCGCCGCCGTCGCTCGCTGCACGGCTCCTGCGCCGGTCCGGGCGCGCGGTGGCCCTACGGGAGGGTGATTTCCTGCGGGTCGGTGGGCAGCGCGTTGACGCGCCACTCCTGGGCGGCGGCGTCGAAGTCGGCAATGCGTCCGATCGGGAGCCGCATGTACTTGCCGGCACCGGTCGCGGCCACCTCGCCACCGGGCAGCAGAAGCTCGCCGGTGCCTTCGAAGATACGCCCCTCTTCCCTGACGATCCGCCCCACGACCGTCAGTTCGACGCCGAGCGGGACCGGCTTCTTGAACCGGGTCGTGAATTCGACGGTGACGCCCCACACGTCCTCGCCGCCCCCGATCATCACGGCGCGGCCGATCGTCTCGTCGAGGATGGCCGTCACCATACCGCCGTGCAGCCGCCCCGGATAGCTCTGGTGCTCATCGCGGGGCGTGAACCGGGCGACAAGTTCGCCGCCGGCCACCTCGTAGAACGAGGCATGGAGACCGCTGCCGTTCTTCAGGCCGCAGACGAGGCACATCTTCGAGTTGGGTTGCTTGCCGGTGACGCGAGGTGACATGGGCTGGGTTCAATGCTACACGAAGAAGGCGGTTCCGGTGCGCGCCGGCTTGTCCTGGGCCCTCGCTCGGAACTAGAATCCCCTCGATGAGCCCGCTTCCCCGAGGAACCATGGGGCGCATGCTCGAGGTGGACCTCGACAGGCGCTCCGCACGAGCGCTCGCGCTCGACGAGCGCCTCGCCGAGCTCTTCGTGGGAGGGAGAGGTCTCGGGACCGCGCTCCTCGTCGAGCGGTTCCTGAACCTTCGCAACGGCCACCCGAACCCGTTCCGCGCCGTCGACCCGCTCGCGCCGGAGAACCCGCTGGTGCTGGCGACCTCGCCCGCCAACGGGACGTCGATCCCGACGAGCGCCCGCTTCCACGCCAACTTCAGGTCACCGCTCACCGGCGGAATCGGGTCGGCCAACAGCGGCGGCCGGTGGGGCGTCGAGTTCAAGCGGACGGGGCACGACGCGATGGTCGTGGTCGGGCGCTCGACCGAATCCGGTCGTCCTCTTCGTCGACGCCGACGGGGTGCGGTTCGACGCGCCTCCCGAGGCGGACCTCGACGATGTCGAGGCGGTCACCGACGCTCTCGAGGCCCGGTACGGACGGGGGGTGCGCGTCATGACGGTCGGCGCGGCGGGCCGGCGGCTCGCGCGGATCGCCTCGATCATCAACGACAAGGGGCGCGCGCTCGGCCGTGGAGGCGGCGGAGCGGTCTTCGGATCGAAGAATCTGGTGGCGATCGCGGTCGCGGGGTCGGTGGCGGTCGAGAGCGCGGCGCCGGAGGCGCTTCGCCCGAAGAACGTCTCGGGCTCGGTCTACAAGGCCCACGTGAAGCTGCGGCTCGGCAAGCTCACGAAGCCGCCCGAGCAGTTCGGCATCCTCTCGTCGATGGGCACCGCGGGACTCCTCGGAATGCTCTCCCAGTACGACGAGCTGATCCACTGCAACTTCCGCGACACCTGCCACGCCGTCGAGCGCATCGAGCGGATTGGCGGGGAGGCGCTGGCCTCCCACCCGGCGATCAAGGTCCGGCGCCGGGCCTGTTACCAGTGCCCGATCGGCTGCACGCGCGACACCGAGCTCCTCGATGCGTGCGGGGTGGTCGTCGGCCGCGGCGAAGGGCCGGAGTTCGAGACCGTGGCGATGCTCGGGGCCAACCTCGACATCTACGATCTCGAGCCGATCACCGAGGCCAACTACATCTGCAACCGGCTCGGCCTCGACACGATTTCGGCGGGGGGCACGATCGCCGCACTGATGGAGATCTTCGGACTCGCGCGGGCCAAGCCTGCGGAGGGGCGCACCGCGGGCGAGCGGGCGCTGATGGCGGACGCGGCGGAGTTCGTGCGCGCCTGCGGGGCGGCGACGGAAGGGTCGCACGGGAGCGTCTTCGCCCCGGCGTTCGGGAATGCGCGGGCGCTCGTGCCGCTCGTGCGCGCGATGGCCAGAGGCGACGGCGCGCTCGGCCGCGCCCTGGCGTCAGGGGCTCGGCGCCTCGCCGAACGCTACGGCCATCCCGAAGCGGCGATGACGGTGAAGGGGATGGAGATCCCGGCCTACGACCCCCGCGCGACGTGGACCCAGGCGATGTCCTACATGATCACGGCGCGGGGCGGCTGTCACCTGCAGGGGGGCTACTCCGCGCCGATTGCGTTCTGCGCCGGATACGGCGAGTTCTCCGGGCTCAAGTCGGAGGGCGCGGCGCTGGTCGCGCGCAACTTCGCCTATCAGAACACCGCCTACGATGTGATGGGGGTGTGCGCCTTCGCCGGGTTCTCGGTCACGCTCGACGAGTACGCGAACATGCTGAACGACGTGACCGGGCTCGGGATGAAGGCCAGCGACCTCGAGATGATTTCGCGGCGCGTGCTGACGCTCGAGCGGCTGTTCAACCTGCTCTGCGGCCTCACCGCGGAGGACGACTGGCTGCCCGAGCGCTTCTTTCGGGAACCGATCGCGATCGAGGAGGGCACGGCCGTCTGCCCCGAAGAGGAGTTCCGGACGATGCGGGCCGAGTACTACGAGTCGCTTGGCTGGGACGAGCGTGGCGTGCCGCGCGCCGCGTCGATCGAGGAGCTGGGGCTCGGCGCCATCATCGACCCGGGGGAATTCGAGCGGATGGCGGGCGTGACACTCGGCAGGCCCTGCGCGGCGCCGGCGGGAGCTGGCCTCGTGACCGGCGAGGCCGCGGGCGCGGCGCAGCGGACTCTTCCCGCTGATGCGCGACACCGGCCGCGCCATCATGCTGACGAGCGGCAACAACACCCACAGCGGCAATCTCTCGCTGCGCGATCCGCTCGAACGGGACGTCTTCCACATCACGGCCTCCGGCTCGCAGTGCGGCGCGCTCGTCCCGAGCGACATCGTCCCCGTCCGGTTCTCGCGCGTCAGCTGGGGCGACGGGCGGGCGTCGACCGAGTCGACGATTCACCGCCGGATCCTCGCAATCCCGGGCGTCGAGGCGGCGGTCCACGCGCACTACCTCTCGGCCATCTCGGTGTCGTTCGACGCGAAGGAGGTCGGAAACTACCTCGTGTACGAAGGGGACCGGTCAACGGCACCGAGGAGTTCTCCGTTCGTCCCGATCGACCGCACGGGCGCCTGGATCCTCGAGCGGGTCCCGTCCGGCACCTATCTCGAGCCCGTGGGCTCGAAGGAGATGGAAGTGCGGATTCCGCGCTACCTCACCGACTCGCGGGCGACGCTCGTGAAGGGCCACGGCCCGTTCGTGCGCGGGGGTCGCTCGAGGAGTGCCTCCATCTGCTCGGCGTGGTCGATGCATCGGCGAAACTGCTCCAGGCGGCGCGGCTTCGCGGGGTCGACACGACCGCACTCGCGCGCCGCATCCGGGAGGCCGGCGGTGCGGCGCTCTTCCCGCTGCCGGTCCGGGCGTTCGATGCGAGCGAGTTCGGGACGTACGAGACGCGCGACGAGGCGACGATCCGCGCGTTCCGCGAGCGGGCGGTCTTCAATTTCGTCCAGGGAATCTGCCCGTATGGGACGGGGTCGATGAGCGAGAAGATCACCGAGCGCGAGATGCTTTACTGCCCGACGGCGGCGGCGCCCGAGGGGTACGAGATCTCGATCCGGCGCCTGTCGATCGAACCGGACGAGGGCGACGACTGGGAACTGATGTTCCACAAGACGCTCTACCGCGAGACGAACCACAAGGCGTGCATGATCACGCAGAGCCCGCTCGCGTCCGCCGAGTCGCTGGCGGTCCTCGCCGAACGGTACGGCATGGAGGCGCTCGTCCGGCCCGACTCGGTCGCGATCGACTACGCCGACCGGCTCGATCATCCAGTCGTGAAGCCGATCGACGCGGAAGCGGTCTACCTGAATCCCCGGGTGGGCCTGTGCCGGTGGGACGCGCCGGTCTCGGCGATCCTCGACATGCTGCGCTGGCACAAGGGGGCGTGCCTCGTCGCCGGCGTCGGGGCGATCGGCGCCGGGAAGGTCACGCTCGAACAGGCGGCGCACCACGTCTCGTCCGGGGAGAGCATCGCGCGGTTCCGGCAGGCCGTCCACCTCACGCACGTGCTCCGCGGCGGCCCGCCCCTCGAGCACTACGAACCCACGACCCAGTAGCAGGGGAAGCCGTATCGCCGCCTCGGTGTACACAGAAAACGGGCGGCGACCGCTGCAGGCCGCCGCCCGTCGCTTGTCCTGTCTACCCGCCGTAAGTCCTGAGCCCTGGGCCGTCTCGGCCGCCTTTCAGTCGCCGAGGTCGACGCCGCGCGGCAGCGGACCGTCGTCGGGTTCGACGAAGTACTCCATCTGGCGCTCGAGCTCGAGTTCCTCCTCGGTCGGCGGCGGCGGAGGCGGCGGCTCGTCGGCCGGAATCCGCACGCCCCGGTAGTAGTCGAACCCGGTGCCGGCCGGAATCAACCGGCCCATCGTGACGTTCTCCTTCAAACCGCGCAGGTAGTCCACCTTGCCGGAGATCGACGCCTCGGTGAGCACGCGCGTCGTCTCCTGGAACGACGCCGCCGAGATGAACGAGTCGGTGGACAGCGACGCCTTGGTGATGCCGAGCAACGTCGGCCGGCCCTCGGCCGGACGCCCGCCGGCGGCGAGCACGCGCTCGTTCTCCTCGAGGAAGCGGAACTTGTCGACCAGCTCGTCGATCAGGAACTCGGTGTCGCCGACCTCCTTCTCGACCTTCACCCACCGCATCATCTGCCGCGAGATGACCTCGATGTGCTTGTCGTTGATGTTCACGCCCTGCAGCCGGTAGACCTCCTGGATTTCGTTGACCAGGTAGGCCTGCAGCTCCTTCTCCCCGAGGACGCTCAGGATGTCGTGCGGGTTGCGCGGGCCGTCCATCAGCGGGTCGCCCGCGTGCACGTGCTCGCCTTCCTGCACGTTCACGTGGACGCCGCGCGGCACGGAGTACTCCCGCTCCTCGGCGCCCGGCTCGTCGGGCGCGATGAGGATCTTCCGCAGCCCCTTCACCGTCGGGCCGTACCTGACGACGCCGTCGATTTCGCTGATCACCGCCGGGTCCCGCGGCTTGCGCGCCTCGAACAGCTCCACGACGCGCGGGAGGCCGCCCGTGATGTCCTTGGTCTTGGTCGTCTCCCTCGGGATCTTCGCGAGGAACTGGCCGGCCTCGACCGTCTCGCCGTCGCTCACCATGAGGTGGGCGCGCGAGGGCATGTGGTACTTGCGCAGGACCGTCTTCCCGTCGGCCTTCCGGATCTCGACCGTCGGCTGCTTCTTCTCGTCGGGCGAGTCGACGATGATGTAGCGCGACAGGCCGGTCACCTCGTCGGTGTCCTCGTGCACCGTCACGCCTTCGATGATGTCCTTGAACCGGACGACGCCGCCCTCTTCGGTGAGAATCGACGAGGTGTACGGGTCCCACTCGACCAGGACCTGGCCTTCCTCGACGTGCTGGCCGTCGCGCACGTTCAGGCGCGCGCCGTAGACGATCGGGAACCGTTCGCGGTCGCGCCCCTTGGCGTCCTGCACGACCAGCGACCCGGTGCGGTTCATGACGACCAGCCGCTTGTCGGCCTTGTTCTCGACGACCTGCAGCCCGAGGAACTTGACGATGCCGGCCTTCTTGGCCTCCTGCGTCGACTGCTCGGTGATGCGCGACGCCGTGCCGCCGATGTGGAACGTCCGCATCGTGAGCTGGGTGCCCGGCTCGCCGATCGACTGGGCGGCGATGACGCCGACCGCCTGGCCGAGCTCGACGAGCTTGCCGGAGGCGAGGTCGCGGCCGTAGCACCGCGCGCACACGCCGCGCCGCGAGGCGCAGGTCAGCACCGACCGGATCTTGGCCTTCTCGACGCCGGCGTCCTGGACGCGCGACGCGAGGTCCTCGGTGATCTCCTCGTTCGCATCGACGATCACCTCGCCCGTCACCGGGTCGGCGATCCTCTCGAGCGACACGCGGCCGACGATGCGGTCGCGCAGCGCCTCGATGATCTCGCCGCTCTCGATGATCGCCTTGGCCTCGATGCCGTCGAGCGTGCCGCAGTCCGGCTCGGAGATGATCACGTCCTGCGCGACGTCCACCAGCCGGCGCGTGAGGTAGCCCGAGTCGGCCGTCTTCAGCGCCGTGTCGGCCAGCCCCTTGCGGGCGCCGTGCGTGGAGATGAAGTACTGCAGCACCGTGAGGCCTTCACGGAAGTTCGACGTGATCGGCGTCTCGATGATTTCGCCCGAGGGCTTGGCCATCAGGCCGCGCATGCCGGCCAGCTGGCGGATCTGCTGCTTCGATCCGCGGGCGCCGGAGTCGGCCATGATGTAGACCGCGTTGAAGCTCCGGCCCTCGGTGTCCATCTCGCCCATCTCGCTGA
Source organism: uncultured Acidobacteriota bacterium (assembly GCA_963783255.1). Taxonomy (GTDB): domain Bacteria; phylum Acidobacteriota; class Vicinamibacteria; order Vicinamibacterales; family Fen-181; genus FEN-299. Next base: position 2,120 of record CAWAMP010000018.1, on the reverse strand, counting down.
ACATCGCTTCGGCGATCTTCTCGGTGACGTCGGACCAGATGGCGATCACCTTGTTGTAGCGCTCGCCGTTGGTGATCGCGCCCTCGAGGTACTGCTGCTCGACCTTGATCACCTCGTCGCGGGCGGAGTCGACGAGCGCCGCCTTCCCGCTCGGAATGACCAGGTCGTCGATGCCGATCGACAGGCCCGACCGCGTGGCGTAGAGGAACCCGACGTTCTTCAGGCTGTCGAGCATCTCGACCGTCAGCTGGTGGCCGAAGTCGAGGTAGCAGCGGTTGACGAGCTGCTGGAGCCCCTTGCGCTTCAGCAGGCCGTTCACGTAGGGCACCTGCTCCGGCAGCGCGTCGTTGAAAATGACGCGGCCCACGGTGGTGTTGATGATCTTCCGGTCGACGACCTGCACCTCGGCGTGCAGCACGTCCTGGTCGTCGCGCGGCAGCGCGGCCAGGTCCAGCAGCGGCCCGCTGTACCGCAGGCGGATCGGCGTGAGCGTCTCCACCTCTCCGGCCTGCAGCGCGAGGACGACGTCGTCGATGTTGCTGAACGCGCGCCCTTCGCCCTTGGCGTTCGGCCGGGCCTTGGTCAGGTAGTAGCAGCCGAGGACGATGTCCTGCGACGGGATGGCGACGGGCGCGCCGTTGGCCGGCGAGAGGATGTTGTTCGTCGACATCATCAGCACCGACGCCTCGATCTGCGCCTCGGGCGACAGCGGGATGTGGACCGCCATCTGGTCGCCGTCGAAGTCGGCGTTGAACGCCGTGCAGACGAGCGGGTGGATCCGGATCGCCTTGCCCTCGACGAGCACCGGCTCGAACGCCTGGATGCCGAGGCGGTGCAGCGTGGGTGCCCGGTTGAGCAGCACCGGGTGTTCCTGGATGACCTCCTCGAGGACGTCCCAGACCTCGGGGCTCGCCTTCTCGACCATCTCCTTGGCCTGCTTGATGGTCGCCACCAGGCCGCGCTGCTCGAGCTTGTTGTAGATGAACGGCTTGAACAGCTCGAGCGCCATCTTCTTCGGCAGCCCGCACTGGTTCAGCTTGAGCTCGGGCCCGACGACGATGACCGAGCGGCCGGAGTAGTCGACGCGCTTGCCGAGCAGGTTCTGGCGGAACCGGCCCTGCTTGCCCTTCAGCGTGTCGGACAGCGACTTGAGCGGTCGGTTGTTCGCGCCGCGCAGCACGCGGCCGCGCCGCCCGTTGTCGAAGAGCGCGTCCACCGCCTCCTGCAGGATCCGCTTCTCGTTCCGAATGATGACGTCGGGCGCCTTCAGCTCGATCAGCTTCTTCAGCCGGTTGTTGCGGTTGATGACGCGGCGATACAGGTCGTTCAGGTCCGACGTCGCGAACCGGCCGCCGTCGAGCGGCACCAGGGGCCTCAGCTCGGGCGGGATGACCGGGATCACGTCCAGGATCATCCACTCCGGCCGGTTGGTGGACTTGCGGAACGAGTCGACCACGCGCAGCCGCTTGGCGTACTTCAGCTGCTTCTGGGCCGACGTCTCCCTCCGCATCTTCTCGCGCATCTCGAGCGCGAGCTGCTCCACGTCGACGCGCTTGAGGAGTTCCTTGATCGCCTCGGCGCCCATCTGGGCCCTGAACGCGCCGGCGCCGTAGTCCTCGCGCGCCTTCCGGTACAGCTCCTCGGTCAGCAGCTGGTTCGGCTTGAGGTCGGTGTCGCCCGGATCCACCACCACGTAGGCCTCGAAGTACAGGATGCGCTCGAGGTCGCGCAGCGAGATGTCGAGCAGGTGGCCGATGCGGCTCGGCAGCCCCTTGAAGAACCAGACGTGGCTGACCGGCGTCGCCAGGGTGATGTGCCCGAGGCGTTCGCGCCGCACCTTGGCCTGGGTGACCTCGACGCCGCACTTGTCGCACACGACGCCGCGGTGCTTCATGCGCTTGTACTTGCCGCACAAGCACTCCCAGTCGGTGATCGGCCCGAAGATCTTCGCGCAGAACAGGCCGTCACGCTCCGGCTTGAACGTCCGGTAGTTGATCGTCTCCGGCTTGGTGACCTCGCCGTGCGACCAGCCGAGAATCCGCTCAGGTGACGCGAGGCTGATGCGGATGGCGTCGAAATCCGCCATCAGCGCGGCCTTGTCGTGAAAGCTTGGTTTCATG